>NZ_JBMNWZ010000002.1:0-941551 GCF_049312895.1 Leclercia barmai | reverse complement strand
GCGCGCAGGCAAACTCAACAATCTCTGGCTAAAATAATAAGATACGCACCGTCAGCGAGGTTATTTTGCCGAACCCACCATTTAACTACCAACAAGATTTCGCCAGTACAAACTTTCGTGACCACCCTGAGCTCTACCAGGTAGGGCGGGGAGAGCAGGGCGTTCTGCTGGTTGAACCTTACAAAAGTGAAATCCTGCCCCACTGGCGATACAAAAATGCTGAGGTTGCGACAAAATCTGCGCAGGAAATTTACGCGCTTTTTGAGCAGTACCGCCAGCAAGACGATTTCGTTGGTATGGATATGGCCAGAAAATTTATCCAGATGGGGTATACCCGCGCCAGACGCTACGCCAACCATAAAGGCGGAAAAAAGTACGATGATGAACGCAATGTTCGTCCCTTAGATCACGATCCTGTTAAAGCCGAAGCGGCAAAAGTGTTCAAAGGATGGTGGGATAAAATTCGTGCTGATGAAGATTATTTACAGAGAAAACAAGCGCATCAAAAAAAGTGGGGATGATGTTATGGCCTCCGGTATTGCCCGTTTTATGATGCGTCTCACAAAATCAAATGAAACATAATAGAAACATTTTTTTTACCTAACGTTAAATTTTAAATCTGGTTTTACTGGAATGGGTGCAATGGCCCGCAATGTAAGACAGGGGATTTAAAATGACAGAAACCGTAGCAAGTACAGATACGGATAGTAATAAAAGTGCAGACGGCGATACTCGCCACAGGATTTGGGCAATCGTCGGTGCCTCTTCAGGCAATCTGGTTGAGTGGTTCGATTTTTACGTTTACTCGTTTTGCTCGCTCTATTTTGCCCATATCTTCTTCCCATCAGGCAACACCACTACCCAATTGCTGCAAACCGCAGGCGTTTTCGCGGCAGGCTTTCTGATGCGTCCGATTGGCGGCTGGCTGTTTGGCCGAATTGCCGATCGAAAAGGGCGAAAAACCTCCATGCTGATCTCCGTCTGCATGATGTGTTTTGGCTCACTGGTGATCGCCTGTCTGCCCGGCTATGAAACTATCGGCACATGGGCACCCGCATTACTGCTGTTGGCGCGTTTGTTCCAGGGGCTCTCCGTCGGGGGAGAATATGGTACAAGCGCGACATATATGAGTGAAGTCGCAGTGGAAGGACGTAAAGGTTTTTATGCCTCCTTCCAGTACGTGACGCTGATAGGTGGCCAGTTGTTGGCGATCCTGGCCGTGGTGATCCTGCAACAGGTATTGAGTGATGAAGATCTCCGTGCCTGGGGATGGCGTATTCCCTTCGCGCTCGGCGCCGTGCTTGCTGTTGTGGCACTGTGGTTACGCCGTCAGCTGGAAGAAACGTCGCGAAAAGAGGTGAGGACGTTAAAAGAGGCGGGCTCATTTAAAGGCCTATGGCGTAACCGAAAGGCCTTTTTGATGGTGCTCGGCTTTACGGCTGGCGGCTCGCTCACCTTCTATACCTTCACCACCTATATGCAGAAGTATCTGGTCAACACCACAGGTATGCATGCGAACGTGGCGAGTATGGTTATGACGGTAGCGCTTTTTGTCTTTATGCTCATTCAGCCCATTATCGGCGCGCTGTCGGATAAGATTGGCCGTCGTAGCTCAATGCTGATTTTCGGCGGCTTGTCGGCGTTATGCACCGTGCCCATTCTGACCGCTCTCCAGCATGTTTCATCTCCTTATGCCGCTTTTGCACTGGTTATGGGCGCGTTGATTATTGCCAGTTTTTACACCTCTATCAGCGGTATTCTTAAGGCTGAGATGTTCCCGGCTCAGGTGCGTGCCCTGGGGGTTGGGTTGTCGTATGCGGTGGCTAACGCGCTCTTTGGCGGCTCGGCGGAATATGTCGCCCTGTCATTAAAATCGATGGGGAGTGAGACGATCTTTTTCTGGTACGTCACGCTAATGGGAGCGCTGGCCTTTATTGTCTCTTTGATGCTGCACCGAAAAGGCAAAGGTGTTCGTCTTTAGTGCTCGGCCAGTTGCCAGACGGCATAGCCGGTCGACGCACCGGCTATGTCCCACGCAAAATCTTTCCAGCTCCAGCCGCTTCCCTCCGGGCGGCTGTCCCAGAGCTCTTTTGATGCTCCCAGACTAACCGAAAACATCAGGCCGTAGACAGCGCTCCGGTCGCGGCTATACCCCTGACGTTGGGCATATTCATTTCCCGCAGCCGATAGCATCGCCGAGGCTAAAAAGTGTTGCGCCTTGTCCTGACCAGACCAGCTATCCTGAGCCATATGGCTGCATCCGCACAGAACCAGACAGCCTGTTAACAGGAAATAACGCACAACGACCTCCATAAAAAAGCCCCGTCAATGACAGGGCTGAAAATTACAGGATGCGGCTAATCAACCGGTCGATTCGAATACGACGTAAACGGCGAATAAGCTTACGTACTTTCACCGGATAGTCAGCAATACTTTGCAGATCGCGATAATGATTAACCACCGTGGTGTGGGTGCGGATCAGTTCCAGCTCACGCTCGCGCGAAGCGGCCAGCTCCTGGCGTGGATCGTGGATCAAAATGGCATTTTCGAGATCCAGGCGCCAGGCACGTGGATTGAGGTTGTTACCGGTCAGCAGCATCCACTCATCGTCAACCCACATCCCTTTCAGGTGATAGCTGTTGTCTTCATCTTTCCACAGACGCACAACCAGCTGATCGGTATTCACATAATACTGCAGGCGGCTCAGGAAGCGGCGCAGGTTGATCTCATACAGATAAGGCAGGGCGCCGATGATCTTAAACGGCTGATCTTCCGGGATGAAGAAATCGTTCGCGGTTTTGTCGCCAACGATAATTTCCACTTTCTTACCGTCGCGTAACAGCTGGATGATATTTCTCACCAGCACGGCCGGCAGGTTGAAGTAAGGTGTGCAGATGGTCAGCTTATGCTCGGTGCATGGCATAAGATGGAAGATGGTTTTATTCAGCAGGCTGGATTTGCCCAGGCCCACCAGCGGGGTCACCGCAAGCTGTTCATTATCCGCATCACCCTGGAAATGGAACATGGCATCGCGCAGTTCCTGACGGAAAAGACGGATGTCGTTTTTGATCTCCGGGCTTTTTGGTCGGTTCGGATCGTCAAGACGATTTACGCCGCGGCCGTGTACCAGATTCTGATCCACCCACTCAAACATGACGTCAGCCATGCGGGCATTGCGCACCAGGTGATAACGATCGTAACGGTATTTATCCAGCTGATGCAGGTAGACATCGTTCAGGCTCGCGCCGCTATACAGCACGCTGTCATCGATGATAAAGCCTTTGAAGTGGAGGACGCCAAGGGCTTCGCGGGTGTTAACCGGTACGCCATACACCGGCACGTCTACGCCCGGGTTTTCCTGCGCCATGCGACAGTACCAGTCGGCATTGGTGTTGGCCGCAGCCGCGCCAATACGACCGCGCTGGGCGCGATGCCAGTCGACAAGAATGCGGACATCCAGTTCAGGACGCTGACGTTTGGCCTCGTAAACGGCGCGTAAAATCGCGCTGCCGCCCTCATCCTGTTCAAGGTATAGAGCAATAATGCAAATACGATGCGTTGCGCTGGCAATTTTTTCCAGTAGCGTCTCCCGAAAATCGGCGGGAGCATAAAAGAACTCTACATCATCAACTGACTGAGAAATCTTCGGTAGTTGAGCAAGGTGTTGTTGATGTTTATTACGCTTAAATTTTGACAACATCACAGTGCGTTTCTTCTCTGTTCATTGAAGGATTATATGTACTATGCAGACAACAGAAGCGGGCAATCATACCACCAGTGCCGTTTAAAGTGGTCAACATTTCCAGTACCTTACTCTTGTTTACCTGCTGGCATCAGCTGCAGGGTCAACCCGACGATCCCATCTTCAAGCTGAATATCAACCGCAAAGCCCAGTTTTCGCGCCAGGGCGATCATGCCGCGGTTGTTAGGCATAGTAATGCCGTTGAGGCGGATGAGTCCGTGATCGCGCGTATAGCCAATCAGCTTTTCGAGTAACCGTCTTCCCAGCCCGAGACCTTTCAGATCGGAGCGGACAAGCACCGCAAATTCCGCATCAACGTTATCCGGATCGGAGATGGCACGTGTAACGCCGAGGATCTCATCGCCCTCATCAGTGCGCCGGACGGCAACAAAAGCCATTTCCCGATCGTAGTCGATCTGCGTCATATTGGCTAAATCTTCATGGGTAAATTCATTGATTTCGCTAAAGTAGCGGTAGTACAAATCTTCTTTGGTGACCTGAGCGATAAAGCGCTGAAGCTGCGGTTCATCTTCCGGGAGAATAGGGCGGAACAGCGACAGCTCGCCATTTTTCATCTCTACCCACTCTTCCAGCTGATGCGGATAAGGTCGGATAGCAAGCCGGCTTTCGCGATCGCCGGTATAGGCCGCTACATCCATTGTGACATCCAGCGCCGTCAGTTCGCTGCCTGATACCAGTAAAGGGTGAATGTCCAGACGCTGGATCTCCGGGCTATCGACAATCAGGTTCGATACCTGCACCAGAAACTGGCTCAGGGCGGCGATATCCAGTGGTCGTAAGGCGCTGCGCCCGCGGATCTTTTTACTCTTGATGGCCTGGATCACCAGATAGCGCGCCAGGTTCATGTTCAGCGGCGGCAGGGCAACAACCGCCTGCTCTTCAGGACGCCACTCCACGCCCCCTTCGCCCAGCATGATCAGCGGCCCGAAGACCGGATCGTGCTCCACGACTACCCGCAACTCCTGCGCGCCCGCACGGTTGGCCATGCTTTGCACCAGCAGGCCGTGGATCCGCGCCTGAGGCCAGGTCATTTTGACGCGATCGATGATGGCGTCCGCCGCCTGCTGAACTTCCGCCGCGGTACGCAGATACAACATCACCCCCTGGACTTCGGACTTGTGCGGGATATCAGGTGAACGCAGTTTCAGGGCAACCGGATAACCGATTTGCTCGGCAATATGCACCGCTTCCGCACTGTCGCTGGCAATCCAGGTAGGCAGGGTATGCAGGCCATAGGCGGTGAGGATCGGCTGTACTTCATGGGTATCCAGCGAACGCGCGCCATCATCAATGGCACGTTGTAACAGGTCATGGGCATGACCCGTGTCGGCCGTCAGATTCCCCGGCAGGGCTGGCGTCTCCCGGAGCTGTTTCTGATTACGCCGGTATTCCACCATATGCATAAACGCGGTGATGGTGCCTTCCGGGGTACGGTAGGTGGGCAGTCCCGCCTCGCTGAAAAGACGTCGCGCCTCCTGGGACGAGAATTCGCCGCACCAGTTGGTCAGAAGCGAAACGTATTTTCCACGCGGATGCTTTTTCACGATATCAATCAGCGCACGGGCGCTTTCGCTACCCGGTGCCACGGCGCTAGGAGAGTGAATGACCATCAGGGCATCAAAATCCTGGCTATCCAGCAGAATATTCAGGGCGCTGAGATAGCGCTCGCTGCTGGCATCGTCGCGTAAGTCGAGCGGATTACCGGGTTCCACGCCGGGCGGCAACGCCTCACGCAGGCGCTGCAGGGTCTCTTCGCTGAGCGTGGCCAGTTTCCCGTTTCGCAGCCAGAGTTCGTCCAGCGCCAGCGCTGCCGGTGCGGCACCGTTGCTGATGATCATCAGCCGTTCACCCCGAAGCGGACGCATATGGCTGAGCGTTTCGACCGCAGAAAAGAGTTCGTGGGTATCCTGAACGCGAAGCAGGCCGGCGCGCTGGATAGCGGCATCCCATGCCGGATCCATCCCGGAGTGGGAGTGCAACAGACGCTGGGCGGCAGGGCTGCGTCCGCTTTTGATCACCAGAATCGGTTTGTTGCGTGATGCGCTGCGGGCCGCGGAGACAAAGCGCCGCGCGTCGCTGAGATGTTCAAGATAGAGCAGGATAGCGCTGGTTTTGGTGTCCCGCGCCAGGAAATCCAGCAGCTCATCCACGTCAATATCCAGGCCATCGCCCAGCGCGATGAAGTAAGAAAAGCCCATCTCGCGCTGCTGCGCCCAGTCGAGGATGGTATTAGAGACCGCAGCCGACTGGGAAATGAAGGCCAGTTTGCCTTTACGTATTGGAACGGGAGAGAAGCTGGCATTCAGCCCCTGCCACGGTGCCAGCAGGCCCAGACTGTTTGGCCCCAGAAGCCGCATCTGGTATCGCGTAGCGCAGGCCAACAGCTCCGCCTGCTGCTCTGGGGGCGAAGAGAGAATAATGCAGGTTTTACAGCCCTTTTTCCCCAGCGCTTCGAGCAGCGCAATATTGCGTCTGGCATGGGTACAGAGCACCGCAAGATCGGGGATGAAGGGCAGGCTGTCCACGTCCGGCCAGGCAAGCACCCCCAGTACCGCTTTATACGCGGGAGTTACCGGCAGTATCGGGCCATTAAAGCCGCCAGCGAGCAGGTTACGCATCATCAGATAACCGGCGCGCTCGGGTTTCATCGACGCGCCAATTACGGCGATGGATTTAGGGCGGAGTAAGGCTTCTAGCCCGCGCTGGCTCATACAGATCTCCTGAAAGGGCGAGTGACCTGATGATTTTAAACGCTTTCCGGCTCGGCCGCTGTGATGCTTCCCTTATGAATGGTTTTTCCCGCCAGATAGCGTTCGCGAAAACGCGAGAAGTGATCGCCCAGCGCGCTCGCCGCCTGAACATCTCCCGCCAGATCCAGCAGGGCAATAGCCACTTCGGCAGTGCAGTACTGGCCTTCGGCATGGGCTTCACGCAGTCGATAAGCCGAGACGCGTGACAAATCGACGGAGATCACCGGCAGGGCATCCAGATATGGGCTCTTGCGAAACATTTTGCGCGCCTCGGTCCAGGTGCCGTCCAGCATGATGAACAGCGGCGGTTTGCCGTAGGAGGGCTTAGTCATCACCTGGCGCGTCTCTCCGGCGTAAGAGGCCGGGAACACCACCATCGGTTGGTAATCGGGGCTGGCAACCAGATCGAGCAGCGCCTGAGGCGGCTCGGTGCGTGACCACTGGAAGGCGGCGGTATTGGGTAAGATATCGGCGATGAGACGTCCGGTATTGCTGGGTTTCATCGGCTCGGTATCGAACATCACCAGGCAGAAACGGCTATCGGCATGGCTGGGAGTCAGGGTCGCGCACAGGCACTGCTTAAGCGGCAACAGGCAGCGCTGACAGCGACGAATGCGGTTACCACGGGCAAGAAAAGGGCGGGTCGCACGCGCCAGGCGTTCGGCGCGCAATTGCAGTACGGCGTTATCAGTCATGGGAGAGAGCGCAGAAAAAACGCCATTCTCGCAGAGGCGAGAGCGGGGCACAAGTTACGTGCCCCGGAATATCAGAGGGATTCGTTCAGCCAGCTGTCAAACGGGGCTTTTGGAACGGCGCCATTCAACATATCGACGACTTCACCATTTTTGAAAATCATGATGGTCGGAATACTGCGAATGCGGAAGCGGGCGCTTAGCTCGCGTTCGGCTTCGGTGTTCACTTTCACGAAACGCATTTTACCGCTACGCTCTTCAGCGACATCTTCAAAAATGGGCGCAAAGTTACGGCACGGGCCGCACCAGGGTGCCCAGAAGTCGACAACAACCGGCAGATCATCCTTCAGCAGTTTATCCATAGTTTCGCCGGTAGCATTAATCACGTCACCATCGAACAATTCATGACCGCAGCGTCCGCATTTTGCTCCATCATCAATTCGATCATCCGGAATGCGGTTAAGAGCCTGGCAGTTGGCACATACGGTATTCATAACTAACCTCAGGTAGAGCAGGGGGACAAAGCGGCAGGATGCCGGTTATGTTTCTAAGATGTTACATATTATCAACGACACTGTTTGAAACGACAATGCGTTTTATTCAATGAGAACAATAGTCACAGGCTTTTATACGAAGTAATGGCTATGCGCGGGGACATCGGGTAATCTGCGCGCTTCGCGCAGCGCTGGTGGAGAAAAGCATGAACGACGAACTGAAAAACAAAAGCGGCAAGGTCAAAGTGATGTATGTCCGCAGTGATGATGACTCTGATAAACGCACCGAAAATCCGCGTACCGGAAAGGGTGGCGGGCGTCCAGGGCCATCTCGTGCAGACGGTGGCCGTCGCCCCGCCCGCGATGAGAGAAACAGCCGCGGTGATGACCGCAAACGCGACGATCGTAAACGTGACGACCGCAAGCGTGATGATTTCAAACGCGACGACTTTAACCGTGACGCCTCACCGTGGCGCACCGTTTCCCGCGCGCCGGGCGATGAGTCTAAGGCGCCTGTCGATCACGGCAGCATGGCCGATAAACCGGTTATCGATCCGGAAGTGATCCGCCGTCAGCGTGCGGAAGAGACGCGCGTCTATGGCGAAAACGCCTGTCAGGCCCTGTTCCAGAGCCGTCCTGATTGCATCGTGCGCGCCTGGTTTATCCAGAGCGTGACGCCGCGTTTCAAGGAAGCGCTGCGCTGGATGGCGGCCAACCGCAAAGCCTACCACGTGGTAGATGACGCAGAGATCACCAAAGCGTCCGGTACTGAGCACCACGGCGGTGTCTGCTTCCTGATCAAGAAACGTAACGGCACCACCGTTAAGCAGTGGGTCAGCCAGGCGGGCGAAGATGACTGCGTGCTGGCCCTGGAAGACGTAGGCAACCCGCATAACCTCGGTGCCATGATGCGCAGCTGCGCCCATTTCGGCGTCAAAGGCGTTCTGTTGCAGGATGCTGCTCTGCTGGAATCCGGCGCGGCAATTCGTACTGCGGAGGGTGGCGCGGAGCACGTTCAACCGATTACCGGCGACAGCGTTCTGGAAGCGATTGAGCAGTTCCGTAAAGCGGGTTACGCCATTGTGACCACCTCCAGCCACAAAGGCACTACGCCGCTGTTTAAAGCGACGCTGCCGCGTAAGATGGTGCTGGTACTGGGTCAGGAGCGTGATGGTCTGACTGACGCGGCACTCTCCAGCGCCGATCTGAGCGTTTCTATCGATGGCACCGGCAATGTTGAGAGCCTCAACGTATCCGTTGCGACCGGCGTTCTGCTGGCGGAGTGGTGGCGTCAGAACAAAGCGTAATTTCGCTTTATTCGTAGGCCCGGCAAGCGTAGCGCCGCCGGGCAATGCGCCGGGTGGCGGCTTCGCTCTACCCGGCCTACAACAACTTATTATTCGCTTTCAGCCGGTAATTCCGGCATCCAGTCAATCGGCTTTTCGCCCTGTTTTTCCAGCCACTCATTCGCCAGCACAAAATGATTGCAGCCAAAAAAGCCGCGATGCGCTGACAGCGGTGACGGGTGCGGCGCTTTCAGCACGTGGTGGCGCTGAGTATCAATAATCGCCCCCTTCTTCTGTGCGTGCGATCCCCAGAGTAAAAACACCACGCCTTCACAATGCTGGTTAATCAGGCTAATGACTTTATCGGTAAACGTCTCCCAACCGAGGCTGGCATGGGAATGGGCCTGCCCGGCGCGAACCGTCAATACGGTGTTAAGCAGCAGCACACCCTGACGCGCCCAGCTTTCCAGATAACCGTGAGCTGGTCGGGTAAAGCCGGGGATGGAGGCTTCGAGTTCTTTATACATGTTCAGCAGGGAAGGGGGAATGCCAACGCCCGGTCGCACAGAAAACGCCAGACCGTGTGCCTGACCCGGCCCGTGATAGGGGTCCTGCCCCAGGATCACCACTTTGACATCGGCGAGCTCGGTAAAACGAAAGGCGTTAAACACATCTTTCTGAGGCGGATAGATGGTGATGCCGTCCTGACGTTCGGCGGCAACCGTGTTCAGGGTATTAACGAAGTAAGGCTGTTTTTTTTCATCGGCCAGCACATCGTGCCAGGTTAAAGATGTTGTCATCTCGCTCTCCTGCGAATTTTCTCTCCCCCTAGCTTAACTGCTTATGTCGGGGGAGCAAAATTGACGGCGGAGAAAACGCTATCATGCTGAAAAATATTTAAAATTTACAAAATTATTTTAAATCAGGCTTGGGTGAAAATTGATATAAAACAATAATGTCCCTCTATCACCCTTTTGCTGGTGTGGTTTTTGTTGATTTAAGTCAAGGAATGGCGGGGGCTTGGCTGATATATATACACTCAAGCAACAATGGTTTTACCAATTGCCCTGACGAACGGGGCGACACCCAATATTGTAGTTTAAGGGAGGCATCACATGATTACTGGTATCCAGATTACTAAAGCTGCAAACGACGACCTGCTGAACTCTTTCTGGCTGCTGGACAGCGAGAAAGGCGAAGCGCGCTGCGTATGCGCAAAAGCAGGCTTTGCTGAAGACGAAGTGGTTCAGGTTAACGCCCTGGGCGAAATCGAATATCGCGAAATCCCGATGGAAATCAAACCGGAAGTCCGCGTTGAAGGCGGTCAGCATCTGAACGTTAACGTGCTACGTCGTGAAACGCTGGAAGATGCCGTTAAGCATCCGGAAAAATATCCGCAACTGACCATCCGTGTTTCTGGCTATGCAGTACGTTTCAACTCACTGACTGCCGAACAGCAGCGTGACGTTATCGCGCGTACCTTTACCGCCAGCCTGTAATCCTTGCCAGCGTAATAATAAAAAAGCCGGGTTTTAACCCGGCTTTTTTTTACTCTTCTTTCTGAGTTTCTGGCGCGCTGCCAGCAGGCTTACGACGCTTGCCTACGTTTTTAGTATCACGGTGGCGCTGCTTCACGCGCGGTTTCTCTTTTTCTTTCGCCTTTTTCTCGGCGCGTTTCGCGAGCACTTTCTTGGACGGTTTACCCGTCATTTTTTCGCTTGGCGCACGGGTGCTCGGACGCAGTTCGTCGACCACGCGGGCTTTCAGCGGCTCGTCAACGTAGCGACCAATTTTCTGCAGCAGCAGATGGTCATGCGCCTCGACCAGCGAAATGGCGGTACCTTTACGACCAGCACGACCGGTACGGCCAATGCGGTGCAGATAGGTATCCGCAGTGCGTGGCAGATCGAAGTTGAAGACGTGGCTGACATCGGGGATATCGATACCGCGCGCCGCGACGTCGGTCGCCACCAGCACGTTCACGCGGCCATCGGTCAGACGTTTGATGGCTTCGTTACGCTTAATCTGCACCATCTCACCTTCGAGATAGCAGTTATTGATACCCGCTTCACGCAGCCAGGTCGCCAGCTCATGTACACGCTCGCGCTTGCGTACAAAGACGATAGAACGCGTGGCTTCCGGCTGTTTCAGCAGGTGGATCAGCAGGGCTGTTTTATGCTCAATGTCATCGGCACGGTAATACCACTGATGGATCTTCTTGCGTTCGCGCGTTGACGGAGTAGCAGACACCTCAACCGGATCTTCCAGCAGACGCTCGGCAAAATCTTTAATCGCATCGCCTTCCAGCGTTGCGGAGAAGAGCATGGTCTGCTTGCGCCAACGGGTTTCACCGGCGATGTGCTCGATATCCTGCGCAAAGCCCATATCCAGCATACGGTCGGCTTCGTCAAGGATCAGCGTTTCGACCGCACGGCAGTCGAAGTTCTCTTCTTTAATGTATTGCAGCAGACGCCCGGTCGTCGCGACGACGATATCCTGGTTCTCACTGAACACTTCGGCGTGGTTCATATAGGCCACGCCGCCGGTAATGGTTGCGATATCCAGGTGGGTGTTCTTCGCCAGCTCACGCGCGTGATCGGCAACCTGCATCGCCAGTTCACGGGTCGGGGTGAGGATCAAAATACGCGGCGGACCTGATTTTTTACGCGGAAAATCCAGCAGATGCTGCAACGCAGGCAGCAAATAGGCTGCCGTTTTACCCGTGCCGGTTGGCGCTGAACCGAGCACGTCACGGCCCTCCAGTGCAGGCGGAATAGCCGCTTCCTGAATAGCGGTCGGGCGTGTAAAGCCTTTTTCCTGGAGCGCGTCCAGAAGGCTTTCGTCGAGTTCAAGTTCGGAAAATGTCGTTACAGTCATGTTCTACCTCTGTGTGGGGCGCTGATTATAGACGTTACGGCTGCAATCTTCATCTGTTTGTGTGGATATCCCTTTTCCGTCGTTGCGCTTTCACCTATGCTACACCCGTTTCATTTTGAAGGTTGCTCTGACATGTCTCAACTCAAAGCGCAGCTGCGCCGCGATGGTTTTACTTTTAAGCAGTTTTTTGTCGCCCACGATCGTTGTGCAATGAAAGTCGGCACTGATGGCATCTTACTGGGGGCATGGGCACCGGTAGCAGGCGTTAAACGTATCCTTGATATTGGCAGCGGCAGCGGACTGCTGGCCCTGATGCTGGCGCAGCGCACCGAGCAGGCGGTCACCCTTGATGCGGTGGAGCTGGATCCGCAGGCCGCTGAGCAGGCAGCCGAAAATGTGGCGGAATCCCCCTGGGCTTCGCGCGTATCACTTCATTGTGCGGATGTTCTAGCCTGGGCGCCAGAGCAAACGGCCCGTTATGACCTAATAGTCAGCAACCCTCCTTATTATGAACCTGGCGTCGGGTGCGCCACTCCCCAGCGAGAGCAGGCGCGGTATACCGGTTCGCTCGATCATAGCGCGCTGTTAGCCTGTGCCGCCGGGTTGATCTCCGAAGAGGGATTTTTCTGCGTGGTGTTACCGGAGAGTGCGGGCAGCGCATTTATTGCCAGTGCGCTGGAGATGGGCTGGTTTTTACGCCTGCGCACCGATATCGCGGAGACCGACGGCAGGCTGCCGCACCGGGTACTGCTGGCGCTGTCGCCGAAAGAGGGGGAGTGCTTCAGCGACAGGCTGGTGATCCGCGGGCCGGATCAGCGTTATTCCGATGACTACACGGCGCTGACCCACCCCTTCTATTTATTTATGTGAGCCAGCGGTGAGAGCACGGACGGCCCGGAGTGTTCAAGTTGCTCCGGGTAGTCGAGCGTATAATGCAAACCGCGGCTCTCTTTACGCATCATTGCGCAGCGCACAATCAGCTCTGCCACCTGCACCAGGTTACGTAATTCCAGCAAATTATTGGATACGCGGAAGTGCGCGTAATACTCGTCAATTTCCTGCTGGAGCATGGTAATGCGGCGCAGGGCGCGTTCCAGACGTTTAGTCGTGCGCACAATCCCGACGTAATCCCACATAAAGAGGCGCAGCTCGTGCCAGTTGTGCTGGATCACCACCAGTTCATCCGGATTTTCCACGCGGCTTTCATCCCAGGCGGGCAGCTTTTCCGCCTGGCGGGCGTAAGGCATACGTTTTGCGATATCTTCCGCCGCCGACCAGCCGTAAACAAGGCACTCCAGAAGGGAGTTTGAGGCCATACGGTTTGCGCCATGCAGGCCGGTGTAACTGACTTCGCCGATAGCATATAGCCCGTCGACATCGGTCCGGCCATGATCGTCAACCATCACGCCGCCGCAGGTATAGTGCGCCGCAGGCACCACAGGCATCGGCTCTTTGGTAATGTCGATGCCGAGTCCCAGCAGTTTTTCATAGATGGTCGGGAAGTGCTGCCGCACAAAATCTGCGGGCTTGTGGCTGATATCCAGATACATGCAGTCCACGCCGAGGCGCTTCATCTCATGGTCAATGGCGCGGGCCACGACATCGCGCGGAGCCAGCTCGCCGCGCTCGTCGAAGTCCAGCATAAAGCGCGTGCCGTCCGGGCGTTTTAAGTGCGCACCTTCACCGCGTAACGCTTCGGTCAGTAAAAAGTTGCGTGCCTGCGGATGGAAGAGAGCAGTGGGATGGAACTGGTTGAATTCCAGATTGGCAACGCGACATCCCGCGCGCCAGGCCATGGCAATGCCGTCGCCTGACGAAATATCCGGGTTAGTGGTGTACTGATACACCTTAGAGGCACCGCCGGTCGCCAGTACAACCGATTTTGCCCGACAGGTTTCTACCTTCTCTTTATTACGGTTCCAGACCCAGGCACCCACGACACGCCGCGTGCCCGGCAGGCCGATCTTATCGGAAATAATTAAATCCACCGCATTGCTGCGTTCCAGAACCTGGATGTTTGGATGGTTTAACGCCTGACTGACGAGCGTCGTTTCGACTTCCTTACCGGTGGCATCGGCAGCATGCAGGATCCGGCGGTGGCTGTGCCCGCCCTCACGCGTAAGGTGATAGCTCTCTTCCCCGTTCGGCTGCACGTGGGTATCGAACAGCACGCCCTGATCGATAAGCCACTGCACGCAGTGTCGGGCATTGCTGGCGACAAACTCTGCCGCGTGTCTGTCCACAATACCGCCGCCTGCAATCAGGGTATCTTCTACATGGGAGTCGATACTGTCAGTTTCATCAAACACCGCGGCAATTCCGCCCTGGGCATAGAAGGTAGAGCCTTCGCTGACAGGCCCTTTGCTGAGGACAATCACTTTCTGGTGTGGGGCGAGTCGCAGCGCCAGTGAAAGGCCGGCGGCGCCGCTGCCGATAATCAGTACGTCACAGGAGAGTTCGGAAATTGCGTTCATGATGTTTGTTTAATTTACTAAACAGTGTTTGGTCAGCATAGCACCTGAATGCGATGAATCGCACGTATTTTTTTAAGGTTGGTTGCAATGGCTAAACAGCGGTCGGGAAGAGATGCGCGATAAAAAGTGCGAAAATATTTTGCGAAGCAGATCGTTAGCTTCAGATTTTGTGGTGAAATAAAGCCCGTCTTGCGTTACCCTGCAAGCGGGAAAATACCATTTCTTATCAGAAACTGGGTGCGTATCGTTATCAGACTTATAATGATAGAAAATGAACGGTCTGCGACGTGATTAACAAAAACAAAGGCGTGACGGAACTATTTGAAAAAAAGACCCTCAAAGCAACTGCTTGCTCACAGTGCAGTGTTTGGAGTGGCGTTTCGATAACGCGTGGATTTTAGGTTTGGGGAGACATTACCTCGGATGAGCGAGCAGTTAACGGACCAGATTCTGGTTGAACGGGTCCAGAAGGGAGATCAGAAAGCCTTTAACCTACTGGTGGTGCGCTACCAGCATAAGGTGGCGAGTCTGGTGTCCCGCTATGTACCGTCAGGAGATGTTCCTGATGTGGTGCAAGAGTCTTTCATTAAGGCCTATCGCGCGCTGGAATCTTTCCGGGGAGATAGTGCTTTTTATACCTGGCTGTACCGTATTGCCGTCAATACGGCGAAGAACTACCTCGTCGCTCAGGGCCGCCGTCCGCCTTCAAGCGATGTAGACGCCATCGACGCAGAGAATTTTGAAAGCGGCGGTGCGTTGAAAGAAATTTCGAACCCTGAGAACTTAATGTTGTCAGAAGAACTGAGACAAATAGTTTTTCGCACCATCGAGTCGCTCCCGGAAGATTTACGCATGGCAATTACGTTGCGGGAGTTAGATGGCCTGAGCTATGAAGAGATAGCCGCTATCATGGATTGCCCGGTCGGTACGGTTCGCTCACGGATATTTCGTGCGCGTGAAGCTATTGATAATAAAGTTCAACCGCTTATCAGGCGTTGACGATAGCGGGATACTGGAAAAGGTATTAGGCATGCAGAAAGAACAACTTTCCGCTTTGATGGATGGTGAAACGCTGGACAGTGAGATGCTCAATGAGCTCTCTCGCTCTCCTGAGATGCAAAAAACCTGGGAGAGTTATCATCTCATTCGCGATACCCTGCGCGGCGATACCAGCGATGTCCTCCATTTTGATATCTCAGCTCGCGTAATGGCTGCCATTGAGAACGAACCTGTTTCTCAGGCCACTCCGCTGATCCCTGAAGCCCAACCTGCACCGCACCTGTGGCAGAAGATGCCGTTCTGGAACAAAGTGCGTCCCTGGGCGAGTCAACTGACTCAAATGGGAGTGGCTGCTTGCGTATCGCTTGCAGTTATTGTTGGTGTCCAGCACTATAACACTCAATCTGAAGTGAGCCAGCAACCAGAAGCGCCAGTGTTCAACACACTGCCGATGATGGGCAAAGCCAGCCCGGTAAGCCTGGGCATTCCTTCTGATGCATCGGCAGGTGCCGGTCAGCAGCAGCAGGTACAGGAGCAGCGCCGTCGCATTAATGCGATGTTGCAGGACTATGAATTGCAGCGTCGCCTGCATTCCGAGCAGCTTCAGTTTGAACAGGCGCAAACGCAGCAGGCTGCTGTGCAAGTGCCAGGAAACCAAACTTTAGGAACGCAATCGCAGTAATGAAGCAACTTTGGTGCGCCATGTCTCTGATGGCGGGTAGCCTGTTGTTCACTGTCAACGCCTCGGCTGATGTATCGTCCGGGGCGTTGTTGCAGCAAATGAACCAGGCCAGCCAGTCACTCAACTACGAGCTGTCTTTTATCAGTATCAATAAGCAAGGTGTAGAGTCGTTACGCTATCGCCATGCCCGTCTTGATAAACAGCCGCTTGCCCAGCTTTTGCAGATGGATGGTCCGCGCCGCGAAGTCGTGCAGCGAGGCAATGAAATCAGCTATTTTGAGCCGGGTCTTGAGCCCTTTACGCTGAACGGCGATTACATCGTTGATTCGCTGCCTTCGCTTATCTATACCGACTTCAAGCGTCTGTCTCCTTACTACGACTTTATTTCCGTAGGACGTACCCGTATCGCAGACCGGCTCTGCGAGGTTCTGCGTGTGGTCGCAAGAGACGGAACGCGTTACAGCTATATCGTCTGGATGGATGCAGAGACCAAATTGCCAATGCGGGTCGATCTGCTGGATCGCGATGGCGAGACCCTGGAGCAGTTCCGGGTGATCTCCTTCACCATTGATGATCAGGTTGGGAACAGCATGCAGAATCTGGCAAAAGCCAATCTGCCGCCGCTGCTCTCCGTGCCGGTGGGGGATACCATCAACTTTAACTGGGCACCAAACTGGATCCCTCAGGGCTTCAGCGAAGTCTCCAGTAGCCGACGCCAGCTGCCAACCATTGATACCCCCGTTGAGTCCCGTCTTTACTCCGATGGATTGTTCAGCTTCTCGGTGAACATCAATCGGGCAACCCCGGTCAGCGCCGATCAGATGCTGCGCACCGGGCGCCGCACCGTCAGTACCACGGTACGTGATAACGCAGAGATCACCGTTGTAGGTGAGCTCCCGCCGCAAACGGCTAAGCGTATCGCCGACAGTATTAAATTCAGGGCTGCACAATGATCAAAGAGTGGGCAACTGTCGTTTCATGGCAGAAGGGCGTCGCGCTGGTCAGCTGTGATGTCAAAGCATCCTGTAACAGCTGCGCCTCTCGCACCGGTTGCGGAAGCCGGGTGCTGAACAAACTCGGGCCGCAGACCTCACACACCATCAGCGTCCCTAGCGCAGAACCGCTGGTCAAAGGCCAGAAAGTCGAATTAGGGATCGCCGAAGGCAGCCTGCTTGGCTCGGCCATGCTGGTGTATCTTTCGCCGCTGGTGGGACTGTTTGCCCTGGGCGGTCTGTTCCAGGTGCTGTTTGCGACCGATCTGGCCGCCATGTGTGGCGCAGCGCTGGGCGGGGTAGGTGGCTTCTTACTGGCCCGCGGCTTCTCTTCAAGGCTCGCGGTGCGTGAAGAGTGGCAGCCCGTTATTCTCAGCGTCGGATTGCCACCCGATGAACTTCGCGTCGAAACGCTCTCTTCAGAAGCCCGGTGATGTACCGGGCTTTGTTTTATTTACATCTCATAAAAGAAAACGCCGGATCTTCGCGCTAAGCTTGCTGGAAGAGCATTTCCTGGTGAAGGAGATGTAGTGTAGAATGCTGCGTTTTCGCACTGAAAAACGTCAGGCTAAGAACAGCGGCCTCCAGGAATTCGTAAGGCATAATTATTTAACTATATGAAGAACATACGTAACTTTTCGATCATTGCTCACATTGACCACGGTAAGTCGACGCTGTCTGACCGTATTATCCAGATTTGCGGTGGCCTGTCTGATCGTGAAATGGCAGCCCAGGTTCTGGACTCCATGGACCTGGAACGCGAACGCGGTATTACCATTAAAGCGCAGAGCGTTACGCTCGACTATAAAGCGTCTGACGGTGAAACCTACCAACTCAACTTTATCGACACCCCAGGCCACGTTGACTTCTCCTATGAAGTTTCCCGTTCGCTGGCGGCCTGTGAAGGCGCGCTGCTGGTAGTTGATGCCGGTCAGGGCGTAGAAGCCCAGACCCTGGCGAACTGCTATACCGCGATGGAAATGGATCTCGAAGTGGTGCCGGTTCTGAACAAAATCGACCTGCCAGCTGCCGATCCTGAGCGCGTAGCGGAAGAGATTGAAGATATCGTCGGCATCGACGCGACCGATGCCGTGCGCTGCTCGGCCAAAACCGGCGTGGGCGTAACCGATGTTCTGGAACGTCTGGTACGTGACATCCCGGCACCGGAAGGCGACGCTGATGCTCCGCTGCAGGCGCTGATTATCGACTCCTGGTTCGATAACTATCTCGGCGTTGTCTCGCTGGTGCGTATTAAAAACGGCACCATGCGTAAAGGCGACAAGATCAAAGTGATGAGCACCGGACAGGTCTATAACGCTGACCGTCTGGGTATCTTCACGCCAAAACAGGTTGACCGTACCGAGCTGAAATGCGGCGAGGTAGGCTGGCTGGTTTGTGCGATCAAAGACATCCTCGGTGCGCCAGTGGGCGATACCCTGACCGGTGCCCGTAATCCGGCAGATAAAGCGCTGCCAGGCTTTAAAAAGGTGAAACCGCAGGTTTATGCGGGCCTGTTCCCGGTAAGCTCTGATGATTACGAGAACTTCCGTGACGCGCTCGGCAAACTGAGCCTGAACGATGCATCTCTGTTCTACGAGCCAGAAAGCTCGACGGCGCTGGGCTTCGGCTTCCGCTGCGGCTTCCTCGGCCTGCTGCACATGGAGATCATCCAGGAGCGTCTGGAGCGTGAATACGATCTGGATCTGATCACCACGGCCCCAACGGTAGTTTACGAAGTAGAGACCACCTCCAAAGAGGTTATCTACGTCGACAGCCCGTCCAAACTGCCGCCGCTGAACAACATTCATGAGCTGCGCGAGCCAATCGCGGAGTGTCACATGCTGCTGCCGCAGGAGTTCCTCGGTAACGTCATCACGTTGTGTATCGAAAAACGTGGCGTGCAGACCAACATGGTTTACCACGGTAACCAGGTGGCTCTGACCTATGAAATCCCGATGGCGGAAGTGGTGCTCGACTTCTTCGACCGTCTGAAGTCTACCTCCCGCGGTTATGCGTCGCTGGATTACAACTTCAAGCGCTTCCAGGCCTCTAACATGGTGCGTGTGGACGTGCTGATCAACAGCGAGCGTGTTGATGCGCTGGCGCTGATCACCCACAACGACAATGCCCCGTATCGCGGTCGTGAACTGGTCGAGAAGATGAAAGAGCTCATCCCTCGCCAGCAGTTCGACATCGCGATTCAGGCGGCCATTGGTAACCACATCATTGCCCGTTCTACGGTGAAACAGTTGCGTAAAAACGTTCTGGCAAAATGCTATGGCGGTGACGTGAGCCGTAAGAAAAAGCTGCTCCAGAAGCAGAAAGAAGGTAAGAAACGCATGAAGCAGGTCGGTAACGTTGAGCTGCCGCAGGAAGCGTTCCTCGCCATTCTGCACGTGGGTAAAGACGGAAAATAATCCTTAAGGAGTTGGCATGGCGAACATGTTTGCCCTGATCCTGGTGATTGCCACCCTGGTGACGGGGCTGTTGTGGTGTCTGGATAAGTTTATTTTTGCGCCGAAACGTCGCGAACGTCAGGCCGTTGCACAGGCGGCCACGGGCGATCAATTGGATGCGAAAACCCTGAAGAAAGTCAGCCCTAAGCCGGGCTGGCTGGAAACGGGCGCTTCGGTCTTTCCGGTGCTGGCCATTGTGCTGGTGGTGCGTTCGTTTATCTATGAACCTTTCCAGATCCCATCCGGTTCGATGATGCCAACGCTGCTGATCGGGGATTTTATTCTGGTAGAGAAGTTTGCTTACGGCATCAAAGATCCGATCTACCAGAAAACGCTGATCGAAACCGGTCATCCGAAACGCGGCGATATCGTGGTGTTTAAATATCCGGACGATCCACGTCTGGATTACATCAAACGTACCGTTGGCGTACCGGGTGACAAGGTGACCTATAATCCGGTTTCCAAAGAGGTGACGGTTCAGCCTGGCTGCAGTTCCGGTACCGCGTGCGGCAGCGCATTACCGGTGACCTATTCCGGCGTTGAGCCAAGCGACTTCGTGCAGACGTTTGCCCGTCGTAACGGCGGCGAAGCAACCAGCGGTTTCTTCCAGCTGCCGAAAGGCGAAACCAAAGAGAACGGTATTCGTCTGAACGAGCGTAAAGAGACCCTGGGCGATGTCACGCACCGTATCCTGACCGTCTCCATCGCTCAGGATCAGCTGGGTATGTACTATCAGCAGCAGGGGCAGCAGCTGGCGACCTGGATCGTACCCCCGGGACATTACTTCATGATGGGTGATAACCGCGATAACAGCGCGGACAGCCGTTACTGGGGCTTTGTGCCGGAAGCGAACCTGGTGGGTAAAGCGACCACAATCTGGATGAGCTTTGAGAAGCAGGAAGGCGAATGGCCAACCGGCGTACGGTTAAATCGTATCGGCGGTATCCATTAATACCTGATAAATGAATACGTAGCCTCTTTAATTAGAGGCTACGTGAATTATTTAACTGATAAATCTCTTCAGACTAACGACAACCCCTGTCGTTGCGTATAGAATATTCCCCCGAAGTTTAAGGTTGGCGCTGATTCAGTGCCACGGCACACGAAACCGCGTTGGCTTTTTCAGGACGGTTTCGTGTGCTGCATTTTTGACGCATTTATTCTATTGGTATCGCATGAACCCCATCGTAATTAATCGGCTTCAACGGAAGCTGGGCTACACTTTTCATCATCAGGAGTTGTTGCAACAGGCATTAACCCATCGCAGTGCCAGCAGCAAACACAATGAGCGACTCGAATTCCTGGGCGACTCCATTTTAAGTTTTGTTATTGCCAATGCGCTTTATCACCGTTTCCCGCGTGTGGACGAAGGTGATATGAGCCGCATGCGCGCAACGCTGGTACGTGGCAATACGCTTGCCGAAATTGCCCGTGAATTTGAACTGGGTGAATGCCTGCGACTTGGGCCTGGCGAACTGAAAAGCGGCGGCTTCCGTCGTGAATCTATTCTCGCGGATACGGTCGAAGCGTTAATCGGTGGCGTTTTCCTCGACAGCGATATCCAGACGGTGGAGCAGCTGATTCTCAACTGGTATCAGACGCGTCTGGATGAAATCAGCCCGGGTGATAAACAGAAAGATCCAAAAACCCGTTTGCAGGAGTACCTGCAGGGTCGCCATCTGCCGCTGCCATCTTATCTGGTGGTGCAGGTTCGTGGCGAAGCACACGATCAGGAATTTACCATCCATTGCCAGGTCAGTGGCCTGAGTGAACCGGTGGTTGGCACAGGTTCAAGCCGTCGTAAGGCGGAACAGGCTGCCGCCGAACAGGCGTTAAAAATGCTGGAGCTGGAATGAGCGAAGAAAAAAGTTACTGTGGGTTTATTGCCATCGTCGGACGTCCGAACGTCGGCAAATCAACCCTGCTGAATAATCTGCTGGGACAGAAGATTTCCATCACCTCCCGTAAGGCGCAGACCACCCGTCACCGTATTGTCGGTATTCATACCGAAGGGGCATATCAGGCAATTTATGTCGATACCCCGGGTCTGCATATGGAAGAGAAACGCGCCATTAACCGCCTGATGAACAAGGCGGCGAGCAGCTCTATCGGCGACGTTGAGCTGGTGATTTTCGTTGTCGAAGGCACCCGCTGGACGGCGGACGACGAGATGGTGCTGAATAAGCTGCGCGACGGTAAGACGCCGGTGATCCTCGCGGTCAACAAAGTTGACAACGTGCAGGAAAAAGCCGACCTGCTGCCACATCTGCAGTGGCTGGGCAGCCAGATGAATTTCCTCGATATCGTACCGCTGTCTGCCGAGACCGGTCTGAACGTCGACACTATCGCGGGCATCGTGCGTAAGCATCTGCCGGAAGCGATTCATCACTTCCCGGAAGAGTACGTCACCGACCGTTCTCAGCGCTTTATGGCGTCTGAAATCATCCGTGAAAAGCTGATGCGTTTCCTCGGCGCTGAACTGCCGTACTCCGTTACCGTGGAAATCGAGCGTTTCCAGTCTAACGAGCGCGGCGGATACGACATCAACGGGCTGATCCTCGTTGAGCGCGAAGGGCAGAAGAAGATGGTAATTGGTAACAAAGGTGCCAAAATCAAAACCATCGGTATTGAAGCCCGCAAGGACATGCAGGAGATGTTTGAAGCGCCGGTTCACCTGGAACTGTGGGTGAAAGTGAAATCTGGCTGGGCCGATGACGAGCGCGCGCTGCGTAGTCTTGGTTACGGCGACGACGTCTAAGCCACTAAAACGTGGAAGGCTGGCAGCGCGCTTTTGTACTGCATAGTCGTCCGTGGAGCGAAACCAGCCTGATGCTGGACGTCTTCACGGAAGAGTCAGGCCGCGTGCGCCTTGTTGCCAAAGGCGCACGTTCCAAACGTTCTAATCTGAAGGGTGCTCTGCAGCCTTTCACCCCGCTGCTGGTCCGCTTTGGCGGGCGTGGGGAAGTCAAAACCCTGCGCAGTGCTGAAGCCGTCTCTCTGGCGCTTCCCCTCTCTGGTATTACGCTGTACAGCGGTCTCTATGTTAACGAGCTCATTACGCGCGTGCTTGAACATGAGACCCGCTTCTCTGAACTCTTTTTCGATTATCTGCACTGTCTCCAGGCGCTGGCGGGCACCACCGGCTCGCCGGAACCGACGCTGCGCCGCTTTGAGCTGGCGTTGCTCGGGCATCTGGGATACGGCGTCGATTTTCTACACTGTGCGGGCAGCGGTGACCCGGTAGAGGACACCATGACCTACCGTTATCGTGAAGAGAAAGGCTTTATCGCCAGCGTGGTCATCGACAACAATACCTTCACCGGACGGGACCTTCGGGCGCTGGCTGAACGCGAATTTCCGGATGTCAGCACCCTGCGGGCGGCAAAACGCTTTACCCGAATTGCGCTCAAGCCGTATCTTGGTGGCAAGCCCTTAAAGAGCCGCGAATTATTCCGGCAGTTTATGCCGAAGCGTTAACGTATTGAGTCCTCCTTCCTGAGGGAGAGGGGAAACGAAGCAAATAAAACCGAGGATTGTCATGGCTGAATTACTGTTAGGCGTCAACATTGACCACATTGCCACCCTGCGCAATGCGCGCGGTACTGCGTATCCCGATCCGGTCCAGGCGGCCTTTATCGCCGAGCAGGCGGGGGCTGACGGTATTACCGTGCACCTGCGCGAAGACCGTCGTCATATTACCGATCGCGACGTGCGCATCCTGCGTCAGACCCTGGACACCCGCATGAATCTGGAGATGGCCGTCACCGAAGAGATGCTGGCGATTGCCGTTGAGACTAAACCCCATTTCTGCTGCCTGGTGCCGGAAAAGCGCCAGGAAGTGACCACCGAAGGTGGGCTGGATGTGGCCGGTCAGCTGGACAAGATGCGTGACGCCTGCAAACGTCTGGCCGACGCCGGAATTCTTGTGTCGCTGTTTATCGATGCCGATGAAGCGCAGATCAAAGCCGCAGCCGACGTTGGCGCGCCGTACATTGAGATCCACACCGGCTGCTACGCCGATGCCGAAGATGAAACCACTCAGGCCAAAGAGCTCGATCGCATCGCCAAAGCGGCAACCTATGCCGCCGGTCTGGGCCTGAAGGTGAATGCCGGCCACGGTCTGACCTATCACAACGTCAAAGCCATCGCGGCGATCCCGGAGATGTACGAGCTGAACATCGGCCATGCGATTATCGGTCGCGCGGTGATGAGCGGCCTGAAAGAGGCGGTGGCTGAGATGAAACGCCTGATGCAGGAAGCCCGCAAGTAATGGCTATCCTTGGCTTAGGCACGGATATCGTTGAGATCGCCCGCATTGAAGCGGTGATTGCCCGCAGCGGCGATCGCCTTGCCCGTCGGGTGCTCAGCGATAACGAGTGGGCCATCTGGGAAACGCACCAGCAGCCGGTGCGTTTTCTTGCCAAACGATTTGCGGTGAAGGAGGCGGCGGCAAAAGCCTTCGGCACCGGGATCCGCAACGGTCTGGCGTTCAATCAGTTCGAAGTGTTTAACGATGAGCTGGGCAAACCGCGCCTCCGGCTGTGGGGCGAGGCGTTAAAGCTGGCGGAGAAGCTGGGCGTGGCGCATATGCACGTGACGCTGGCGGATGAGCGCCATTACGCCTGCGCCACGGTGCTCATCGAAAGTTAAATCTTATCGGCGTGGTGCATCAGCACGAACTTGTCCCACAGCTGCTCTTCCGATTCAGGATGTGCCGGATCTTTCAGGATAGTATTGGGGATCGGGCACACCTTCTGGCAGGTTGGCGTCTCATAATGGCCAATGCACTCGGTGCAGCGGTCGCTGTTAATCTCATAAATGCTCTCCCCCATAGAGATTGCCTGGTTAGGGCATTCGGGTTCGCACATATCGCAATTGATGCATTTTTTGGTGATTAACAGCGCCATCAGGAAATTCTCAGAAACAACACAAACAGGGCGGGCATTATACGCTCATTGTCTGCTCAAACCAGTTTTTTTACCAACGCCTCACTGTGTCGAATACGTTCCGGGGCATGCTCCAGATCCTGCTGAACCAGCGCCATAAACAGCAGATCGGTGAGCATCATCTGCGCGCTGGTGGAGGAGATCGCCGCGCTACGGGTGGCCTGCTCTTCGGCAATGGTATACAGACAGCGCGTGGCCCGCTGCTGCAGTGCATTGGGGGTAAAGCCGGTGATCGCCAGAATTTTACCGCCCACGCGCAGCGCTTCGTCGGCGGCCAGATTGATTTCCCGGCGTTCGCCGGAGTAGGAGAGGGCCAGCAGAAGATCGTCAGGCTCCATCGCCTGCACGGTGGCCAGCAGGGCGTGCATATCTTGTTCGACAATCGCAATCACGCCGATTTTATTCAGCTTCCAGCCAAAGTTTCGCGCTACAAGCCCGGAGGCGCCAATGCCGGTGAGGATCACCCTTCTTGCCGCGCGCAGCATGGCCACGCTCTCCAGCAGTTTCTCTTCGCTGTTAACATCGAGGGTGGCGTGCATTGCCGCCACGTTCTCCTTGATCAGCTTTTCCCCTACCAGACGCATCGGATCGTCGCCGCGGATCTGGTTATGGACCGGCATGGATTGCGGATTCGGGTTACTGGCCAGCGCCTCGCTGAGCGCCAGTTTTAATGCGGGAAAGCCTTTAAAACCAATCTTCTGGGCGAATTTCACCACGCTGGACTGGCTCACGCCCGCCTCGCTTGCCAGCTGCTGAGAGCTTAAGTGGCGGGCGCGATCGGGCTGAGAGAGTAAAAAATCCGCCAGTTTTTTATCGCTCTGGGCAAAACCCGCGTATCGCTGGCGGATACGAATTAAACAGTTCATAAGGACTCCTGGCGAAATGTGATGACTGCAGCAAATGCGAATTCTGCTCGCCTGAATGAATTTTATATTCCATTATAATGCGACTATTATGAATTAAAAATTCTTGAGGTACAAAAAATGAATCTCGGCTCACTGGTATCAGAATCCCGCAACCCACAAACCCTGGACCTGGACGCACTCTCCACGCTTGACCTTGTTCATCGCTTTAACCAACAGGATACGCTGGTCGCGCAGGCAGTGAAAGAGACATTGCCCGAGGTGGCAAAAGCCGTGGATGCCGCCGCAGAGGCGCTGAAAGCGGGCGGGCGCATCATCTACATGGGCGCAGGTACCAGCGGACGCCTGGGGGTACTGGATGCCTCTGAGTGCCCGCCGACCTTTGGCGTACCGCATGGCCTGGTGATCGGCCTGATTGCCGGTGGCCCGGGCGCGCTTCTGAAAGCGGTGGAAGGGGCAGAGGACAGCAAACAGCTCGGTGAGGACGATCTCAAAGCCCTCAGCCTGACCGCGAAGGATCTGGTGGTCGGGCTCGCCGCCTCCGGACGCACGCCGTACGTGATTGGCGGGCTGGAGTATGCCAACCAGACCGGCTGCACCACCGTGGCCATCTCCTGCAATCCAGGTTCACCCATTGCTCAGGTGGCTGCGATCGCCATCTCGCCGGTGGTGGGCCCGGAGGCGTTAACCGGCTCCACTCGTCTGAAATCCGGCACGGCGCAAAAGCTGGTGCTCAACATGATCTCCACCGGGGCGATGGTGAAGTTCGGCAAGGTCTACCAGAACCTGATGGTCGACATGAAAGCCACTAACGTGAAGCTCATCGACCGGGCGTGCCGCATGGTGGTCGAAGCCACGGGAACCTCCCGCGAAGAGGCGGAACAGGTTCTGCAACAGACCGGTTATGACGTTAAACCGGCCATTCTGATGATCTTAAGCGGGCTGGATGCCGCTGCGGCGCGCGCCAGGCTTGACGCGCATCAGGGATTCTTACGTGCGGCATTAGAAAACTAAAGAGGCGTACATGGAAAAAACAGCAGCGCTCGCCAGCGGTATTCTTGCGGGGATCGGCGGAGAGAAAAATATACTGCGTCTGGAAAACTGTATGACGCGGGTGAGGGTGGAGGTTCAGGATGACGACAAGCTCGATCTAATTACCCTGAAAAAACTGCCCGGCGTCAGCGGTTATGTAAAACAAGGGGAGCAGCATCAACTGATTGTCGGTCCCGGCAAGGCGGCGCAGGTGGTGGACGCCATGCGTTCGCTGATGGGCGGGGCGGTAATCAATGACGCCGAGCGCACCAAAGCCCAGGCCAAGGCCAAATACAAAGCCCCGATGAGCGATGCGCTGCGCATGCTGGCTAACGTCTTTATTCCGCTAATTCCGGCGTTCATTGCCTCGGGGCTGATTACCGGGATTATCAATATCCTCAAGCGCCCGGACATTGTCGGGGATTTTGCGACGCACTATCCAAACCTGCTCGGGATCTTGGGCATTTTCGGCAGCGCGGTCTTCGCCATCATGAACATTCTGGTCGGGGTTAATACCGCCAAAGTGTTTGGCGGCTCGCAGGCGTTAGGCGGGGTGATGGCCGGCATTCTCTCCAGCCCGCAGCTGGCGCAGATCACCCTGTTTGGTGAAGCGCTGCAGCCGGGGCGGGGCGGGGTGATCGCCGTGCTGCTGGTGGTGGTGCTGATGTGCTGGATCGAGAAAAAGCTGCGCAACGCCCTGCCGGGCTCGCTGGAGCTGATCCTCAACCCGCTGCTGACCACTCTTATCACCGGGGGCATTGCAATTATTGTCCTGCAGCCGCTGGGTGGCTGGATCTCAGAATCCATCGCTCACGGTGCCTCCTGGGCTATCGATCGCGGTGGTTTCCTGGTGGGCGCGGTGCTGTCCGGTACCTTCCTGCCGCTGGTGCTGACCGGTTTACATCAGGGGCTGGTGCCGATCCACGTTGAGCTGGTGCAGGCCCACGGCTACAACGCCCTGCTGCCTATTCTGGCGATGGCCGGGGTCGGGCAGATCGGCGCGGCGATTGCGGTGCTGATGAAAACCCGCAATGAACGCCTGAAAAAGGTGATCAAAGGGGCGCTGCCGGTCGGGCTGCTGGGCATTGGCGAGCCGCTGATCTTCGGCGTCACCCTGCCGCTGGGCAAGCCGTTTATCGGTGCCTGCCTGGGCGGCGCGGTTGGCGGGGCGCTGATCGGTTACTGGAAAGTCGCCACCGTGATTACCTTTGGTATTTCCGGTTTACCGCTGGCATTAACCATCGTGACCGGAAAAGTCATGCTCTATCTGTTAGGCTATCTGGTAGCGGTGATCGCCGGGTTCCTGTTTACCTGGCTGTTAGGGTTTAACGATCCAGAGGAGTAAGGTTTGGCAAATAACGAGCGTCGCGTTGTCTTTTTTGATCTGGACGGAACGCTGCATCAGCAGGATATGTTCGGTACCTTTATGCGCTATTTACTGCGCCGACAGCCCCTGAATGCCCTGCTCGTATTGCCCTTGCTACCTATTGTGGGCTGCGTGCTGCTGGTGAAAGGGCGCGCCGCCCGCTGGCCGATGAGCCTGCTGCTGTGGGGCTGCACCTTCGGCCACAGCGAAGCCCGGCTCAAACAGCTGGAGAAAGAGTTTGTCAGCTGGTTTCGCGAGCACGTCACCGCCTTTCCGGTGGTGCAGGATCGGCTGACAAATTACCTGGATGCCAACGACGCCGATATCTGGCTGATCACCGGTTCGCCGCAGTCGCTGGTGGAACAGGTCTATTTCGATACCCCCTGGCTGCCGCGCGTTAACCTGATCGCCACCCAGATTGGCCGCGCTTACGGCGGCTGGGTGCTGACCATGCGCTGCCTCGGCCACGAGAAGGTGGTGCAGCTGGAGAAAAAAATCGGCACCCCGCTCCGACTCTACAGCGGCTACAGCGACAGCAAACAGGACAACCCGCTGCTCTACTTCTGCCAGCACCGCTGGCGGGTCACGCCGATGGGCGAACTGCAGCAACTGGAATGATTGTGTGATTATGCATAGCGGGTGTGTATAATGCGCCCGCTTTTCAGACTGGAGTATGCTGCGTTGTCCGACCCCGAACTTAATCATGAATACTGGATGCGCCACGCGCTCCAGCTTGCCCAACGTGCCTGGGATGAAGGCGAAGTCCCGGTTGGTGCCGTGCTGGTCCACAACAATCAGGTGATTGGCGAAGGCTGGAATCGCCCGATTGGTCGCCATGACCCTACCGCGCATGCCGAAATTATGGCCTTACGCCAGGGCGGGCTGGTGCTGCAAAACTACCGCCTGCTGGATACCACCCTGTATGTCACCCTCGAACCCTGCGTTATGTGCTCCGGGGCGATGATCCACAGCCGGATCGGCACGGTGGTGTATGGCGCGCGGGATGAAAAAACCGGCGCGGCAGGTTCGCTGCTGGACGTGCTCAGCCACCCCGGCATGAATCATCAGGTCAACATTATTGGAGGGGTACTGGCACCAGCGTGTTCGGCGTTGCTAAGTGACTTCTTTCGAATGCGGCGTCAGCAGAAAAAGCAGCAAAAGGCAGAATCGAAGTTATCGGGTGAGTAAGCTCATCCGGTGACACCACCGGATAGGCCTGCGCCAGCTGCTGCTCCGCCAGCGCCTCTTTCTCTTTCTCCATCAGATACCCTACCAGGCTTATCTGGTATTTGCGGATATTCTCCACGTAGGCGTACGCCTCGTGGCCGCGCGCGTAGCCATAGGTTAACTTGTTGTAATACGGCTTCTGGCTCAGCAGCGGCAGGCGCTGCTTTACGTCTGACCAGCTGTCCGGGTTACCTTTGGTTTTCGCCGTCAGGGCGCGGGCGTCGATCATATGGGCATAGCCCATGTTATAGGCCGCCAGCGCAAACCAGATCCGCTCCTCCTCCGGCACCGTCTCCGGCACTTTCGCCATCATATCCTGCAGGTAGCGCGCGCCGCCGCTGATGCTCTGCTCGGCGTCGGTACGGTCGGTGAGGCCCAGGCTCTGGGCGGTGTTCTTGGTCAGCATCATCAGGCCGCGCACGCCGGTTGGCGAGGTGGCCTGCGCATCCCAGTGAGACTCCTGATACGAAATCGCGGCCAGCAGACGCCAGTCAATCACCTGGGCGTACTTCTCAAACAGCGGTTTCAGCTCCGGCAGGACGTTATCCACCGCCCGCAGGAAGCTGCGGGTATCGACATAGTCGAAATCGTCGCCGTGGCCGAGGTACTTCTCTTCCAGACGCGCCAGGGTGCCGTCTTCATTCATCCCGTTATAGAAATCGAGCATGGCGGCGGAGAGCGTCTGGTCGGCGTCAAGGGGGCTGAACCAGGTGACAGGCTGCTCGTCGGTGACGTCCAGCGCCACGGCCAGCTCCGGGTGAACGCGCTGGAACAGGCTGATGGCAACCGAGTCGGCAATGGTGTAGGGCAGTTTCCCGTCCGTCACCTGCTCCAGCAGCGCCGTGGTGCCGAGCTTCTCATCAACCTTCCAGCTGAGGTCGGGGTACTTTTTCTCTTTCAGCGCCCGCAGGTCGTCAATCACCACATGGCCGGGGGCGACGGTAAGCCGATCGGCGGTAAGGCCGGCAAGGGTGCGCGGACGCAGGCTGCCCACGCGATAGACCAGCTGCTGCGAGACAGAGTAGTAGGTCGGGCCTGGCTGATAGTTTTTGCTGCGCTCGCTGTTATAGACCAGGCCTGCGGCCAGCAGATCGGCATCGCCATTATCAAGGTCGTCAAACAGCTGGCTGATGTTCTGGCGCACCGTAACTTTCAGCTTCACGCCCAGGTAGTCGGCAAAATGCTGCGCCAGTTCGTAATCCAGCCCAATGACCTTATCGTTTACCGAACTGTAGGTGAGGGGAGAGACGATGGTACTGACGCGCAGCTCCCCCCGCGCCTGGATGGCGGCGATGCGATTTTCGGCTTTACCGAACCAGGGGATTGATGGCCAGAGGGCCGCTGCCAGCAGCAGGGTGACGATGCCGATGAACAGGTAATTAATCTTTAATTTTTTCAATAAGTTGATTCTATATGCTGTGTATTATTCTGGTTAGTATTGGCCACAGTTAAAACAAGTATTACCAAAGATTTCGCGGCATTTTGCGCAAAGTTACGCCACTTGGCAACTTATTAGCAGGCGCGGCAACATTTGTTGCTAAATGCCAGCAACGATTTTATTACGACGCAAACGGTTTCGTCGGCGCGCAGGATCCACTATAATGGCGCCCGTTTTCCCCCCTTGCGCACACTGTAAGCGCCTCCGGCGCTTCGAAGACGAGAGACTTATGATGGAAATTCTGCGTGGTTCGCCTGCACTGTCTGCCTTCCGTATCAACAAACTGCTGGCACGTTTTCAGGCGGCCGACCTTCCGGTAAGCAATATTTACGCTGAGTATGTCCATTTTGCTGACCTGACCGCGCCTCTGTCGGCAGACGAGATGGTCCGACTGGAACGCCTGCTGAAGTATGGCCCAAGCCTGAGCAGCCATACCCCGAACGGTAAACTTCTGCTGGTCACGCCTCGCCCTGGCACCATCTCCCCTTGGTCTTCTAAAGCAACCGACATCGCCCATAACTGTGGTCTGAGCCAGATTAGCCGTCTGGAGCGGGGCGTGGCGTATTACGTTGAAGCCTCCAGCCTTACCGACGCCCAGTGGGCCGTTGTGGCAACCGAGCTGCACGACCGCATGATGGAGAGCGTGTTTGCCTCTCTCGACGACGCAGAGCAGCTCTTCTCTCACCATCAGCCTGCACCGGTCCAGAGCGTGGATCTGCTGGGCCAGGGCCGTCAAGCGCTGATTGACGCCAACCTGCGTTTAGGCCTGGCGCTGGCGGAAGATGAAATTGACTACCTGCAGGATGCATTCGTTAAGCTGAACCGCAACCCGAACGACATCGAACTCTATATGTTCGCGCAGGCTAACTCTGAGCACTGCCGTCACAAGATCTTCAACGCCGACTGGATTATTGACGGCGAGCAGCAGCCGAAGTCGCTGTTTAAAATGATCAAGAACACCATGGAGAAAACCCCTGACCACGTGCTGTCGGCCTATAAAGACAACGCCGCGGTGATGGAAGGTTCCGAGGTGGGCCGCTTCTTCGCCGATCGCGAAGCAGGGCGCTATGACTTCCATCAGGAGCCTGCGCATATCCTGATGAAGGTTGAAACCCACAACCACCCGACGGCGATCTCGCCGTGGCCGGGGGCTGCGACCGGTTCCGGCGGTGAAATCCGTGACGAAGGTGCAACCGGTCGTGGGGCAAAACCAAAGGCGGGTCTGGTCGGTTTCTCCGTTTCCAACCTGCGTATCCCGGGCTTTGAGCAGCCGTGGGAAGAAGATTTCGGCAAGCCAGAGCGTATTGTTACCGCGCTGGACATCATGACCGACGGCCCGCTGGGCGGCGCGGCGTTCAACAACGAATTTGGTCGCCCGGCCCTGAACGGCTACTTCCGTACCTATGAAGAGAAAGTGGACAGCCACAACGGCGAAGAGCTGCGCGGCTACCATAAGCCGATCATGCTGGCAGGCGGGATCGGCAACATTCGCGCCGATCACGTGCAGAAAGGCGAGATCGTTGTTGGCGCGAAGCTGATCGTGCTCGGTGGCCCGGCGATGAACATCGGTCTGGGCGGCGGGGCAGCCTCTTCTATGGCATCCGGCCAGTCTGACGCGGATCTCGACTTTGCCTCCGTCCAGCGTGACAACCCGGAGATGGAGCGTCGTTGCCAGGAGGTGATCGACCGCTGCTGGCAGCTGGGCGATGCCAACCCAATCCTCTTTATCCACGACGTTGGCGCGGGCGGTCTGTCCAACGCCATGCCGGAGCTGGTCAGCGACGGCAACCGCGGCGGACGCTTCAACCTGCGCGACATCCTGAGCGATGAGCCAGGCATGAGCCCGCTGGAGATCTGGTGTAACGAATCCCAGGAACGCTATGTGCTGGCCGTGGCGCCAGAGCAGCTGCCGCTGTTTGACGAGCTGTGCCGCCGCGAGCGCGCGCCGTACGCGGTGATCGGCGAAGCTACCGAAGAGATGCACCTCTCCTTAAGCGATACCCACTTCGACAACCAGCCGATTGATCTGCCGCTGGACGTACTGCTGGGCAAAACGCCGAAGATGACCCGCGACGTTGAGTCCCGCAAAGCCAGCGGTAAAGCGCTCGACCTGCAGGGCGTCACCGTGGCCGACGCGGTCAACCGCGTTCTGCATCTGCCGTCCGTCGCGGAGAAAACCTTCCTCGTCACCATCGGCGACCGCACCGTGACCGGCATGGTTGCCCGGGATCAGATGGTAGGCCCGTGGCAGGTACCGGTGGCGAACTGCGCGGTGACCACCGCCAGCCTCGACAGCTACTATGGTGAAGCGATGGCGCTGGGCGAACGCTCCCCGGTTGCCCTGCTGGACTTCGCGGCTTCTGCCCGTCTGGCAGTAGGCGAAGCGCTGACCAACATCGCCGCCACCCGGATTGGCGACATCAAACGTATCAAGCTCTCCGCCAACTGGATGGCCGCAGCCGGTCACCCGGGCGAAGACGCCGGGCTGTACGAAGCGGTGAAAGCGGTGGGTGAAGAGCTTTGTCCTGCTCTCGGCCTGACCATCCCGGTGGGTAAAGACTCCATGTCGATGAAAACCCGCTGGCAGGAAGGCAGCGAGCAGCGCGAGATGACCTCTCCGCTGTCGCTGGTGATCACCGCCTTCGCCCGCGTGGAAGACGTGCGCCACATCATCACGCCGCAGCTCGCCACCGAAGACAACGCCCTGCTGCTGATCGATCTGGGTAAAGGCCACAATGCGCTGGGCGCGACCGCGCTGGCGCAGGTTTATCGCCAGTTGGGCGACAACGCGGCTGACGTGCGCGACGTAGCACAGCTGAAAGGCTTCTACGACGCCATTCAGGCGCTGGTTGCAGAACGTAAACTGCTGGCCTACCACGACCGCTCCGACGGCGGCCTGCTGGTTACCCTGGCAGAAATGGCCTTCACCGGTCACTGCGGCGTTGAGGCAAACATCGCCTCTCTGGGCGACGATCGTCTGGCTGCACTGTTCAACGAAGAGCTGGGCGCGGTGATTCAGGTGCGTGCAGCGGATCGCGACGCGGTGGAAGCGTTGCTGGCGCAGCATGGTCTGGGCGACTGCGTGCACTATCTGGGTAAAGCGGTGAGCGGGGATCGTTTTGTTATCGACGCCAACGGCCAGACGGTCTTTGCCGAAAGCCGCTCCACGCTGCGTATGTGGTGGGCAGAAACCACCTGGCAGATGCAGCGTCTGCGCGACAACCCGGCGTGCGCCGATCAGGAGCACGAGGCGAAAGCCAACGACAACGATCCGGGCCTGAACGTTAAACTCACCTTCGACCTCAACGAAGACATTGCCGCGCCGTATATTGCCCGTGGCGCCCGTCCGAAAGTGGCCGTGCTGCGTGAGCAGGGCGTCAACTCCCACGTCGAGATGGCGGCAGCCTTCCACCGTGCAGGCTTCGATGCTATCGACGTGCACATGAGCGACCTGCTGGCAGGCCGCACCGGTCTGGCCGATTTCCAGGCGCTGGTGGCGTGCGGCGGCTTCTCTTACGGTGACGTGCTGGGCGCGGGCGAAGGCTGGGCGAAATCCATCCTCTTCAACGAACGCGTTCGCGATGAGTTCGAAACCTTCTTCCACCGTCCGCAGACCCTGGCGCTGGGCGTGTGTAACGGCTGCCAGATGATGTCTAACCTGCGCGAGCTGATCCCGGGCAGCGAAGCCTGGCCGCGCTTTGTGCGTAACCAGTCCGATCGCTTCGAAGCGCGTTTCAGCCTGGTTGAAGTGACCCAGAGCCCGTCTCTGCTGCTGCAGGGTATGGTGGGATCGCAGATGCCAATCGCCGTATCCCACGGTGAAGGGCAGGTTGAGCTGCGTAACGCCGCGCATCTGGCCGAGCTGGAGAGCAAAGGTCTGGTGGCGCTGCGCTTTGTCGATAACTTCGGCAAGGTCACGCAAAACTACCCGGCAAACCCGAACGGCTCCGCCAACGGGATCACCGCGGTGACCAGCGAAAGCGGTCGCGTAACCGTGATGATGCCGCACCCTGAGCGCGTGTTCCGCACCGTGAGCAACTCCTGGCACCCGGAGAACTGGGGCGAGGACAGCCCGTGGATGCGTATCTTCCGCAACGCGCGTAAGCAGTTGGGTTAAGCTCTCACTGTTGTGCCCGGTGGCGCTTTGCTTACCGGGCCTACAAAGGCCGGAGTAGAGTTTGTAGGCCGGGCAAACGCAGTGCCGCCCGGCATATTTTCAAGTGTCGCAAATGTGCGACAACTCACATTCCCTACTGTCTCTAAAAAGAGACACTTAACTCATTGATTTATATAAACCCCGCAATAACCTGTTCAGGGTGTTGCTAATAAGCGACAGATAGCCTGAAAACCATACCCTGCGAAATTACTACATCACGCCATAAAAATTCTTATTTTTCAGGTCATTAATATTTATATTTGCATTATGGCACATCTGTTGCATAATAATAACCAGTGGCTCATTCACCCTCTTATGTCAGCCCCTTCGGGACGCGCTACATAAACTTCGAATGACGCACAAAAAGGTGCCTGCCGTCCAACTACTGATCATAGCTTTGCTTTATCAGACCCAGGGCGAAACGTCGAGTTAGGCACCGCCTCATTCCATAACAAAGCCGGGTTTTTAACCCGGCTTTGTTGTATCTGAACTCTTGTCCGGCTAGCATCCCCTTATTCCCTCGCGACAGAGAGTAATGCGTTGAAACGCTGGCCTGTTTTCCCTCGCTCCTTACGACAGTTAGTCATGATGGCCTTCCTGCTGATCCTGCTACCTTTGCTGGTGCTGGCATGGCAGGCATGGCAGAGCCTGAACGCGCTCAGCGCGCAGGCGGCGCTCACCAACCGAACCACCCTGATTGATGCCCGGCGCAGCGAAGCGATGACCAATGCCGCGCTGGAGATGGAGCGCAGCTACCGGCAGTATTGCGTGCTCGACGACAGAACCCTGGCGCGGGTGTATCAGAACCAGCGTAAACGCTACAGCGAAATGCTCGATGCCCACGCGGGTGTCCTGCCCGACGATAAGCTCTACCAGACGCTGCGCCAGGATATCAACGCGCTGTCCCAGCTGCAGTGCATCAACAGCGGCCCTGATGCCCAGTCCGCCTTACGGCTGGAGGCTTTTGCCACCGCCAATACCGAGATGGTACAGACGACCCGCTCGGTGATTTTCTCCCGCGGTCAGCAGCTCCAGCAGGAGATCGCCGAGCGCGGCCAGTTCTTTGGCTGGCAGGCGCTGGTGCTGTTTCTGGTCAGCCTGGGGCTAGTCCTGCTCTTCACCCGCATGATCATCGGCCCGGTTAAGGGCATTGAGCGCATGATTAACCGGCTGGGGGAGGGGCGCTCGCTGGGCAATACCGTGGTCTTTACCGGCCCGCGCGAGTTACGTTCGGTCGGGCAACGCATTATCTGGCTTTCCGAGCGGCTGTCGTGGCTCGAATCCCAGCGCCACCAGTTTTTACGCCACATCTCCCACGAACTGAAAACGCCCCTTGCCAGCATGCGTGAGGGCACCGAACTGCTGGCCGATGAGGTCGCCGGGCCGCTGACGCCGGAGCAAAGGGAGATTGTCGAGATCCTCGATGCCAGCAGCCGCAACCTGCAAAAGCTGATCGAGCAACTGCTGGATTACAACCGTAAACTGGCCGACGGCATCCCGGAGCTTGAGCGCGTGGAGCTCGCGCCGCTGGTGGATATGGTGCTCTCGGCCCACAGCCTGCCTGCACGGGCTAAAATGATGCATACTGAACTGTCGCTGGCGACGCCCGCCTGTTTAGCCGAACCGATGCTGCTGATGAGCGTGCTGGATAATCTTTATTCCAATGCGGTGCACTATGGTATTGAATCCGGTACCATTTATGTTCGCAGTTTTACGCGCGGCTCGCGGGTCTGTATCGATGTCGCCAACACCGGAAGCCCGATCCCTGACGATGAAAAAACGATGATCTTTGAACCCTTTTTCCAGGGTAGTCATCAACGAAAAGGGGCGGTGAAGGGAAGCGGCCTGGGGCTGAGTATTGCCCGCGACTGTATCCGTCGTATGCAGGGAGAGCTTAATCTTGTCAATGATGACCATACCGATGTGTGCTTTCGCATCGAACTGCCGCTTGAGTCGGATAAATCACTAAAATGAATCTAAGTCTGGTGAGTATGTCACACGTCTTTTCCCGCGCCATTAACGCGGTGTTTTCCCGTCACTTTATCCGCCTGAGCCTTCCCTGCCTGCTGCTGGCCGGGTGCGTCACCCACGCGCCAACCAGCGCTATTAGCGGCAAGCAGGATGAAAAATTGCCTGAGCATCAGCTGGCGGACTTCTTGTCTACCGACTGCAATAATATCTGGCAGCTGCACGGCCAGGAGACCGACAGCAACCCGCTTTACTGGCTGCGCGGCATGGACTGCGCGGATCGTCTCTCACCCGCCGCGGCGCGTGCAGAGGCCCGGGGCTGGACCGATGATACCTGGCAGGAGAGCTTTAAACGCGGGCTCCTGCTGGCGAATGCCAAAATTAACCCGGTGGAGCGTCGCCAGTTGACCACCCGGCTGGATGCGCTGAGCCCGCAGATCCCGCCCCAGGTGCGCCCGCTGTATCAGCTGTGGCGACACGGGCAGGTGCTGCAGCTGCAGCTGGCGGAGGAGCGTTCCCGCTACGGTAAGCTGCAACAGACCACCGACGGTGAGCTGGACACCCTGCGCCAGCAGCAGCAATATCTGCGCGCGCAGCTGGATACCACCACCCGCAAGCTGGAGAACCTGACCGATATTGAACGCCAGCTCTCCACACGTAAGCCGGTCAGTAACTATCTGCCGGATGCACCGAAGAGCGCCACGTCGCCCGCCGGCACCGAGGGTGATGCGACAGAGCCGAACAGCGATGCCCCGAAACAAGAGGACGGAAAGCCATGACAAGCCGAAAACCTGCGCATCTTTTGCTGGTGGATGACGATCCTGGTTTGCTGAAGCTGCTGGGCATGCGTCTGGTGAGCGAGGGCTACAGCGTCGTGACCGCCGAAAGCGGTCAGGAAGGGCTGAAAGTGCTGGGGCGCGAGAAGATCGATCTGGTCATCAGCGATCTGCGGATGGACGAGATGGACGGCATGCAGCTGTTCACCGAGATCCAGAAGCTCCAGCCCGGTATGCCGGTCATTATTCTCACCGCCCACGGCTCCATTCCGGATGCGGTGGCGGCCACCCAGCAGGGGGTGTTCAGCTTCCTCACCAAGCCGGTGGACAAAGACGCGCTGTATAAAGCCATTGATGATGCCCTGGAGCACGCCGCGCCGTCCGGGGACGAGACGTGGCGGGAGACGATAGTCACCCGCAGCCCGATCATGCTGCGTCTGCTGGAGCAGGCCCGCATGGTGGCGCAGTCTGACGTCAGCGTGCTGATTAACGGCCAGAGCGGCACCGGGAAAGAGATCCTCGCCCAGGCCATTCACAACGCCAGCCCGCGCGGCAAAAAAGCCTTTATCGCCATCAACTGCGGGGCGCTGCCGGAACAGTTGCTGGAATCAGAGCTGTTTGGTCATGCCCGCGGGGCCTTCACCGGGGCGGTCAGCAGCCGGGAAGGGCTGTTCCAGGCGGCGGAAGGCGGCACGTTGTTCCTCGATGAAATCGGTGACATGCCCGCCCCCTTGCAGGTCAAACTGCTGCGCGTGTTGCAGGAGCGCAAAGTCAGGCCGCTCGGCAGTAACCGCGATATCGACATCGACGTGCGTATTATCTCCGCCACCCACCGGGATCTGCCCAAGGCGATGGCGCGCAACGAGTTTCGCGAAGACCTCTTCTATCGTCTTAACGTGGTTAACCTGAAGATCCCGGCGCTGGCGGAGCGGGCAGAAGATATTCCCCTGCTGGCCACCCAGCTGCTGCGCCAGTCCGCCGAGCGTCACAAGCCGTTTGTCCGGGCGTTCTCCACAGACGCCATGAAGCGGCTGATGACCGCCAGCTGGCCCGGCAACGTGCGTCAGCTGGTGAACGTCATTGAGCAGTGCGTGGCACTGACCTCCTCGCCGGTAATCAGCGATGCGCTGGTCGAGCAGGCGCTGGAGGGGGAAAACACCGTCCTGCCGACCTTCGTCGAGGCCCGCAACCAGTTTGAGCTTAACTATCTGCGTAAGTTACTGCAGATCACCAAAGGCAACGTGACCCATGCTGCGCGGATGGCCGGACGTAACCGCACCGAGTTTTATAAGCTGCTGTCGCGCCATGAGCTGGAAGCAAACGATTTTAAAGAGTGATACCCTAAATTCCGCCTGAATATGATACTGTGAGCAACCGATTACGAGGCAGCTGACAGGCATAAGTTTAAGGACCACCATGAAAAAGATTGATGCGATTATTAAACCTTTCAAACTGGATGATGTACGTGAAGCGCTGGCGGAAGTCGGCATCACCGGCATGACGGTGACAGAGGTGAAAGGCTTTGGTCGTCAGAAGGGCCACACTGAGCTCTACCGTGGTGCGGAATACATGGTCGATTTCCTGCCGAAGGTGAAGATTGAAATCGTGGTGTCGGACGACATCGTGGAAACCTGCGTGGATACCATTATCCGCACCGCGCAGACCGGCAAAATCGGCGACGGCAAGATCTTCGTCTTTGACGTATCGCGCGTCATCCGTATCCGCACCGGCGAAGAAGACGACGCGGCGATTTAATCCCCGCACCGTTCATTACCCGTAGGCCCGTGCAAGCGAAGCGCCGCCGGGCAAAAAAAAGCCCCTCCGGAGAGGGGCTTTTTGCATTACAGCACTTTATGCGGCCCGAAGCATTCGTAGTGAATGTTCTCTTTCTTCGCGCCCAACTCAATCAGCTGCGCCGCGGCATACTGCATAAATGCCACCGGACCACACACGTAGAATTGCATATCCGGTGTGCTGAACAGACCTTCATGCTCGCTTAACGCCATCAGGCCTTCACTGTCGAAACGCGCTGCGGCACGGTCGTCATCCGACGGCAGGCGATACCAGGTATGCGCGCTGAAGTGCGGCAGCGTGGCCGCAAGGGTTTTCACTTCATCAGAAAAGGCATGCACTTCGCCATTCTCTGCGGCGTGGAACCAGTTAACCTGCGCGCTGTGTTGCCCTTTCGCCAGAGTATCCAGCATCGCCAGCATCGGGGTCTGGCCCACACCGGCGGAGATCAGCGTCACCGGGGTGGTGCTCTCAACGGCCATAAAGAAGTCGCCCGCAGGCGCGGCCAGATGCACCACATCTCCGACGCTGGCGTCGTTGTGCAGCCATGTCGAAACCTGGCCACCTTCCTCGCGCTTCACCGCAATGCGGTAGCTTTTGCCGTTCGGCTTGCGGGTGAGGGAGTACTGGCGGATCTCCTGATGCGGGAAGCCTTCGGGCTTCAGCCACACGCCCAGATACTGACCGGGCTGATAATCGGCAACCGGCTGGCCGTCGACGGGCTCAAATTCAAAGCTGGTGATCAGCGCGCTGCGCGGGGTTTTCTCCACGATACGGAAGGCGCGGGTGCCTTCCCAGCCGCCACGCTTGCTGGCGTTTTCGCTGTAGATCTGCGCTTCACGATTGATAAAGACGTTTGCCAGCACGCCGTAGGCTTTGCCCCAGGCGTCCAGCACCTCCTGGCCCGGGCTGAACATTTCGTCCAGAGTGGCCAGCAGGTGGCCGCCAACAATATTGTACTGCTCGGGTTTGATCTGGAAGCTGGTATGTTTCTGGGCGATTTTTTCCACCGCAGGCAGCAGCGCCGCCAGGTTCTCAATGTTGCTGGCATACGCGGCAATGGCGTTAAACAACGCTTCACGCTGATCGCCGTTACGCTGGTTGCTCATGTTGAAAATCTCTTTGAGCTCCGGGTTGTGCGCGAACATGCGATCGTAAAAATGGGCGGTGAGCTTAGGACCGGTTTCAACCAGCAGGGGGATAGTGGCTTTCACGGTAGCGATGGTTTGAGCGTCTAACATAGCAACTTCCTTAAATGTTACTTTAATGATGTATTTTATATGCATCTTATAAAAAATAACCCTGCGTTGTAAATGGTTCTTTGCAACATGAATTAACTGCATCACAAACCTGAAAAGAAATCCGTTTTGCGGGGCGAGGGCGTTATTCCTCAAACCCTTGCGTGGCGGGCAGGTAAACGTTTGCGTAAAATCGTTTGTCAAGACCTGTTATCACTCTGCTAATCAGTTATACTGTTGCCCGTCGTCCATCAGGACTGCCTTTTCAGGCCAAAATTTACTTGTTAGCTGAGTCAGGAGATGCGGATGTTAAAGCGTGAAATGAACATTGCCGATTATGATGCCGAACTGTGGCAGGCTATGGAGCAGGAAAAAGTACGTCAGGAAGAGCACATCGAACTGATCGCCTCCGAAAACTACACCAGCCCGCGCGTTATGCAGGCGCAGGGCTCTCAGCTGACCAACAAATACGCTGAAGGTTACCCGGGCAAGCGCTACTACGGCGGTTGCGAGTATGTTGATATCGTTGAACAGCTGGCGATTGATCGTGCCAAAGAGCTGTTTGGCGCTGACTACGCTAACGTGCAGCCACACTCTGGCTCCCAGGCTAACTTCGCGGTCTACACCGCACTGCTGCAGCCGGGCGATACCGTTCTGGGTATGAACCTGGCGCAGGGCGGCCACCTGACTCACGGCTCCCCGGTTAACTTCTCCGGCAAGCTGTACAACATCATCCCTTACGGCATCGATGAGTCCGGTAAAATTGACTACGCAGACATGGAAAAACAGGCCAAAGAGCACAAACCGAAGATGATCATCGGTGGCTTCTCGGCTTACTCCGGTGTGGTTGACTGGGCAAAAATGCGTGAAATCGCTGACAGCATCGGTGCTTACCTGTTCGTGGACATGGCGCACGTTGCCGGTCTGATCGCCGCAGGCGTTTACCCGAACCCGGTTCCACACGCGCACGTTGTGACCACCACCACCCACAAAACCCTGGCGGGTCCACGCGGTGGCCTGATCCTGGCGAAAGGCGGTGACGAAGATCTGTATAAGAAACTGAACTCTGCCGTGTTCCCAAGCGCGCAGGGCGGCCCGCTGATGCACGTTATCGCGGCCAAAGCCGTGGCGCTGAAAGAAGCGATGGAGCCAGAGTTCAAAGTCTACCAGCAGCAGGTTGCTAAAAACGCCAAAGCGATGGTGGAAGTGTTCCTGAACCGCGGTTACAAAGTGGTTTCCGGCGGCACTGAAAACCACCTGTTCCTGCTGGATCTGGTGGATAAAAACCTGACCGGTAAAGAAGCTGACGCTGCCCTGGGCCGCGCTAACATCACCGTTAACAAAAACAGCGTACCAAACGATCCGAAGAGCCCGTTTGTGACCTCCGGTATCCGTATCGGTTCTCCGGCTGTGACTCGCCGCGGCTTTAAAGAAGCGGAAGTCAAAGAGCTGGCTGGCTGGATGTGTGACGTGCTGGACAACATCAACGACGAAGCCGTTATCGAACGCGTGAAGGCGAAAGTGCTGGATATCTGCGCGCGCTTCCCGGTTTACGCATAAGTCTGCTTTGCTGAATAAAAAGGCCGCGTATGCGGCCTTTTTTTATGGCTAACGCCGGTCGATGGAGATAGCTCCCGGCCCGGCGACCGCCAGCAGCAGAAACCCGCCGGCAATACTGATGTTCTTGAAGAAGTTAATCATATTCGGCATCACCGCATCGCCACTCATATCCCAGTAGTGGTGACCAATCACCGCCGTCCCCAGGGTATAAAAGACAAACAGCACTGCCAGCGGACGGGTAAAGAAGCCGAGCACGATCAGGATGGCGGCGGGCACTTCCATGATCACCGCCACAATGGCGGCCAGCGTCGGCATGGGTGCGCCCAGCTTCTCCATATACTGCACCGTGCCGTCAAAACCGAACATCTTGGGCACGCCAAAAATAATAAACAGGGCGATAAGGGCGAGGCGGGCAATCAGCAGGATCAGCGCCCGGGACTGACCGAAATCGAAATAGCGTAATGTGTTCATGGCAGGCTCGCTGTGGGTGGGATTTATCTTAAAGCTAATACACAGAATGCCGGCCCGCCATTCAGGTTTTCTTAATAAATCATCCATCAGGATGATTTAAATCCCCGACATTTCAGCATGTTCTCCGTCAGCCTGCCGCCAGCGCATCTTCAACGAACAGATACCCGATGCCGATAATCTGCTGCTGCCGGGTTAAGCCCCCGAAGGCGATCTCCGTTTGCCGGTTACGCACCGCGTCGCCGTGATCGAAGGGGGTAAACCCAATCTGGCGGTTGATGGTTTCGAGCCAGCGTTCGCCAAAGGCGCAGCTGCGGCCATAGAACCAGATTTGATTGATGTTGAGGATGTTGAGCAGGTTGTAGAGCGTCAGCCCGATGGCGTTGGCGGCCTCGTCTGCCCAGCGCTGGATTTTCACGTCTCCCTGCCGCCAGGCCTCAATCAGCTGCAGGCTGGTGAGGGTATCGGGGTCAAGGCCGAGGGAGCCTGGCTGGGATTTCAGCCACAGGCGCGCCTGCTTTTTCAGGGCGGATAACGAGGCGACCGTCTCCAGGCAGCCGTAACGCCCGCAGGCGCAGGCCACGCCGTCGCGATCGAAAATGGTGTGGCCGATTTGCCCGCTGCCGTTGAGCGTCCCGCGATAGACCTGGCCGTTAATCACGAACGAGGAGCCGATACCGTAATCGACGTTAATCACACAAAAATCGTCGCGGTTAGCCGGGTTTTGCCATTTTTCCGCCAGGGCCAGCATCACGCAGTCGTTATCCACCATCACCGTGATGCCCAGCTTTTCTTCCAGCAGATACTTAATTTCGACCGGTTTTTTCCAGGGTGCCTGGGGCATGATCTGCGACACACCGGTGGCGGTATCAACCTGGCCGTGGATGCCTAATGCCAGATTGATGCGCTGCCCTGGCCACTGTTTGCGCTGCTGCTGCCACAGGTTTTCAATCGCCTGCAACAGCGCCTCGGGCGTCCGGGCGTTGACGTCGGTCCAGCGAAATTCGCCCAATGGCGACATGCGGGCGTCGATCAGCTGGCTCTCAATGCTGGTGGGGCTGACATTCATGCAGAGTATCAATGGCCCATCATCCGGGATTTGATAATGGCCACTGTTCATTCCCCGGGTGCTGAGATTTTCACTGGAATGCCCCAGCTTTTTGTCCGCCACCAGCTCATCCAGGATCTTACTCACCGCCGGAATAGAGAGCCCTGTGTACTGGGCCAGCTGCGATTTGCTCAGGCGTTTGTAGCGCCAGACCAGCGACATAATGGTGCGGCGGTTATGCTGTCGCACTCTGTTGTTGTTCAGACCGGATACCTGCATTCACTAAACTCCGTTAATTATATTGCGTGAGCATTACGCAATCAGCGCGCCGAATTCCTCTCTACACTGCCATCTTATCGCTTTTTACTGTTATTTGTTTACTGGAGAGTGAATATGTCTGGAGCAGTGAAGGTCTGGCGGGAGACCGTCGCATTACCGACGTGGACCACCGGCGCAGAAGATACCAACCCGATGTTCCTGGAAAAACGCGTCTACCAGGGCTCCTCTGGCGCGGTCTACCCCTACGGCGTGACGGATACCCTGACCGGCGTTCGCGAGACCCGCGACTACCAGGCGGTGTGGATGGAAAACGACTATATCCGCATCATGCTGCTGCCGGAGTTGGGCGGACGTATTCATCGTGCGTATGACAAAGTGCAGCAACGGGATTTTGTTTACTACAACGAAGTGGTGAAACCGGCGCTGGTGGGCCTGCTGGGGCCGTGGATCTCCGGTGGGATCGAATTTAACTGGCCGCAGCACCATCGCCCGACCACCTTTATGCCTGTCGACGTCACCTTCCAGCAGCAGGATAACGGAGCGCAAACCGTCTGGATGGGCGAGGCCGAACCGATGCGCGGCCTGCAGGTGATGACCGGATTCACCCTGTATCCTGACCGGGCGTTGATTGAGATCACCGGCAAAGTCTTCAACGGCAACGCCACGCCGCGCCACTTCCTGTGGTGGGCAAACCCGGCGGTGAAGGGCGGGGACGATCATCAGAGCGTCTTCCCGCCGGACGTCACGGCGGTGTTTGACCACGGCAAGCGCGCGGTCTCTGCTTTCCCCATCGCCACCGGCACCTACTATAAAGTCGACTACTCGGCGGGGGTGGATATCTCCCGCTACAAAAACGTGCCGGTGCCTACGTCGTACATGGCCGAAAAATCGGACTACGACTTTGTCGGGGCATACCATCACGGCGAGCGGGGCGGCCTGCTGCACGTCGCCGATCACCACGTCTCGCCGGGTAAAAAGCAGTGGAGCTGGGGCCATGACGATTTTGGCCGCGCCTGGGATCGCAATCTCACCGATGAAAACGGCCCCTATATCGAGCTGATGACCGGGGTCTTCACCGATAACCAGCCCGATTTCACCTGGCTTGCGCCTTATGAAGAGAAAATCTTCGTGCAGAATTTCCTGCCCTACAGCGAGCTGGGGCAGGTGCAGAACGCCAGTACCGAGCTGGCGCTGCAGCTTGAACGCCGCGAGCAGCAGCTTCACCTTGGTCTTTACGCCATCGCGCCGCTGAACGACGTGCGCCTCGAGCTGACCGCCGACGACCAGCCGGTATGGGAAACGCAACTGACCCTGATGCCGGGCGAAAGCTGGCAGCAGGCGCTGCCGGATGCGTGGCCGCAACGCTTAACGCTGAGGGTAAAAGACGCCTCGGGCCGCACGCTGCTGCACTATCTGGAGCACATCCCGCAGGAGACACCGCTGCCGGATCCGGCTACCGCGCCAGCGATGCCGGAGGAGATTAACAACAGCGATGAGCTCTATTTCATCGGTCAGCATCTGGAGCAGTACAACCACGCCAGCCGCTATGCGGAGGATTACTACCGCCGGGCGCTGGCGCTGGATGCCAACGACTACCGCAACAACGTGGCGCTGGGTAATTTAGCCCTCAATCGCGCCGACTGGGCGCTGGCGCAACGCTGCGCCGACGCCGCGCTGGTTCGCGCCCACCGTCTGAATAAAAACCCGCGCGATGGCGAAGCCAGCCAGCTGCTGGCGACGGCGCTGGAGCGGCAGGGGCAGGACGAGGCCGCATGGGATCACTACTACAAAGCCTCGTGGAGCGGCAACTGCCGTGACGCGGCGTTCTGGTCGCTGGCGCGGCTGGCGATGAAGCGTGGCAACTCTGCCGACGCGCTGGAAAAAGTCGATATCAGCCTCGGGATCAATGCCGGTAATAATCTGGCGATGGGGCTCAAAGCGCTCGCCCTGGCGGAGGTTAAGGGTCAAGGCGCCGCGCTGGAGTACATCCAGAGCTGTCTGGACACTCATCCATTGAGCTACGCCCTGCACTATGCGCGCTGGGCAATCAGCCGGGACGACGCTTCGCGAGACAAACTGCTGCAGGTCACCGGGCGTCGCGGGACCAATGCCTGCGTGCTGGCGGGCTGGTTAACCTCCATGGGTATGCCCGACGCCGCCCGCGAAATGCTGGATCTGCTCGACTGCCAGGAGACCTTGCCTCAGCTGTGGCGGGCCGCGCTAAGCGACGAGCCAGCCACCCGCGCCCGCTATATTGCGGCGGCGCGCCAGTGCGAGGCCAACCGGGTACGCTTCCCGAACGCTCTCGATGAAGTGCAGATGCTGCAAACCCTGCACGACGACCCGTTTGCCCGCTATCTGCTGGGCTGCTTCTGGTACAGCAAACGCCGCTATGACGATGCGGTGAGCTGCTGGGAATTCACCCTGAAGCAGGAGCCGCAGTTTGCACCCGCGCACCGCCTGCTCGGGATCTACGCCTGGAATAAACAGCACAACCTGACGCTGGCACAACACTACCTGCAGCGCGCCGTGGCGCTGGAGCCGGAGAATCCGCGTTTCCTTTTCGAGCTTGATTATCTCAATAAGCTCACCGGCCAGCCGGTGGCGAAGCGCCTCGCCATGCTCACCGAGCGGGAAAACGTCGCCCTTAAGCGTGATGACCTCACCGCTGAGCTGTTGAGCTTATGGAACTGTTCAGGGCGCTATAGCCTTGCGGCGCAGGTGCTGCAGGAGCGTCAGTTCCATCCGTGGGAGGGCGGGGAAGGCAAAGTGACCGGGCAGTATCTGCTCAACCAGCAGCATCTGGCCCTGCAGCATATCGGGCGCGGCGAGTACCGCGAAGCGATAGCTTTCTTGCAGGCGGCGCTGTGCTATCCGCACAACCTGGGTGAGGGGCGTCTGCCGGGGCAAACCGACAACGATATCTGGTATCTGCTGGGGTATTGCCATGCGCAAATTGATGCCGGAGATGAAGCGCAGCGCTGCTTTACCCGGGCGGCTCAGGGTGGTTCAACCCTTGATGCCGGACGCTACTACAACGATCAGCCCGCAGATTACCTCTTCTGGCAGGGGATGGCGCTGCGCCAGCTGGGTGACAGCGCGGCGGCGGAGCGTCATTTCCAGGGCTTCCTGGCGTGGGTGGAAGCCCATCGGGATGACGTCCCGGAAGCGGATTTCTTTGCGGTCTCGCTGCCGGATCTGGTGGTGCTGGATACCCCAACCGGTCATCAGCATCAGCAGCACTGCCTGTTCATCGAGGCGCTGGGCTATGCCGGGCTGGGCGATATCGCAGCCTGCAAACGCCAGCTGGGGGCCTTACTGGCGCTCCATCCGGCCCATGACAAAGCGCATCTGATTCAGCATGCGCAGGCCACGGGCATTTTCCATTAACCGACCTCGCAGGTGGGGAAACCCACCTGTTACCCTCTGTACCCTGCGTTTCCCTTAAAGAGGAATCAACATGAATAATAGCGCGCAGACACAACTGAAAATGGGCTACGTCTGGACAATCTGTCTGGTCGCCGCCTGCGGTGGACTCCTGTTTGGCTACGACTGGGTGGTGATTGGCGGAGCCAAACCCTTCTATGAAGCCTGGTTCTCCATTACCGACCCGGCGCAGTCCGGCTGGGCGATGAGTTCCGCGCTGGTGGGCTGTATCTTCGGGGCCCTGATCTCCGGCTGGTGCGCCGATAAATTTGGCCGCAAGCGTCCGCTTATCCTCTCGGCGGTGCTGTTCAGCGCCTCGGCGTGGGGCACGGCGGTGGCGAGCAGTTTTGATATGTTCGTGGTCTACCGCATTGTCGGCGGGGTGGGGATCGGCCTGGCTTCCGCCCTGAGCCCGCTCTACATCGCCGAAGTCAGCCCGGCGGAAAAGCGTGGCCGCTTCGTCGCCATCAACCAGCTGACCATCGTGGTGGGCGTGCTGGCGGCCCAGCTGATTAACCTGATGATTGCCGAGCCGGTAGCGGCAGGCGCCACTCAGGAGGCCATCGTCCAGACCTGGAACGGTCAAACCGGCTGGCGCTGGATGTTTGGTGCGGAGCTGGTGCCGGCCCTGGCGTTCCTGGTGCTGATGTTTTTTGTACCGGAATCCCCGCGCTGGCTGATGAAGGCCGGTAAGCCAGAGCGTGCCCGCGCCATGCTGGAGCGTATCGGCACTGCGGAGTACGCCAGCCAGACCTTAAAAGAGATCGCCCACACCCTGGCAAAAGACAGCCAGAAAGTGGCCTTCTCCACGCTGTTACAGCCGTCGGTGAAGCCGATCGTTATCATCGGCATGGTGCTGGCGATGTTCCAGCAGTGGTGCGGGATCAACGTGATCTTCAACTATGCCCAGGAGATCTTCGCCTCCGCCGGGTTTGATATCAACGACACCCTGAAATCGATTGTGGCAACCGGCATCATAAACCTCGTCTTTACCCTCGCGGCCCTGCCGCTGGTGGACAAGATCGGCCGCCGCAAGCTGATGCTGCTGGGCGCGTCGGGCCTGACCATTATCTACGTGCTGATTGCCAGCGCCTACGCCATGAACATCATGGGCTGGCCGGTGCTGCTGCTGGTGCTGGCGGCGATTGCTATCTACGCCCTGACGCTGGCCCCGGTCACCTGGGTGCTGCTGTCGGAGATCTTCCCTAACCGCGTGCGCGGCCTGGCGATGTCGATGGGCACCCTGGCGCTGTGGATCGCCTGCTTCCTGCTGACCTACACCTTCCCGCTGCTCAACGCCGGACTGGGGGCGGCGGGCAGCTTCCTGCTCTACGGGGCGATCTGCGCGGCGGGATATCTCTACATCCTGCGTAAAGTGCCGGAGACCAAAGGCGTAACGCTGGAGGCGCTGGAGGAACAGCTGGAGAAACAGCACGGCAAAGTGGCCTCCGCGGGTCATGCCGGGCGCGCTCACTGATGGACTTACTGTTGATAGAAAACGCGCATCTGCGGATGCGCGTCAACCCGCAGGGCGGCGGGTTACAGGCGCTCTTTTCCCTGGCCTGCGGGCAGCCTGTGTTATGGGAGGGAGGCGACAGCGCGCTGTTTCCGATGTTGCCGCTGGCAAACCGGGTGGCGGGAAATCGCTTCAGATTTAAGGGGCGGGAAAAAGTGTTGCCGCAAAGCCCGGTCGATGAACGCTTCTTCCTCCACGGCGACGGCTGGCAGTCGCGCTGGGAGGTGGCTTCACTTACCCGCACCGAATGCCTGCTGACCTTACGCCGCCAGCATGCGTGCGGCTTTGATTATCGGGCGGAGCTGCGATATCAGCTGCGTGAGAACCTCCTGCGGGCGGAGCTGACGCTCACCCATCTTGACCAGGAGCCGATGCTGTATGGCCTGGGCTTTCATCCGTGGTTCTGTTTTGATGCGCACAGCCGCCTGCAATTTTCAGCCAGCGGCTACTGGCCGGAAGGTGAGCACCATTTACCGCTGGCCTGGCAGGGCGATATCCCATCCGAAAATGATTTCAGCACGCCCCGGCACGGCGGGGATCGCTGGCTGAACGTTGGCTATTCCGGCTGGAACGGCGTGGCGACGATTGAACGTGATGTGATGAACGTCACAATCAGAGCGCAAACTCCGTGGCTGATGCTGTTCAGAATGTCGGGTAAATCATTCTTATGCCTTGAACCTCAGAGCCATCCGGTCAACGCCCATCATATGGCCGGACAGCCTGGGCTGGTGGCATTAGGCCCCGAAGAGAGCAGCCATTTTGCGATGGAAATTGCCGTCGAAAGTGCCCGCCGCAACTGTTAATCAGCTGTTAATACCCGCTTGCGCCAGCCGGTTTTTACCGCCAGACTATCGCCTCCAAAACGGGAGGGATTCATGGTTTTGCATTCCACACGCTGGCTGGCGCTCAGCTATTTCACCTACTTTTTTAGCTACGGTATTTTTCTGCCTTTCTGGAGCGTCTGGCTCAAGGGCATCGGCCTCACGCCGGAGATGATCGGTCTTCTGCTGGGCTCGGGCCTGGTGGCACGTTTTCTCGGTAGCCTGCTTATCGCACCGCGCGTCAGCGATCCCTCTCTGTTAATTAAAGCCGTGCGCGTGCTGGCGCTGCTCACCCTCGTCTTTTTGGCAGGCTTCTGGGTCAGCCAGCAGTTTGCCTGGCTGATGGTGGTGATGGTGGGCTTTAACCTCTTCTTCTCGCCGCTGGTTCCGCTGACCGATGCCCTGGCCAACACCTGGCAAAAACAGATCACCATGGACTATGGGCGGGTGCGGCTGTGGGGCTCCATTGCCTTTGTGATTGGCTCGGCGCTGGTGGGCAAGCTGGTCAGCCTGTACGACTATCGCGCCATTCTGGCGCTGCTGAGCGTCGGCATTCTGTCGATGCTGCTCGGCATGCTGCTGCGTCCGTCGGTGATGCCGCAGGGGGAGAGCCGTCATCAGGAGAGCGCGGGCTGGCCGGCCTGGCGGACGCTTGTCGCCCAGAGCTGGCGTTTCCTGGCCTGCGTCTGTCTGCTGCAGGGGGCGCATGCCGCCTACTATGGCTTTAGCGCCATCTACTGGCAGGGGGCCGGGTATTCGGCGTCTGCGGTGGGGTATCTCTGGTCGCTGGGCGTGGTGGCCGAAGTGATCATCTTTGCGCTCAGCAACCGGCTGTTCCGCCGCTTCGGCGCCCGGGATCTGCTCCTGCTGTCGGCCGTCTGTGGCGTAATACGCTGGGGGATCATGGGCTGGACCACCGAACTGCCGTGGCTGATTGTCGCCCAGATCCTGCACTGCGGCACCTTCACGGTATGCCACCTGGCGGCGATGCGCTATATCGCGGCGCGTGAGGGCAGCGACGTGATCCGTCTGCAGGCCGTTTACTCGGCGGTGGCGATGGGGGGCAGTATTGCGATCATGACCGTGTTCGCCGGTTTCCTTTACCAGCATCTCGGTCACGGGGTGTTCTGGGTGATGGCGCTGGTGGCGCTGCCCGCGGTTCTGCTGCGTCCGCGGGTCGCAGCGCGCTAAGATTCCAGCATGGCGCGAATATGTTCCTGCTGCTGCGCATTCAACGCCTCGACGGCGTGGATGAGCGGCGGCGAGAACAGCGGCAGGGCCGTGGTGTATGGCGTCACCACCAGGGCCGCTTCGCGCGGGGCGCCGTCCTTCTGAAAAGACTGCAACGTCACGTAGCGAATGTTGAGCGGCAGCAGGGTCAGCTCCCGAAGCTGCTGTTCAATCAGCTCCTCGCACGCCTTATCCTCGCCGGTCAGTAATACCACCTGCTTTTCATGCAGATCGCTCTCCTGCATCAGCCAGGCGCCAAAGATCACCGCCACCAGGCTCGCCTCCTCCTCGGAGAAACGCAGGCCAAACTCCGCTTCCAGCTCAAACAGCACGTCCCGGGTGGTACGCATCAGGCGCGGATAGAGACGGTGGATCTCTTCCGGCAGGCTGTTGTCGATACCAATGCCAAACAGGGATCGGTCCAGCGCCTGGGCAAGATGGATATAGAGCTGATCGGTCAGCCCCTGCTCGTCGCTGAAATGCATCCCCGTTTGTCCACGAAAGCGCTCGATCATCCGGGTAATGGTGCGGCGCAGTCGCTCATCTTCCTGATGGCCATCGCGCAGGGGATCGGGGGTGCGCAGCATCATAAACAGCAGGGCCAGAAACAGCTGTTCGTCGGCGTGGGGTACCTGCACCACGCGGCGCTGCCAGTGGCGCACAATTTCCTGCGCCATCAGATACTCGTTACGCGACTGGGTCCAGTTACGCTGCACCACGGTGAACTGCGGCGTCTGGCCCAGATGGTGCTGGAGCAGGCAGTACTGCAGATAGAGCTGTAAAAACTGCGCGTCGCGGCATTCGAACTGCCGTTGCAGGCGGCGGGAGCAGAAATTGACCAGCGCCCGCAGGTTGGTGTCGTCATATAACGTGCGGGCAATGCCGAGCTGCTTTAGCGCGATTTTAAGAGATGGGGTAAACTGCTGCGCGATGAAGTGGGGGCAGAGGCGTAACGCCCGACGCAGCCAGTGTAACAGGCATAAACGTTGGTTCAGGTGGCTACCTTCTAGCTGGTAGCAGCCATCATGCTGAGTCGCAATGTCGAGCTGGTGGTAGCGTTGGATCTCTGTACGCATCTCGGCGATATCCTGCCGGGAAATGGTATCATCCACACCATTGATTTCACCGATGCGTTGCACGGTGGCGCGGAAACCTGGCACATAGAGCATCAACAGAACCTGACAGCGGCGCTGCGAACTGGAAAGTGCAGATGGCATTTCAAGTGTCGTCATCATCTGTCGGGTTCCAGTTAGAGTGTCCGATAAGAATAGCTAAAGGATGTCGCCCGGGAGCGCCCTGGCGGGGCTTTCCTTCAGGAATGCAGGCGAACATCACAGAATTTTTGACGTGAGGAAGAGATGCAAATAGTTAAACGCAGCGCAACTGCGCTATTTTTGGCGGTTTTGTCTTTTGCCGCCGCCGCGCACCCTCACAGTTTTATCACTCTGAAAACGCAGATTATGGTGAAAGACGAGCAGATAACCGGCCTGAAAATGCGCTGGGTGATGGACGAATTAACATCAGCAGACCTGCTGTATGACGCCGGAAACGCGAAGCCGGGGGATGAGATCTGGAAAAAGCTGGCGGCGGAGGTGATGGCCAACGTGCTTGGCCAGCACTATTTCACCGAGTTCTGGCATAACGGGCAGAAGGTGAAATTCCTTAACCGACCCACCCAATACGGTATGAGCCGCGTCGATCATCAGGCGGTGCTGACCTTTATTCTGCCCCTGGCGGAGCCTCAGCCGCTGGCCGGACAAAAGTACAGTTTCTCGACCTTCGATCCCTCTTACTACGTCGACATGAGCTACGCGGAGGATAGCGACGTGACCCTGCCTGACGGGCTGCAAAGCCAGTGCGCGCTCAACGTTAACACCCCCGAGCCCAGCGATGAGACACTCAACTTTGCCAGCTCGCTGGATAAAGACGACGCCCCGCCGGAGGATATGGATCTCGGCAAACAGTTTGCCCAGACGGTGACGCTGCAATGTCAGTAACACGTATGCGTCGCGGATGGCATCTCTGGCCGCTGGCGCTGTTCCTCGTTCTGTCCGTGGCGGGGGCAGCGTGGCTGTGGCAGGCGTGGCCGCAGGTGATGCGCCAGAGCATTCTCTGGCAGCGGGATGTTAACCAGCAGATGAGCGGTTTGCTGAAAGCGGTGGCAGAAAATCCCACGGCGGCGGGCGGTTCGCTGCTGATCTTCAGCTTCCTTTATGGCGTGCTGCACGCGCTGGGGCCGGGGCACGGCAAAATCGTCATTACTACCTGGCTGGCGACCCATCCCTCAAAACTGAAATCGAGCATCGGCCTAACCCTGGCCTCTTCTTTATTACAGGGCGGCGTGGCGATTGGCCTGGTGGTGGGGGTCTTGCTGCTCCTGCAACTTCCGGCCCGGGATCTGCATATGAGCAGCTTCTGGCTGGAGAAGGGCAGCTACGCGTTGGTGGGCGTCCTGGGGCTGATGCTCTGCTGGCGGGCGCTGAAAAAACTGCGCGCGCTGCTGCGTAAACCCACCTTCAAAGCCTTTACCCCGCACCACGTTCACGACGCCAGTTGCGGCTGCGGGCATCAGCATCTGCCCACGCCAACGCAGATCCAGCGCGCTGACGACTGGCGGGCGCGGCTGATGATTATTCTGTCGATGGGCATGCGACCCTGTTCCGGGGCCATTATGGTGCTGCTGTTCAGTAAGGTGATCGGCGTGTTCAGCTGGGGCGTGGCCTCGGCGCTGGCGATGGCGGCGGGAACGGGGCTGACTATCTCGTCGCTGGCGCTGCTGGTGCACGGTTTTCGTCAGCTGGCGGTCAGGCTCAGTGGCAATAAAACGCCGGTACTGTGGCGACAGGTAGGATGGACGACGCTGGCATTAGCGGGAGGCGTGGTACTGCTGGTTGCAGCGGTAACGATGTGGGTCAGTGCGGTGCCGGTGGGCAGGGGGCTGAGGCCGTTTTAACAATGCCGGGCGGGTTTTGTAGGCCCGGTAAGCGTTAGCGCCACCGGGCAAAACCAACCAGATTAGCGCTTCAGCGCTTCACTCAGTTCGTCACGCATGTTCGCCAGCATGGCTTTCACCACACGTGGGTTACCTGCAACGATGTTGCCGGAGAGCATGTAGTTGTGGCCACCGGTAAAATCACAAACCAGCGCGCCAGCTTCACGGGCGATCAGTTCGCCAGCAGCGAAGTCCCATGGCTTCAGGCCGATTTCAAAGTAACCATCCACGCGGCCAGCGGCAACGTAGGCCAGATCCAGCGCGGCAGAGCCGGTGCGGCGGAAGTCAGCACACTCGGTGAACAGTTTGCCCAGAATTTTCATGTAGGCAGGGGCGTGCTGTTTGGCTTTGAACGGGAAGCCGGTCGCCAGGATGGTGCCATCCAGATCGCGAGCGTTGGTGCCGCGCAGACGGTAGCCGTTCAGCTGTGCGCCCTGACCGCGGGTCGCGGTGAACAGTTCGTTACGCATTGGATCGTAAACCACCGCCACTTCAGTACGGCCTTTGATGCGTACGGCGATAGAGACAGAGAAGTGGGGCAGACGTTTAACGAAGTTGGTGGTGCCATCCAGTGGATCAATAACCCATTGAACATCCTGATCTTCGCCTGCGTGCTCACCGCTTTCTTCGGTGATGATGGTGTGCTGCGGGTAAGATTTGCGAATGGTTTCGATAATCATCGCTTCTGCGGCTTTATCGACGTTGGTCACAAAGTCATTGCTGCCTTTCTGGCTGGTTTCTACGGAATCTGGCGTTTCGTAGTGCTTGGCAATTACATTACCCGCCTTGCGCGCTGCGCGCACGGCGATGGTCAACATTGGATGTTGCATCGGTTACTCTCACTGGATGTTAAAGAACGGGGAAACAAAACGGCGCAGAGTATAGCAGCGGGATCGGAATATGTCTTCCGTTTATGATAACATCACCGAATATTCTCCAGACTCAGAAAAATTATGCTGCAAAATATCCGAATCGTGCTGGTCGAAACATCGCATACCGGCAACATGGGCTCCGTAGCCCGCGCTATGAAAACCATGGGCTTAACTAACCTCTGGCTGGTTAACCCGCTGGTCAAACCCGACTCTCAGGCCATCGCTCTTGCGGCAGGCGCCAGCGACGTGATCGGCAATGCCCAGATCGTCGACACCCTGGATGAAGCCTTAGCGGGTTGCAGCCTGGTGGTGGGCACCAGCGCGCGTTCGCGCACGCTGCCGTGGCCGATGCTCGATCCGCGCGAGTGCGGGCTGAAAAGCATCAGCGAAGGCCAGCATGCGCCGGTTGCGCTGGTGTTTGGCCGCGAGCGCGTGGGGCTGACCAACGAAGAGTTGCAGAAGTGCCACTATCATGTCGCCATTGCCGCCAACCCGGAGTACAGCTCGCTGAACCTGGCGATGGCCGTACAGGTTATCGCTTATGAAGTGCGCATGGCCTGGCTGGCAACCCAGGAAAAAGAGGTTGCGGTCGAGCATGAAGAGACGCCGTATCCGCTGGTGGACGATCTGGAGCGTTTCTACGGTCATCTGGAGCAGACCCTGCTCGCCACCGGATTCATCCGCGCCGGTCATCCGGGGCAGGTGATGAACCGCCTGCGTCGCCTCTTTACCCGCGCCCGCCCGGAAAGCCAGGAGCTGAACATCCTGCGCGGTATTCTGGCGTCGATTGAGCAAAAGAATAAAGAGTAATGCTGAATGTTTTCCCCCTCTCCCTGTGGGAGAGGGCCGGGGTGAGGGCATCAGGCCGCACGTAAGCGAAGCGCCGCAAGGCAAAAAAGAATGAGCGCACAGAAGGTTAAATACCTGACTAAAACAGTCAAGTAAATAGTTGACCATTTTAGTCAGGAATGTCAGACTTGGCCCTGCTATGCAATACCCCCACTTTACAATAAAAAACCCCGGGCAGGGGCGAGTTTGAGGTTAAGTAAGACATGAGACTGACATCTAAAGGGCGTTATGCCGTGACCGCGATGCTGGACGTTGCGCTCAACTCCGAAGCGGGCCCGGTTCCATTGGCTGATATTTCTGAACGTCAGGGAATCTCCCTCTCTTATCTGGAACAGCTTTTCTCCCGACTGCGTAAGAATGGCCTGGTTTCCAGCGTTCGCGGTCCTGGCGGTGGTTATCTGTTAGGTAAAGACGCGGGCAGTATTGCCGTTGGCGAAGTGATTAGCGCAGTTGACGAATCCGTCGACGCGACCCGTTGCCAGGGTAAAGGCGGCTGTCAGGGCGGCGACAAGTGTCTGACTCACGCGCTGTGGCGCGATCTGAGCGACCGTCTGACCGGCTTCCTGAACAACATCACCCTTGGTGAGCTGGTAAATAACCAGGAAGTGCTTGACGTATCTGGTCGTCAGCATAGCCATGATTCACAACGCAGCACCCGCGCGCAAGACGCTATCGACGTTAAGCTGCGCGCCTAATAAAAAATACGTTTTTCAGAATCAGGCCGGGGTGGAAGCACCCCGTGTACTCGGTCGTACATCCAGCCGGTTGCCTGATTCCTTGCATTGAAGCGATGTACGGAGTTTATAGAGCAATGAAATTACCGATCTATCTCGATTACTCCGCAACCACGCCGGTGGACCCGCGTGTTGCCGAGAAAATGATGCAGTGTCTCACCCTGGACGGAAACTTTGGTAACCCGGCTTCCCGTTCACACCGTTTTGGCTGGCATGCTGAAGAGGCGGTAGATATCGCCCGTAATCAGATTGCTGAGCTGGTTGGCGCCGATCCGCGTGAAATTGTTTTCACCTCAGGCGCAACCGAATCCGATAACCTGGCGATCAAAGGTGCTGCTAATTTTTATCAGAAAAAAGGCAAGCACATCATCACCAGCAAAACCGAACACAAAGCCGTGCTGGACACCTGCCGTCAGCTCGAGCGTGAAGGGTTTGAAGTGACCTACCTCGCGCCGCAGCGCAACGGTATTATCGACCTGAAAGAGCTCGAAGCGGCAATGCGTGACGACACCATTCTGGTCTCCATCATGCACGTGAACAACGAAATCGGCGTGGTGCAGGATATCGCGACTATCGGCGAAATGTGCCGTGCGCGCGGCATCATCTATCACGTTGATGCAACCCAGAGCGTGGGCAAACTGCCTATCGACCTGAGCCAGCTGAAAGTGGATCTGATGTCCTTCTCCGGCCACAAAATCTATGGCCCGAAAGGTATCGGTGCACTGTACGTGCGTCGTAAGCCACGTATCCGTATCGAATCCCAGATGCACGGCGGCGGTCACGAGCGCGGCATGCGTTCCGGTACCCTGCCAGTTCACCAGATCGTTGGCATGGGTGAAGCTTACCGTATCGCCAAAGAAGAGATGGAAACCGAGATGGCGCGCCTGCGTACGCTGCGCAACCGTCTGTGGGAAGGCGTGAAAGATATGGAAGAAGTGTATCTGAACGGCGATCTCGAGCAGGGCGCACCGAACATCCTCAACGTCAGCTTCAACTATGTTGAAGGCGAGTCGCTGATCATGGCGCTGAAAGACCTGGCCGTCTCTTCCGGTTCTGCGTGTACTTCCGCAAGCCTGGAGCCGTCCTACGTACTGCGTGCGCTGGGCATGACCGACGAACTGGCACACAGCTCTATCCGCTTCTCTTTAGGTCGTTTCACTACCGATGAAGAGATTGACTACACCATCAATCTGGTTCGCAACTCCATTGGCCGTCTGCGTGACCTTTCTCCACTGTGGGAAATGTTCAAAGAAGGCGTGGATCTGAACAGCATTGAATGGTCACATCACTAATCGGTTTGTAAGGAGAATTCAGCATGGCATACAGCGAAAAAGTTATCGATCATTACGAGAATCCACGTAACGTAGGTTCTTTCGACAACAGCGACGACAGCGTGGGCAGCGGCATGGTGGGTGCACCAGCCTGTGGCGACGTGATGAAGTTGCAGATTAAAGTCAACAATGAAGGTATCATTGAAGACGCGCGCTTCAAGACTTACGGTTGCGGTTCCGCAATCGCGTCCAGCTCCCTGGTCACCGAGTGGGTGAAGGGCAAGTCTCTGGACGAAGCGCAGGCGATTAAAAATACCGATATTGCTGATGAGCTCGAACTGCCGCCGGTAAAAATTCACTGCTCTATCCTGGCGGAAGATGCGATCAAAGCCGCAATCGCGGATTACAAAAGCAAACGTGACGCAAAATAATTAGTTGAGGTTGTTATGTCGATTACCCTTAGCGACAGCGCTGCCGCGCGAGTAAGCTCCTTTCTGGCAAACCGTGGCAAAGGCTTTGGCCTGCGACTGGGTGTACGCACCTCCGGCTGTTCCGGTATGGCGTATGTACTGGAATTTGTTGACGAACCTGCGGCGGAAGACACCGTGTTCGAAGACAAAGGCGTGAAGGTAGTGGTCGATGGTAAAAGCCTGCAGTTTCTGAACGGCACTCAGCTGGACTTTGTAAAAGAAGGCCTCAACGAAGGGTTTAAGTTTACTAACCCGAACGTGAAAGACGAGTGCGGCTGCGGCGAAAGCTTCCACGTATAATTGCGCATCACCTGTTAACCCCACCGCAGCCAGGCTGTGTGTGGGGTTTGCTTTAATCAGCTAACCCTGAGATTGTTATGGATTACTTCACCCTCTTTGGGTTACCAGCCGGGTATGAAATTGATACTCAGGCGCTGGCGGCCCGTTTCCAGGATCTGCAACGTCAGTATCACCCGGATAAATTCGCCAGCGGCACGCAGGCGGAACAACTGGCGGCGGTGCAGCACTCTGCGACCATCAATCAGGCGTGGCAAACCCTGCGCAACCCGCTGAGCCGGGCAGAATATCTGCTTTCGCGTCACGGGTTTGACCTCTCCAGTGAGCAACACACCGTCCGCGACACCGCGTTCCTGATGGAACAGCTGGAGCTTCGCGAAGAGCTGGATGAGATCGAACAAGCCAAAGACGAAGCCCGTCTTGAGCGCTTTATCAAGCGCGTAAAAGGGATGTTCGATACCCGCCATCAGCAGATGGTTGACCAACTGAATAACGAGACGTGGGACGTGGCGGCGGACAGTGTACGCAAGCTGCGTTTTCTCGATAAACTGCGAAGCAGCGCTGAACAACTCGAAGAAAAGCTGCTCGATTTTTAATTTCGGAAGCGATTATGGCCTTATTACAAATTAGTGAGCCGGGCTTAAGTGCCGCACCGCACCAGCGTCGTCTGGCGGTAGGTATCGACTTAGGCACCACCAACTCGCTGGTGGCGACCGTGCGCAGCGGCCAGGCTGAAACGCTGGCGGATGCGCAGGGTCAGCACCTGCTGCCTTCTGTGGTCCACTATCAGTCCCAGGGCCACAGCGTGGGCTATGATGCCCGCACCAACGCTGCTCAGGATCCAGCCAACACCATCAGCTCGGTAAAACGGATGATGGGCCGCTCGCTGGCGGATATCCAGAGCCGTTACCCGCATCTGCCGTATCAGCTGCAGGCCAGTGAAAACGGTCTGCCGATGATCGCCACCCGTGCCGGTCTGTTGAACCCGATCCGCGTTTCTGCCGATATCCTCAAGGCGCTGGCCGCTCGCGCGACCGCGACGCTGGAAGGCGAACTCGACGGCGTGGTGATCACCGTTCCGGCCTATTTCGATGACGCCCAGCGTCAGGGCACCAAAGACGCCGCGCGTCTGGCAGGCCTGCACGTGCTGCGCCTGCTCAACGAACCGACCGCTGCGGCGATTGCCTACGGCCTCGACTCCGGTCAGGAAGGGGTAATCGCGGTCTTCGACCTTGGCGGCGGGACCTTTGATATTTCGATCCTGCGCCTGAGCCGCGGGGTGTTTGAAGTGCTGGCTACCGGCGGCGATTCTGCCCTCGGCGGCGACGACTTCGACCACCTGCTGGCGGATCACCTCTGTGAGCGGGCGGGGATCGTCGATCGCAGTGATGCGCGCCTGCAACGTCAGTTGCTGGATGCCGCCACTGCCGCCAAAATCGCCCTCAGCGATGCCACCTCGGTCACCGTTGAGGTGGCGGGCTGGAAAGGCGACATCAGCCGCGAGCAGTTCAATGAACTGATTGCCCCGCTGGTGAAACGCACCCTGCTGGCCTGCCGCCGCGCGCTGAAAGATGCGGGCGTTGAGGCAGAAGAGGTGCAGGACGTGGTGATGGTGGGCGGTTCAACCCGCGTTCCGCTGGTGCGTGAGCGCGTGGGCGAGTTCTTTGGCCGCACGCCATTAACCTCCATCGACCCGGATAAAGTGGTTGCCATTGGTGCCGCTATCCAGGCCGATATCCTGGTCGGCAACAAGCCGGACAGCGAAATGCTGCTGCTGGACGTCATCCCGCTGTCGCTTGGTTTAGAAACCATGGGCGGCCTGGTGGAGAAAGTGATCCCGCGTAACACCACCATTCCGGTGGCGCGCGCGCAGGAGTTCACCACCTTTAAGGACGGCCAGACCGCGATGTCCATCCACGTGCTGCAGGGCGAGCGCGAGCTGGTTCAGGACTGCCGCTCGCTGGCGCGCTTCGCGCTGCGCGGCATTCCGGCGCTGCCTGCGGGCGGGGCGCATATCCGCGTGACCTTCCAGGTGGACGCGGACGGCCTGCTGAGCGTCACGGCGATGGAAAAATCGACCGGTGTCGAATCCTCCATTCAGGTGAAACCGTCCTACGGTCTGACCGATGGTGAAATCGCCACCATGATTCAGGACTCAATGAGTTTTGCTGCGCAGGATGTCTCGGCGCGTATGCTGGCCGAGCAGAAAGTCGAAGCCGCACGCGTGCTGGAAAGCCTGAACAGCGCACTCACTGCTGACGCCGCGCTGCTAAGCGCCGCTGAACGTCAGGCCATTGACGACGCCGTCGCACAACTGATTGCGGTAGCCGAAGGCGATGATGCTGACGCCATAGAACAAGCGATTAAAAACGTTGATAAACAAACCCAGGAGTTCGCCGCTCGCCGTATGGACCAGTCTGTCCGTACCGCGCTGAAAGGCCACTCCGTGGACGAGGTTTAATATGCCAAAGATTGTTTTTCTGCCACATGCGGACCTCTGTCCGGATGGCGCAGTTCTGGAAGCTGAGACCGGCGAAACCATCCTTAACGTTGCCCTGCGTAACGGTATTGAAGTGGAACACGCCTGTGAAAAATCCTGTGCCTGCACAACCTGTCACTGCATCGTCCGCGAGGGCTTTGACTCCCTGGCGGAGAGCACGGAAGATGAAGACGACATGCTGGATAAAGCATGGGGTCTGGAGCCGGAAAGCCGCTTGAGCTGTCAGGCACGCGTCACCGATGAAGATCTGGTGGTCGAACTTCCGCGTTATACGCTTAACCACGCACGCGAGCATTAATATGGGACTGAAGTGGACAGACAGCCGTGAAATCGGCGAGGCGTTGTACGACGCCAACCCGGATCTCGATCCGAAGACCGTACGCTTCACCGATATGCATCAGTGGATTTGCGATCTGGAAGAGTTTGACGACGATCCCAACGCATCCAATGAAAAAATTCTGGAGGCGATTCTGTTAGTCTGGCTGGACGAAGCAGAATAAAAACGTAACGGGCTGCCTTCAGGCGGCCCGTTTGCTTGTTGCTAATAAGGAAAAATAAAATGACCGAAGCGATGAAGATTACGCTCTCTACTCAGCCTGCCGATGCGCGCTGGGGTGAAAAAGCCACTTACAGCATAAATAACGACGGCATTACCCTGCACCTGAACGGCAGCGACGATACCGGTTTGATCCAGCGCGCGGCGCGCAAAATTGACGGTCTGGGCATCAAACACGTGTTACTGGAAGGCGAAGGCTGGGACACCGATCGCAGCTGGGCCTTCTGGGCGGGCTACAAAGGGCCGAAAGGCAGCCGTAAAATCGAGTGGGCAAACCTCGATGAAGCGGGTAAGCGCGAGCTGGAAAGCCGCCTGAAGATTATCGACTGGGTGCGCGATACTATCAACGCCCCGGCGGAAGAGCTGGGTCCGGAGCAGCTGGCGCAGCGCGCGGTGGATCTGCTGTGCGGCGTGGCGGGCGACAACATGTCTTACCGCATCACCAAGGGCGAAGATCTGCGCGAGCAGAACTACATGGGCATCCACACCGTGGGCCGTGGCTCTGAGCGTCCTCCTGTGCTGCTGGCGCTGGACTACAACCCAACCGGTGATAAAACGGCCCCTGTGTTCGCCTGCCTGGTCGGGAAGGGCATCACCTTTGACACCGGTGGCTACAGCCTGAAGCAGAGCGCATTCATGGACTCCATGAAGTCGGACATGGGCGGCGCAGCTACCATCACCGGGGCGCTGGCATTTGCTATCACCCGCGGCCTGAACAAACGCGTGAAGCTTTACCTGTGCTGCGCGGACAACATGGTCAGCGGTAACGCCTTTAAGCTCGGCGACATCATTCGCTACCGCAACGGCAAGAACGTCGAAGTGATGAACACCGACGCCGAAGGCCGTCTGGTGCTGGCGGATGGCCTGATCGATGCCTCTGCACAGAAACCAGAGCTGATCATCGACATGGCAACCCTGACCGGGGCGGCGAAAACCGCGCTGGGTAACGACTACCACGCGCTGTTCAGCTTCGACGATAAGCTGGCAAACCGCCTGCTGGCGAGCGCCGCCGCCGAGAACGAACCTTTCTGGCGTCTGCCGCTGGCCGAGTTCCACCGCAGCCAGCTGCCGTCGAACTTTGCCGAGCTGAACAACACCGCCAGCGCGGCCTACCCGGCAGGGGCGAGCACCGCCGCCGGTTTCCTGTCGCACTTCGTTGAGAACTACCGCGAAGGCTGGCTGCACATCGACTGCTCCGCAACCTACCGTAAAGCCGCGGTTGAGCAGTGGTCCGCAGGCGCTACCGGTCTGGGTGTGCGTACCATTGCGAACCTGCTAACCGCAAAGTAATGGTCTTGCCGGGTGGCGCTGCGCTTACCCGGCCTACAAGACCCGTAGGCCCGTGCAAGCGCAGCGCCGCCGGGCGATTTACAAGTAGTGAGTTTATGTCAGAAACCAAAAACGAATTAGAAACCCTGCTGGAGAAAGCGGCCACCGAGCCCGCCCATCGTCCGGCATTCTTCCGCACCCTGCTGGAGTCCACCGTCTGGGTGCCCGGTACGGCGGCGGAAGGCGAGCAGGTTGTTGAGGACAGCGCGCTGGATCTGCTGCACTGGGAAAAAGATGACGGCACCTCGGTGATCCCGTTCTTCTCCTCCCTTGAAGCCTTACAGCAAGCCGTTGAGGATGAGCAGGCGTTCGTGGTGATGCCGGTGCGCACCCTGTTTGAGATGACGCTGGGCGAAACCCTGTTTCTCAACGCCAAACTGCCGACCGGGAAAGAGTTCACCCCGCGCGAAATCAGCCATCTGATTGGCGACGAGGGCAACCCGCTCAGCACTCAGGAGGTGCTGGAGGGCGGTGAATCGCTGCTGCTGTCTGAAGTGGCCGAGCCACCGGCGCAGATGATTGACTCCCTGACCCAGCTTTTCCAGACCCTCAAACCGGTGAAACGGGCGTTTCTCTGCTCCATCAAAGAGCAGGCCGACGAACAGCCGATCCTGCTGATTGGTATTGAGGCGGATGGCGAGATTGAAGAGATCATTCAGGCTACGGGCAGCGTGGCGACCGACACCCTGCCGGGGGACGAGCCGATCGATATCTGCCGGGTAGTGAAAGGGGAGAAGGGCATCAGCCACTTCATCACCGAGCACATCACCCCGTTCTATGAACGCCGCTGGGGTGGTTTCCTGCGCGATTTCAAAAACAACCGCATTATCTGAACCCGTACGGGGTGAACGCTCACCCCGTTGCTTCCAGCAGCAGTAAATCCATCAGCAGCACCAGATTCGACTCAAACGACGTCACCCCTGCGGCTTCGGCGGCGAAATGCACCGCTTCGTCGTACAGCGCAAAATGCAGATCCGCCATCCCCGCCAGGGTATTCGCCGACGCGCGGGTAAAGGCTACCACCGTCATCCCCACGTTCTGCGCGATCCGCGCCTTATCCAGCACCTGTTCCGTCTCACCGCTGCGCGAAACCGCGATGAACACCTGATAGCGCGAAGCATTGCTGAGGAAGATATTGCGGCTGTCGCCGGGGCCGGAGATAAACGCCGTCTTGCCCAGCACCTGCAGCTTCTTGGTCAGGTACTCGGCGAAAAGATAGGAGAAGCCCGCGCCGTAGAGAAAAAAGCTCTCTTTTTCCCGCAGCAGCTCGGCAAAGTGGCGGCGCTTTTCCGCCGTCGCCCACTGAAAGGTTTGCTGATAGTTGGCGATAAACTGACTAAACAGCGCGGGCAGTTCCGCAGGCTGGCGGGTTTCGGCGGTGATGTGCGGGGTATCGCTCAGCAGCTGCTTGCAGTGCCAAGTGAACTCGCTAAAACCGCTGAACCCCAGCTTGCGGCACAGGCGCATAATGGTGGCGGTGGAGACAAAGGTCGCCTGCGCCAGCTCCCGCACCGTGATGTGGCCCACCAGCAGCGGATGCTCGGTCAGATGGGCCAGCACGCGATACTCTGCGCGGGTCAGTGACTCCCCGCGCGATAGCAGTGTCGCCAGTCGGTTATCCATTATTACGCCGGTTCAACCGGCAGATCGTCCCGGGCGCCCCATTCACTCCACGCACCGTCATAGAGCGTGACGTCGGTTTTGCCGAGGGTGGCCAGGGCCAGAATCACCACGCAGGCGGTCACGCCGGAGCCGCAGCTGGCAACGATCGGCTGATGCAGATCCACCCCCTGACGGGCGAAAATCTCGCGCAGCTCGTCGGTAGTTTTCAGCTCGCCCTCAAACACCAGCTCGCCCCAGGGCACGTTATACGCGCCGGGGATATGGCCGCGCTTCAGGCCCGGACGCGGTTCGTCAGCCTCGGCGTTAAAACGTGGGGCAGGGCGGGCATCAACAATTTGCGCGGTCTTTTCGTGGCTGGCCAGCAGTACGTCGGTGACACGCTTGATGGCCCCGGCATCGAAGGTGGCTTCAAAATCGCCGTCCGGCAGGGAGACATCGCCCTGCTGGAGCGGTAACTCGGCCCGTTGCCAGCCCGCAAGGCCACCCGCCAGAATCGACACTTTCTCCACGCCAAAGGTTTTCAGCATCCACCAGGCACGCGGTGCGGAGAAGAGATTTCCTTCGTCGTAAATCACCAGGTGCTTGTCGTGGCTGACGCCCAGCTCGCGCATGGCCACCGCAAAGGCTTCCGGGCGCGGCATCATGTGCGGCAGGGGAGAGGTATGATCGGAGAGGGCTTCTATATCAAAAAATACCGCCCCCGGCAGATGCCCGGCGCGGTATTCCGCGGATACGTCACGATGTTCCTGGCCTGGCGGCGCCATACGCGCGTCAAGGATCTGGACTTCAGGGTCATCACTGTGCTCAATCAGCCACTCGGCTGCGACAAAATATGAGGTGGACATGGTTGCCTCCATAAATGAATCCATTAATGGATTGTCGGTGTTTTTTCTGACACCGACAAGTGAACCACGTTCAACTCGCGAGCAAGGCCCTGTTATTTACTGCCATTCCAGGTTGGACCCATCGGAACTCTGGGAATGGGAACGTTGACTGGCATCCTTGACATAGCTCCCTGCAAAACGGTTTGAGTCGTCGCAGTTATTGCGCCTGCAGCCATACCGGGAAATCCCATAGGCACACCCCACATCATGCCCCAACCGGCTCCAATCATTATTTGCCGTATTAACTGAGAATTTTGGTCTGTGAGAGGATCGCCAGCACCACCCATTAATTTCATTTCCTTTGAATTCAATTTTCTCATTTTAATTTCCTGTATATGAAGTAAACAGCGAGGATTGTCGCAATTGATATAACTGTTGACAGAAAACAATACAGAACAAAGTTGTCGAAGAAATGGTATTCATTACCAAACCAGTAATTTACAAACGGATATGTAAAGCAAATTACTGCACATGTAATGAACACAGTTACGATGTCATATTTCATTGACCTTACTTTCTTTTTAAAAATGAAAGAAATGCAGCAAGACATTAATGAATAAAATACAGGCATATATGCAAATTCATAGAATGACATTCCAGTCTCCCTGACAGTATTGAGCATGTTTTCTTATAAGAATTACAATCAACAGCGAGTGATAATAAATAGCATTCGCGTTCAATAGTCTATGTTTTTTTAGGATAATTTTCCTCTTGCACTTCATTAGACGTTTTTAGATAAAATAAAAATAATGTAATTCATTGATGTTTGTGTGTTTTTCTGTGTGTGGTCAAGAGGTCTTATTGTGGAGTGGATTTATTATCTTTATGAAGGAGCCACTAAATACACCTCAATGATATCAATTGTATTTATGTTAATCTTTTGAAATATAACCTAGATGGATTATTAATGAAGCGTAACATTAATCTGAACGGATTGGGAACGATAGACTGTGAGGTTTGAAGAGGGGGTTATTATTGCGTTATGATGTAAAAATACCGCACATAGTTTAAAAACCTGTGCGGCATTGAATGAATAATTTAATGCTTACGTGCCATTAAATGATGAATAAAATAAAAAGTTACTGTCTCCTCAGCAGCACCTTATTTTTTCACCGCTTCCCCATCCTGCCACGCTTGCTGCAGCGCAGGCCAGTATTCACGGTTAGCCTCAATCATCTCATCCAGAATCGCTTTGGCGTGTTCCATGGTCGGCACGGTGCGGTTCAGGGTGAACGCCTGCAACGCTTTTTCGTAGCTGCCTTCGATGGTGGCTTCCACCAGCAGCTGTTCCGATGCCAGCTGCTGTTGCAGCAGGGTCTGATGGAACAGCGGCACCTGGCCGATGCGGATCGGTTCCGGGCCTTCGCTGGTGATATAGGCCGGCACTTCCACCACCGCGTCGTACGGCAGGTTGACGATTGCCCCCTGGTTTTCCACCATCACCAGATGGCGCTGGCGCAGGTTAAACGCCAGCGAACGGGCCACCTCAACGATGAACTCGCCGTGGACGCCCACGTGGAAGGCGTCCGGCAGGATCCCGGTACGCTTATACTCTTCAGCGGCGGCAAACAGCTTTTTCTCGCGACCGTTCATCACTTCGTTGGCGCGGGTATAGTCCGGGTTCTGATGTTCCACGATCTGGTTTGGCATCAGGTAGTACTGCAGATACGGGTTCGGCAGATACTCCGGGAAGTTATCCATAATCGGCTTGATGTTGCGCCAGGTTTTCACCCATGACGGATCCGAGTGCTGCGGGTCGGTTTTGGCCGCGTCTTCCGTCAGCAGGCCAAATTTAGCGATATGGCGACGCAGCTCCGGCAGTTTGTCCTCGCCATCCACCAGCACGCGGGTAAACCAGCCGAAGTGGTTCAGGCCGAAGTAATCCACCTCCAGCTTGTGGCGATCCACGCCGAGAATGGCCCCCATATTACGCATTGCCGCAACCGGCATATCGCAGATGTTCAGCACCCGGGCGTCCGGACGCAGGCGGCGCACCCCTTCTGCGACGATGGCCGCCGGGTTGGAGTAGTTCACGATCCACGCTTTTTCGTGGGCGTAGCGCTCGACCATGTCGATCAGCTCAACCATCGGCAAAATAGTGCGTAAGCCATACGCCAGCCCGCCCGGGCCGCAGGTCTCCTGGCCGACCACGCCGTGACGCAGGGGGATCTTCTCATCCTGCTCGCGCATTTTATACTGGCCGACACGCATCTGGGCGAAGACGAAATGGGCCCCGCTGAAAGCCACTTCCGGGTCGCTGGTGACGGTAAATTTGATGCTCTGGCTGTGATCGCGGATCACCTTCTCCACCACCGGGGCGATGGTGTCCTGCCGCCCGGCATCGATGTCGTAGAGGCGAATTTCCGCCAGCGGGAAATCTTCCAGTCGCACCATCAGGCTTTTCACAATCCCTGGCGTGTAGGTGCTGCCGCCACCGGCGATAGAGAGAATAAATGGGGGTGTAAACATAGTTGTCTCCTTCAGAGAATCGTCTCGACCGCTTCTCGCATTTTTTTGACATGCAGCCCGTAGACCACCTGAACGTTATTGCCTTGCTTGATGACGCCTTTCGCGCCTGTCGCCTTGAGCCGTGGCTCGTCGATGATGGCGACATCCTTAACCGTGACGCGCAGACGGGTGTAGCAGTTATCCACCACATCAATATTGTCGCGCCCGCCGAGGCCAACGATGATCGCCTCGCCTAAGCCGTCGTTGCTGCCTTTCGCCTGATACTCCTGCTTGCTGTACAGACGCGTCTCCTGATCTTCTTCCTCGCGCCCCGGCGTCTTCATACGGAAATGCAGGATCAGGAAGCGGAAGATAACGAAGTAGAGGGTGAACATGATCAGCCCGACCAGGATGTACATCGGCCAGTTGGACTTCTCCGTACCCAGCGGCAGGTTGTAGAGAACGAAATCGATAATGCCGTTAGCGCCGATGGCGTGAACGCCGAGCAGGTAGAAGAGCATCATGCCAATCCCGGTCAACACCGCATGCACCACGAACAGCAGCGGGGCGACGAACAGGAAAGAGAACTCAATCGGCTCGGTAACGCCCACCAGGAACGAGGTCAGCGCCGCCGGGATCAGAATGGCTTTCGCTGCGGCTTTACGCTCCGGTTTCGCGGTGACATACATCGCCAGCGCGGCGGCAGGCAGGCCAAACATTTTACTAATCCCACGGGCATCCCAGACGACGGTGCTGCTGAGCTGCTTCACTTCAGGGCAGGCCATCTCGGCAAAGTAGATGTTACGCGCGCCCTGATAGGTGGCGCCGCACACCTCCTGGGTCCCGCCCAGTTCGGTATAGAGGAACGGGGTATAGACCAGATGATGCAGGCCGGTTGGCACCAGGATGCGCTCCAGGAAGCCGTAAACCGCGACGCCAAACGGCCCGGCCCCTTTGATGGCTAAAGCCGCAGCGCTGATACCGTCCTGGGCGAACGGCCACAGCTCGCTCATCACCACGCCCAGCAGCATCGAGACCGGCAGCATGATGATGGCGACAAAGCAGTGACCGGAGTAGATGGCCATCGCGCCGTTAAACTGCACGCCGGAGTATTTGTTATAGAGGTAACCCGACAGCGCACCGGTGAGGATCCCGGCGAACACGCCCATCTCCAGTACCTGCACCCCCAGCACCATGCTCTGCCCGGCGGCTTTCATCTGGTCCGCGGGTGCCAGCGCGCCCTGCAGCTGCAGCGTGACGTTCATGGCGTTGATAAACACCACGAATGTCACCAGGCCAATCAGCGCCGCGTAACCCTTGTCACGGGTCGCCAGACCAATGGGGATCCCCACGGCGAACACCAGCGCCAGGTTAACCAGCACCGAGACGGCGGATTTGGCGATCAGCTGGCCGATGCTCTGGATCAGCGGATGGCCGAGGAATGGCAGATATCCGGCAAGAGCGCCGTTACCCAGCACATTCCCAAAGGCGATAAACAGACCGACAATCGGCAGGATGAGTACCGGACCGTATAATGATTTTCCGAAATTTTGTAGGGCGTTCACGGCTCGTTTCATAACATTCTCTCTTATTGAACCGCGCACTCAGGGTGCGTCTGATAATAAAACTAGCAGGGTAAACGCTTGTTTATCCAGCTATCTTATTGTTTTAAAAACAAATGACGTGAAAGGTTACATGTAACGTTACGCGCTGTGATCGCCATAACAGCCGGATTTTTTCGCGAATCACGACTTTGCGAGGCGTTATCCAGAATTGGAATCAATGCTTTTGTATTAATGAAACTTGCGGATAATAATTAACCCGACGTCGACCAACAGGCCCGCGAGGCCAGGGATAAAGGATGAAACCGTTTCGCTTCGCTGCACTTTCATTAGCGCTGCTCACTTCACTTGCGCTTATCGGCTGTGACAACAGCGACGATATGCCCAAACCACAGGCCCCCGCCGCGGCGGCTGCTTCCACCACGCAACCGGCTGTACCGGCAAAACCTGACAGCGCCACGCTGGAAAAACTGGCGACACAAAGTCAGGGCAAAGCACTGACCCTGTTGGATGCGTCTGAAGTTCAGCTGGACGATGCCGCCGCCCTAGTGCTGACCTTCTCCGTTCCCCTCGATCCCGCCCAGGACTTCGCCCGCGCGGTTCACGTGGTCGATAAAAAAAGCGGCAAGGTCGACGGCGCATGGGAGCTGGCGCCTAACCTGAAAGAGCTGCGCCTGCGTCACCTGGAGCCAAATCGTAACCTGGTGGTCACCGTCGAAAGTGCGCTGCTCGGGCTGAATAAAGCCACCCTCGGCAGCGACATCGAAAAAACCATTACCACCCGCGATATAGAGCCGAGCGTAGGTTTTGCCAGCCGCGGCTCGCTGCTGCCGGGTAAAGTTGTCGAAGGGCTGCCGGTGATGGCGCTGAACGTCAATAACGTCGATGTGAATTTCTACCGGATCAAACCGGAATCGCTGGCCGCCTTCGTCAGCCAGTGGGAGTACCGCAGCTCGCTCACCAACTGGGAATCCGACAATCTGCTGAAGATGGCCGAGCTGGTCTATACCGGCCGCTTCGACCTGAATCCGGCGCGCAACACGCGCGAGAAACTGCTCCTGCCGCTGGCGGACATCAAGCCGTTACAGCAGGCGGGGGTCTACATCGCGGTGATGAATCAGGCCGGGCACTATAACTACAGCAACGCCGCCACGCTCTTTACCCTCAGCGATATTGGCCTTTCCGCGCACCGCTACCATAACCGGCTGGATATCTTTACCCAGAGCCTGGAGAATGGCGCGGCGCAATCGGCCATTGAGGTACAGCTGCTGAACGATAAAGGGCAGACGCTGGCCCAGGCCACCAGCGACGCCGACGGCCACGCGACGCTGCAGACCGATAAAGAGGCGGCGCTGCTCCTCGCCCGTAAAGACGGGCAGACCACGATGCTGGATTTAACGCTCCCGGCGCTGGATCTGGCGGAGTTTGCCATCTCCGGCGCGCCGGGCTTCAGTAAACAGTTCTTTATGTTTGGTCCGCGCGATCTCTACCGCCCGGGCGAAACGCTGATCCTTAACGGCCTGCTGCGCGACAGCGACGGCAAGCCGCTGCCCGACCAGCCCGTGAAGCTGGAGGTGCTGCGCCCGGACGGCCAGGTGGCCCGCACGGTGGTCAGCCAGCCGGAAAACGGCCTGTATCGTTTTAACTATCAACTGGATAGCGGGGCGCAGACCGGAATGTGGCACGTGCGCGCCAGCACCGGCGATAACCAGCAGCGGATGTGGGATTTCCACGTCGAAGACTTTATGCCGGAACGCATGGCGCTGAATATCGCCGGGCAAAAAGCGCCAGTCGCGCCGCAGGATGACATCGCCTTCGACGTGACGGGGTATTACCTGTACGGCGCCCCTGCCAACGGCAACAGCCTGCAGGGGCAGATGTTCTTGCGTCCGCTGCGTGAGGCCGTGGCCGCACTGCCGGGCTTCCAGTTTGGCGACATCGCCGAAGAGAACCTGAGCCGTAGCCTGGATGAAGTGCAGCTCACCCTCAATGAGGAGGGGCGCGGGCAGGTGACCAGCGAAAGCCAGTGGAAAGAGACGCACTCTCCGCTGCAGGTAATTTTGCAGGCCAGCCTGCTGGAGTCCGGCGGACGTCCGGTGACCCGCAGAGCGGAGCAGGCGGTCTGGCCAGCGGCAACCCTGCCGGGCATCCGTCCGCAGTTCGCCAGCAAAGCGGTCTATGACTACCGCACCGACACCACCGTCAACCAGCCGATTGTTGAGGAGAACAGCCAGGCCGGGTTCGATATCGTCTATGCCGATGCCAGCGGAGCGAAAAAAGCGGTCTCCGGCCTGCAGGTTCGCCTGATCCGCGAGCGTCGGGACTACTCGTGGAACTGGTCGGAAAGCGAGGGCTGGCAGTCCCAGTTTGATCAAAAAGATCTGATTGAAGGCGAGCAGGCGCTGGATCTGGCCGCGGACGAAACCGGAAAAGTGAGCTTCCCGGTGGAGTGGGGCTCCTATCGTCTGGAGGTAAAAGCCCCGGACGACGCGGTCAGCAGCGTTCGCTTTTGGGCAGGTTACAGCTGGCAGGACAACAGCGACGGCTCCGGCGCGGCGCGTCCGGACCGCGTCACCATGAAGCTGGATAAACCGGCCTATCAGCCTGGGGACACTATTAAGCTGCACATTGCCGCACCGGCGGCTGGTAAAGGCTACGCGATGATCGAATCCAGCGAAGGGCCGCTGTGGTGGAAAGAGATCGACGTGCCTGCCGAGGGGCTGGATATGACGATCCCGGTGGATAAAGCCTGGAAACGCCACGATCTGTACCTCTCCACGCTGGTGGTCCGTCCTGGCGATAAATCCAAATCAGCCACGCCAAAACGTTCGGTAGGCTTGCTGCACCTGCCGATGGGCGACGAAAGTCGTCGCCTGAGCATCGCCCTGGAAAACCCGCCAAAAATGCGCCCAAACCAGACGCTGGCGGTGAAAGTAAAAGCCAGCGTTAAGGAGGGTGCGGCTCCGCAAAAAGTCAACGTACTGGTCTCGGCGGTGGACAGCGGTGTGCTGAACATTACCGATTACGTTACTCCCGATCCGTGGCAGGCCTTCTTTGGTCAGAAGCGCTATGGCGCGGACATCTACGATATCTACGGCCAGGTGATTGAGGGCCAGGGCCGTCTGGCGTCGCTGCGCTTTGGCGGCGATGGCGATGAACTTAAGCGTGGCGGCAAACCGCCGGTTAACCATGTCACCATTATCGCCCAGCAGGCGCAGCCGGTAGAGCTGGATGCCAACGGGGAGGGCACCGTCTCGTTACCGATTGGCGACTTTAACGGCGAGCTGCGTCTGATGGCCCAGGCCTGGACCGATGACGATTTCGGCAGCAGCGAGAACAAAATCATCGTCGCCGCGCCGGTTATCACCGATCTGAACACGCCGCGCTTCCTTGCCAGCGGCGATAACGCAAGGCTGACGCTGGATCTGACCAACCTCACCGATCGTCCGCAGACCCTGAACGTAGCCCTGACCGCGGGCGGTAACCTGACGCTGGAAGGTGCCCAGCCGCAGCCGATCCAGCTGGGCGCGGGTGAACGCTATACGCTGTTTATTCCGGTGCGGGCGCTGGACGGCTACGGCGAGGGCGAAATCGCCGCCCAGGTAAGCGGGCTGATGCTTCCAGGCGAAACCTTTGCCCCGCAGCAGAAGAGCTGGAAAATCGGCGTGCGCCCGGCGTTCCCGGCGCAGACGGTGAATACCGGCACGATGCTTAATCCGGGTGAAAGCTGGCATGTACCGACCGAACAGCTCGCTAATTTCTCCCCGCTGACGCTACAGGGACAGCTTATGCTCAGCGGCAAGCCGCCGCTTAACCTGGCCCGTTACATCCGCGAGCTGCAGGCCTATCCGTATGGCTGTCTGGAACAGACCACCAGCGGCCTGTTCCCGTCCCTCTATACCAATGCCGCCCAGTTGAATGCGTTGGGCATCAAGGGCGACAGTGACGACAAGCGTCGGGCGGCCATTGAGATCGGCATCTCCCGCCTGCTGCAGATGCAGCGCGACGATGGCGGTTTTGCCCTGTGGGATAAAAATGGCCCGGAAGAGTACTGGCTCACTGCCTACGTCACCGATTTCCTGGTGCGGGCAGGGGAGCAGGGTTACAGCGTACCGGCTGATGCCATCACCAATGCCAACAACCGCCTGCTGCGCTACCTGCAGGATCCGGGCATGATGGCGATTCGTTACAGCGAAGATACCCAGGGCAGTAAGTTCGCCGTTCAGGCTTATGCCGCGCTGGTGCTGGCACGCCAGCAGAAAGCCCCGCTGGGCGCGCTGCGCGAAATCTGGGAGCGTCATGCCCAGGCCAAATCAGGCCTGCCGCTGATGCAGCTGGGGATGGCGCTGAAGCTGATGGGCGATGCGCCGCGCAGCCAGCAGGCGCTGGATCTGGCCATCAAAACGCCGCGCAGCGAGATGCAAAACTGGCTGGCCGATTACGGCAGCCCGCTTCGCGACAACGCGATGATGCTCAGCCTGCTGGAAGAGTACAAACTGTTGCCGGATGCCCAGAACGCGCTGCTGAACGTGCTTTCCCAGCAGGCTTTCAGCCAGCGCTGGCTCTCGACCCAGGAGAGTAATTCCCTCTTCCTGGCGGGACGTTCCCTGCAGACGCTCTCCGGAGCCTGGCAGGCCACCTCGTCGCTCAAGGAAGGCAGCATTCAGGGCGATAAACCGCAGGTGCAAAACCTCAATGCCGACCAATTGGCGGCGCTGCAGGTGACTAACACCGGTACCGCGCCGCTGTGGTTGCGTCTGGACAGCAGCGGCTATCCGCAGTACGCCCCACAGCCTGCCTCGAACGTGCTGAAAATTGAGCGCCAGATCCTGGCAACCGATGGCAGCAGCAAGTCGCTCTCCTCCCTGAAAAGCGGCGAGCTGGTGCTGGTCTGGCTGAACGTCACTGCCACCCAGAGCGTGCCGGATGCGCTGGTGGTGGATCTGCTGCCTGCAGGGCTGGAGCTGGAAAACCAGAACCTCGCCAGCAGCAGCGCCAGCCTGCAGGAGAGCGGCAGTGAGGTACAAAACCTGCTCAGCCAGATGCAGCAGGCCGATATCCAGCATATGGAGTTCCGCGACGACCGCTTTGTCGCCGCCGTACCGGTCAATGAAGGCCAGCCGGTGACGCTGGTCTATCTGGCGCGCGCCGTTACGCCGGGAACCTACGCGGTGCCTGTGCCGATGGTGGAATCGATGTACGTACCGCAGTGGCGGGCAACGGGTGCGGCCAGCGGCCCGCTGATTGTCGTTCCGTAACGTGCGGGTTCGCGCTCTGTTACGCTCCCGCTGGCTGTGGCTGGCGGGGGCGCTTCTTCTGCTCTGGGGCAGCGTTGTTGCCGCCGATCGCCTGTGGCCGCTGCCGTTACATGAGGTCAACCCGGCTCGCGTGGTGGTGGACGAAAAAGGCATCCCGCTGTGGCGCTTTGCCGATCGCGACGGGATCTGGCGTTATCCGGTCACCATCGAAGAGGTTTCTCCGCGCTATCTTGAGGCGCTGATCCAGTATGAAGATCGCTGGTTCTGGGATCATCCGGGCGTCAATCCTTTCTCGGTACTGCGCGCTGCCTGGCAGGATCTCATTGCCGGAAAGGTGATCTCGGGCGGCAGTACGCTGACCATGCAGGTGGCCCGTCTGCTGGATCCTCACTCCCGCACGCTGGGCGGTAAAGTCCGCCAGCTCTGGCGGGCGTTCCAGCTGGAATGGCACCTCTCTAAACGTGACATCCTGACGCTCTACCTCAATCGCGCCCCGTTTGGCGGCACCCTGCAGGGCGTGGGGGCCGCAAGCTGGGCCTATCTGGGAAAATCCCCTGCGCAGTTGAGTTACTCCGAAGCCGCGCTGCTTGCCGTATTGCCGCAGGCGCCGAGCCGTTTACGCCCGGACCGCTGGCCGCAGCGTGCCGAGGCGGCGCGCAATAAAGTCCTCAACCGCATGGCCTCTCAGGGCGTCTGGTCTGCGCGTCAGGTTAAAGAGTCGCAGGAAGAACCCGTCTGGCTGGCTCCCCGGCAGATGCCGCAGCTTGCGCCGCTGTTCTCGCGCATGATGCTGGGCAAAAGCCGGGACAGCAAAGTGGTGACTACTCTGGATGCCACGCTGCAGCGCCAGCTGGAAGAGCTGGCCCTGAACTGGAAGTCCCGCCTGCCACCCCGCAGTTCGCTGGCGATGATCGTCGTGGATCATACCGATATGAAGGTGCGCGGCTGGGTAGGATCGGTGGACATCAACGACGACAGCCGTTTCAGCCATGTGGATATGGTCAGCGCGATCCGATCCCCGGGATCGGTGCTGAAGCCGTTTGTCTATGGCCTGGCGATGGATGACGGGCTGATCCACCCGGCCTCGCTGCTGCAGGATGTGCCGCGACGCACCGGTGATTACCGTCCGGGTAACTTTGACAGCGGCTTTCACGGTCCGATCAGCATGAGCGAGGCGCTGGTGCGATCCCTGAACCTGCCCGCCGTTCAGGTGCTGGAGGCTTACGGGCCGAAAAAGTTTGCCGGGATGCTGCGTAACGTCGGATTACCGCTTCTTCTGCCTGCTGGCGCTCAGCCGAACCTCTCCCTGATCCTGGGGGGCGCCGGGGCGCGTCTGGAGGACATTGCCGCAGCGTACAGCGCCTTTGCCCGGCAGGGTCGTGCAGGGAAACTGCGTTTACAGCCAGCAGATCCGCTGCTCGAACGGCCCTTATTGTCGCCGGGGTCCGCGTGGATCATCCGGCGCATTCTGGCGAACGAGGCGCAGCCGCTGCCGGACAGCGCCCTTGCGCAGGTGGTGCCGCTGGCGGTAAAAACCGGCACCAGCTACGGCTATCGTGACGCATGGGCGATAGGGGTGAACGCGCGCTACGTGATTGGCATCTGGACCGGCAGGCCGGACGGCACCCCGGTGGCCGGGCAGTTTGGCTTTGCCAGCGCCGTGCCGGTGTTGAATCAGGTCAACAATCTGCTGCAGTCGCGATCGGCGCTGGATGAGGCGCGTCTGCCGCGCGATCCGCGCCCTGAATCGGTGAGTCGCGGGGTGATCTGCTGGCCGGGCGGGCAGTCGCTGCCGGAGGGGGACAGCAACTGCCGCCGTCGGCTCGCGACGTGGCTGCTTGAAGGAAGCCAGCCGCCGACGCTGCTGCTGCCGGAGCAGGAGGGTATCCGCGGCATTCGCTTCCCGGTCTGGCTGGATAGCAGCGGTAAACGGGTAGCGGCGGACTGCCCGCAGGCGCAGGAAAAAAGCGTGGACGTCTGGCCGCTGCCGCTGGAGCCCTGGCTGCCCCAGGCGGAGCGGCGCTCGTCGCGCATTCCGCCTGCGTCAACGGCCTGCCCACCGCTGAACCAGGCCTTCCCGGCGCCGCTGCTGCTCTCTGGCATTCGTCAGGGGGCGGTGATTAAACGTCTTCCGGGCGAGTTGCAGGTCTCGCTGCCTCTGCAGGTCAGCGGCAGCGACGGACCGCGCTGGTGGTTTCTCAACGGCGAACCGCTGAATGTCCAGGGACGGGTGTATACGCTGCGTCTTGAAAAGGCAGGGGATTATCAACTACTGGTGATGGATGAGGCGGGGCAGGTGGCGACCGTGGATTTCACCCTGCAATGAAAAAAACGCGTTTCGGCAAGGATCTGTTGTTAAAACTCGTCTTATTTTAAAAAAATGTTACATGCATCCATAGGCAATGGCGCCAATGCTCATTATAATCCGCGCCATATATTTCGCATGAATGCAAAACAACAGAACAAATCACAGAGGTAATCATGGCTATTGAACGTACTTTTTCCATCATCAAGCCAAACGCGGTGGCAAAAAACGTTATTGGCAGCATCTTTGCGCGCTTTGAAGCGGCAGGGTTCAAAATTGTTGGTACCAAAATGCTGCATCTGACCGTTGAGCAGGCTCGCGGTTTCTATGCTGAGCACGAAGGTCGCCCATTCTTCGACGGCCTGGTTGAGTTCATGACCTCTGGCCCAATCGTGGTTTCCGTACTGGAAGGCGAAAATGCCGTTCAGCGTCACCGCGATCTGCTGGGTGCAACTAACCCGGACAACGCGCTGGCAGGTACCCTGCGCGCAGATTACGCTGACAGCTTCACCGAGAACGGCACCCACGGTTCCGACTCCGTAGAATCTGCTAAACGTGAAATCGCCTACTTCTTCGCAGAAGGCGAAGTGTGTCCACGTACCCGTTAATTTAACGGTTTCGTTTACACATTATTTTCGTAAATGCCGCGTGCAAACGTGGCATCCCTGCACCAGACTTTGTACAATGCAACGCCCCGGACGAGCAGACCGCTTTCCGGGGCGTTTCTTTTCAACCCTCCACGGGCCATAACGTGTAACAACGAGGCCGGAAAATATTATGTCTGAATTAGTTAACACCTCCGAAGTCGCCATTCCTGCGGTTCCCAATAAAAATGGAAAAATCAACCTGCTGGACCTGAACCGTCAGCAGATGCGCGAGTTCTTCAAAGAGATGGGCGAGAAGCCGTTTCGTGCCGACCAGGTCATGAAATGGATGTACCACTATTGCAGCGACAATTTTGATGACATGACTGACATCAATAAAGTACTGCGCAACAAGCTGAAAGACGTGGCCGAAATCCGCGCGCCGGAAGTGGTGGAAGAGCAGCGTTCAGCTGATGGCACCATCAAGTGGGCGATTGCGGTTGGCGATCAGCGCGTTGAGACGGTTTATATCCCGGAAGACGATCGCGCTACCCTGTGCGTCTCCTCCCAGGTGGGTTGTGCGCTGGAGTGTAAATTCTGCTCCACGGCGCAGCAGGGCTTTAACCGTAACCTGCGCGTGTCTGAGATTATCGGCCAGGTGTGGCGCGCGGCGAAAATCGTCGGTGCGGCAAAAGTCACCGGCACCCGTCCTATTACCAACGTGGTGATGATGGGGATGGGCGAGCCGCTGCTGAACCTGACTAATGTGGTTCCGGCGATGGAAATCATGCTCGACGACTTCGGTTTTGGCCTGTCCAAACGTCGCGTTACGCTCTCCACTTCAGGCGTTGTGCCCGCGCTGGATAAACTCGGCGATATGATTGACGTTGCGCTGGCTATTTCGCTGCACGCGCCAAACGACACCATTCGCGATGAGATCGTGCCAATCAACAAGAAGTACAACATTGAGACCTTCCTGAACTCGGTTCGCGGCTACATTTCGAAGTCCAACGCCAACCAGGGACGCGTCACCATTGAGTACGTCATGCTGGATCACGTCAACGACGGGACCGAGCACGCTCACGAGCTGGCGGCACTGCTGAAAGACACGCCGTGCAAGATCAACCTGATCCCATGGAACCCGTTCCCGGGCGCGCCGTATGGCCGTAGCTCAAACAGCCGTATCGACCGTTTCTCCAAGGTTCTGATGGAGTATGGCTTTACCACTATCGTGCGTAAAACCCGCGGTGATGATATCGATGCCGCCTGCGGTCAGCTGGCCGGTGACGTTATCGACCGTACCAAGCGTACGCTGCGTAAACGTATGCAGGGCGAGCCCATCGCCATCAAGTCCGTGTAATTATTATGCAGTCACGGCGCGTTAATTGCGCCGTGGCGGCTACGGATGCGAATAAACAGTCATTGCGCCGGTTTATGGGTAATAATTACGGTGCGTTTTATATGACTTTAAGGCAGTATGTAACGACGCAACAACAGTTTAGCCTCACTGACAAGCCGCTTCTGTCAACGAAAACCTGACAGGGTTGTGCAGTCTTACTAAGGTTAACTGACCAGAAGTTTCGCGGTGCGGGTGGCATTGTGACTCACCGGCGCCAGGATCCTCAATTTTCACGTACCATTAGTTGTAGCGAATGAATACTGAAGCCACTCACGACCAAAATGCAGCACTTTCCACTGGCGTTCGTCTTCGCAACGCCCGTGAACAACTCGGACTAAGCCAGCAAGTCGTTGCGGAGCGCTTATGTCTGAAGGTTTCCACGGTCCGCGATATTGAAGAAGATAAGGCTCCTGCCGATCTTGCTTCAACGTTTCTGCGTGGTTATATCCGCTCATATGCGAAACTGGTGCATATCCCTGAAGATGAACTGCTGCCAATGATGGAAAAACAGGCACCGGTCAGAGCGGCGAAAGTCGCGCCGATGCAGAGTTTTTCCCTGGGCAAGCGTCGTAAAAAACGTGATGGCTGGCTGATGAGCTTTACCTGGCTGGTGCTGTTTGTGGTGATCGGCCTGACGGGCGCATGGTGGTGGCAAAACCACAAGGCGCAGCAGGAAGAGATCACCACCATGGCCGATCAGACCTCAGCCGAGCTGAACAACTCAGCGGGCGATGGTGCCCAGAGCATCCCGCTGAATACCGATGCTTCTGCGACCGCCAGCGAAACGCAGGCGCCAGCAACCGACACTCAGGATACGGCAACGGCGCAGAGTGCTGCGCCAACCGCCGAACAGACGGCGCAGGCACCCGCAGACAACGCGGTAGTTTCGCCATCTCAGGCTAACGTTGACGCTGCACCTGCAACCGCGCCTGCGGCAACGGCGGATGCCACCCAGACGTTGCCTTCCGATCCGGCAGGCGTTGCGGCGGCAACTGCCGACCCGAACGCGCTGGTGATGAACTTCACCGCCGATTGCTGGCTGGAAGTGACCGATGCAACGGGCAAAAAGCTGTTCAGCGGCCTGCAGCGTAAAGACGGGAATTTAAATCTGACAGGCCAGGCGCCGTACAAGCTCAAGATTGGTGCTCCGGCTGCGGTGCAGATCCAGTTCCAGGGTAAACCTGTCGATCTGAGCCGTTTTATCAGAACTAACCAGGTTGCGCGTCTGACCGTAAATGCCGAACAATCAGCAGCACAGTAAGTAACAGACAGGCAACGCGGGAGATTTTCCATGCATAACCAGGCTCCTATTCCACGTAGAAAATCGAAACGTATTTACGTCGGGAATGTGCCAATTGGCGATGGTGCCCCCATCGCCGTTCAGTCGATGACCAACACCCGCACCACGGATGTGGAAGCGACGGTCAATCAGATCAAAGCATTAGAACGTGTAGGCGCAGACATTGTCCGCGTTTCCGTGCCCACGATGGATGCGGCAGAAGCTTTCAGGCTCATCAAGCAGCAGGTCTCTGTTCCGCTGGTTGCCGATATTCACTTCGATTACCGTATCGCGCTGAAAGTGGCGGAATACGGCGTCGATTGCCTGCGTATCAACCCCGGCAATATCGGTAGCGAAGAGCGTATCCGCGCGGTGGTTGATTGCGCCCGCGACAAGAACATCCCCATCCGCATCGGCGTAAACGCCGGTTCTCTGGAAAAAGATCTACAGGAAAAATATGGCGAGCCGACGCCGCAGGCGCTGCTCGAATCCGCTATGCGTCATGTGGATCATCTCGATCGTCTGAACTTCGACCAGTTCAAAGTCAGCGTGAAAGCCTCCGATGTTTTCCTTGCCGTCGAATCCTATCGCCTGCTGGCGAAGCAGATCGACCAGCCGCTGCACCTCGGGATCACCGAAGCCGGTGGCGCCCGCAGTGGGGCAGTGAAATCAGCCATTGGCCTCGGTCTGCTATTGAACGAAGGCATCGGCGATACCCTGCGCGTCTCGCTGGCCGCCGATCCGGTGGAAGAGATTAAGGTCGGTTTCGACATTCTGAAATCCCTGCGTATTCGTGCCCGCGGCATCAACTTTATCGCCTGCCCGACCTGTTCGCGCCAGGAGTTTGATGTCATCGGTACCGTGAATGCGCTTGAGCAGCGTCTGGAAGATATCATCACCCCAATGGACGTCTCGATCATCGGCTGTGTGGTGAACGGTCCGGGTGAAGCGCTGGTGTCAACACTTGGCGTTACGGGCGGCAACAAGAAAAGTGGTCTCTATGAAGATGGCGTTCGCAAAGATCGTCTGGATAATGGCGACATGATTGATCAGCTTGAAGCCCGTATCCGCGCCAAAGCGGCCATGCTGGATGAAGCGCAGCGCATCAGCGTGCTCCAGGTCGAAAAATAACGTGATGGGAAGCGGTCTGCTTCCTGTGTATGATTGAACCCTTCGGTTATGAACCCCAGGGTTCATTTTTGTCTATAGAAAGAGAACAAACGTGGCAAAGAATATTCAAGCCATTCGCGGCATGAACGATTATCTGCCTGGCGAGACCGCCATCTGGCAGCGCATTGAAGGCACCCTGAAACAGGTGCTCGGCAGCTACGGTTACAGCGAAATCCGTTTGCCGATTGTAGAGCAGACCCCGTTATTCAAACGCGCTATCGGCGAAGTCACCGACGTGGTTGAAAAAGAGATGTACACCTTTGAGGATCGTAACGGCGACAGCCTGACCTTACGTCCGGAAGGTACGGCGGGATGTGTACGCGCCGGCATCGAGCATGGTCTCCTGTACAATCAGGAGCAACGCCTGTGGTATATCGGCCCGATGTTCCGCCACGAACGTCCGCAGAAAGGCCGCTACCGTCAGTTTAACCAGCTGGGTGTCGAAGCCTTTGGCCTGCAGGGCCCGGACATCGACGCTGAGCTGATCATGCTGACCGCCCGCTGGTGGCGTGCGCTGGGCATTGCCGAGCACGTTACGCTGGAGCTGAACTCTATCGGTTCTCTTGAAGCGCGCGCTAACTACCGGGATGCGCTGGTGGCCTTCCTGGAACAGCACAAAGAGAAGCTGGACGAAGACTGCAAACGCCGTATGTACAGCAACCCGCTGCGCGTGCTGGACTCCAAGAACCCGGACGTACAGGCACTGCTGAACGATGCGCCTGCGCTGGGCGATTACCTGGATGACGACTCCCGCGAACACTTTGCCGGTCTGTGCAAACTGCTGGAAGGCGCCGGAATCACCTATACGGTTAACCAGCGTCTGGTACGTGGTCTCGACTACTATAACCGCACCGTATTTGAGTGGGTCACCACTAGCCTCGGATCACAGGGTACTGTCTGTGCCGGCGGTCGTTATGACGGCCTGGTGGAGCAGTTAGGCGGTCGTCCTGCACCTGCAGTTGGCTTTGCCATGGGCCTGGAGCGACTTGTTTTGTTAGTTCAGGCAGTTAATCCGGAATTTAAAGCCGATCCTGTTGTCGATATATACCTGGTAGCCTCAGGTGCGGAAACGCAGTCTGCGGCAATGCAGCTTGCTGAACGCGTGCGCGATGCGCTGCCGGACGCTAAGCTGATGACCAACCACGGCGGCGGCAACTTTAAGAAACAGTTCGCCCGTGCCGATAAGTGGGGCGCGCGTATCGCACTGGTACTCGGCGAGTCAGAAGTGGCTAACGGCGAAGTCGTAGTGAAAGATCTGCGCTCTGGTGAGCAAACAACGGTAACGCAGGACGGCGTTGCGGCGCACTTGCGCACTCTACTGGGCTAAGGAGAAGGACTGCGTGGAAATTTACGAGAACGAAAACGACCAGGTTGATGCGATCAAACGCTTCTTTGCCGAAAACGGCAAGGCCCTGGCTGTTGGGGTAATTTTAGGTATTGGCGCGCTGGTGGGCTGGCGTTACTGGAACAGTCATCAGGTCGATTCGGCGCGTGGTTCCTCCTTACAGTATGAAAATACCGTGAGCGCAATCCGCGCCGATCAGCCACAAACGCTGACGGCGGCAGAGAAATTTGCCGCTGACAACAAAAACACCTACGGCGCGCTTGCGTCGCTGGAAGTGGCTCAGCAGTTGGTTGATAAAAATGAGCTGGATAAAGCGGCAGCACAGCTGCAGCAGGGTCTGGCAGCAGCTAAAGACGATAACCTGAAAGCGGTTATCAATCTGCGCCTTGCCCGTATTCAGGTTCAGCAGAAGAAAGCTGACGAAGCGCTGAAGACGCTGGACAGCGTTAAAGGTGAAGGTTTTGCCGCTATTGTCGCCGACCTGCGTGGTGAAGCACTGCTGAGCAAAGGTGACAAACAGGGCGCGCGCAGCGCGTGGGAAGCGGGCGTGAAAAGTAACGCCTCCCCAGCGCTGAGCGAAATGCTGCAGATGAAAATAAATAATTTGTCCGTCTGAGAGGGACCCGATGCAATTGCGTAAATTACTTCTGCCAGGACTGCTTTCCGTTACGTTATTGAGCGGCTGTTCACTGTTCAGCGGCGAAGAAGATGTTGTCACCATGTCGCCACTGCCGACGGTTGAAAACCAGTTTGAGCCATCCACCGCCTGGAGCACCTCCGTGGGCGGCGGTATTGGTGATTTCTACTCTAACCTGCACCCGGCATCAGCGGACGGCGTTGTCTATGCGGCTGACCGCAAAGGCACGGTGAAAGCCCTGAACGCCGATGACGGCAAAGAAGTCTGGTCGGTTAACCTCGCCGAGAAAAGCGGCTGGCTGTCACGCACGCCAGCGCTGCTGTCAGGTGGCGTAACGGTTGCCGGTGGCCATGTCTATATCGGCAGCGAGAAGGCCCAGGTCTATGCCCTTAACGCCAGCGATGGTTCCATTGCCTGGCAGACCCGCGTGGCTGGCGAAGCACTCTCTCGTCCGGTCGTCAGCGATGGCATGGTGCTGGTACATACCGCAAACGGCCAGCTGCAGGCGCTGAACGAAACTGACGGCGCGGTGAAGTGGACCGTGAACCTGGATATGCCTGCGCTCTCCCTGCGCGGTGAATCTGCTCCGGCCACCGCGTTTGGTGCTGCCATCGTGGGCGGTGATAACGGACGCGTCAGCGCCGTGCTGATGCAGCAGGGCCAGTTGATCTGGCAGCAGCGTATCTCTCAGGCTACCGGTCCGACCGAAATCGACCGTCTGAGCGACGTGGATACCACCCCGGTTATCGTCAACGGCGTGGTGTATGCCCTGGCCTATAACGGCAACCTGACCGCGATGGATCTGCGTAGCGGCCAGATCATGTGGAAACGTGAGCTGGGCTCGGTGAATGATTTCATCGTCGATGGCAACCGCATCTATCTGGTCGATCAGAACGACCGCCTGCTGGCCCTGAGCACTGAAGGCGGCGTGACGCTGTGGACGCAAAGCGATCTGCTGCACCGTCTGCTGACCGCACCGGCGCTCTATAACGGCAGCCTGGTGGTGGGTGATAGCGAAGGTTACATGCACTGGATTGACCCGAGCAACGGTCGTTTTGTTGCCCAGGAGAAAGTCGACAGTTCCGGTTTCCTGACCGAGCCGGTATCGGTTGACGGCAAACTGCTGATCCAGGCAAAAGACGGTACGCTGTACGCGATCACGCGTTAATCACCGCGGTTGTAGTATACTCAACGGCTCCTGTTGCTTCAGGGGCCGTTTTGATTTTTTAAAAAACGCCGCAAACGCGACGTGATATCGAATTTTATGAGGCTTTAAACATGGTACCTGTGGTCGCGCTTGTCGGGCGCCCGAACGTTGGAAAATCCACTCTTTTTAACCGTTTAACACGCACCCGTGATGCGCTGGTTGCGGATTTCCCGGGGCTCACGCGTGACCGTAAGTACGGTCGTGCCGAAGTGGAAGGTCGTGAGTTTATCTGTATCGATACCGGTGGTATCGACGGTACAGAGGACGGCGTTGAAACCCGCATGGCGGAGCAATCCCTGCTGGCGATTGAAGAAGCCGACATCGTGCTGTTTATGGTCGATGCGCGTGCGGGCCTGATGCCTGCCGACTCGGCTATCGCCAAGCACCTGCGCTCGCGTGAAAAAGCCACTTTCCTGGTGGCAAACAAAACTGACGGCATCGATCCCGATCAGGCGATGGCGGATTTCTGGTCATTGGGCCTGGGCGACATCTATCCGATAGCCGCCTCTCACGGCCGTGGCGTAACCAGCCTGCTGGAAACCGCACTCCTGCCGTACGTTGACGAGATCAGCCCGCCGGAAGAGGTCGATGAAGACGCAGAATACTGGGCGCAGTTCGAAGAAGGTGAAGAGGGCGAAGAAGAGCCTGAAGACGACTTCAACCCGCAGGATCTGCCGATCAAGCTGGCGATTGTTGGTCGTCCGAACGTAGGTAAGTCCACACTTACTAACCGCATCCTCGGTGAAGACCGCGTGGTGGTGTACGACATGCCGGGCACCACCCGCGACAGCATCTACATCCCGATGCAGCGCGACGAGCGCGAATACGTGCTGATCGACACCGCGGGCGTGCGTAAGCGCGGCAAAATCACCGACGTGGTGGAAAAATTCTCGGTAATCAAAACCCTGCAGGCGATTGAAGACGCCAACGTGGTGATGCTGGTTATCGATGCCCGTGAAGGCATCTCCGATCAGGATCTCTCCCTGCTCGGCTTTATCCTCAATAGTGGGCGCTCACTGGTTATCGTCGTCAACAAGTGGGATGGCCTGAGCAATGAAGTACGTGAGCAGGTGAAAGAGACGCTGGACTTCCGTCTCGGCTTTATCGACTTTGCCCGCGTGCACTTTATCTCTGCCCTGCACGGCAGCGGCGTCGGCAACCTGTTCGAATCCGTTCGCGAAGCCTACGACAGCTCCACCCGTCGTGTGGGTACCGCGATGCTGACCCGCATCATGACCATGGCGGCAGAAGACCATCAGCCACCGCTGGTGCGCGGTCGTCGCGTGAAGCTGAAGTATGCCCACGCGGGGGGTTATAACCCGCCTATCGTGGTTATCCACGGTAACCAGGTGAAGGATCTGCCCGATTCTTACAAACGCTACCTGATGAACTACTTCCGCAAATCGCTGGACGTGATGGGTACGCCGATTCGCATTCAGTTCAAGGAAGGGGACAACCCGTTTGCCAACAAACGCAACACCCTGACCCCGAACCAGATGCGTAAACGTAAGCGTTTGATTAAGCACATTAAGAAAAGCAAGTAATTAGCCGATCTGCTGAAAAGCCCGCGCCTGTCGCGGGTTTTTTTATGCCTCAGTTCTACCGAAAGCAACGAATAATTATTGATGTGATGTCAATCACTATTCATGTTTATCCAACATAAAATCTAAGAAATAAGACGATTGTCGAATTTTCATCTTTTGGTGATGGGGTGGGGGCTGGACAAAAGTAGCCTCAGGTTATCAAATGGTTAAATAACATTTCGCCGGATGTAAAAAAGCCGCCAGAACACTCTCTGCGTGGCCGACCTCCGGTGTTTACAAGCACGACGACACATCATCTCGGGAGAATTATGCAATCCTCTGTTAATAAAAACGAAAGCCGAACTTTCTTCGGCCATCCTTATCCACTTGGCTCGCTGTTCTTCACCGAGATGTGGGAGCGCTTCTCGTTTTACGGCATTCGTCCACTACTGATCCTGTTTATGGCCGCCACCGTCTATGACGGCGGGATGGGGCTGGCGCGTGAAAACGCCTCCGCCATCGTCGGTATCTTTGCCGGGACCATGTACCTGGCCGCGCTGCCGGGCGGCTGGCTGGCGGATAACTGGCTCGGACAGCAGAGAGCGGTCTGGTACGGTTCAATTCTGATCGCGCTCGGCCACCTGTCGATTGCGCTGTCTGCGGTAATGGGCAACAACCTGTTCTTTATCGGCCTGATGTTTATTGTCCTTGGTTCGGGTCTGTTTAAAACCTGTATCTCGGTAATGGTCGGCACCCTGTATAAGAAAGGCGATGCGCGTCGTGACGGCGGCTTCTCGCTGTTCTATATGGGCATCAACATGGGCTCATTTATCGCGCCGCTGATCTCCGGCTGGCTGATTAAATCTCACGGCTGGCACTGGGGCTTTGGCATCGGCGGCATCGGGATGCTGGTCGCGCTGGTCATCTTCCGCCTGTTTGCCGTTCCGGCGATGAAACGCTACGACAGCGAAGTGGGGCTGGACTCCACCTGGAACAGCCCGGTGGTGAAGAAAAACGGCGTTGGCGGCTGGCTGCTGGCGCTGGCAGCGGGTGTCGCGATTATCGTCACTCTGATCGCCCAGGGCGTGATTGTAATTAACCCGGTTGCCGTGGCCAGCGTGCTGGTTTACTTCATTGCCGCCTCGGTGGCCCTCTACTTCATCTGGCTGTTTGTCTTTGCCGGTCTGAACCGTAAAGAGCGCGCCAGGCTACTGGTCTGCTTCATTCTGCTGGTGTCTGCGGCGTTCTTCTGGTCTGCGTTCGAGCAAAAACCGACGTCATTTAACCTGTTTGCCAACGACTACACTAATCGCATGATCGGTGATTTCGAAATCCCGGCCGTGTGGTTCCAGTCGATTAACGCCCTGTTTATTATTCTGCTGGCACCGGTCTTTAGCTGGGCGTGGCCGAAGCTGGCAAGCAACAATATTCGACCGAGCAGCATCACCAAGTTCGTGATCGGCATTCTGTGCGCGGCAGGCGGCTTTGGCCTGATGATGCTGGCGGCGCAGAACGTCCTCAGTAACGGTGGGGCAGGCGTTTCTCCGTTCTGGCTGGTGGGCAGTATCCTGATGCTGACCCTCGGTGAACTGTGCCTGAGCCCGATTGGTCTGGCGACCATGACCCTGCTGGCTCCGGAAAGAATGCGCGGCCAGATGATGGGGCTGTGGTTCTGCGCCAGCGCGCTGGGCAACCTGGCGGCGGGCCTGATTGGCGGCCACGTGAAGGCCGACCAGCTGGATATGCTGCCGGATCTCTTCGCGCGCTGCTCCGTTGCTCTGCTGATTTGTGCCGCCGTTCTGACGGTGCTCATTGTTCCGGTGCGTCGTATGCTGGAAAATGCGCAAACGAAAAGTGAGCCGAAACCCGTAACTAACGCCTGAATCTGACCGACATTGCCGGGGCGTGGTTACGCGCCGGCAATGCAACGAAAGAGGTTCAGATGCAGATTGGGTTTGTTGGACTTGGCGCGGTAGTCGAAACCGCCTATTTGCCCGCATTACAAGGTACCTTCGCTGAATCACTTCCCTGTCCGGGATTTGATATCCAGCCCGCGAAAACCCTGGGTGGCGTTACGCGAGTTCCAACCCTTGCCGACCTTCTTACCCGACCCCTCGATACGCTTTTTATCACCACCGCATCGCTACAACACCTTGACGTGCTTGAGCAGGCGCTGGCGTCTTCCATCCCGCGCATCGTGGTGGAAAAACCGATCGTCGCCACCCTGGGCCAGACCGAAAAACTGAGATCGCTGCTGGCGAGGCCGGAGGCAGCCGCGCGGGTGCTGGCACTCGATCACTGGATGGCGCGCATAAACCTGGTGCGCCTGGGGCTGGTCAGACACCTTTCTGATATCGTCAGGATCGAGGGTTTTTTGCAGGAGCCAAGCGGGTTTAACGCGGCGGGTGAGCCCATCGCGCTTAACTTTGCCACCGGCGAGCCGGATACCCGGACGCTTCGCCATCCGGATGGGGTAATCCTGGATATCGGCACCCACGTGCTGGCGATGATGCGCGAGACGGTGCGGTATCTGGGCGGCAGCGGCGAGCTTGCTTTACAGGTCGTGACGGCCAGAGATCGGCTGGGGCGCGATATCGCCAGAGGCGATATGACCACTGCCGAAGGCGAGGCGCATCTTCAGGGGACGATGGGCGGCGTGCCGGTGGATATCTGGCTGAACAAATATGCCGGGCCGTCAGGCGGGCAAAAAGGGCTGCGACTGCATCTGCGGGACGGACGCATCATCAGCCACGACCGGCGCGGGGCAGAGGATGTGCTGACGCTCACCGACGGCGAGCAGGTTCAGTGCTGGCGCTTTGGCGGCACGATTTACGCGAACTGTCTGGCAGAACATATTCTGGGGGAGCAGAGCCTGTTTGTACGCGACCCGCAGGAGGTGAGCCGCACAACGCAGCGGCGGCTGGAAGAGGTTGAGCTCCTGCTGAGATTACAGCAGCAGCTGCGTGGCCCTCACTGAGCGCATCGTGGTAAAATCGATTGAGTACTGAATATCCTTCAAAGGAGTCATCATGTCGATTACCTGCCCGGAATGTCACGCAGAGCTGGAGCCGCAAAACGGTGTGGCGCACTGCGAGAGCTGCAATAAAGATATTGCCCTGGAAGCCCGCTGCCCGGAGTGCCATCAGCCACTCCAGGTGTTAAAAGCCTGCGGTGCGGTGGATTATTTCTGCCAGAACGGCCACGGGCTGATCTCGAAAAAGCGCGTGGAGTTCGTCGCGGCTGACTAATCGCATACGCAGCCTTCGCCTTTTTGCCAGAGTTCGACCAGCGACTCTGGCGCTTCCTGTTCGGGAACCAGCACGATGATGTCGGTGTATTGCGCCTGATTGTGCCGGGTCCAGATTATCTGAATGCGAAAATAGCGCTGGTCGCCGCCGCCGGGTGACGACGGCTGGCCGGGCGGCTCTCCACGAGGAATCGCCTGCTGAAGTATGTTCACCACGCGCTGGCGCTGTGCACTGTTAAGAGTCGAGAGGGCGATTCGCCGCAACCCGCTGAGATGCGGGATATAGGCCACGCCACCTTCACGCGCCAGCTCGACGACCGCGTCTTCGGTCAGTTCCGGAACCTGCATTCACAACACTCCCACCTGTTTCCAGGCTTGTTCAATGGCTGCTGCGACGTCGCCACCCGATCGCTTTTCACCGTGGGCAACCGTCAGTTTCGCAAAGGCGTCAAAATCTGCATCTTGCGCCAGCTGTCGATCGCAAACCGTGTCATACCATGCATAACCGGCTTTCTCCCAGGCGTTGCCGCCAATGGCCGTTGCAGCAAGATAAAACGCGCGATTGGGAATGCCTGAATTAAGATGCACGCCGCCGTTATCTTCGCGCGTTTTGATAAAGTCTTTCATGTGCGCGGGCTGCGGATCTTTTCCGAGCAGCGGATCGTTATAGGCGGTGCCGGGCTCTGACATCGATCGTAGCCCCTTGCCGTTGATCCCTTCAGCCAGCAGTCCTCCACCAATCAGCCAGTCGGCTTCATCAGCCGTTTGCTTCAGGTGATACTGTTTCACCAGCGAGCCGAAAACGTCCGATAAAGACTCATTCAGCGCGCCCGATTGTTCAAAGTAGATTAGCCCGGCTTCGGTTTCGGTCACCCCATGGCTAAGTTCATGCGCCACTATGTCAATGGCAATGGTGAAGCGGTTAAATATCTCGCCGTCGCCATCGCCAAACACCATCTGCTGACCATTCCAGAAAGCGTTCTGATATTCCCGCCCATAATGAACGGTGCCCGTCAGCATCAGCCCTTTATTATCCAGCGAGTCGCGGTGATAATTTTTCCAGAAAAATTCATGGGTGATACCTAAATAATCATAGGCTTCATCGACAGTAATATCCCCGTTTGACGGCTGCCCCTCATAACGCACCTGAATGCCAGGCAGTTCCTGGGCCTGTTTTGCATCATAAATATCACGCTCCAGCTGCCCGGTTTTATTCACGTGCGGCGCGGCGGGTTTACCTGGCATATGGGCCATCAGCGTTTGTACATGCGTCAGCGTCTGGCGGGCGCAACGCTGTTGAGGCTCAGAGCCACTCTCAATAATACGACGAAGAATATAGGGCGGGATCACGCTGTGAATTCGGGTCATGCTTCTCTCCTGTTTCTGGCAATGCCGAAAAAAGAAACACTTTCAGTGTAAATGATGAAGCCGGGGGCGGGGAGAAGTCGGAGTATTCGTACCGGTAAAAACTGGCACAACGCCTTCTCAGCGTTTAGGTTTTTTACAGCGGCAATAAGAGGAGCGTAATGAACAGACCGATCGCACTGGGTATAACCGGGTTCTCATTAATCGCGGTGACATACGGCATGGCGAGATTTTCCTGGGGGTTGATGCTGCCCGATATCCGTCAGGACATTCCTTTCTCACCCCAGGTTGCCGGGTTGATTGCAGCCTGCAGCTATGCGGCTTATTGCCTGTCAGTATTTTTTGCCTCTTTTCTCACCAGTCGCTATGGCCCTCGCGTACCGGCTTTGCTGGCCGCCGCCACGGCCGCAGGCGGGCTGATTATTCTGGCTTTCTCGGCGCTGCCGCTTACCCTGGCGACAGGATTATTTATTGCCGGATTGAGTTCTGGCCTGGCCTCACCCGCGCTTGCCGGGGCCGTAAATGACACCATTGCCCCGGATCGCCAGACCCTGGTGAATACCGTCATTAATGCCGGAACAAGCGCCGGGATCATCCTCTCGGTGCCGGTTCTGCTTTTTATGCCCGGCGGCTGGCGGGCGGCCTGTATCGTCTTTGCCCTGCTGGCACTGCTCTGCCTGCTGGCAGCCTGGCGTTATCTGCCGGGTCTGGCTTCGCGCAAGCGTGAACAAACGCCATCCTGGCGCGAGTCGCTTCGCAAGCCGGGAATGTTCCGGCTGTTAAGTATTGCTTTTGTGAGCGGCGTTGCCAGCGCCGCCTGGTGGAGTTTTGGCCCGGAGCTGCTCAGGAATCATAGCGGGCTTGATAGCGCCGTCACGCGGGTTCTGTGGCTGGTGAGCGGCGGGGCAGGGATCCTGGCCGTGTTTACCGGTAGTGCGGAAAAACGTATCGGGATGCGGGGCGTTTACCGGGGATCGCAGATTTTCATGGCCGCTTCGCTGTTGGCTCTGGCGTTAAGTGAAGGGTTTGCCTGGTGGCTCGTCCCGGTGGTGGCGATGAGCGGGGCGGGATACGTTATTTTATCCGGCGTACTGCTGGTGCAGGGGGCGGTTATCGCTCATCCGTCACCGGCTGTGGGGGTCAGTATGGCTTTTCTGATGCTGGCAGCCGGGCAAATTGTCGGCTCCGTGGTGTTTGGCCTGTTGCTGGGAATGGCGGGCGCAGCGGTCGCGCTGGTCATTTTTTCCGGGCTGTCCTGGGTGATGCTTGCCGTCACGCCGGACGGCCAACAATAATTACGCTTTTTTGCGCGCGCGCGTTTTCTTCACCGGCGTTACGCCTTTCACTTCGCTCTCTACCCAGCCGTCTGACAGCCGGGTGGTGAGCACATCCCCGGCTTTGACCTGTTTCGTCTGCTTCAGCACTTTGCCGTCGGTGGCGGTGGTCACGCTGTAACCGCGCGCCAGCGTTGAAAGCGGGCTGACCGCTTCAAGGTGGGTCACCGCATTACCAAAGCGCTCGCGGGTGCTGCCGAGGCGGGCGCGCACGTTCTCAGCCAGCCGGTATTCCAGCTGCTGGATACGCGTCTGCGCACGCCAGATGCGCGGCTGGGGGTTCTGCTGATTCAGACGCTGAGCGGTGCGCTGCTGGCGCTGCACCGCGCGTTTAAGCTGGTTGTCCACCGCGAGGTTCATTCGCTGGCGCAGGCGTTCCAGCACGGTCTGCTGGCGCGCCAGACGCAGCTGCGGGTGCTGCTGCTGCAGGCGATGATGAAGCTGGGTAAAGCGACGGGTGCGGTTGGCAAGGAAATAGTCCATCGCCATCTCGAGGCGCTGCTGGCCGTTCTGGATCTGGCGCAGCAGTTCCAGCTGGTTCCGGCTCACCATTTCTGCTGCCGCGGACGGCGTTGGTGCCCGCAGGTCGGCGACAAAATCGGCGATAGTGACGTCGGTTTCATGGCCGACGGCGCTCACCACCGGGATCCGGCTGGCAAAAATCGCCCGCGCGACCCGCTCGTCGTTAAAGCTCCAGAGATCTTCCAGCGAGCCGCCGCCGCGCCCGACGATCAGCACGTCACACTCCTGACGGGCGTTAGCGAGTTGTATGGCGCGAACAATCTGCCCCGGCGCATCCTCGCCCTGAACGGCGGTTGGGTAGATCACGACCGGCAGGGAAGGGTCGCGGCGTTTCAGCACGTGCAGAATGTCATGCAGCGCGGCGCCGGTTTTCGAGGTGATCACCCCCACACAGTGGGCGGGGGAGGGAAGCGGCTGCTTATATTGCTGATCGAACAGCCCTTCTGCTGAAAGTGCGGCTTTCAGCTGCTCATATTTCTGCTGTAGAAGTCCTTCACCCGCAGGCTGCATGCTTTCGACGATAATCTGGTAATCACCGCGCGGCTCGTACAGAGTGATACTGGCGCGAACCAGCACCTGCTGTCCGTGCTGCGGCCGGAACGTCACCCGCCGGTTGCTATTGCGGAACATCGCGCAGCGCACCTGAGCGGTGTTGTCTTTCAGGGTGAAGTACCAGTGACCGGAAGCTGGCTGTGTGAAATTGGAGATCTCTCCGCTAATCCACACCTGGCCAATTTCCTGCTCAAGCAGCAAACGGACCGTCTGATTAAGGCGGCTGACGGTAAAAATTGAGGGGGACTGGGAGGATAACATGTGAGCGGGATCAAATTCTAAATCAGCAGTTTATTCAGTCGATAGTAACCCGATAAGAGGCAATCGCAAGCATTTTTTATAAAAAAGTGTAGATGCAATCGGTTACGCTCTGTATAATGCCACGGCAATATTTAACCACCCAGGTCAGAGATATTGCCCATGCTACGTATCGCTAAAGAAGCACTGACGTTTGACGACGTCCTCCTCGTTCCCGCTCATTCCACCGTTCTGCCGAATACTGCCGACCTCAGCACGCAGTTGACCAAAACCATTCGCCTGAACATTCCTATGCTCTCCGCGGCAATGGACACCGTGACTGAAGCGCGCCTGGCTATCGCCCTGGCTCAGGAAGGCGGCATTGGCTTTATTCATAAAAACATGTCTATCGAGCGCCAGGCGGAAGAAGTTCGCCGCGTGAAGAAGCATGAATCTGGCATCGTTACCGACCCACAAACCGTTCTGCCAACCACCACCCTGCACGAAGTGAAAGCGCTGACCGAGCGTAACGGCTTCGCAGGCTACCCGGTTGTGACATCTGATAACGAACTGGTGGGCATCATCACCGGCCGTGACGTCCGTTTCGTCACCGACCTGAACCAGCCGGTCAGCGTCTATATGACCCCGAAAGAGCGTCTGGTCACCGTACGTGAAGGCGAGTCCCGCGACGTGGTCTTCGCCAAAATGCATGAAAAACGCGTTGAAAAAGCGCTGGTTGTGGACGATGGCTTCCACCTGCGCGGCATGATCACCGTTAAAGACTTCCAGAAAGCAGAACGTAAACCCAACGCCTGTAAAGACGAGCATGGCCGTCTGCGCGTCGGCGCGGCAGTTGGCGCGGGTGCCGGCAACGAAGAGCGCGTCGATGCGCTGGTTGCTGCGGGCGTTGACGTCCTGCTGATCGACTCCTCCCACGGCCACTCCGAAGGCGTGCTGCAGCGCATTCGTGAAACCCGTGCAAAATACCCTGATCTGCAGATCATCGGCGGTAACGTAGCGACCGGTGCGGGCGCGCGTGCCCTGGCCGACGCGGGTTGCAGCGCGGTGAAAGTAGGTATTGGCCCAGGCTCCATCTGTACTACCCGTATCGTGACCGGCGTGGGCGTTCCGCAGATCACCGCCGTATCCGACGCGGTTGAAGCGCTGGAAGGTACTGGTATTCCGGTTATCGCTGACGGCGGCATCCGCTTCTCTGGCGACATCGCGAAAGCCATCGCGGCCGGTGCGGCAGCGGTCATGGTCGGTTCCATGCTGGCGGGTACCGAAGAGTCTCCGGGCGAAATCGAACTGTTCCAGGGGCGTTCTTATAAATCCTACCGCGGTATGGGCTCCCTGGGCGCGATGTCCAAAGGCTCCTCCGACCGTTACTTCCAGACCGACAACGCCGCTGACAAACTGGTGCCGGAAGGTATCGAAGGTCGCGTGGCCTATAAAGGCTACCTGAAAGAGATCATCCACCAGCAGATGGGCGGCCTGCGCTCCTGTATGGGCCTGACCGGCTGTGGTACCATTGACCTGCTGCGTACTAAAGCGGAATTCGTGCGTATCAGCGGTGCGGGTATCCAGGAAAGCCACGTTCACGACGTGACGATCACCAAAGAGTCTCCGAACTACCGTATGGGCTCCTGATTAATTTCCGCGCCCGGCTCTAAGCCGGGCGCTCTGTTTTTGTTTCACTTGCCTCGGAATTAGCGTCAATGACGGAAAACATTCATAAACATCGCATTCTCATCCTCGATTTCGGTTCTCAATATACTCAGCTGGTGGCACGCCGCGTGCGTGAGCTGGGCGTTTACTGCGAACTGTGGGCGTGGGATGTTACGGAAGCTCAGATTCGCGAGTTCAATCCAAGCGGCATCATCCTCTCCGGCGGCCCGGAAAGCACCACCGAAGACAACAGTCCGCGCGCGCCGCAGTACGTATTCGAAGCCGGTGTGCCGGTGTTCGGCGTCTGCTACGGCATGCAGACCATGGCGATGCAGCTGGGTGGTCACGTCGAAGGTTCTAACGAGCGTGAATTCGGTTACGCGCAGGTTGAAGTACAGACCGACAGCGCCCTGATCCGCGGTATCGAAGACTCCCTGACCGCCGACGGCAAACCGCTGCTCGACGTCTGGATGAGCCACGGCGACAAAGTCACCGCGATCCCGTCCGACTTTGTGACCGTTGCCAGCACCGAAACCTGTCCGTTCGCGATCATGGCGAACGAAGAAAAACGCTTCTACGGCGTGCAGTTCCACCCGGAAGTGACCCATACCCGTCAGGGTATGCGCATGCTGGAGCGCTTTGTTCGCGATATCTGCCAGTGTGAAGCCCTGTGGACACCAGCAAAAATTATCGACGACGCCGTTGAGCGTATCCGCCAGCAGGTGGGTGACGACAAGGTGATCCTCGGCCTGTCCGGCGGCGTTGACTCCTCCGTAACCGCGATGCTGCTGCACCGCGCCATCGGTAAAAACCTGACCTGCGTCTTCGTGGACAACGGCCTGCTGCGTCTGAACGAAGCCCAGCAGGTAATGGACATGTTCGGCGACCACTTCGGCCTGAACATCGTTCACGTTGAAGGCGAGAAGCGCTTCCTCGACGCGCTGAAAGGCGAAAACGATCCAGAAGCCAAACGTAAAATCATTGGCCGCGTGTTCGTTGAAGTGTTCGACGAAGAAGCGCTGAAGCTGGAAGACGTGAAGTGGCTGGCGCAGGGCACCATCTACCCTGACGTGATCGAGTCCGCGGCGTCTGCCACCGGTAAAGCACACGTCATCAAATCTCACCACAACGTGGGCGGCCTGCCGAAAGAGATGAAGATGGGTCTGGTTGAGCCGCTGCGTGAGCTGTTCAAAGACGAAGTGCGTAAGATCGGTCTGGAGCTGGGTCTGCCGTATGACATGCTCTACCGTCACCCGTTCCCGGGTCCGGGTCTGGGCGTGCGCGTGCTGGGTGAAGTGAAGAAAGAGTACTGCGACCTGCTGCGTCGCGCCGACGCGATCTTCATCGAAGAGCTGCACAAAGCCGACCTGTACAACAAAGTGAGCCAGGCGTTCACCGTGTTCCTGCCGGTTCGTTCTGTTGGCGTAATGGGCGATGGCCGCAAGTACGACTGGGTTGTCTCCCTGCGTGCGGTAGAGACCATCGACTTTATGACCGCGCACTGGGCGCACCTGCCGTATGACTTCCTGGGCCGTGTGTCTAACCGCATCATCAACGAAGTGAACGGTATCTCCCGCGTGGTGTATGACATCAGCGGTAAGCCGCCAGCGACGATCGAGTGGGAATAATTCCCGCCCGTTAAGCGTTAAAAAATCAAGCCCGCCTCTCGCGGGCTTTTTTTCGCCGGTCTCATTTCACCGCTTGCTCAATCACCCGGGCAATCTCCTCGGGATGGCTCACCATTGAAACATGGCTTGCCGCCACCTCACTGGTTTTCGCATCAATCGCCTTCGCCATCGCGCGTTCCAGATCCGGGTTGATCATCCGGTCATTTTTGCTCACCACATACCAGCTCGGCTTATCATGCCAGGCCGCGTGGGTCACCTTTTCTGCAAAAGCCTCCGCGCGGATCGGGCCCTGGGTTGCCACCAGCGTGTTTTGCTCTGCGGCCTGAATGTCCGGGGCAAAATCCTGGCGTACCGATTTGCCAGGCAGATAGAGGAAACCGTCTGCGGTTTTGGCGATGCCTGCGCTGCCCGGCGGGGCGGGGAAGCTGTTTGCCAGGTCCGCCGTCGACTGGCCCGAGTCCGGGGCAAACGCCGCCACATACACCAGCGATTTAACCCGCGCATCGTTACCCGCCTCGCTGATGACCGTGCCGCCCCAGGAGTGCCCCACCAGCACCACATCCCCCTGAGCCCGGGCGATGGCGCGCCGGGTGGCGGCCACATCGTCCTGCAGCGAGGTGAGCGGCAGTTGAACGGCAATGACGTCGGTATGCTGGCGTTGCAGGTCGCTAATCACGCGGTTCCAGCTGCAGCCGTCGGCAAAAGCCCCGTGCACCAGCACCACGGTTTTATCGTTATTCGCCAGCGCAGCGCCGCTGGCAGAGGCCAGCAGCAGGCTGGCCATCAGGGTGTGTGTAAACCGTTTTTTCATGATTTAGCCTTAACGATAAATGTCGGCGGTGCCTGACAGGGTGTTATTTCCCCCGGCGGAGGTAATGCGAAACGCGCTGGCGCCCGCTTTGTCTGCTTTGGCCTGCAGTTTTGCCTCCAGATCCGCGAGCGACGATGCGCCGCTACTGTCGGAAACAGTGCCGATCTTTTGTTGCCCCTGGGCCTGGTTAATTTCCTGGGCCGCGAACGCGGATGACGTCATGGCAGCAGTGAAGGTCAGGACAGCAATCAGTAATGTTTTCATGGTTAAAACCCTTAAAAATAAGTGAGTGGTTGCGTTCAGTGCATCGCCGCAGCATGCGGCGGCACGGTAAATTCGACGGTTTTGCGATCGACAGGCTTATGGGTTGGATCGGCAAGAATAATGGTCACCTTGTGATGGCCTGCAGGCAGGCCTACCAGAATGACCGGCTCGCCGCTGGCGTCCGCCCAGTGCCAGGGGTTTTCATCCACGATGACGTGGATATGGCCGATGCGCGGCGTTACTTTTAGCGCCTCGGGCCCGAACACGGGTTCAATACGCATGTTCTCTGTGCGGTACTGAATAAAGACCGCGCCTTTACTCAGCGGGCCTGCCAGGGGCGGATCCACAATCAGCTTCGCCGGAGGCTGGGGCTGTTCGGGCGGTGCAACGGCGGCGGGGCCGTTAACATCTGCCGCGCTGAGGCCGCTTAACGGCGCGGCCCAGGTGCAGGCTGATGTCAGTGCGAACAGAGCGAGCAGTAAATGTCGACGCATCATTCGGGTATCTCCTCTTCAGGTCATCAATGGCGACAGATACAGAAAACCATTTTTATGTATCGGGTCTGTTTGCTGTGGGCGGCTTTTTTGTATGGCTGCGTAAGCAGGAGGGTGTGGATACAGTGCGATACATTCCGCGCAAGCGCGGGGGCATTTTCGCTGGCATGGTGTCTGCAGAGGCACCCGGGTGGGTGCTTAAGCAAACAGGAGAATGACCATCATGAATCACGAAAAAGTAGCGTTGGTTTTCGGCGGGGCGCGCGGTATCGGGGCGGCCATTGCGGTACGTCTGGCGCACGACGGCTACCGGGTAGCCATCACATGGGTATCTCGTCCCGACAGGGCGCAGGACGTGGTCTCAACCATTGAACGTCAGGGCGGGCAGGCGATAGCTATAGAAGCCGACAGCGCTGATGCGGCGGCAATCCAGGCGGCAGTCGATAAGACGCTGCACCGCTACGGCAGGCTGGATGTTGCCGTGGTGAACGCGGGTGTGCTTCGCCCAGGGACGATTGAGGAGTATGCGCTGGCGGATCTGGATACTACCCTGGCCGTCAACGTGCGCGGCGTCTTTCTCGCCATTCAGGCGGCGGTAAAAACGATGGCTGAAGGGGGAAGAGTTATCACCATCGGCAGCAATACCGCGGTGCGCACGGGCCATGCGGGCAGCAGCGTTTACGCCATGAGTAAAGCGGCGGTGGCATCGATGGTGCAAAACCTCGCTCTGGATCTGGCACCACGGCGCATCACCATAAACAACATCCAGCCGGGGCCGGTTGCCACCGATATGACCGCCAGCATGGTGGACCAGATTACTCCGCTCGTCCCTCTGCAACGTATCGGTAAGCCGGAAGAGATCGCCTCGCTGGCAGCCTGGCTTGCCGGTGAGTCTTCCGGTTACATGACCGGTTCAAGTCTGACCATTGACGGCGGATTTGTCCTTTAGTCGCTGAGGGCAGGGATGCCCTCACCATCACGCACTGCCTGGCTCTTCACAATGGCCACAGCCAGCCCGGCGATCGCCAGCGTTAACCCCCACGAAATCCACATTGCGCCCATCACGCCCAGCGCCCGGTTCAGCCAGGCATAAGCCAGCGGGGAGGCCGCCGCCATCAGCTGGGCGGGGATCAGCAGCACCCCGGTGCGTCTGGCGTACTCTTCCGGCGCAAACAGCTGCAAGGGCAGGGTCGCTTTTACGATGGTTACCAGACCGTTAATCGTCCCGTAGCCCAATACAAAACCGGCGGCCGACCAGAGCCAGAGCAGGCTGCTCAGCCCCAGCAAAAAGCAGACCGGCATCGCAAGTGCGGTGAGCAGCGTGAGGCACAGCGGAGTGAGCCCCGCTCCGGCGATCACCTCCAGAAAGCGTGCGCCGGTCTGCCCGATGCCCCAAAGCATGCCGACGGCAACCGGCAGGCCGACGCTGGCTATAAATTCCGGCAGATGGGTGGAGGTGCCGTTGGAGACAAAGGTGATCAGTGCGATAAACGCGGCGTACAGCCAGCCGTTGCGCCGATCCTGTCCCCCGCCAGATACGGCAGGTTTATTGACGACAGGGCGCGTTTGATTGGGTAACGACAGGGTTAACGCCGCGCTCAGCAAGCCGAACAGGGCATAAACGAGCAGCGCGTCACGCCAGCTCATGCGTGTCAGCAGCGCCTCGCCCAGCGGCCAGAACACTACCGAGGCCAGCCCCCCTGCCAGCGTGACGCGGGAGATGGTTCGCCGCGCCTGCTGGCCGTAGAGATTGACCAGCGCCGCAAACAGCGCGTCGTACAGCGCCAGGCGCATGCCGATGCCGGTCAATACCCAGGCGCTGTACCAGGCGATGAGGGAGTGCGACTCCGCCATCAGCAAACAGCTAATAGCGAGCAGCAGAGAGCCTGTCATCACCACCCGCTGGCCCCCGGCCCGCGCCAGGAGGCGGGCAACAAAGGGCGAGAGAGCGGCCATCACCAGCATGGCGAGCGTCAGGCCCGAGTAAATTTGCACAGAAGACCAGCCGGTATCAGCGGCGATCGCCCGGGCAAAGGTGCCCGGCATATAAAAGGAGATCCCCCAGTTAATAAGCTGGTTACAGCCGGTGGTAAGCGGGATGGCGCGGGGTATGGCAGGGTTTTTCATTATCTTTCATTCCATCAGGGAGTTATCCTGAGCATATCCACTGCATCAGGGCGCAGGCAGGCCCGGGCGTTTATGGCTCCTATAAGAGAAACTTTGTGATGACGACGCTGAATCTGGGACAGCTGGCAACCTTTCGCCTGGTGGTGCAGCGCGGCAGTTTTTCTGCCGCTGCGGATGTGCTGGGGCTTTCGCAGCCGGCCGTGAGCTTGCAGATCCGCCAGCTGGAGCAGTTTCTGCAGGCGCGACTGATTGAGCGTACCGGGCGGGGTGTTAAAGCCACGGCGGCCGGGCTGGCGTTATTAACCCACGGCGAGCGCATCGGGCGGGCGGTGGATGAGGCGATACGTTCCGTGGCCGCGTTCAGCCAGGAAGTGAGCGGAACCATCACCATTGGAATGGGCGCGACGGCCTGCATCCACCTGTTGCCACCGCTCCTGCAGGAACTGCGTCAGTCGCATCCGCTGCTGCGGGTCGGCGTCACTACCGGCAACACCCTTGAGATCGTTCGCGCTATCGAGGAGAACCGTCTCGATCTGGGGCTGGTGACGCTCCCGGCAGCCGGTTCGGCGCTGGCGATCGCCCCGGTGATGGATGAGGAGTTTGTGTTTATCGCCGCCGGGGAACAGCAGGCGCAATTTGACACGCTGACCGCAGAGCATCTGCAGGATCGGCCCTTTATCGCGTTCAGTGCGGGAAGCAGTACGCGCCTGGTGATCGACGCCTGGTTTCAGGCAAGCGGCGTGGAAGCGCAGCCGATTATGCAATCCGGCAGTATCGAAGCGATCAAGCGTATGGTTCGTGTCGGGCTGGGATACAGCATCATTCCCCGAATGGCGGTCGATTGCGTGGAAGACAGGCAGGGGTTATGCGTGCGGTCGCTTACGCCGGTATTACAGCGCCAGCTGGCCATCGTAATGCGTCAGGATAAAATTCTGAGCAAAGGAATTAGCGAAATTATTCGATTATTACAGCCTGCGGAATAATTAAATTAACCAACAAAATCCAAACGATTAATTAATTGTCGACGGGGAACGCTCGGCGTAATCGACGGAGAGGCTGGATTGCTGGGCCTGCTTTTTCTCCTGATGGTGATACCACGCACCAATAGAAGAATAAACGAAGCGGCCGACGAAAAAGAAGAGGCTGATAAGCAGTATGATACGCGTCATCCGAGTGTTAAACCGATGTCGTCTTCGCATACGTGTGGCCTGACTCACTGTAGTTATCCTGAAAATACCCTGCGGGCGGTACGCCATTAAGGCATACGGGCGGGCAGGGGTCAATTAATCCTAATGTAAAATTCCGTCAACAACTCACCCATTTATTGTTATGTATAATAATAAGTTTATTTACGCCATTGATAATTAGCACAAAAGTAGGGTTAAAAAGCGTGAATATTATTTATCGATATTAATATGTTTGATTTAAGTCAAATGTCACTCGCCGTTGCTAACTAAAATCTTTATTCCTTTCGTGTAATCGATATTTCGTCTGCACGGCAACATTGTCAGGTTGGATGCCTGTCTGAACTACCCCCCTGGATGAGCGGGTTTACTATGGCATCTATGACTATTTTCGCGTTATACAAAAAATACAAAGACCACTGGTGGGGACTGCCGTTGCTCCTGCCGGTGCTCCTGCTGCCCCTTGCCCGTCACGCCACAACCTACACCCAGGTGGAGGGTCACGTTGTGGTGCTCTATTACATGCCCCTGGCGTTTCTGCTCTCGCTGATGCTGTTTTATGGCATGGCGGCCGTGCCTGGCATTATGCTTTCGCTCTTCCTGCGCTACTACCCCTCGATCGGCGGCTACGAAACCGCCGTTACCATGGCGCATTACCTGATCCCGATAACGCTCAGCTGGGGCGGATATAAGGTCTTTGCGCCGCGTCGGAACCGGGTCTCCTACGGCGACGGACGGCTGATGGCGCAGCGTCTGTTCTGGCAAATGTTCTGCCCGGCCACCATTTTCCTGCTGCTGTTTCAGTTTGCTGTCTACCTTGGCGTCTATCAGACAAGGTTCGATCTGGTGGGTATCAACACCATCGGCATCCGCTCGCTGATTAACTATCAGGGATTGCTGGTTGGCTGTCTGACCGGGGTGCCGTTCTGCTACCTGGTTATCCGCACCCTCCGCCACCCCCGCTATCTGCGCAGCCTGATCTCCCAGATTGCGCACCAGATTGACAGCAAGGTGACGGTGACGGAAGTTATTATCTGGACAGTAGCAACCAGCTCGCTGCTCTCCTTGCTGCTGTGGCCTATCAATGAAAACAGCACCATCTTTAGTACCAACTACACGCTGTCGCTGCTGATGCCGGTGATGCTGTGGGGCTCGATGCGCTTCGGTTACAAGCTGATGTCCCTGATCTGGACCCCGGTGCTGATCCTCTCCATTCACTATTTTTACCGCTATATCCCCTGGTCGCAGGGTTACGACATCCAGCTCACCATTACGTCATCCAGCTATCTGGTCTTTACCTTCGTGGTGGTTTATATGGCGATGCTGGCGACGCGTCAACGGGAAGTGAATATTCGCGCCCGGCGTCTGGCGTTCCTCGACCCGGTGGTGCACATGCCCAACCTGCGTGCGCTCAACCGTGCCCTTGGAAAGAAGCCCTGGTCGGTGCTCTGCTTCCTGCGCATCCCGGAACTGGAAGTTCTGGGGCGTAACTACGGCGTATTGCTGCGTATCCAGTACAAACAGAAGCTGGCCGCGTGGCTGAATGAATACCTGGAATCAGATGAGTGCGTGTATCAGCTGTCGGGTCACGATCTGGTCTTGCGGTTGAATACCGAAATGCATCAGTCCCGCATTGACGAACTGGATCAGCACATCAAGCGTTTTCGTTTTATCTGGGACGGAATGCCGCTCCAGCCGCCGGTGGGGGTCAGCTACTGCTATGTGCGTTCCCCGGTGGTGCATCTCTATCTGCTGCTGGGCGAGCTGAGCACCATTGCGGATCTCTCTCTGGCGACCAATCACCCGGAAAACCTGCAGCAGCGCGGCGCCATTAATCTTCAGCGCGGCCTGAAAGACAAAGTCGAGATGATGAACCGCCTGCAGCGGGCGCTGGAAAAAGACGAATTTACCCTGCTGGCGCAGCCGGTACAGGGCATTCGCGGCGATAACTATCACGAGATCCTGCTTCGTCTGCAAAATGGCGACGACGGACTGATTTCGCCCGATGTGTTTCTGCCGGTTGCCCAGGAGTTTGGCCTCTCGTCGCGCATTGATTTGCTGGTGCTGGAGAAGACGCTTCAGTTTATGGCGGATAACCGGGAAGCGCTGCCGGCACAGAGGTTCGCTATCAATCTTTCGCCAACGTCCGTCTGCCGGGCCCAGCTGCCGCTTGAGGTCAGCCGGATGTTGCAAAAATATTCTGTTGAGAGCTGGCAGCTCATTTTCGAGATCACCGAGAGCAGCAGTTTTGGCAATGCCGGGCTGGCGATGCAGACCGTGAATCACTTACAGCAGATGGGATGCCGGATTGCCATTGATGATTTTGGTACCGGCTACGCCAGCTATGCGCGCCTGAAAAATGTCGATGCCGATATCCTCAAGATCGACGGCAGCTTTATCCGTAACATCGTCAGCAACAGCCTGGACTATCAGATTGTTGCCTCCATCTGCCACCTGGCGCGGATGAAAAAGATGCTGGTGGTAGCGGAGTATGTCGAAAGCGAAGAGATCCGCGATGCCGCCGAGGCGATGGGCATTGACTATTTTCAGGGCTATTTGATTGGGAAACCCGTGCCGCTGGAAAATGTGTTGATGACAGAGGCGCTCAGTCAGAGCGCCTGAGGGGAGGGTTACGCAGCGACGTTCGGCGAGCGCTCTTCTTCAATTTTCAGGCACCAGCCGGTGACGGCGCTCCAGTACTGCTGCTCTTTTTCCAGATCCAGCAGAACCAGCGCGTTCTGGCTAAACCAGTCGTGCGGGAAGCTCAGCGTCCAGTGGTTATCGTCCGTGGTGAGCGTCAGCGTTGGCGGCGTGGTGGTCGCCTGGCGCTGGTTGTTCAGCAGCACGCCCAGACGTAACAGCTGGATCAGCGGCTGGAACTGTTTTTTCTTGAACAGCGTAAAGCGCGGCAACTCGTCCAGCTTAACGGCTTTACGATGATAGCGTACCAGCGAGGCCATCATGGTCTGCTGCTCCTGGTTGAAGCCGGGCAGGTCGCTGTTTTGCAGGATATAGGCCGAATGGCGATGCATCCCGCTGTGGTTGATGTTCAGCCCCACTTCATGCAGCATCGCCGCCCACTTAAGCAGAGCTGCCAGCTGCGGATGCGCCAGTTTCGGATTCTGGGCTTCCCACTGATCGTACATATGGATCGTGGTTTCCAGCACGCGTCGGGCCTGTTCGCGGTCAATATTGTACTGATTGGCCAGGCTCTGGGCGGTACGGCTGCGGATATCCTGGTGACGGAAGCGGCCCTCCATCTCATACAGCACGCCTTCACGCAGCGCTCCGTCGGACAGACGCAGCTCACGGATTGCCAGCGCATCGAACACGCCGCACAGGATTGCCAGACCCGGCACAAAGACCGCTTTGCGCTCTTCGGACAGACCCGGCAGGCTCAGGGCATCAAAGCTCTTATGCTTGATCACCTCTTCCATCAGCATGGTCAGACGCTCTGGCGTGATAAAGCCATCTTTTTCGCCCATCTCTACCAGCACTTCGTGCGCCGCTTTGATGGTACCCGAGGCGCCAAGCGCCACGTTCCAGCCCTGCAGACGGTACTGCCAGGCGAGGGACTCCAGTTTCTGTACTGCCGCCATACGCGCGCGCTGGAAGTTCTCCCGGCTGATAACACCGCCCGGGAAATAGAGCTGGGCAAAGCTGACGCAGCCCATCCGGCGGCTTTCAACCAGGTGCGGTTCAAAGTTCTCGCCAATCACCAGCTCCGTCGAGCCGCCGCCGATGTCAATCACCAGCTTGCGGCCCTTTTCAGGTTGCGTATGTTCCACGCCCATAAAAATCAGACGGGCTTCTTCGTTACCCGAAATGATCTCAATAGGGTAGGGGATCACCTTTTCAGCGCGTTTTAAAAATTCCGTGGCGTTCGACGCCTGGCGCAGGGTATGGGTTCCGACAATGCAGACGCTTGATGCGGTGAAGCCCTGCAAACGTTCGGCGAACAATGACAGGCAGTTCAGCCCGCGCTCCATCGCCTCTTCGCTGAGCATATTGTCCGCACCCAGGCCGTCAGCCAGGTGGACGCGCTGCTTCAGACGACCGATGATCTGCATTGCGCCATCCACCTCACGGGCGATGACCATGTGGAAGCTGTTAGAACCTAGGTCGACCGCAGCAAACTCCTGCGGTCGTGGGGTCTTGTCGTTTATCGGCATAGGTTAATCGGGTTGCTCGAGTGATTTGATATAGTCGTAAATCGCCAGCTGTGCGCGCACCTTACGGCGGTTGCCGCGCGGCACATAGCGGTTACTCAGTTCTTTATCGATATAACGTGCTTTTACAGTATCACTTAACAATAAGTCAATGATATCAAGAATTTGTTGCTTCAGCCGTGGATCAAGCAGCGGTGCCGCCACTTCAATACGGTAATCGATATTACGCGTCATCCAGTCGGCTGAGGAGAGGTAGACGCGTTTATCGCCACCGTTCTCAAAAATATAGATGCGATCGTGCTCGAGATAGCGGTCGACGATACTGATGACGCGAATATTTTCACTAATCCCTTCGAGATCGGGGATCAGGGAGCACATACCGCGGATCAGCAGGTTAACCATCACCCCCGAGCTGGACGCAGCATACAGGCGATCCACCAGCCCTTTATCGACCAGGTTATTGAGCTTCAGCGTAATGCCGGAAGGCAGGCCCTTCTGCGCATTGGCGATCTCACGGTCGATCATGTCATACAGCAGGCGACGGGAGTTCTGCGGAGAGACCAGCAGATAGTCGAAGCTGACCGGGCGATACGGGTTTTCAATAAAGTTAAACACCCTACGCACCTCGTTGGTGATCCGCGCATCGGCGGTCAGCAGCGAGTAGTCGGTATAAATGCGTGCGGTTTTTTCGTTGAAGTTACCGGTGCCGATGTGGGCATAACGCACCACGTCATCGCCCTCTTTACGGGAGATGAGGAACAGCTTGGCGTGGATCTTCAGGCCTGGGGCGGAGAAGATCACGTGCACGCCCGCTTCGGTCAGACGACGGGCCCAGTGGATATTGGCCTCTTCATCGAAACGCGCCTGCAGTTCAACGACCACGGTCACTTTCTTGCCGTTGTGGGCAGCGTGGATCATCGCATCGATGATGCGGGAATCTTTCGCCACGCGGTAGATGTTGATTTTTATCGCCAGCACGTTGGGATCGAACGACGCCTGACGCATCAGTTCCAGCACGTGCTCAAAGGTGTGGTACGGATAGTAGAGCAGAACGTCGCGCTCGCGAATGGCGTCGAAGCCGTTGCGGAACTTATCAAACCAGATGTGGCGCAGGCGCGGCAGCGGCTTGTTCACCAGGTTGGCTTTGCCAACGTTCGGGAAGCCGATAAAGTCTTTGAAGTTATGGTAGCGACCGCCCGGCACGATGGAGTCGTAGCGGGAGATAGTCAGCTTCTCGCGAAGCATCTCGACCATGGCATCGGGCATATCGCGCTGATAGACAAAGCGCACCGGCTCGGCCGTCAGACGCTGCTTGAGGCTGGAGGACATCAGCTCCATCAGGCTGGCCTCCATCTCGTGCACCAGATCGTACTCCGCGTCGCGGGTCATCTTCATGGAGTAGGCGTTCAGCGCATCGTAGTCGAAGAAGCCTTTGAAGATGTCGTCCAGGCAGTAGCGCAGAATGTTATCCAGCAGGATCATCGGCTTGCGGCGACGCGGCGTTTCCGGCGGCAGATTGACAAAGCGCGGGACTTTATCTGACGGGATCTCCAGCAGCGCATAGCGGATGCTGTCGCCGCGGATAATCTCTACCGCCAGATAGGTGTAGTCATCCTTCAGGAACTGCACCAGATCGGTTTCGCGGTTAATCAGGATCGGGGTGATGTGCTGGCGCAGATAATGTTTGAAATAGTGACGCAGCCAGCTCTGCTGGTTGACCGAGAGCTGACGCTCGTTGATCAGGAAGATTTGATTGCGCGCCATCTCCAGCAGCAATTCGTTATAGAGGCTATCAAACTCTTGATCGGCTTTCAGTACGCGGGACTGGATCTTGCCCAGCAGATGACGCGAGTTCGAGTTTAAACCCTGCTCTTCGCTAATGATGATTCGGCGCTTCAGTTCAGCAAAGCGAACTTTATAGAACTCGTCCAGGTTATTGGAGTAAATCCCCAGAAAACGCATGCGCTCAATCAGCGGGTTAGTTTTATCCGCCGCTTCCTGAAGCACGCGCTCGTTGAATGCTAACCAGCTTAGCTCTTTCTCGATGTATAACTTTTCCTGACCCATTACTACTCACACTCCAGTTCAATCACAGGACGTGGTAAATCCGTCTCGCCTTTATTATGGCGAGCATTTCCACAATATGTCCAACTGTGTCAGAAAAGTATGACAGTTAAATTATTTTTTGAGGGAAAATAGAGAGTTAGTTAAGTAGGTCGGGTAAGCGAAGCGCCACCCGACAAATATACTATTCTTCTGCCGCATGTCCTTGCGGGGGTAACGGCGCGCCGTCCAGCCAGGCGGCGCCGTCGCGCATTTCCAGACGACCGTCAACAAACCAGCTGACCACCAGCGGGTAGATGGCGTGCTCCTGGGCCTGCACCCGGGCGGTGACATCCTCTTCGCTGTCGCCTGCAAATACCGGCACTTTCGCCTGCAGAATAACCGGGCCGCCATCCAGCTCGTCAGTGACGAAATGGACCGAGGTACCGTGCTCTTCATCGCCGTTATCCAGCACCTGACGATGGGTGTTCAGGCCAGGATATTTTGGCAGCAGGGAAGGGTGGATGTTCAGCAGTCGCCCGGCATAGTGCGCAACAAACGCCGGGCTGAGGATGCGCATGTAGCCGGCAAGTACCACCACGTCCGGGGCGTAGGCGTCTATCTCCTGCACCAGCTCGCGGTCAAAGGCCTCGCGGCTGGCAAACTGGGAGGCGCTGAGCGCATGCGCGGCAATGCCCGCATCGCGGGCACGCTCAAGGCCGTACGCATCGGCCTTGTTACTGAATACTGCGCGGAGGGTGCCGTTGATCTTCTGCTGTTTGCAGGCATCGATGATAGCCTGCAAATTACTTCCGTTACCGGAAATGAGCACCACTATATTTTTCATTCAATGACCACACGCTCTTCGGAATCAGACGCTTTGATGATACCGATTTTCCACGCGTTTTCACCTTTCGCCTGCAGCAGCGCCAGGGCTTTGTCCACTTCGCTTGCCGGCAGGGCAATAACCATCCCCACGCCGCAGTTGAAGGTGCGATACATTTCGTGATTGCTGACGTTACCGGCATCCTGCAGCCAGTTAAATACCGCAGGCCACTGCCATGAAGACTCGTCGATCACCGCCTGGGTGTTGTCCGGCAGTACGCGCGGGATGTTTTCCCAGAAGCCGCCACCGGTCAGGTGGGCGATAGCGTGAACGTCCACGTTCTCAATCAGCTCCAGAACCGATTTCACGTAGATACGGGTAGGTTCGAGCAGGTGATCGGCCAGCGGTTTCCCTTCCAGCTCGGTGGTGAGGGGGTCGCAGCCGCTCACTTCGACAATTTTGCGCACCAGGGAGTAGCCGTTAGAGTGTGGGCCGCTGGACGCCAGGGCGATCAGCACGTCGCCGTCGGTCACTTTGCTGCCGTCAACGATCTCTGATTTTTCGACAACGCCCACGCAGAAGCCAGCAACGTCGTAATCTTCGCCGTGGTACATGCCCGGCATTTCGGCAGTTTCACCGCCCACCAGCGCACAGCCAGACTGCAGACAGCCTTCGGCGATGCCGCTGATTACGCTGGCTGCGGTATCCACGTCCAGCTTGCCGGTCGCGTAGTAGTCGAGGAAGAACAGCGGCTCAGCGCCCTGCACAACCAGGTCATTGACGCACATCGCGACCAGGTCAACGCCGATGGTGTCGTGGCGTTTCAGATCCATCGCCAGACGCAGCTTGGTGCCCACGCCGTCGGTGCCTGAGACCAGAACCGGTTCACGGTATTTTTGCGGCAGCGCGCACAGTGCGCCGAATCCTCCCAGACCTCCCATCACTTCCGGGCGGCGGGTCTTTTTCACCACACCTTTGATACGGTCAACCAGCGCATTACCTGCGTCAATATCAACACCGGCATCTTTGTAGCTGAGAGAAGTTTTGTTGGTCACGGCTCAAGTCCCCACGCGATTGCATTGCGATAGTAAGAAAAATCGGCGCAATTCTAACAGTCCAGGCAAACGTTTGCGAGCCCATTCTGCAACAGAAAATAGCGCCCGTGAAAATCCAGTAAAAATCACGCCTTAGCACGCAAACATGAACCCGTTCACGAAAATGAAACCGGGTACATTCTTATTCTTGCAACCCTGCCAGCGAATGCACATCATTTTACTGAAACCGGTTTCTGTGCTCTTTTTTGCCGATAATTAACGCTGAATGAGGGATATCGCATGTCAGGATTCAAAGAGGGTTTTCTGTGGGGCGGCGCGGTGGCGGCGCATCAACTTGAAGGCGGCTGGCAGGAGGGCGGGAAGGGCGCGAGCGTTGCGGACGTGATGACCGCTGGCGCACACGGCGTCCCCCGCGAAATCACCGACGGCGTGCTGCCGGGTAAAAACTACCCCAACCACGAAGCCATCGATTTCTATCACCGGTACAAAGAAGATATCCAGCTGTTCGCGGAGATGGGCTTTAAATGCTTCCGCACCTCCATTGCCTGGACGCGTATTTTCCCCAAAGGCGACGAGCTGCAACCTAACGAGGCGGGGCTGAAGTTTTACGACGATCTGTTTGATGAGTGTCTGAAGCACGGCATCGAACCGGTGATCACCCTCTCGCACTTCGAAATGCCTTATCACCTGGTAAAAGAGTACGGCGGCTGGCGTAACCGCAAGCTGATCGACTTTTTTGTGCGCTTTGCCAGCGTCGTGTTCGAGCGCTATCAGCACAAAGTGAAGTACTGGATGACCTTTAACGAGATCAACAACCAGGCCAACTTCCACGAGGATTTCGCACCCTTTACTAACTCCGGCCTGCACTATCAGCCGGGTGAAGATCGCGAGCCGGTGATGTTCCAGGCGGCGCACTATGAACTGGTGGCGAGCGCTCTGGCGGTGAAAGCCGGACGCGACATCAACCCGTCCCTGCGTATCGGCTGCATGATCGCCATGTGCCCAATCTATCCGCTGACCTGCGCCCCGAACGATATGATGATGGCGATGAACGCCATGCACCGCCGCTATTGGTTCACCGACGTGCACGTGCGCGGAGCCTATCCGCAGCATCTGCTCAACTACTTCGCCCGTCGCGGCTTTGAGCTGGATATCACCGAAGAGGATAAAGCGGCGCTGAAGCAGGGCTGCGTGGACTATATCGGCTTCAGCTATTACATGTCGTTTGCCACCAAAGCGACGGACGACAACCCGCAGCTGGATTATGACGAAAGCAAAAGCCTGGTCTCCAACCCGTACGTGCAGAAGTCGGACTGGGGCTGGCAGATTGACCCGGTGGGGCTGCGCTACTCCCTGAACTGGTTCTGGGATCACTACCAGCTGCCGCTGTTTATTGTCGAGAACGGTTTTGGCGCCATCGACGTGCTGGAGAGCGACGGCACGGTGAACGACCAGTACCGCATCGACTATCTCAGCGCCCATATCCGCGAGATGAAAAAAGCGGTGGAGGAGGATGGCGTGGATCTGATGGGCTACACCCCGTGGGGCTGCATCGATCTGGTCTCTGCCGGAACGGGCGAAATGAAAAAACGCTATGGCTTTATCTACGTGGATAAAGACAACGAAGGCAACGGCACGCTGAATCGCAGCAAGAAAAAGTCGTTCGCCTGGTATCAGAAGGTGATCGCCAGCAACGGAGAGAACCTTTAGTTGCCGGGTGGCGCTAACGCTTACCCGGCCTACACTACACGTAGGCCCGCGCGCACCCAAGCCGGAGCCCTGTCTCCGGCTTTTATTGCTCTAAATCACTTTGCTTGATGTACGTCAAGCAAGATGGGTATGGCGCTGTCCGCAAAAAGCGGTATAATCCGGCGATTTTTTTTGTGGCTGCCACCCGAAGGAGAAAGAGAATGAAGATTGTGGAAGTGAAACACCCACTCGTTAAACACAAGCTGGGCCTGATGCGTGAGCATGACATCAGCACTAAGCGCTTTCGTGAACTGGCCTCTGAAGTTGGCAGCTTACTGACCTATGAAGCAACCTCCGATCTGGAAACCGAAACGGTGACCATTGAAGGCTGGAACGGCCCGGTACAGGTTGAGCAGATCAAAGGCAAAAAAATTACCGTTGTGCCAATCCTGCGTGCGGGTCTGGGCATGATGGAAGGCGTGCTGGAGCACGTCCCAAGCGCGCGTATCAGCGTGGTCGGTATCTACCGTAACGAAGAGACGCTGGAGCCGGTTCCGTATTTCCAGAAGCTGGTGTCCAACATCGACGAGCGTATGGCGCTGGTCGTTGACCCAATGCTGGCGACCGGTGGTTCCATGATCGCCACTATCGACCTGCTGAAAAACGCCGGCTGCAGCAGCATCAAGGTGCTGGTGCTGGTTGCCGCGCCGGAAGGTATTGCCGCGCTGGAAAAAGCGCATCCGGACGTTGAGCTGTACACCGCGTCTGTCGATCAGGGGCTGAACGAGCACGGGTACATCATCCCGGGCCTCGGCGATGCTGGCGATAAGATTTTTGGTACTAAATAAGTGAATAACGAAAAAGAAGCCGACTTTGATAGTCGGCTTTTTTTTGAATAAAAAACCCAACCGCTTAAAACAAACAACACTTGAGGAAGAATCTATGACGCGCCGTGCTATCGGGGTGAGTGAAAGACCGCCACTTTTACAGACTATCCCGCTTAGTTTGCAGCACCTGTTTGCGATGTTTGGCGCAACCGTGCTGGTGCCTATTCTGTTCCACATTAACCCGGCCACCGTGCTGCTGTTTAATGGCATCGGGACGCTGCTGTATCTCATTATCTGTAAAGGCAAAATCCCGGCCTATCTGGGTTCCAGCTTTGCATTTATTTCTCCGGTCCTGCTGCTGCTGCCGTTAGGTTATGAAGTGGCGCTGGGCGGTTTCATCATGTGCGGCGTGCTGTTCTGCCTGGTGGCTTTCATTGTGAAGAAAGCGGGTACCGGCTGGCTGGACGTGATGTTCCCGCCTGCGGCGATGGGCGCAATCGTTGCCGTCATCGGCCTTGAACTGGCGGGCGTTGCGGCGAACATGGCGGGGCTGCTGCCTGCCGACGGCCAGGCGCCGGACACCAAAACCATTATTATCTCGCTGGTGACGCTGGGCGTGACGGTCTTTGGCTCCGTGCTGTTCCGCGGCTTTATGGCGATTATCCCGATCCTGATTGGCGTGCTGGCGGGCTATGCGCTCTCCTTCGCCATGGGCGTTGTGGATACCACGCCAATTGCCCAGGCCCACTGGTTCGCACTGCCAACCTTCTACACCCCGCGCTTTGAGTGGTTTGCCATCTTCACCATTCTGCCTGCGGCGCTGGTGGTCATTGCCGAGCACGTTGGTCACCTGGTGGTGACGGCGAACATCGTCAAGCGCGACCTGATCCGCGACCCGGGCCTGCACCGCTCGATGTTTGCCAACGGTTTCTCGACCATCATCTCCGGCTTCTTCGGCTCCACGCCAAACACCACCTACGGTGAGAACATCGGCGTGATGGCTATTACCCGCGTGTACAGCACCTGGGTTATCGGCGGCGCGGCAATTATCGCTATCCTGCTCTCCTGCGTGGGTAAGCTGGCGGCAGCCATCCAGATCATCCCGGTGCCGGTGATGGGCGGTGTTTCTCTGCTGCTGTACGGGGTAATTGGTGCTTCCGGTATCCGCGTGCTGATTGAGTCCAAAGTGGACTACAGCAAAGCGCAGAACCTGATCCTGACCTCCGTTATCCTGATTATTGGCGTCAGCGGCGCGAAGGTTCACATTGGCGCAGCCGAGCTGAAGGGCATGGCGCTGGCGACCATCGTCGGTGTAGGCCTGGCCCTGATCTTCAAACTGATCTCCGTTCTGCGCCCGGAAGAAGTGGTCCTGGACGCGGAAGAGAGCGAAAAAGTCTCTCATTGATCGTCTAACCGGGCGGCCGATCCGCCCGGTTCTCTCCCCGCTTGTTCCGTGTTAAACTCTGGGCCGATTCCGAGTAAGACCTGGTTGAGGTATTTCTGAACGCACCGGCACAGCTCTCTTTGCCACTTTATCTTCCCGACGACGAAACTTTCGCGAGTTTCTGGCCGGGCGATAACCCCTCTTTACTGGCTGCACTGCAAAACGTGCTGCGCCAGGAGCACAGCGGTTACATCTATATCTGGTCGCGCGAAGGCGCGGGACGCAGCCATCTGCTGCACGCTGCCTGTGCCGAGCTTTCCCAGCGCGGGGATGCGGTCGGCTATGTGCCGCTGGATAAACGCACCTGGTTTGTGCCGGAAGTCCTTGATGGGATGGAGCAGCTGTCGCTGGTCTGCATCGACAATATCGAATGCGTGGCGGGGGATGAACTGTGGGAAATGGCGATTTTTGATCTCTATAACCGCATTCTGGAGTCCGGGAAAACCCGGCTGCTGATCACTGGCGATCGTCCTCCGCGTCAGCTGAATCTCGGGCTGGCCGATCTGGCTTCACGACTCGACTGGGGACAAATCTACAAATTACAGCCGCTCTCCGATGAAGATAAGCTCCAGGCTTTGCAGCTGCGGGCGCGGTTACGTGGGTTTGAACTGCCGGAAGACGTGGGGCGTTTTCTGTTAAAACGTCTGGATCGCGAGATGCGTACGCTGTTTATGACCCTCGATCAGCTGGATAAAGCCTCCATCACCGCCCAGCGGAAATTAACCATTCCTTTTGTAAAAGACATCCTCAATCTGTAGGCCCGGCGCACAGGCTACCGGGCCACTTCATGCTTACTTCACAATCTCAAGTACCTGTTCAGGCGGACGACCAATCCGTGCCTGACCGTTCGCCACCACAATCGGGCGCTCAATCAGCTTCGGATTTTCCACCATCGCCTGGATCAGTTGCGCTTCGCTGAGCGCGCTGTCCGCCAGGCCCAGCTCTTTGTAAAGCTCCTCTTTCTGGCGCATTAACTCCCGGGCGCTGGACATCCCCAGTTGACCAAGCAGCATGCGCAGGGTGTCGGCATCCGGCGGCGTCTCCAGATAGAGCACCACCTGCGGCTCAACGCCGTTATCCTTGAGCAGGTTCAGGGTTTCACGGCTCTTTGAGCAGCGAGGGTTATGGTAGATCGTAACCGCGTCAGACATCTTGTCTCCTTTTACATCTTTTCATACGGGCGATAGCGCTCCTGCAGCTGGCGCAGCTGATCGATGCGGGCATCGTAACGGGCCTGTTGCAGACTGCCGAGTTTTACCTGCGAGCTGGCGCTGCTCAGCAGCGAGATGGCCTGATCCAGGCGTCCGGCAAGGGCAAAACCTTCGGCCCGGGCAGCCAGCTCCTGATCGCGATGGCCAAGCGCGGCTTCTGCCTGGGCCAGCAGATCCCAACCGTTAGGGTCATCCTTATTACTGAAGGTGTAGCGGTTGAGGAGCGTGGCGGCGTCCTGCGGCTGTCCACCCTGTAAGTAAGCGTTCGCCAGGTTGAGCTGCAGTACCGGGTTGTTGCGCAGATCGCGGGCACCTTTCAGGCGGTTAATCGCATCCTGGGCTTTTTTCTGCCCTAAATCGATATCGGTCGCGAGATCGAGATACCAGGCGTTGCCTGACTCTGCGGCCAGCAGCGGCTGCAGGTTCTTGCGGGCTTCGTCGTAGTTGCTGGCTTCCATCGCCTGCAGTGCACGCCCATACTGGGCCGCCCGCTGCTCACGGACGTTGCCTTTGTTCAGGGCATCCAGCAGATCGTTGGTTAGCTGGTTACGCCCGGAGTTATACATGCCGAGGGTTCTGACCTTCGCCATGTAGAAATCCTGCGAGGACTGCACCACCACCGGACGCATCTGGTTGGCGCGGTTGCGCGCATCCGAAAGGCGGCTTTCCGGAAGCGGGTGGGTGAGCAAAATTTCCGGCGGGCGTGAAGAGTAGCGCGCCTGGTCGAGTAATTTTTCGAGGAAGCCCGGCATCGCCTGCGGGTCAAACCCGGAGCGCTGCAGCACCTGAATACCGATGCGGTCGGCTTCCTGTTCGTTTTGCTGGGTAAAGCTGATCATCCCCTGACGGGTTCCCGCCAGAGTACCGGTCAGCGCCGCCATACCCGCCTGCGGGCTGGCCATCGCCAGCAGGATAGAGCCCAGCGCGCCCACCCAGGTGAGCGGGGCGCTGCGCTTCTGATCTTCCATCGCTCGCGCCAGGTGGCGCTGGGTGACGTGGGAGATTTCGTGCGCCATGACCGAGGCCAGCTGGCTTTCGTTATCGGCATAGCGGAATAACGCCGAGTGCAGCACCACGTTGCCGCCGAAGAAGGCGAAGGCGTTGATCTCGTCGTTATTGATTAAATAGAAGTGGAAAGGCGTCTTGACCGAATTCGCATGGGAGACAAGACGCATCCCCAGCGAATTGATGTACTGCACCAGCAGCGGATCGTTAATCAGCGGCGCGCTGCCGCGCAGCTGGCGCACATAGAAGTCGCCCATTTGCATCTCCTGACCAATGGAGAGCGTGCTTCCTGCCGAGGTGCCCATATCCGGCAATGAGTCTGCAGAGTCAGCGAAGGCTGGCATCATCTGGCCAGCGGTCAGCGCAGCGATGAGCGTCGCAACCAACGTTTTTTTCAACTGCCTGAACATAACCTCTGTCCTGTCTGGTGGGTGTGCTAATTTGACCGAAGAACCCGCATATCGTTCATCTGCGGCTGCTCTGCCAGTGTATTCGCGTCAGGGCGATAAGAAAATCCCTCTTTTCAGGCTTTTGCGTTTTGTGACAGAGCACGAAAAAGCGAAAGTCTTTTCATTAACTCTTCGATACAATTCACCCTTTACGTCCAGCCAACATCTTCAGGGAAGGGTTGTATGCTCGAGTTATTAATGCAGTGGTACCGCCGACGCTTTAGCGATCCCGAAGCCATTGCTTTACTGGTTATTCTGGTTGCCGGATTTGGCATCCTCTTCTTCTTTAGCGGGCTGCTGGCACCGCTGCTGGTGGCGATTGTGCTCGCCTATCTGCTGGAGTGGCCCACCGTCCGGCTGGAAAATATTGGCTGCTCCCGCCGCTGGGCCAGCATCATCGTGCTGGTCTTTTTTGTCGGCATATTAATGGTGATGTCCTTTGTGGTTCTGCCTATCGCCTGGCAGCAGGGGATAAACCTGATCCGCGACATGCCGGGGATGCTGAGCAAACTGTCTGACTTTTCCGCTACTCTGCCGCGCCGCTATCCGGCCCTGATGGACGCGGGCATTATTGATGCGATGGCTGAAAACATGCGTACCCGCATCATGACGATGGGGGATACGGTGGTGAAATTCTCCCTCGCGTCGCTGGTGGGCCTGCTGACGCTGGCGGTCTATCTGGTGCTGGTGCCGCTGATGGTCTTCTTCCTGGTTAAAGATAAAGAGCAGATGCTTAACGCGGTGCGTCGCGTTCTGCCGCGTAACCGTGGCCTGGCAGGGCAGGTGTGGAAAGAGATGAACCAGCAGATCACCAATTACATCCGCGGCAAAGTGCTGGAGATGATTGTCGTTGGGGTCGCCACCTGGATTGGGTTCTTGATCTTTGGCCTGAACTATTCCCTGCTGTTGGCGGTACTGGTCGGCTTCTCGGTGCTTATCCCCTATATCGGGGCCTTTGTGGTCACCATTCCGGTGGTGGGCGTGGCGCTGTTCCAGTTTGGGCTGGGCACGGAGTTCTGGAGCTGTTTCGTCGTCTATCTGATCATTCAGGGACTGGACGGCAACCTGCTGGTGCCGGTGCTGTTCTCGGAAGCGGTGAACCTTCACCCGCTGGTCATTATCCTGTCGGTGGTCATTTTTGGCGGATTATGGGGATTCTGGGGCGTGTTCTTTGCGATCCCGCTGGCAACGCTGATTAAAGCGGTGGTTCACGCATGGCCGGATGTGCCGGCGGTGGAGGAGTAGTTTTTGCCGGGTGGCGCTACGCTTACCCGGCCTACGGTTTTGTGCGGGCTGACGCCCTCACCCCGACCCTCTCCCACGTGGAGAGGGAGCAAACACTAAAAACGGCAACTCAGGTTGCCGTTTTGCATTTACCTTCAGGCGTTCGCTTTAACCCATTCCAGCACCACATCATGGTGATTGCTGGTTTTGAAGTCATCAAACACGTGTTCAACCTTGCCGTCAGCGTCAATCAGGAAGCTGATGCGGTGAATACCGTCATAGGTTTTACCCATAAAGGTTTTCTCACCCCAGACGCCAAACGCGTTGCAGACCTGGTGATCTTCGTCGGACAGCAGCGTGAAGTTCAGCAGCTCTTTTTCGGCGAAGCGAGACAGTTTTTCCGGCTTGTCGGTGCTGATACCCAGCACTTCAACGCCAGCAGTTTTCAACTCGTCCATGTTATCGCGTAAGCCGCAGGCTTGTACGGTACAGCCTGGGGTCATGGCTTTCGGGTAGAAATAGACCAGTACACGCTGTCCCTGGAAGTCGGTTAAATTTACTTGCTCACCGTCTTGATCGGGCAAGCTAAATTTCGGTGCGATGTCACCGGCTTTCAGTGGATTCATTACTCAACTCCATCCTGTTCATGCTGGGAATAATTGACGACGTTAATACTGCCTTGCGCATTCAGTTCTGTACAGAGGGCTTTGAACGCTTGCTCGATATTTGACGCATCGCGCGACGCCGGGCTGTGCGCGGTGATCTGAATAAACAGTTTAGGCACGGTGCCGACTTCACCCGGCTGAGTACGCGAAACCAGCTCAGCGATATTCATCTGGTGGCTGTCAAACAGGGCGGTAAAGCGTTCGATTAAATGCGGGGAGTCCGTCACTTCCACCTGCACCCATACGGTGGCGGGCAGGGCCGGCTGCGGGCGCGCGGTGGTGCGCTTCATCACGATCAGCAGATCCAACTCTGCGCCTTTTAATGGCAGGGTCGATTCAATTAAGGTGATCGCATTCCACGACCCGGAAAGCAGCATGATGAAGGTAAACTCTTCACCCAGCATCGCCAGGCGGCTGTCTTCGATATTGCAGCCGCAGCTACTGACGTGGCGGGTGATGGTGTTCACGATCCCCGGCCTGTCGGCACCCAGCGCAGTGATAACCAGGTAATGTTGTGATGAGGTTGTCAAACCTGTTCTTCCTTTGCGTGGTTTAGTCTTTCTAAGGAAAGCATAAAAAAAACCGGCATACAATAACCTGGAGGCCTCACGTCGCTTGCTTTTATTACAGCACCAAACGTACCATTGAGGCTCTTGTACGCACAGAGGATGGCCCATGTTCACGGGAAGTATTGTCGCGCTTGTTACACCGATGGATGAGAAAGGTAATGTCTGCCGGTCAAGCCTGAAGAAACTGATTGATTATCATGTCGCCAGCGGAACCTCGGCGATTGTTTCGGTAGGGACTACCGGTGAATCTGCAACGTTGAGCCATGAAGAGCATGGCGAAGTGGTCATGATGACTCTCGAACTGGCTGACGGGCGTATCCCGGTTATCGCCGGTACGGGCGCCAACGCGACCGCGGAAGCCATCAGCCTGACCCAGCGTTTCAACGACAGTGGTGTGGTAGGTTGCCTGACGGTCACGCCATACTACAACCGCCCGACCCAGGAAGGTTTGTTCCAGCATTTCAAAGCCATCGCTGAACATACTGACTTGCCACAAATTCTGTATAATGTGCCGTCGCGCACTGGCTGCGATATGCTGCCAGAAACGGTAGGCCGCCTCGCGAAAGTAAAAAATATTATCGGTATTAAAGAGGCGACCGGGAACTTAAGCCGCGTTCATCAGATCAAAGAGCTGGTTTCAGACGACTTTATTCTGCTGAGTGGCGATGATGCGACCTCGCTGGACTTTATGCAGCTCGGTGGCCACGGCGTGATTTCCGTGACCTCCAACGTTGCAGCCCGCGATATGGCTGAAATGTGTAAACTGGCTGCGGCCGGTCATTTCCATGAAGCGCGCTTGATTAACCAGCGTCTGATGCCGCTGCACAACAAATTATTTGTCGAACCCAATCCGATCCCAGTGAAATGGGCATGTAAGGAGTTGGGACTTGTAGCGACCGATACGCTGCGCCTGCCAATGACCCCGATTACCGACCACGGTCGCGAAACGGTCACGAGCGCGCTTAAGCATGCCGGTCTGCTGTAAAGTTTAGGGAGATTTGATGGCTTACTCAGTACAGAAGTCGCGCCTGGCGAAGGTTGCGGGTGTTTCGCTTGTTATGCTGCTCGCGGCCTGTAGCTCAGATTCACGCTACAAGCGCCAGGTGAGTGGTGACGAATCCTATCTGGATGCCGCGCCGCTTGCTGAACTTCATGCACCTGCTGGCATGATCCTGCCGATTCAGAATGGCGACTACAACATTCCGGTCACCAACGGCAGCGGCGCGGTAGGCAAAGCGCTTGATATTCGTCCGCCAGCACAGCCTCTGGCGCTGGTGAGCGGGGCGCGTACTCAGTTCACTGGCGATACCGCAACGCTGCAGGTTGAAAGCGCGCGTAACGCCACGCTGTGGCCGCAGGTGGTCAGCGTCCTTCAGTCGAAGAACTACGCGATTACTCAGCGCGACGACGCCAGCCAGACGCTGTCGACAGACTGGATCGAATGGAACCGTCTGGACGAAGATCAACAGTACCGTGGACGCTATCAAGTCTCTGTTAAACCTCAGGGTTATCAGCAGGCGGTGGTGGTTAAACTGCTGAACCTGGAGCAGGCGGGCAAACCGGTTGCAGACGCGGCATCCATGCAGCGTTACAGCACCGAACTGCTTAACGTCATTGCTGCGGGTCTCGACAAGAACGCCACCGACGCTGCTAATGCCGCTCAGAGCCGCAATGGCGCGACCTTCGACGTGCAGAGCGCTGCCGACGATACTGGTCTGCCAATGCTGGTGGTGCGTGGTCCGTTCAACCAGGTCTGGCAGCGTCTGCCATCCACCCTTGAGCGCGTCGGCATGAAAGTGACCGACAGCACCCGTTCAACCGGCAGCATGACGCTTACCTACAAGCCGCTGTCTGACAGCAGTTGGGAAGCGCTGGGCGTACGCGATCCGGGACTGTCCTCTGGCGATTACAAACTTCAGGTCGGCGATCTGGATAACCGTAGCAGCCTGCAGTTTATCGATCCGAAAGGCCATACGCTGACCCAGTCGCAGAACGATGCGCTGGTCGCTGTCCTCCAGGCAGCCTTCAGCAAGTAAAAAAAAAGGGCTGGTTACTCCAGCCCTTTTAATTTTCGTGCTACGCAAACGTGTGCGTGGCATAATATCTCCAGTTTTGAACACAAATCATCACACCAGGAGTAATGAAGATGCAGAAGCAAGCTGAGTTGTATCGTGGCAAAGCGAAAACCGTATACAGCACGGAAAACCCGGATCTGTTGGTGCTCGAGTTCCGCAATGATACGTCAGCAGGAGATGGCGCGCGCATTGAGCAGTTTGACCGTAAAGGGATGGTGAACAACAAGTTCAACCACTTCATTATGAGCAAGCTGGAAGAAGCGGGCATCCCGACGCAGATGGAAGCGTTGCTGTCCGATACGGAGTGTCTGGTGAAGAAGCTGGATATGGTGCCGGTTGAATGTGTCGTTCGTAACCGCGCCGCGGGCTCCCTGGTGAAGCGTCTGGGTATCGAAGAGGGTATCGAGCTGAATCCGCCGCTGTTCGACCTGTTCCTGAAAAACGACGCCATGCACGATCCGATGGTCAACGAATCTTACTGCGAAACCTTTGGCTGGGTGAGCAAAGAGAACCTGGCGCGCATGCAGGAACTGACCTACAAAGCCAACGACGTGCTGAAGAAGCTGTTTGACGACGCGGGCCTGATCCTGGTCGACTTCAAACTGGAATTCGGACTGTATAAAGGCGAGGTGGTGCTGGGTGATGAATTCTCCCCGGACGGCAGCCGCCTGTGGGACAAAGAGACCCTGGATAAAATGGACAAAGACCGCTTCCGCCAAAGCCTCGGCGGCGTAATCGAAGCGTATGAAGCCGTTGCCCACCGTCTGGGCGTCAATCTCGACTAATCCTGCCTTTTCTGCCAGGGGAGCGAAAGGTCCTCTGGCATCTCACCCCTGTTTCCAGTGGTAATCTTGTCCCGAACCGCCTACGATCTACCTATTATTAGGATGATATTTTTCGAGGTGGTTATGCGTTGGCAAGGACGTCGCGAAAGCGACAATGTAGAAGACAGACGTAGTGGCGGCGGTGGCCCATCCATGGGCGGCCCGGGTTTTCGTTTACCTGGCGGCAAGGGCGGCATCATTATCCTGCTGGTTGTGGTGGTGGCGGGCTACTACGGCGTCGACCTCAGCGGCTTGCTGACCGGGCAACCGATGCAGCAGCAACAGTATCAATCTCCGCGATCCATCAGCCCGAACGAAGATGAAGCGGCGAAGTTTACCTCGGTGATCCTCGCTACAACGGAAGATACCTGGGGCCAGCTGTTCGACAAAATGGGCCGGACCTACCAGCAGCCGAAGCTGGTGATGTATCGCGGCGCCACGCGCACCGGCTGCGGTACCGGGCAATCGGTGATGGGGCCGTTCTACTGTCCTGCTGATTCTACCGTCTATATCGATCTCTCCTTCTACGATGACATGAAACGCAAACTGGGCGCCGACGGCGACTTTGCCCAGGGCTACGTCATCGCCCATGAAGTGGGCCATCACGTGCAAAAACTGCTCGGGATTGAGCCTAAAGTTCGCCAGCTTCAGCAGAATGCCAGCGAGAAAGAGGTGAATGCCCTGTCAGTGCGCATGGAACTGCAGGCCGACTGCTTTGCCGGCGTCTGGGGCCACAGTATGCAGCAGGAGGGGGTGCTGGAAGCGGGCGATCTGGAAGAGGCGCTTAACGCAGCCCACGCCATTGGCGATGACCGTTTGCAAAAGCAAAGTCAGGGTCATGTCGTGCCGGACAGCTTTACCCACGGCACGTCGGAACAGCGCTACAGCTGGTTCAAAAAAGGTTTTGACGGCGGCGATCCGGCGCAATGCAATACCTTCGGCAAGGCAATCTGATCCTCAATGTCAGGGATGAATTTATCAGGCCTGCCTGAACAACTGGCGCGGGAGGGGCACCGGCGGCTGCTGGTGCTGAGTGGAGATGAAAACTGGACGCAGCAGCAGGCGCTGCTGCTGAAAGGGCACTATCCCGGGGACTGGCTGTGGATTGGCCCTGACGCCCCGCCATCGCCTTCCTGCGCGCCGCAGGCGCTGCATCAACTGCTGGGCCGCGAGTTTCTCCATGCTATCTTCGATGCCCGACAGGGCTTTGACGTCTCGGCGTTTGCCGCCGTGGCGGGCACGCTGCGTGCCGGAAGCGTGCTGGTATTACTCACGCCCGATCTGGCGCGCTGGCCGCAGGAATCCGACCAGGATTCACTGCGCTGGAGCGACAGCCCGCAGCCCATCCCCACGCCGCGTTTTATTCACCGCTTCTGCCGCCACATCCTGCGCGATCCGCTGGTATTACGCTGGCAGCAGGGCGAGCCTTTTAGCTTTACGCCATCCGCACCGGCACCCGCCTGGCACCCGGCCAGCGGCGAACCGCAGAGCGAGCAGGCGGCTGTTCTCGACCAACTCATGACGATGCCCGAAGGCGTCGCCGCCGTGACCGCCCCGCGCGGGCGCGGCAAATCGGCGCTGGCGGGCATGCTGTTGCAGCGCATTGCCGGCAACGCCATTGTCACCGCCCCCGCCAGAGCGGCGACGGAGGTCATTGCCCGCTTTGGCGGCGAGCGCTACCACTTTATCGCCCCGGATGCGCTGCTGGCTTCGGATCTGCACGCCGACTGGCTGATTGTCGATGAGGCGGCAGCCATTTCCGGCCCGCTGCTCGAGAGGCTGGTGACGCGCTTCCCTCGCGTTCTGCTCACCACTACGGTGCAGGGCTACGAAGGCACCGGCCGGGGCTTTTTACTGAAATTCTGCGCCCGTTTTGCCGGGCTGCGTTACTTCACGCTCTCCGCCCCGGTGCGCTGGGCCGCAGGCTGTCCGCTGGAGCGCATTATTGCGGATGTCCTGCTGTTTGATGATGAGCCCGACGACCGCGTTCCGCAGGGCGGAATCAGTTATATGCCGCTGGAGCAGGAGGCCTGGAGCCGCGAGCCCGCGCTGCCGACCGCCGTCTACAAACTGCTCTGCGCCGCCCACTACCGAACGTCACCCTTGGATCTGCGGCGCATGATGGATGCCCCCGGGCAGCATTTTGCCGTCGCCCGCGCCGGGGAGAGCGTCTGCGGCGCGCTGTGGCTGGTGGAGGAGGGCGGTCTGAGCCCGGCGCTCAGCCAGGCGGTGTGGGCGGGCTACCGGCGTCCGCGCGGTAATCTGGTGGCGCAATCTTTAGCAGCCCACGGCGGCTCACCTCAGGCGGCGACGCTCACCGCCCGACGGGTAACCCGGGTGGCCGTCCATCCTGCCCGCCAGCGTGAAGGCATTGGTCAGGCGCTGGTGGCCAGTAGCCGCCAGCAGGAGAGCCTCGACTACCTTTCCGTCAGCTTCGGCTACACCGACGAGCTGTGGCGCTTCTGGCAGCGCTGTGGATTTGTGCTGGTACGCATGGGCAGTCACCGCGAAGCCAGCAGTGGCTGCTTCACGGCGATGGCGATCCTGCCGCTCAGCGCGGCGGGGCAGGCGCTGTGCCAGCGTGAGCATCATCGGCTGTGCCGCGATGCTGCGGTAATTGAGCGCTGGAACGGTGAAAAGATCCCGGTACAGCCTGCAGAGGAAGCTACCCTTAATGATGATGACTGGCTTGAGCTGGCCGGGTTTGCTTTTGCGCACCGCCCGCTCACGGCGTCGCTCGCCAGCCTGACGCGATTGCTGAACACCGCGGATCTGCCGCTGACCGGCCTGCGGGGCAAAATCGGGCAGGGCATGGACGACAGCGACCTGAGCCAACTGTTGGGGCTGAGCGGGCGCAAGGCGTTGTTGAGTTATCTGCGCAGCGAGGCGGGTCAGGCGCTGGCCCAGCTGGACAACCCCCGCTGTCAGGAGCTGAAACAGACTGTTTTGCAATGGCAATTTTTTCAATGACTTCATCAGTAAACTGGCATGTTCATTCTGCCTGTCAGGCGTAGAATCCCGCTTATCAATTAAGGAGACTGCCATGAAACATGACCATTTTGTTGTCCAGAGCCCCGATAAACCGGCCAAACAGCTGCTGCTGCTGTTTCATGGCGTCGGCGATAACCCGGTCAATATGGGGCAGGTTGGCAGCTGGTTTGCGCCGCTGTTTCCCGACGCTCTGGTGGTCAGCGTGGGCGGTCCACAGCCGTGCGGCCCGAACGGTCGCCAGTGGTTTTCGGTGCAGGACGTGACCGAAGAGAGCCGTCAGGGGCGGGTGGATGCCATCATGCCGACCTTTGTCGAAACGGTGCGTTACTGGCAGCAGCAGAGCGGGGTGAAGTCAGATGCCACCGCGCTGATTGGTTTTTCTCAGGGCGCGATCATGGCGCTGGAGAGCATAAAGGCGGAGCCGGGCCTGGTCTCTCGGGTGATTGCTTTCAACGGTCGCTATGCGACCTTGCCCGAGCAGGCGACCACGAAGACCACTATCCATCTGATCCACGGCGGGGAAGATCGCGTGATCGAGCTTTCCCATGCGGTTGCCGCTCAGGAAGCGCTGATCCGCGCAGGGGGCGATGTGACGCTGGATATTGTCGACGATCTGGGCCACGCCATTGACGATCGCAGCGTTCAGTTTGCGCTGGATCACCTGCGGTATACCGTGCCGAAACACTACTTCGATGAAGCGCTCAGCGGCGGCAAGCCGAATGATGACGATATTGTTGAATTCTTTTAGCGGATAACCCTCTCCCCGTCGGGGAGAGGGTGAAGGCGTTACTTCTTCTGGTCTTTCTTCGGCCAGTCGTCTTCATCATCCCACTTGTCATTAAAATCACGGTGGGGAGGGAGTTCAGGTTTGTTGGCGAGGAATTTCTTATGGTCAACGCGCTTGAGATCCTTGATCACGTTCAGCAGCACGCCTACCAGAAAAACCAGTACCAGGATCCACCAGTATTTAGCCAGCCAGTCCATTCGCTTATCCTTCTTTGGGGCAACCGTCAGGCGACGAGCTGCTCCATGATACGTTGATACATACGGGCCAGCAGTTGCAAATCTGCGGCGTTCACGCATTCATTGATTTTATGAATCGTGGCGTTCACCGGCCCAAGTTCGACCACCTGTGCACCCATGCGGGCAATAAAGCGACCATCAGAGGTACCGCCTGTGGTCAGCAGTTGCGGTTTAATTTCATTATAGTGCGCGATAGCGTTAACCACCGCATCCACCAGCTTACCGCGTCCGGTCAGGAACGGCTGGCCGGACAGCCACCAGTCGATGCTGTAGCGCAGCTGGTGTTTTTCCAGCAGGGCCACCACGCGGGCTTTGATCATTTCGTCCGTCAGCTCGGTGCTGAAGCGGAAGTTAAACTGCACAAACAGATCGCCAGGGATAACGTTGTTGCTGCCGGTACCGGCCTGGATGTTGGCAATCTGCATGCTGGTCGGGGGGAAATAGTCGTTGCCCTTATCCCATTCGATCCCGACCAGCTCGTTGAGCATCGGGGCGGCGCGATGTACCGGATTGTCGGCCAGATGCGGATAGGCCACATGACCCTGTACGCCGTGAATGGTCAGGTTACAGGTGATGGAGCCGCGACGGCCATTTTTGACCACGTCACCCACCACTTCGGTGCTGGACGGCTCGCCCACCAGGCAGTAATCCAGACGTTCGTTGCGCGCCATCAGCGTTTCAACCACCTTCACGGTGCCGTTTTTAGCGCTGGCCTCTTCATCAGAGGTGATCAAGAACGCCAGACGGCCTTTATGGTTCGGGTATTGCGCCACGAAACGTTCGGCGGCAACCACCATCGCCGCCAGGGAGCCTTTCATGTCCGCCGCGCCGCGGCCAAACAGCATGCCGTCGCGGATGGTCGGTTCGAAAGGCGGATTGATCCAGCGGTCGGCATCCCCGGCTGGCACTACATCGGTATGGCCGGCAAACGCCAGCGTTTCACCCTGACCGCGCCAGGCCCAGAAATTTTGCGTGTCGCCAAAATCCATCGGTTCGACGGTAAAACCAATCGCCCGCAGGCGTTCGATCATCAGAGCCTGACAACCCGCATCATCGGGGCTCAGGGAAGGGCGGCGAATAAGCTGCTGAGTCAGCTCAATGACCGGGCATGACATAGACTACACCTCAATAAAATAGGTTTGGTATTGATTTTCGTTGAAACCCAGCAGCATAGGCTTACCGGGCGTCCAGAGCAATGGGCGTTTGATGATTGCAGGCATTTCAAGCATTAACGCCGCTGCGCTGTCCGCATTGTTGATGCTGGCGCGCAGGGATTCATCCAGTTTACGCCAGGTGGTGCCGCGGGTGTTCAGCAGGGCTTCCCAGCCGAGCTCGGCGATGAACTTCTGCATCAAATCAGCATCAAGGCCGTCAGCGCGATAATCGTGAAAACGGTAGTCAACGTTGTTCTGCTCCAGCCAGCGGCGGGCTTTTTTAATGGTGTCGCAATTTTTGATGCCGTACAGGGTGGTCATGGTGAATCCTTTTGTCTTAAAAGTGGGCGTTTGCTCAGTATTTTCGATGATTAAAGGTTTGCGGAAATATAACACATTTGTTTTATTACATTATTGAATATTCAACCGCGGCATAAATAGTGCACAGGTCATGAATATTATTTCATCTTTATCGCATAGAAGTCCAACGGCGAAAAAGTTTAGTAAGAACAGGGAGTAAATAAACATCTCACCCTCGATCAAGGTTATTTCAAAATATTGCAGTTGGTCACATAAAATTTATGGAGAAGGACCCATATTATCTACAAGCCAGTCGTACCAACGGGGGTAGAGCAGTACCACTGATTAAAAAGTCTTCACAATGATGATATATTCTCGTAGAATGGCCCATAATAATAAGAGAGGTAGTTATGATTGAACGTGAACTGGGGAACTGGAAAGATTTTATCGAAGGCATGCTTCGTAAATGACATTCAGCAAGAATTGCAAGAGCACTTAATTAGTTAATAACAATAGTGTGAAAATAAACACACAAAAAAGGCGTCCGGTAAGGACGCCTTTTTTATTTTCAGTAGCTTATTTCTGTCGTTCCTTTAACGGGAAACGTCGACGCACCAGAACAAAGAACAGCGGCACGAAGTAAATGGCGAGGATCGTCGCCGAGATCATCCCGCCCATCACCCCGGTACCCACCGCATGCTGACTGCTGGACCCCGCACCGGAGCTGGTTGCCATCGGCAGCACGCCAAAGACGAACGCCAGGGAGGTCATCAGAATAGGCCGCAGACGCTGGCGACAGGCTTCGAGGGTCGCGGCCATCAGGTCGTGACCTTTTTCATTCATCTCGTTGGCGAACTCGACAATCAGAATGGCGTTCTTCGCCGACAGGCCGATGACCGTTAACAGCCCCACCTGGAAGTAGACGTCATTTTCCAGGCCGCGCATCCAGGTGGCGAGCAGAGCGCCGATCACCCCCAGTGGAACCACCAGCATCACCGAGAACGGCACCGACCAGCTCTCATACAGCGCGGCCAGACACAGGAACACCACCAGCAGCGACAGGGCATACAATGCCGGAGCCTGGGCACCCGAGAGGCGCTCCTGATAGGACATGGCGGTCCACTCGAGGCCAAACCCGGCAGGCAGCTGCTGCACCAGATTTTCCATCGTATCCATGGCGGTACCGGTGCTGACGCCCGGCGCGGCTTCCCCGACAATCTCTACCGCAGCGTAGCCGTTATAGCGCTCCAGACGCGGTGAACCGGTCTCCCAGCGCGAGGTGGCAAAGGCCGAGAAGGGCACCATGCCTCCGTCTTTATTGCGCACATACCACAGGTTGATATCATCCGGCAGCATGCGGTATTTAGCCGCCGACTGGACATAGACCTTCTTCACGCGGCCACGATCCATAAAGTCGTTCACGTAGCTCGAGCCCCACGCGGTTTGCAGGGTGTCGTTGATGTCGTCGATGGAGACGCCCAGCGCCTGCGCTTTGCGCTGATCGATATCGATTTGCAGCTGCGGGCTGTCGTCCAGACCGTTGTGGCGCACGCGGGTCAGGGAAGGCTCTTCCCCGGCCAGCTCCAGCAGCCGGTCGCGGGCGGCCATCAGGGCGTCATGACCGGCTCCGGCGTGATCCTGCAGCTCCATGTCAAAGCCTGCCGAGCTGCCGAGCCCGCTAATGGCCGGTGGGCTGCTGGCAAAAACCCGCGCCTCTTTTATGTGGCTGAAGGCTTTGGTGGCGCGCTCGATAATGGCGAACGAGCTGCCGGTTTTGGCATCACGCTCATCCCAGTCTTTCAGGCGGACAAACATACGCGCCACGTTCTGCCCGTTCCCGCCGGGGCCGGAGCCCACGGTGGCAAAGACCGACAGCACGTTGTCTTTCTCCTGGTTAAAGAAGTACGACTCCACCTGCTGCACCACCTTCAGGGTCTGCTGCTGGGTCGAGCCGCTCGGTAACTGTACCGAGGTGATAAACATGCCCCGGTCTTCCAGTGGCAGGAACGAGGTGGGCAGGCGCAGGAACATAAAGACCATGCCCCCCAGCAGCAGAACGTAGATCAGCATCCAGCGCAGGCTGCGTTGCAGGATCCGCCCCACGCCCGCTTCGTAGCGCGCTGCGTTGCGGTTAAACATGCGGTTGAACCAGCCGAAGAACCCTTTCTGACCGTGCTGCTCGCCCTTATGCAGCGGCTTAAGCAGGGTGGCGCACAGCGCCGGGGTGAGGATCATCGCCACCAGCACCGACAGCACCATCGCCGCAACGATGGTTATTGAGAACTGGCGGTAGATCGCCCCGGTGGTGCCGCCGAAGAAGGCCATCGGCACAAAGACCGCCGACAGCACCATGGCGATACCCACCAGCGCGCCCTGGATCTGCTTCATCGATTTCCGTGTGGCTTCACGGGGCGAGAGTCCCTCTTCGCTCATGATACGTTCGACGTTCTCCACCACCACGATGGCGTCATCCACCAGCAGGCCTATCGCCAGCACCATCGCGAACATGGTGAGGGTATTAATGCTGTAGCCAAAGGCGTAGAGCACCGTGAAGGTGCCCATCAACACCACCGGAACGGCGATGGTCGGGATCAGCGTTGCGCGGAAGTTTTGCAGGAACAGATACATCACCAGGAATACCAGGGCGATGGCTTCCAGCAGGGTTTTCACCACATCTTCAATGGAGGCCTTCACGAACGAGGTGGTCTCGTAGGCGATTTTGTATTCCAGCCCGTGGGGAAAATAGTGCGACAGCTCATCGAGACGGTCGATCACCAGCTCCGCGGTGGCCATCTCGTTAGCGCCGGAGGCCAGCTTAACGCCCAGCCCGGAGGCCGCTTTGCCGTTAAAGCGGCTCAGGTAATCGTACTTCTCGGCCCCCATCTCTACGGTGGCAACATCCCCCAGACGCACCTCGGATCCATCCTGATTGACGCGCAGGGTGATATCGCGGAACTGCTGCGGGGTCTGCAACAGCGACTGGGAGTTAATGGTGGCATTCAGCGCCTGCTTGTCCACGGACGGCGTTCCGCCCAGCTGACCCACCGCAATCTGCGCGTTCTGTGATTCGATGGCGTCGGTGACGTCTTTCGCGGTCATCTGGAAGCTGTTGAGCTTCGCCGGATCGAGCCAGATACGCATCGAGTATTGCGACCCGTAGGCGTCGATATCCCCCACGCCGTTGATACGGCTCAGCGGATCCTGAATATTACTGGCGACATAGTCGGCGATATCCTGCTTATCCATTGAGCCGTCAGTGGAGACAAACGCAATGGTCAGGATGTTGGTATCGCCGGTTTTACGCACCGTCACGCCCTGATTCTGAACCGCCTGCGGCAGCTTACGCATGGCCGACTGCAGCTGGTTCTGCACCTGTTGCACCGCTTCATCCGGGTCGGCGCCCGCGGTAAAGCTCAGGGTTATCGACGCCTGGCCGGTGGCGCTGCTCTGGGACGACATGTACATCAGGTTGTCGAGGCCCGTCATGTTCTGCTCAATCACCTGGGTGACGGTGTTCTCCAGGGTTTGCGCGGATGCTCCCGGATAGTTGGCCGTGATCCGCACGTTAGGCGGAGCCAGATCGGGATACTGCTCAACGGGAAGGGAAAAAATAGCCAGCGTGCCGGTCAGACACAACAGAATTGCCAGCACCCAGGCAAAAATGGGGCGATCGATGAAAAAATTCGCCATTAAAGTAGGACCTCGTTTTGCTGCGCGTCGTAATTGTTTATAGCCCGCATAACTCTAGCGGTAAGGGGGATGTCAAACGTGGAGAAATAAAGGAGATAATGTAAATTATCATGCGCTTTCTCCGCGCCATCGCCCGTTGTGCAGCGGTGAGTATTGTTCATCCGCGCGGCTGAAAGATGACTCCCCGGCTGTTTTTACCGTTATTTACCCTCGGTGGTGGTTAAAGAGCGAAAACTCACGCTGACCTGGGTACCGCCGTCCGGCGGCTGCGAGAAGCTCAGGGTTCCCCCCAGGCGGTCGGCGCGCTCGCGCATAATGTTCAGGCCGTAGTGACCCGGCGGTTCGCTGGCATCGCCAATCCCGATGCCGTTATCACGAACAGTCACCCTGTGGCTGCCGTCCGGGTCGGTGACGCAGCTGACCGTAATCTCGCTGGCCTGCGCATGCTTGATGGCGTTCAGCACCGCCTCCCGGACAATCTGCAGCAGGTGCACCTGCATCTGCGCATCCAGCGCCAGCGACGAAAGCTGGCAGTCGAGGCTCAGCCGGGCGGCGGTCTGTTTTTGTAAATCCTCCAGCGTCTCCTGCAGGGCGGCAGGCAGATTGGCCTGGTTCAGCGTCAGGCGGAAGGTGGTAAGCAGTTCGCGCAGCTGGCGGTAGGCGGCATTCAGCGCCCGGGAGAAATCGGTGATGATCGCCTGCGCCGTTTCGTTCTCCTCCGGTACCGCATGTTTAAGCAGCGTCAGCTGGATGCGCAGATAAGAGAGCACCTGCGCCAGGGAATCATGCAGCTCGCGGGCGATGGTGGCGCGCTCCTCCATCAGCAGCAGCTGGTGATAGTGCTTCTGCGCCTGGTTGGAAAACAGGCCCCGGCCAAGCATCGTCGCGACGCTCTTCATCAGCGGCACCGGAACGGCGCGCTGCGCGCTTTGCCAGCGCAGTTCGCCGAAGCGGGTCTCCAGCATCACCACCGGCAGCACCTGGGTGTCGAGATGCGGTGCGGCTTCGCCCTCCTGCATCTGCCAGCCGTCGCTGGTGTGCAGGGCCAGATAATTTATCCCGGTATATTCGCAGACTATGTGCAGGATGTTGCGGAAGCAGTGGCTGTCTATCTTGCCGGTATTCAGCGCCTGGGAGCAGGTAAACAGCATCTCCAGCTGCTGGTGGGCTTCGTGCAGATGGTGCGTCTTCTCCTCAACCGAACTCTCCAGCGAGCGGTACAGGCTGTGCAGTTCCGTCGACATATGATTGAAGGTGCGGGAGAGCAGGCCAAGCTCGTTGGGCAGATCGGTATCCGGCACCGGGGTATCAAAGTGGCCTTGCTCGATTTGCAGGCTGGAGGTCACCAGGTGATTGAGCGGGGCGACCACCTGCCGGCGGATCCGGCGCAGGGTGATAAACACCAGCAGGAAAATACCCGTCCCGCCCGCCAGGGAGATGGCGAACACCAGCCGGATCTTATGTTCGGCGTAGTGCTGCAGGGAGAGAACAAAAGCGTCGATACGCGCCACGTATGCGTCCATCTGGCCCTGATACCAGACGTAATCACCCTGGGCGAGTTTCTGATCCACCGCCTGCCATGAGATCTGCAGCTGGCGATAGCGCTCCTTTACCTCGTCCGGCACATACCAGCTTTTCAGGGTGAGCAGGGCAGGGGCGTTCAGGGTTTGCTGCCAGATTTTGCGATGCGGCAGCAGGTCGACGCTGCCCCGCTGGATATCGTATCCCAGGCGATAGCTCTGCATTCGCAACGAGCCGGCCAGGTTGATCGCCTCGGCATCACGCTGCCCGCTGGCGAGGGTAAACAGCGCGATGGCGCTGGTCAGCAGAGAGAGGGCGATGATGGAGAAAAAGGCCCGGGCAAGGCTGCGTGAAACAGGTTGTTTAACTCTCACTAATCGCGTCCTGATAAGCCTTGTTTTAAAGGAATGAAACGTAATTTCACTGGCGATGAAATTAATTGATCTGACACAGGTTCAGGCGAAATATTTCCCGTTCCTGGGCAAATGAACATTGCCTGTTACCGTTGCGGTGGGTAAATACACTATTCCATTAAAAGAATAATGGTTATCAGAGCCTGCAAGGGAATCGTCATGAACCGTTTTATTATGGCAAATAGCCAGCAATGTATTGGATGCTATGCCTGCGAGGTCGCTTGCGTCATGGCACATAATAATGAGCAACACGTCCTCAGCCAGCGCCAGTTTACCCCTCGCATCACGGTGGTGAAAGAGGGCAGTAAGCGCAGCGCCGTCACCTGCCATCACTGTGAAAACGCCCCCTGCATGCAGAGCTGCCCGAACGGGGCCATCAGCCGGGTGGATGCCAGCGTGCAGGTGGAAGGACAAAAATGTATCGGCTGTAAAGCCTGCGTGGTTGCCTGCCCGTTTGGCACCATGGAGATCGTTACCACGCCCCTTGCGGCCACTGCCCAGAAGTGCGATCTCTGCCCTGAACGCCCGCAGGGCCCCGCCTGCGTGGAGAGTTGCCCGGCAGATGCCCTGTCGCTGGTCACCCCCGATAACCTGAACCAGCTGGCTCGTGCCCGACGACTGCGCACCGCGCGGCATGAGGCCCAGCCGTGGCAGACCCGGTCGGCGAGCGTGAGCAAAACCTTTAGCAAACGCGAGCAGATGAACGGGCTGCCAGCGCGCGGCGAGCCGGATAAGCTCACCCCCGAAGCGCGGGCGGGTAATTTTGACGAAATCTATCTGCCGTTCCGCCCGGCGCAGGCGCAGCGGGAGGCAGACCGCTGCCTGAAGTGTGGCGAGCATTCGATCTGCGAATGGACCTGCCCGCTGCACAACCATATTCCCCAGTGGATCGAGCGGGTAAAAGCGGGGGATATCGACGCTGCGGTAGAGTTATCCCATCAGACCAACTGCCTGCCGGAAATCACGGGCCGGGTCTGCCCGCAGGACAAACTCTGCGAAGGGGCCTGCACGGTGCGCGACGTGGCCGGGTCGGTGACCATCGGCAACATCGAGCGCTATATTTCGGATCAGGCGCTGGCCAAAGGCTGGCGGCCGGATCTAAGCCAGGTCACGCCGGTCAATAAAAAGGTGGCGATTATCGGGGCCGGACCTGCCGGGCTGGCCTGCGCCGACGCGTTGATCCGCCGCGGGATCGGCGTCACGGTATTTGACCGTCATCCGGAAATCGGCGGCCTGCTCACCTTCGGCATTCCGGCCTTTAAGCTGGATAAATCCCTGCTGGCCCGCCGCCGGGAGATCTTCACCGGCATGGGCATCCGCTTTGAGCTCAACTGCGAAGTGGGCAAAGACATCCGGCTTACGCAGTTGCTCAGCGATTACGACGCCCTGTTTGTCGGCGTGGGCACCTACCGCTCGATGAAAGCGGGCATTCCTCATGAGGATGCCCCGGGGGTCTACGATGCCTTACCGTTCCTGGTGGGCAATACCCGCCAGCTGATGGGACTGCCGTCATCAGCGGATGAACCCTTTGTTGATACCGCCGGGCTGAACGTGGTGGTGCTGGGGGGCGGCGATACGGCGATGGACTGCGTGCGTACCGCCCTGCGTCACGGGGCGGCAAACGTGACCTGCGCCTATCGCCGGGATGAAGCCAACATGCCGGGCTCGAAGAAAGAGGTTAAGAACGCTAAAGAAGAAGGCGCGACTTTTGAATTCAACGTCCAGCCGGTGGAGTTGACCCTTGATGATAATGGCCGGGTAAACGGCATCCGCCTGCTGCGCACCCGACTGGGTGAACCCGACGCCCAGGGCCGCCGCCGTCCGGTGCCGGTTGAGGGCAGCGAGTTTGTCATGCCTGCCGATGCGGTGATTATGGCCTTCGGCTTTAACCCCCATGCGATGCCCTGGCTGCAGGCGCAGGGTGTGGAGGTGGATGACTGGGGGCGGATTGCCGCCAGCGTCGAATCACGCTACCGCTATCAGACCAGCAACCCGCAGATCTTTGCCGGTGGCGACGCGGTGCGCGGCGCCGACCTGGTGGTGACGGCGATGGCCGAAGGGCGACATGCCGCCCAAGGGATCGCCGACTGGCTTGGAGTCATCCATTAACCCGACGGGCGACAATGCGGGCTTCGCAGCGTAGTATGACCGGCATGATGCGCAACGGAGCCCGTATTACCGTGAAAATTGAACTAATTAAAGACAAGTGCCTTTCGGATAACTATTTCATCCTGCGTAACCTTACCTACGACCTGACGCGGCGTAACGGCGAAGTGGTGCGCCACAAACGCGAAGTTTACGATCGCGGCAACGGTGCCACGGTCCTGCTCTATAACCGTGAGAAGAAGAGCGTGGTGCTGATCCGCCAGTTCCGCATCGCCACCTGGGTGAACGGCAACCCCGACGGACGCCTGATTGAAGCCTGCGCCGGGCTGCTGGACAACGACGAGCCGGAAGTGTGCATTCGCAAAGAGGCGGTTGAGGAGACCGGCTTCGTGGTCGGCGAGGCGCGTAAAGTGTTTGAGCTCTATATGTCCCCGGGTGGGGTGACGGAAATCGTCCATTTCTTCGTGGCGGAATACAGCGACGCCCGGCGCGCCGGGGAGGGCGGCGGGATTGAAGATGAAGAGATTGAGGTGCTGGAACTGCCCTTCGTTCAGGCACTTGCGATGATACAATCGGGTGAAATACGGGACGGCAAAACGGTGATATTATTGCAATATTTGCAAAGTTCCGGGTTAATGGCTTGATCTTATTACCGTTAATAAGATGTATTTTATATAAATCTATCCGATAAATCTGATTGAGCTACCCCGTTATGAGCAGGAAGATACGGTCTGTCTGTCCAGTCATTGCTTCCGGGATCCTGCTATTCATGCGTCACTGCCTTTTACTTGTTTTCATGCTCAGCGTGCTGCCTGCGTCTTTGGCCCGGGCGGCACCTGCACAGCAGTCGTTCACTGACTGGCAGGTGACCTGCAATAACCAGAACTTTTGCATCGCGCGCAACACCGGCGAGCACAACGGGCTGGTGATGACCTTAAGCCGCAGCGCCGGGGCGAAAACCGACGCGGTGCTGCGTATCGATCTCGGTGGGCTGGAAACGCCCGATCCTAAACAGCCCGCCATCGCGCCCCGCTTGCTGCTCGACGGCGAGCCCTTGCGCTTCGATCCCCCGCACTGGAAAATTACCCCGTGGCGCTTGACCACTGACCATGCCGCCACCATTACCGCCCTGTTGACCACCCTGCAGCAAAAAAGGGCCATCACCCTTGCCGACGGCAAGCAGACGATCTCTCTGGATGGGCTGAAAGAGGCGCTGCAGTTTATTGACGCCCAGCAAAAGCGTGGCGGGAGTGAAACGGCGTGGATCAACAAAGGCGCGCAGCCGCCGCTGAGCGTGCCGCCTGCGCCTGCGCTGAAAGAGGTGGCCGTGGTGAACCCGACCCCGACGCCGCTTACCCGCGAGGAGCGCAGCGATCTACTGGACTATGGCACCTGGCGCATCAATAACAGCCAGTGTTCCCTCGACCCGGCGCGTCGTGAAGTGCGGGTCACCGCCTTAACGGATGACAAAGCGCTGCTGATAGTTAGCTGCGAGGCGGGGGCATACAACACCGTCGATTTAGCCTGGCTGGTCTCGCGTAAAAAGCCGTTCGCTTCGCACGTGGTGCGCCTGCGCCTGCCTTTTGTGCCGTCGAGCGACAGCAGCGAGATGGAGTTAATGAACGCCAGTTTTGATGAGAAGAGCCGCGAGCTGACCACCCTGGCGCTGGGCCGGGGCATTGCAGACTGCGGTATCCAGACGCGCTGGCGTTTTAGCGGGCAGCGCTTCCGTCTGGTGCGCTATGCCGAAGAGCCGAGCTGCGATAACTGGCATGGCCCGGATTCATGGCCGACGCTGTGGATTACGCGTTAAAAAGCCGGGTGGCGCTGCGCTTACCCGGCCTACGAAATGACGTTGACCTTGTAGGCCCGGCAAGCATAGCGCCGCCGGGCGAGGCACTTAAAGCAAATTCTGCGCCTTCTCTACCACGTTCTCCACGGTAAAGCCGAAGAACGGGAACAGCTTGTCGGCCGGAGCGGATTCACCGTAGCCGGTCATCCCGACGATTGCCCCCTTCAGCCCGACGTACTTGTACCAGTAATCCGCGATCCCCGCTTCAACGGCCACACGCGCCGTCACGTCTGAAGGCAGCACCGACTCGCGGTAGGCTTCATCCTGGGCATCAAAGATATCCGTGGAAGGCAGCGACACCACCCGCACCGCATGGCCTTCGGCGGTGAGTTTCTCGGCCGCCTTGACGGTGATCTCCATCTCCGAACCGGTGGCAATCAAAATCACGTCCGGCTTGCCGCCGCTGTCTTTGAGGATATACCCCCCGCGGGCAATGTTTTTCACCTGCTCCGGGGTACGTTCGATCTGCGCCAGGTTCTGACGGGAGAGGATCAGCGCCGTCGGGCCGTTATGACGTTCCACCGCCAGCTTCCAGCCCACCGCTGCTTCGACCTGATCGCAAGGACGCCAGGTGCTGAAGTTCGGCGTCAGACGCAGGCTGGCCAGCTGTTCCACCGCCTGGTGGGTCGGGCCATCTTCCCCGAGACCAATGGAGTCGTGGGTATAGACCATGATCTGCCGGGCCTTCATCAGCGCCGCCATACGCGCGGCGTTACGCGCATACTCCACGAACATCAGGAAGGTGGCGGTGTAAGGCACGAATCCGCCGTGATGGGCGATACCGTTGGCAATGGCGGTCATCCCGAACTCGCGCACCCCGTAGTGAATGTAGTTCCCGGCAAGATCCTCTTTGATCGAGGTGGAACCCGACCAGATCGTCAGGTTACTGGGCGCCAGGTCCGCCGAGCCGCCCAGCAGCTCCGGCAGGCTCGGGCCGATGGCATTAAGGACGTTTTGCGACGCCTTACGGGTGGCGATTTTCGCCGGGTTAGCCTGTAGATTCTCAATCAGCGCCTGGGTGGTCTCTTCCCAGTCCTCAGGCAGGCCGCCGCTCATGCGACGGCTGAACTCAGCGGCCAGCTCCGGGTGCGCCTTCTGGTAGGCCGCGAATTTGTCGTTCCACTCTTTCTGGGCTTTTTCGCCCGCCTCGCGGGCATCCCAGGCCTGGTAGATCTCTTTTGGCACTTCGAAGGCCGGGTATTTCCAGCCCAGCTTCTGCCGGGTCAGGGCCACTTCCTCTTCGCCCAGCGCCGCACCGTGGGCCTCTTCCTTCCCGGCTTTGTTCGGCGAGCCAAATCCGATGACCGTGCGACAGATAATCAGCGACGGTTTGTCCGTCACGCTTTGCGCTTCCTGAATAGCCGCTTTCAGCGCCTCGGGATCGTGGCCGTCAATCTCATGCACCACGTGCCAGTGGTAGGCTTCAAAGCGTTTGGCGGTGTCGTCGGTGAACCAGCCCTCGGTTTCGCCGTCAATGGAGATGCCGTTGTGATCGTAGAAACCAATCAGCTTGCCCAGACCCAGCGTGCCCGCCAGAGAGCAGACCTCGTGAGAGATCCCCTCCATCAGACAGCCGTCGCCCATAAACACATAAGTATGGTGATCGACAATTTCATGTCCCGGCTGGTTAAACTGCGCCGCCAGCGTGCGCTCGGCAATCGCCAGCCCAACCGCATTCGCCAGCCCCTGACCGAGTGGCCCGGTGGTGGTTTCGACGCCTGGCGTATACCCCAGCTCCGGGTGTCCCGGCGTTTTCGAGTGCAGCTGACGGAAGTTTTTCAGCTCTTCCAGCGGCAGGTTATAGCCGGAGAGATGCAGCAGGCTGTAGAGCAGCATCGAGGCGTGACCGTTAGAGAGAATAAAGCGGTCGCGGTCGTACCACGTCGGATCGTTGGGGTTATGTTTCAGGAAGTCGTTCCACAACACTTCGGCGATATCGGCCATGCCCATAGGTGCGCCTGGATGGCCGGAATTGGCTTTTTGCACGGCATCCATGCTGAGGGCGCGAATGGCATTGGCTAACTCTTTACGGGACATAGTTCACTCCATGGCAAGGTTACAGTTTGGCGGCGAGCAGATCTTCAAGTTTGCGTTGGTCGACCGCGAAAAGACGGATCCCTTCTGACAGCTTCTCGACCGCCATGGCGTCCTGATTATGCTCCCAGCGGAATTCGGCTTCGGTCATGGGTTTTGGTTTTGGCAGCACCGTTGAGGACGGCACCAGGCGGCGGATAACCGGCTCATCTTTGTCCTGCAGCTCTTTCAGCAGGTTAGGGGAGATGGTCAGGCGGTCGCAGCCGGTGAGGGCGAGGATCTGCTCGGTGCGGCGGAAGCTGGCGCCCATCACGATGGTTTCATAGCGGTGTTGCTTGTAGTAGTCGTAGATATTGCGAACGGATTTCACGCCGGGATCTTCTTCCACCACGTAGGGGTCCATCGGCTGGCGGGCCTGATACCAGTCATAGATACGCCCGACGAACGGGGAAACCAGATGCACCCCGGCTTCGGCGCAGGCGCGTGCCTGAGCGAACGAGAACAGCAGGGTGAGGTTGCAGTTGATCCCCTCTTTTTCCAGCACTTCGGCGGCGCGGATCCCCTCCCAGGTGGAGGCCAGCTTGATCAGAATCCGCGACTTCTCGACATCCTGCGCCTCGTAGAGCTGCACCAGGTGCCGCGCTTTGGCGATGCTTTTCTCCTGGTCAAAGGAGAGGCGGGCATCCACTTCGGTGGAGACGCGCCCCGGAATGCTTTTCAGAATTTCGCTACCAATATTCACCGCCAGCTTGTCGCTGGCCTCGGCAACCTGTTGTTCTTTGGTTTTACCGCGTCCTTTACCGTACGCGATGGCGTCGTCGATCAGGTGCGAGAAGTGCGCCAGGCCGGCGGCTTTCAGCAGCAGCGACGGGTTGGTGGTCGCATCCTGGGGCTGGTAGTGGCGGATGGATTCGATATCACCGCTGTCGGCAACGACCGTGGTGAATTGTTTGATGCCGTCTAGTTGGTTCATAAATGATTACTCCTTATAAATAAAAGAGTTGATGGAGTGCTTAGAAACACACTTCTGTGAATTTCGCGACGTACTTAACAAAAAAGCATAGCAGACGAGCATGGTCTTGCTTCGTTGGGCAGGTAACATGATTGTTATAAATTGATAACAATTTTTGTTTCTGGATGGTCAGAGTTTGGCAGCCTTCAAAGTTTGAACGGCGGTCAACGGCGATACTGTCCGCCACGCCAGGGTGAACATCAGGACCATAACTACATCACCCTTTTTAACGATAAGTGAAAGGAACCCTACAATGGATGAGCAGTTGAAACAGAGTGCCCTCGATTTTCATGAATTCCCCGTACCAGGCAAAATTCAGGTTTCTCCGACCAAACCTCTCGCCACCCAGCGCGACCTGGCGCTGGCCTACTCGCCCGGCGTCGCCGCGCCCTGTCTCGAAATCGAAAAAGATCCGCTGGCGGCCTACAAATACACCGCCCGCGGCAACCTGGTGGCGGTGATCTCCAACGGTACGGCGGTACTGGGGCTGGGCAATATCGGGGCGCTGGCCGGTAAACCGGTAATGGAAGGGAAAGGCGTACTGTTCAAGAAATTCGCCGGTATCGACGTGTTTGATATTGAAGTGGACGAGCTCGACCCGGATAAATTCATCAACGTGGTGGCCGCGCTGGAGCCGACCTTTGGCGGCATCAACCTCGAAGACATCAAAGCGCCGGAATGTTTCTATATCGAGCAGAAGCTGCGTGAGCGCATGAACATTCCGGTGTTCCACGACGATCAGCACGGGACGGCCATCATCAGCACCGCCGCCATCCTCAACGGCCTGCGGGTAGTGGAGAAAAACCTCTCTGACGTGCGCATGGTGGTCTCCGGCGCGGGTGCGGCAGCCATCGCCTGTATGAACCTGCTGGTGGCGCTGGGCATGCAGAAGCACAACATCGTGGTCTGCGACTCCAAAGGGGTGATCTACAAGGGCCGCGAAGCCAATATGGCGGAGACCAAAGCCGCCTACGCCGTGGAAGACGACGGCAAGCGCAGCCTGGCAGAGGTGATGGACGGGGCGGATATCTTCCTCGGCTGCTCGGGCCCGAAAGTGCTCAGCGAAGAGATGGTGATGAAGATGGCGCGCGCGCCGTTAATCCTCGCCCTGGCCAACCCGGAGCCGGAGATCCTGCCGCCGCTGGCAAAAGCGGTGCGCCCGGATGCCATTATCTGTACCGGCCGCTCTGACTATCCGAACCAAGTGAACAACGTTCTCTGCTTCCCGTTCATCTTCCGCGGGGCGCTGGACGTCGGCGCCACCGCCATCAACGAAGAGATGAAGCTGGCTGCGGTTCACGCCATTGCCGAGCTGGCCCACGCCGAGCAGAGCGAAGTGGTGGCCTCAGCCTATGGCGATCAGGATCTGAGCTTCGGCCCGGACTACATCATTCCTAAACCGTTCGATCCGCGCCTGATCGTGAAGATCGCTCCGGCGGTTGCGAAGGCGGCGATGGACTCCGGCGTGGCGACACGCCCGATTCAGGACTTTGACGCCTACGTCGATAAACTCACCGAGTTCGTCTACAAAACCAATCTGTTTATGAAGCCGATCTTCTCCCAGGCGCGCACGGACGCAAAACGCGTGGTGCTGGCGGAAGGGGAAGAGGCGCGCGTCCTGCACGCCACTCAGGAGCTGGTGAGCCTGGGGCTGGCGAAGCCGATCCTGATTGGCCGTCCGAGCGTGATCGAGATGCGTATCCAGAAGCTGGGGCTGCAGATCAAGCCGGGCGTGGACTTTGAGATCGTCAACAATGAGTCCGATCCGCGCTTCAAGGAGTACTGGAACGAGTACTACGCCATCATGAAACGCCGGGGGATCACCCAGGAGCAGGCCCAGCGGGCGGTGATCAGCAATACCACGGTGATCGGGGCGATCATGGTTCACCGCGGCGAGGCCGACGCGCTGATCTGCGGCACCATCGGCGACTATCACGAGCACTTCAGCGTGGTGCAGGAGATCTTCGGCTATCGCGAAAACGTGCATACCGCCGGGGCGATGAACGCGCTGCTGCTGCCAAGCGGCAACACCTTCATTGCCGACACCTACGTCAACGACGATCCAACCCCGGAACAGCTGGCGGAGATCACCGTGATGGCGGCGGAAACGGTGCGTCGCTTTGGTATCGAACCGAAAGTGGCCCTGCTGTCGCACTCCAACTTCGGCTCATCCAAATCGGCTGCCGCCTGCAAAATGCGCCAGACCCTGGAACTGGTACGCGAGCGCGCGCCGGAGCTGATGATCGACGGGGAAATGCACGGCGACGCCGCGCTGGTGGAGAGCATTCGCAACGAACGCATGCCGGACAGCCCGCTGAAAGGCTCTGCCAACGTGCTGATCATGCCGAATGTGGAAGCGGCGCGTATCAGCTACAACCTGCTGCGCGTCTCCAGTTCTGAAGGGGTGACCGTGGGGCCGGTGCTGATGGGCGTGGCGAAACCGGTGCATGTGTTAACCCCGATTGCCTCTGTGCGTCGCATTGTGAACATGGTGGCGCTGGCGGTGGTAGAGGCGCAGACGCAGCCGCTGTAAGTGGGATTCCCCTCACCCCGGCCCTCTCCCCAGAGGGGCGAGGGTGAAAAGACGGTTCCGTGCGGTTCCCTCTCCCCTTTGGGGAGAGGGTTAGGGTGAGGGGGTTAAATCCAGTCCCGAACCTTAATAAACTCCTTCAGGGCAGCCTCGCGGCTGCCTTCTTTCGGTTCAAAGCTGTACTCCCAGCGCACCAGCGGCGGCATCGACATCAGAATCGACTCCGTGCGCCCGCCGGTCTGCAGGCCGAAGAGCGTGCCGCGATCCCACACCAGATTAAACTCCACGTAACGCCCGCGGCGATAGAGCTGGAACTCGCGCTCGCGCACGCCGTAATCGTGGTTCTTGCGCCGTTCGACAATCGGCAGGTAGGCGTCGGTGTAGCCATTGCCGACCGCCTGCATAAAGCTGAAGGCGGTATCGAAGTCCGGGGTGTTCAGATCGTCGAAGAACAGACCGCCAATGCCGCGCTGCTCGTCGCGGTGCTTGAGGTAAAAATAGTCATCGCACCACTTTTTGTACTTCGGGTAGACCTCTTCGCCAAAGGGCTGGCACAGGTCGTGGGCAGTCTGGTGCCAGTGCACCGCGTCCTCTTCAAACCCGTAGAAAGGCGTTAAGTCGAAGCCGCCGCCAAACCACCACACCGGATCGGCGCCCGGTTTCTCGGCGATAAAAAAGCGCACGTTGGCGTGGCTGGTGGGCACGAACGGGTTATGAGGATGGACAACCAGCGAGACGCCCATCGCCTCAAAGCTGCGGCCTGCCAGTTCCGGGCGGTGCGCGGTCGCCGAGGCGGGCATCGCGTCGCCGTGCACGTGGGAGAAGTTGACCCCGGCCTGCTCGAATACGCCGCCGTTGCGCAGTACGCGGCTGCGCCCGCCGCCGCCGGCTTCGCGCTGCCACTCATCCTGCTGGAATTCACCGCCATCGACGGCGCTCAGTTTCTGGCAAATGTCATCCTGCAGTTGCAGCAGGAAGGCTTTGACCAACTGTGCATTGGGTTTCATCAACGTTTCCTGGAGTGCGCTTTCTGGTTATCGAACCAGTTGAAGTAACTGATAATGCCGGAGGCAATCGCGTTGGCGATCTTCTGACGAAACGCCGTGGTGCCGAGCAGACGCTCTTCTTCCGGGTTGGTAATAAAGGAGGTTTCCACCAGCACGGACGGAATTGACGGCGATTTCAGCACCACAAACGCCGCCTGTTCGGTGCCTTTGCTGTGCAGACGGTGCACCGGCTTAATCTTCTTCAGAATATGCGACCCGAGCGTCAGGCTGTTTTTGATGGTATCGGTCTGAACCAGGTCAAACAACACCTGCTGCAGGAGATGATCTTTGTCGGTGGTTTTCTTCCCGGCCACCTCATCTGCGCGGTTTTCCCGGTCGGAGAGGTATTTTGCCATGGCGCTACTGGCGCCACGGTTGGAGAGGGCAAACACCGATGCGCCGGCCGCCGAGGGGTTAGTAAAGCCGTCCGCGTGGATCGACATAAACAGATCCGCGCCGTGCTGGTGGGCGATCTCCACGCGGTCGTACAGCGGAATAAAGGTGTCGCCGGAGCGCGTCAGGCGGGCGTCAATGCCGTTGCTGCGTAAAATCGACCGGACATTTTTTGCAATCGCCAGCACAACGTGTTTTTCTTTCGAACCGTTTTTGCCAATGGCGCCGGTATCAATGCCGCCGTGGCCCGGATCGAGCATCACCAGACGCTTCGCCCCGGCTTTTTTGGTTTTAGGCTTGCTGTGTCCGTTACTGGTTTTTAGCGTGCTCTCTTCTTTTGCCTGAGCCTGCTTTGCGATGCCTGTTAACGTTAAGGCCGCCAGCCCCGCTTTGAGAACCTGACGACGCGATGTGAGTGCTTTTAATGGTTTGAATGTGCTCATGCGGCCTGAATTGTAAAAATTGGGGTCCTGGTGTTATATCGTATCGTCTTTTCCGTTACGACAGTCCATGTGGCGAATTGTTTTACTTTTCATTTCAATACGTGACAAAGTGCCATTATGCCAAATTTTCAGGCGTTTTTCGCTGGATATTGGCGAAAGAGGGCGTTCGCGTCATAATCACTGTTTTTGAACCCAAAAAGGCGGTTAATACCATGGAGATACGCGTTTTTCGCCAGGCAGACTTCGAAGAGGTCATCACCCTTTGGGAGCGCTGCGAGCTACTGCGACCGTGGAACGATCCGGAGATGGACATTGAGCGTAAGCTCAATCATGACGTCAGTCTGTTCCTGGTGGCGGAGGTCAACGGCGAAGTGGTCGGCACCGTGATGGGCGGTTACGACGGTCACCGCGGCTCGGCCTATTATCTGGGCGTCCACCCGGAATTTCGCGGGCGCGGCATCGCTAACGCGCTGCTCAATCGTCTGGAAAAGAAACTGATCGCCCGCGGCTGTCCAAAAATTCAGATCATGGTGCGGGAAGATAATGACATGGTGCTGGGCATGTACGAGCGACTTAACTATGAACATGCCGACGTGCTGACGCTGGGCAAGCGCCTGATAGAAGATGAAGAGTATTGATTTCCACCCGGGCGACTACGACAGCCACGGCCGGGTCCGCCTGCCGTTTCTGTTCTGGTGCGTGCTGCTGCTTCAGGCCCGTACCTGGGTGCTGTTCGTGATGGCCGGGGCTTCCCGCGATCAGGGCAACACCTTGCTGAACCTGTTTTATCCCGATCACGATAACTTCTGGCTGGGGCTGCTGCCGGGGATCCCGGCGGTGCTGGCCTTTATGCTGAGCGGGCGGCGGCATCTCTGGCCGCGCCTGTGGCAGGCTCTACGCGGGCTGCTGATCCTTGCCCAGTGCGTTCTGCTGTGCTGGCAGCCCCTGCTGTGGTTGAAAGGGGAAGCCCTGAGCGGCGTGGGGATTGCGCTGGTGGTGGCCGATATTGTGGCGCTACTGTGGCTGCTGACCAACCCCCGTCTGCGCGCCTGTTTTACGCCTGAGAAAGATTAAACGGCACTTTTTAGCGATGCTGTACTCCAACAAGCGTTCAAATAACCAGAAAGGAACTCCCGATGAAATCGCTGCGTTTACTGTTATGCGCGCTCCCCGTTGTCCTGACGGGCTGTTCAACGCTCTCCGCCGTTAACTGGTCTGCGGCCTATCCCTGGAACTGGTTCGGCTCCTCCACCGACGTGACCGAGCAGGGCGTCGGAAATCTCACCGCCGCCACGCCGCTGGAACAGAGCGCCATCGAATCGGCACTGGGCGGTGATTACCGGCTGCGCAGCGGCATGAAAACACAGAACGGCAACATCGTGCACTATTTCGAAGCGCTAAAAGATGACCAGCTGGCGATGGTAATTAACGGTGACAAAAACACGGTGACGCGCATCGAAGTGCTGGACAGCGACGTTGAAACCGACAGCGGCGTGAAGGTCGGTACCCCGTTCAGCGACCTGTATCAGAAGGCCTACGGCAACTGCACCAGCGCCCCGAACGAAGAGAGCGTGGCGGTGGAGTGTAAGGCGGAAGGCAGCCAGCACATCAGCTATCAGTTCAGCGGAACCTGGAACGGCCCGGAAGGGTTGATGCCTTCTGACGACGCGCTGAAAAACTGGAAAGTCAGCAAAATTATCTGGCAGCAGTAAATTGCGCCTGGACAAGCCGCCTCGTTAAAAAAGCGGGTATAATCGCCGCCAACAATGCCACGACTTCGTGGCATCTTTTTTTCAGGAGGAGCGATGTCTCAGGTTCAGAGTGGCATTTTGCCAGAACATTGCCGCGCGGCGATTTGGATCGAAGCCAATGTCAAAGGGGATACCGATGCCCTGCGTGCGGCCAGCAAAGTCTTTATTGATAACGTGGCCACCTTCCAGGCCAAATTCCCGGATGCGCACTGCGGCGCGGTGGTGGCGTTTGGCCACGACGTCTGGCGTCAGCTGAGCGGCGGGGAAGGGGCTGAAGAGCTGAAGGACTTTGTCCCTTACGGTAAAGGTCTGGCCCCGGCCACCCAGTACGACGTGCTGATCCATATTCTCTCTCTGCGTCACGACGTGAACTTCTCCATTGCCCAGGCCGCGATGGCTGCCTTTGGCGACTGCGTTGAGGTAAAAGAAGAGATCCACGGTTTCCGCTGGGTGGAAGAGCGCGATCTGAGCGGCTTCGTTGACGGCACCGAAAACCCGGCAGGGGATGAGACCCGTCGTGAAGTGGCGGTGATCAAAGAGGGCGTGGATGCGGGCGGCAGCTACGTGTTCGTTCAGCGCTGGGAGCACAACCTCAAGCAGCTTAACCGCATGAGCGTGCACGATCAGGAGATGATGATTGGCCGCACCAAAGAGGCCAATGAAGAGATCGACGGCGACGACCGCCCGGCGACCTCACACCTGAGCCGCGTCGATCTGAAAGAGGACGGTAAAGGACTGAAGATTGTCCGCCAGAGCCTGCCGTACGGCACCGCCAGCGGGACAAATGGCCTCTACTTCTGCGCCTACTGCGCACGCCTGTACAACATCGAACAGCAGCTGCTGAGCATGTTTGGCGACACCGACGGCAAGCGCGACGCAATGCTGCGCTTCACCAAACCGGTGACCGGCGGCTACTACTTTGCACCGTCCGTTGAGCGTCTGCTGGCGTTATAAAAGCCCCCTCACCCTGACCCTCTCCCCACAGGGGAGAGGGGATTAATGCTTATTCCCTTTTCTGCTTCCAAATCACTAAACGGTATATAAAACCGTTACTCCTTTAGTACTCGTTATAAATATGATGACCCTTAGAAAATCATCACATCTTAAGGGTGCGCAATGGCCGTTACTGTACTGAAAAAAGGATCTCTGGTGCTGGCAGCTTCCGTGTTGCTGGCCGCGCAGGCGCAGGCAACCGAGCTGTTGAACAGCTCTTATGACGTCTCGCGCGAGCTCTTTGCCGCCCTGAACCCGCCATTCGAACAGCAGTGGGCGAAAGACAATAACGGCGACAAACTGACGATCAAGCAGTCCCATGCCGGCTCGTCGAAGCAGGCGCTGGCCATTCTGCAGGGGCTGAAGGCCGATGTGGTCACCTATAACCAGATTACCGACGTGCAGATCCTGCACGACAAAGGCAAGCTGATCCCTGCCGACTGGCAGAGCCGTCTGCCGAACAACAGCTCGCCGTTCTACTCCACCATGGGCTTCCTGGTGCGTAAGGGCAACCCGAAGAACATTCACGACTGGAACGACCTCGTGCGTTCAGACGTGAAGCTGATTTTCCCGAACCCGAAAACCTCCGGCAACGCCCGTTACACCTATCTGGCCGCCTGGGGCGCCGCAGACAAAGCGGACGGCAACGATAAAGCCAAAACCGAACAGTTCATGACCCAGTTCCTGAAAAACGTCGAAGTGTTCGATACCGGCGGGCGCGGGGCGACCACCACCTTCGCGGAGCGCGGTCTGGGTGATGTGCTGATCAGCTTTGAATCGGAAGTGAACAACATCCGTAAGCAGTACGAAGCCCAGGGCTTTGAAGTGGTGATCCCGAAAACCAACGTGCTGGCGGAGTTCCCGGTGGCGTGGGTGGATAAAAACGTCGAAGCCAACGGCACAGAGAAAGCGGCGAAAGCCTATCTGAACTATCTCTACAGCCCGCAGGCCCAGACGGTGATCACCGATTATTACTATCGCGTGAATAACCCGGACGTGATGAACAAGCTGAAAGACAAATTCCCGCAGACCGAGCTGTTCCGCGTGGAAGACCATTTTGGCGGCTGGCCTGAAGTGATGAAAACCCATTTCGTCAGCGGCGGTGAGTTAGACAAACTGTTGGCGGCGGGGCGTAAGTAATGTTTGCAGTTTCCTCCAGACGTGTGCTGCCGGGCTTTACCTTAAGCCTCGGGACCAGCCTGCTGTTCGTCTGTCTGATTTTGTTATTACCGCTCAGCGCGCTGGTGGTTCAGCTCTCTGAGATGAGCTGGTCCCAGTACTGGGAGGTGATCAGCAACCCGCAGGTGGTGGCGGCCTATAAGGTGACGCTGCTGTCGGCGTTTGTCGCGTCCATCTTCAATGGCGTATTCGGCCTGCTGATGGCGTGGATCTTAACCCGCTACCGCTTCCCGGGCCGCACGCTGCTGGATGCGCTGATGGATTTACCCTTCGCGCTGCCGACGGCGGTGGCGGGCTTAACGCTCGCTTCGCTGTTCTCCGTTAACGGTTTTTACGGCGAGTGGCTGGCGAAGTTTGATATCAAAGTGACCTACACCTGGCTCGGCATTGCGGTGGCGATGGCCTTTACCAGCATCCCGTTTGTGGTGCGTACCGTGCAGCCGGTGCTGGAGGAGTTAGGTCCGGAATACGAAGAAGCGGCAGAGACCCTGGGCGCGACGCGCTGGCAGAGTTTCCGCAAAGTGGTGATGCCCGAGCTCTATCCGGCCCTGCTGGCAGGCGTGGCGCTGTCGTTCACCCGGAGCCTCGGTGAGTTCGGCGCGGTAATTTTTATCGCCGGTAACATCGCGTGGAAAACCGAAGTGACCTCGCTGATGATTTTTGTCCGTTTGCAGGAGTTTGATTACCCGGCGGCGAGCGCCATTGCCTCGGTGATCCTCGCAGCCTCGCTGCTGCTGCTGTTCTCGATTAACACTCTGCAAAGTCGCTTTGGTCGACGCGTGGTAGGTCACTAATGGCGGAAGTTACTCAATTGAAACGCTACGACGCCCCCCGCATTAACTGGGGAAAGTGGGTGCTGATCGGCACCGGCGTGCTGGTATCGGCCTTCATTCTGGTCGTGCCGATGGTTTACATCTTTGTCCAGGCGTTCAGCAAGGGGATCATGCCCGCGCTGCAAAACCTGGCTGACCCGGATATGCTGCATGCGATCTGGCTGACGGTCATGATTGCCCTTATTACCGTGCCGGTGAACCTGGTGTTTGGCATCCTGCTGGCCTGGCTTGTGACGCGCTTTGACTTCCCGGGCCGCCAGCTGCTGCTGACCCTGCTGGACATTCCGTTTGCGGTCTCGCCGGTGGTCGCCGGTCTGGTTTATCTGCTGTTCTACGGCTCCAACGGCCCGCTGGGCGGCTGGCTGGATGAACATAACCTGCAGATCATGTTCGCCTGGCCGGGCATGGTGCTGGTCACGGTCTTTGTCACCTGTCCGTTTGTAGTGCGTGAGCTGGTGCCGGTGATGTTAAGTCAGGGCAGCAACGAAGATGAAGCGGCGGTTCTGCTGGGCGCATCCGGCTGGCAGATGTTCCGCCGCGTCACCCTGCCAAACATCCGCTGGGCGCTGCTGTATGGCGTGGTATTGACCAACGCCCGCGCGATTGGCGAGTTTGGCGCGGTGTCGGTAGTGTCCGGCTCGATCCGCGGCGAAACCCTGTCGCTGCCGTTACAAATTGAATTGCTGGAGCAGGACTATAACACCGTCGGTTCCTTTACCGCCGCAGCCCTGCTGACGCTGATGGCTATTTTGACCCTGTTTTTAAAGAGTATGGTGCAGTGGCGTTTAGAGAATCAGGCCAAACGCCAGCATCAGGAGGGAAATCATGAGCATTGAGATTGCCAATATTAAGAAGTCCTTTGGTCGCACCCAGGTGCTGAACGATATCTCGCTGGATATCCCTTCCGGACAAATGGTGGCGCTGCTGGGGCCGTCTGGCTCCGGGAAAACCACGCTGCTGCGTATTATCGCCGGTCTGGAGCACCAGACCAGCGGGCACATACGTTTCCACGGCACCGACGTCAGCCGCCTGCACGCGCGCGACCGTAAGGTGGGATTCGTGTTCCAGCATTACGCCCTGTTCCGCCATATGACGGTGTTCGACAATATCGCCTTCGGCCTGACGGTGCTGCCGCGTCGTGAACGCCCGGACGCCGCGACCATCAAAGCGAAAGTCACCAAACTGCTGGAGATGGTGCAGCTGGCTCACCTGGTCGATCGCTATCCGGCGCAGCTGTCCGGTGGCCAGAAACAGCGCGTGGCCCTGGCCCGTGCCCTGGCGGTAGAGCCGCAAATTCTGCTGCTTGATGAACCTTTTGGCGCGCTGGATGCGCAGGTGCGTAAAGAGCTGCGCCGCTGGCTGCGTCAGCTGCACGAAGAGCTGAAGTTCACCAGCGTCTTCGTCACCCACGATCAGGAAGAGGCGATGGAAGTGGCCGACCGGGTGGTGGTGATGAGCCAGGGGAATATCGAACAGGTCGACGAACCCGATCAACTGTGGCGCGAGCCGGCAACCCGCTTCGTGCTGGAGTTTATGGGCGAAGTGAACCGTCTGCACGGCAACATCCGCGGCGGTCAGTTCCACGTCGGCGCCCACCGCTGGCCGCTCGGCTATACGCCTGCGTATCAGGGGCCGGTGGATCTCTTCCTGCGCCCGTGGGAAGTGGACGTCAGCCGCCGCACCAGCCTCGACTCGCCGCTGCCGGTACAGGTGCTGGAAGCCAGCCCGAAAGGTCACTATACCCAGCTGGTGGTGCAGCCGCTCGGCTGGTACAGCGAACCGCTGACGGTGGTGATGCGCGACGAAGAGCCGCCATACCGCGGTGAACGCCTGTTTGTCGGTCTGCAACACGCGCGTATTTATCACGATAATGATCGCATCGAGACGCGGGGAGATCTTGCTCTGGCGGAATCTGCCTGATAGTTTATTGACCATGTTTATCGCCCGGTGGCGCTACGCTTACCGGGCCTACAAAAATACGGATGTAGGCCGGGTAAGCGAAGCGCCACCCGGCTTTTTTATTGAGTAAAAATCGTGAATACACTCGAACAAACCATCGGCAACACCCCCCTGATCAAACTGCAGCGCATGGGGCCGGACAACGGCAGCGAAATCTGGATCAAACTGGAAGGCAATAACCCGGCGGGTTCGGTCAAGGATCGGGCCGCGCTGTCGATGATTGTCGAGGCGGAAAAGCGCGGAGAAATCAAACCGGGCGATGTGCTGATCGAGGCGACCAGCGGGAATACCGGCATTGCGCTGGCGATGATCGCCGCGCTCAAAGGCTACCGCATGAAGCTGCTGATGCCGGACAACATGAGCCAGGAGCGCCGTGCCGCGATGCGCGCATACGGTGCCGAGCTGATTCTGGTGACCAAAGAGCAGGGCATGGAAGGGGCGCGCGATTTAGCGCAGGCCATGGCTGAGCGCGGTGAAGGCAAGCTGCTCGATCAGTTCAATAATCCTGATAACCCCTACGCGCATTACACCACCACCGGGCCGGAGATCTGGCAGCAGACCGAAGGGCGCATTACCCATTTCGTCTCCAGCATGGGCACCACGGGCACCATCACCGGCGTCTCCCGTTTTCTGCGCGAGCAGGAAAAGGCGGTCACCATTGTCGGCCTGCAGCCGGAAGAGGGCAGCAGCATCCCGGGCATTCGCCGCTGGCCTGCGGAGTATATGCCGGGGATCTTTAATGCCCAGCTTGTGGATCAGGTGCTGGATATTCACCAGCGCGAGGCGGAAAATACCATGCGTGAACTGGCCGTGCGCGAAGGCGTTTTCTGCGGCGTCAGTTCTGGCGGCGCGGTAGCGGGTGCACTGCGGATTGCAGAGGCAGTGCCCGGCGCGGTAGTCGTGGCGATCATCTGCGATCGCGGCGATCGCTATTTATCTACCGGCGTCTTTGGTGAGGAGAGCTATGCGCAGGGCGCAGGGATCTAAACGCGATGGAGATGATTTTATTCCGGGATAAAACCCGGGCGCAGCAGAGCGATATTGTGGCGGTTCAGTCCCAGGTGGTGTACGGCAGCGTGGGCAACAGCATTGCGGTACCCAATATCCGCCAGCATCGTCTTAACGTGACGGCGGTCCCGACGGTGCTGTTCAGTAATACTCCGCACTACGATACCTTTTACGGCGGGGTGATCCCCGACGAATGGTTCAGCGGCTACCTGAAAGCGCTGGAAGAGCGTGACATTTTGCGCGAGCTGAAGGCGGTCACTACCGGCTATATGGGCAGCGCCAGCCAGATTATCCTGCTGGCAAACTGGCTGCGCGCGGTGAAGGTGCAGCATCCCGACCTGCTTATTCTGGTCGATCCGGTGATTGGCGACACCGACAGCGGAACCTACGTTAAACCCGAAATCCCGGAAGCCTACCGCCAGCATCTGCTGCCGCTGGCGCAGGGGATTACGCCGAACGTCTACGAGCTGGAAGTGCTCAGCGGAAAAACCTGTCGCGATAACGACAGCGCCATTGCCGCCGCAAAAGGGCTGCTTTCCGATACCCTGCAGTGGGTGGCGATCACCAGCGCCCCTGTAAGTGGCGATGCGGACGCTATTCATGTGGTGCTGGTTTCCCACGATAACGTGACGGTCAGCGCGCACCCACGTATCAAAGCCGATCTGAAAGGCACCGGCGATCTGTTCTGTTCTGAGCTGGTGAGTGCGCTGGTACAGCAGGAGAGCGTGGCGGCGGCGATAAGCCGGGCAGGGGACAGGGTGACGCAGGTCATGCAGTATACCCAGGAGAAGGGTTACGACGAGCTGGTTTTACCCGCTTAACAAACAAAAATGGCGCCCGAAGGCGCCATTTCTCTGTGCGGCCAAAAATTACTTTTTGATGCGGATAACCGGGGTTTCACCCACGGTAACGCTGCCGGACAGTTTGATCAGTTCTTTGATTTCGTCCATGTTGGAGATAACAACCGGAGTCAGGGTAGACTTGGCTTTCTCTTCCAGCAGTGGCAGATCGAATTCAATAACCGGGTCGCCAACTTTAACGCGCTGGCCTTCTTCAGCGATACGCTTGAAGCCTTCGCCTTTCAGCTCGACGGTGTCGATACCGAAGTGAACGAACAGCTCAATACCGCTATCAGATTCGATAGAGAATGCGTGGTTGGTTTCAAAGATCTTACCGATGGTACCATCTACCGGTGCAACCATTTTGTTACCGGTTGGTTTGATAGCAATGCCATCACCCACGATTTTCTCTGCAAACACGACATCCGGCACGTCTTCGATGTTGACGATTTCACCAGACAGCGGAGCAACAATCTCAATAGTTCCGGTGTCGTTGTTGCCTTTGTCACCGAACAGTTTACTAAATAACCCCATTAGCCATCTCTCCTAAGCAGTAAATTGGGCCGCATCTCGTGGATTAGCAGATTGTTTTTTCTTCAATGAACTTGTTAACCAGCGTCATTAACTCGTCCGTTGTCGGTTGAGCAAGAGCCTGCTCTGCTAATACCTTCGCATCTTCGAAGTTCGTGTTACGGATGATCTTCTTAATGCGCGGGATGGAAATGGCGCTCATAGAGAATTCGTCCAGACCCATACCCAGCAACAGAAGTGTAGCACGTTCGTCGCCTGCAAGCTCACCACACATACCAGTCCATTTGCCTTCTGCATGAGAAGCATCAATAACTTGCTTGATAAGCGTCAGGACGGACGGTGACATTGGCTGGTAAAGATGTGAAATCATATCATTACCACGGTCAACTGCCAGGGTGTACTGGGTTAAATCGTTGGTACCAATACTAAAGAAATCGACTTCTTTCGCTAAATGACGGGCAATCGTTGCTGCGGCTGGGGTTTCCACCATCACGCCAACTTCGATGGATTCATCGAATGCTTTACCTTCGTCACGCAGTTCCTGTTTGTAGATCTCAATCTCTTTCTTCAGTGCGCGCACTTCTTCAACAGAGATGATCATCGGGAACATGATGCGCAGCTTACCGAAAGCGGAAGCACGCAGGATAGCGCGAACCTGGTCGCGCAGGATCTCTTTACGATCCATTGCGATACGCACGGCACGCCAGCCCAGGAACGGGTTCTCTTCTTTCGGGAAGTTCATGTACGGCAGCTCTTTGTCGCCACCGATGTCCATGGTACGGACGATAACGGCCTGGGAGCCACAGGCTTCAGCAACCGCTTTATAGGCAGCGAACTGCTCTTCTTCGGTTGGCAGGGCGTCACGGTCCATGAACAGGAATTCAGTACGATAGAGACCAACACCTTCCGCACCGTTGCGCTCAGCGCCATCGACGTCGCGAACGGTACCGATGTTTGCGCACACTTCAACCTGATGACCATCCAGGGTGATGGCTGGCAGATCTTTCAGCTTAGCCAGCTCCGCTTTTTCAGTCGCAACCTGCTCCTGAACCGCGCGCAGTTTTTCGATCTCTTCGTTAGTTGGGTTGACGTAAACCAGATTGTTTACGGCATCCAGAATCAGATAGTCGTCGTTTTTAACCTGAGCGGTGACGCTACCGGTACCCACGATGGCTGGCAGCTCCAGAGAACGCGCCATGATAGAGGTGTGGGAGGTACGGCCACCGGCGTCAGTGATGAAACCCAGCACCTTGTTCAGGTTCAGCTGTGCGGTTTCTGACGGGGTCAGGTCGGCAGCAACCAGGATAACTTCATCCTGAATGGCGCTCAGATCGATGATGGCAAGGCCGAGGATGTTGCGCAGCAGGCGCTTACCGATATCACGCACGTCAGCCGCACGCTCTTTCAGGTATTCATCATCCAGCTCTTCCAGGGCAGTTGCCTGACCTTCGATAACTTCATGCGCAGCGGCATCCGCCGTCATGCCTTTATCTTTAATCAGGGCTATGATTTCCTGCTCAAGCTCCTCATCTTCGAGCAACATGATGTGCCCTTCGAAGATGGCTTCTTTTTCTTCACCGAAAGTTTCGCCAGCTTTAGTTTTGATCGTTTCCAGCTGCGCAGATGCTTTTGCACGGCCGCTCAGAAAACGTTCAACTTCCTGATTTACCTTATCAGCAGAAATTTTTTTCCGGTCGATGACGATCTCGTCTTCTTTCAGCAGCAGTGCTTTGCCGAAAGCGATACCCGGGGATGCTAAAATGCCTGAAATCATAACCCTACCTTACTTGTGACTGATATTTAAAAGAACCCGGAAACTTACTCGAGCTCAGCCATCAGTTTTACCAGATGCTCAACTGCTTTCTGCTCGTCTTCGCCTTCAGCGGAGATGGTCACAACGGTGCCCTGAGTCAGACCCAGAGTCTGCAGTTTGAACAGGCTTTTTGCGCTCGCGCTTTTGCCGTTGGAAGTCACAGTGATCTCAGAAGTGAAGCCTTTTGCTTCTTTAACAAACTGAGCAGCAGGGCGGGTGTGCAGACCGTTCGGAGCGGTAATGGTAACTTCTTGCTGGAACATTGTATTTCCCCAACTTATTGGTTTAGTGTTGTGGAACTAAAGTCTAGCCTGGCGGCAGGACTTTAGCCTGTATTGTTAGCACCGGTTCAACGGCACGTGACACCAAAGTGTCAAACATATCCGGTGCTGGCATGTCAGGCTGCTGACGTCTCGCTCGACATTAAACATTATGCCGCGAAAGCAAGACTTGAACCAAATCATAAAATCGATTCAGCAGCGGGAATTCCTGCAACGATTAATTTCGTGCTTCAAAATAATTGTCAGCTTAAATACCAGAGCCAACGGGGTTGAGCAATGCCGGAAGAGATAAAAGTTTGAAGCAGGCCACAAAAAAGCACCCATGTGGGTGCTTTTTTACGCGATATTTACATTCTGGCACTACTGTTGCAGTTCTTTCTCGGTAAAGAGATCGGCAAACAGTGCAGTACTTAAATAACGCTCACCCGACGATGGAAGAATAACCACGATATTCTTATTGGTAAAGGTTTCATCTTCGAGTAATTTCAGCGCGGCGGCGACGGCAGCACCGGAAGAGATACCTGCCAGAATGCCTTCTTCTTCCATCAGGCGGCGTGCGGTAGAGATAGCTTCATCGTTAGTGATAGCCACCACTTTATCAATCAGTTTCAGATCCAGGTTGCCCGGAATAAAGCCCGCGCCGATACCCTGAATTTTATGTGGGCCTGGCTTCAGCTCTTCACCGGCCAGCGCCTGAGCGATTACCGGGGAATCGGTTGGTTCAACGGCAACGGTAATCAGATCCTTTTTACCTTTCGTGCCTTTAATATAGCGGCTAACGCCAGTCAGCGTACCGCCGGTACCCACACCTGAAATAAAGACATCAACCTGGCCGTCGGTATCTTCCCAGATTTCCGGACCGGTGGTCTTCTCGTGAATTTCCGGGTTAGCCGGATTGCTGAACTGCTGGAGCAGCAGATATTTCGCCGGATCGCTGGCAACAATTTCTTCGGCTTTCTGAATCGCGCCTTTCATACCTTTAGCGCCTTCGGTTAAGACCAGATTTGCGCCCAGGGCTTTCAGCAGCTTGCGACGTTCAATACTCATGGTCTCAGGCATGGTCAGCGTCAGCTTATAACCGCGCGCTGCAGCAACATAGGCCAGCGCGATGCCGGTGTTACCGCTGGTTGGCTCAACCAGCTCCACGCCAGGCTTCAACACGCCACGCTTTTCCGCATCCCAAATCATATTGGCACCGATACGGCATTTTACGCTGAAGCTTGGGTTACGAGATTCCACCTTAGCCAGAATGCGTCCATTACCGATACGGTTCAGTCGAACCAGGGGCGTGTGACCGATAGTCAGCGAGTTGTCTTCAAAAATCTTACTCATGGCCTGTCCTTAACTGTTTGAAATTGGGATACCGACCCAGCATACCTGTTGCAAAAGTATGGGGAAGTAAGGAATTCGCATATCTATATGCTGCAAGGAAATAATGGGGATCAGTATGGAATAAGGGATGGCATAAGCCACCCCTTTTTTTAACTTATTTCCACAACGCGTGTTTGTCTCGATAACAGTCGACCCACATCGCCGTCGCGCCGCAGACCGCCACCGGCATGATGAAAAGATTCAGGAACGGAATCATGTTGAACAGGCTGGTCAGCGCGCCAAACTGCATATTGGCCACCTTACGGCTGCGCAAGGCAGTGCGCATCTCTTTAAACGGTACCTTATGGTTATCGAACGGGTAGTCGCAATACTGAATGGCCAGCATCCAGGCGCTGAACAGGAACCACAGCACGGGCGCAACGGTCTGGCCGATCCCCGGTATAAAGTAGAGAAGCAGCAGCACGATGGCGCGGGGCAGATACCACGCCAGCTTCTGCCACTCGCGTTTCATGATGCGCGGCAGATCTTTCATGATACCCAGCACGCCGGTATCTGGTGGTGTGGCACCCGTGAGCCGGGCCTCAAGCTGTTCGGCCAGCATACCGTTAAACGGGGCCGCAATCCAGTTGGCAATGGTCGAGAAGAAATAGCCAAACACCAGCAGAACCGAAATGATGACGATTGGCCACAGCAGATAGCTCAGCCACTGCAGCCAGTCGGGAACATGGCTCATCAGCGCCGGGATCCAGGTATCGAGGCGGGTAAACAGCCACCAGAAAGCGCCACCCATCAGCAGAATGTTGATCAGCAGAGGCAGGATCACAAAACGTCTGATTCCGGGCAATGAAACCAGTTTCCAGCCCTGGGAAAAGTACCAGACGCCGCTGCGTGGAGGGGAAGATGTCGATGAAACCATAACCAGGTTGAGCTCCTTTTATCACAACCAGTGAAATTGCCTGCCTATATTAGCCAGTTGCGGCACGTTGACCAGTTCGGAAATGTTCGAAAAAACAGCAAAAAGCACGATTTAGTTCATCTTTATGCTGCGAATGCTCTGCACGCACTTGCACTTGACGTAATCGGCAAATACTCTTAGTGAGTAAATGTTTGCCGTGGTGGCAAGGTGTTAGAACAACAGAGAATATAATGATGCAGGATTTGCGTCTGATATTAATCATTGTTGGCGCGATCGCCATAATCGCTTTACTGGTACATGGTTTCTGGACCAGCCGTAAAGAGCGCTCTTCTATGTTTCGCGATCGCCCACTGAAGCGCATGAGGTCTAACCGTGACGACGATAGCGATGACGATATCGAAGAGACGGAAGACGAGGGTGTGGGTGAAGTACGCGTTCATCGGGCTAATACTGCGCATGGGGAGCATGAAGCGCCTCGTCAGCCTTCGCAGCATCAGTACCAGCCGCCTTACGCATCTGCTCAGCCACGTCCGGCTGCGCCGCAGCCTGTGGCCGAACCGGTACACCAGCCGCAGCAGCAACCGCAGCAGCATGAACCTGTGCGTCAGCAGCCGGTGCAACAGCCGCAGTATGCCGCTCAGCCTGAACCTCAGCCGCAGCCTCAACCCGTCGTGCAGCAGGCTCCACAGCCGGTAGCTCCTGCGCCGCAACCCGCCCCAGCGCCTGTCGCAGAGCCAGAGCCGGTTGTCGAAGCTGCGCCAGTGGTTGAAAAACCGCAGCGTAAAGAGACGGTGATTGTCATGAGCGTGGCGGCCCACCAGGGCACGACCATTAACGGTGAAGTGCTGCTCAACAGCATTCATCAGGCGGGCTTTAAGTTTGGCGACATGAATATTTTCCATCGCCATCTCAGCCCTGATGGCAGCGGTCCTTCGCTGTTCAGCCTGGCGAACATGGTTAATCCGGGAACCTTTGATCCTGAGATGACCGGTGATTTCACCACGCCGGGTATTACGATCTTTATGCAGGTGCCGTCTTATGGCGATGAACTGCAAAACTTTAAGCTGATGCTGCAGTCTGCCCAGCACATCGCCGATGAAGTCGGCGGTATGGTGCTCGACGATCAGCGTCGAATGATGACGCCGCAGAAACTGCGCGAATATCAGGACCGCATCCGCGAAGTTAAAGAAGCTAACGCGTAAACGTCCGCGTTTTGTTTCACACCTCCTCAACCCCCGCATGTCGGGGGTTTTTCTCATTAATGGTGCGACATGGACTCAATCGAACAACAACTTACCGAACTGCGAACCACGCTTCGCCACCATGAATATCTTTATCATGTGATGGATGCGCCAGAAGTGCCGGACGCGGAGTATGACCGTCTGATGCGTGAGCTGCGTGAGCTTGAAGCGCAGCACCCGGAGCTAATCACGCCGGACTCGCCTACCCAGCGCGTCGGGGCGGCACCGCTGGCCTTTTTCAGCCAGGTACGTCACGAAGTGCCGATGCTGTCGCTGGATAACGTCTTCGACGAAGAGAGCTTCCTCGCCTTCAACAAACGCGTGCAGGATCGCCTGAAGCAGACCGATGCCCTGAGCTGGTGCTGCGAACTGAAGCTGGATGGCCTGGCCGTCAGCATTCTGTACGAAAACGGGGTGATGATCCGCGCGGCTACCCGCGGCGACGGCACTACCGGCGAGGACATTACCGCCAACGTGCGCACCATCCGCGCTATTCCGCTCAAGTTACATGGCGAGAACATTCCGGCCCGTCTCGAAGTGCGCGGCGAAGTGTTCCTCCCACAGGCGGGCTTTGAAAAAATCAACGAAGAGGCGCGCCGCACCGGGGGCAAAATCTTCGCTAACCCCCGCAACGCCGCCGCAGGCTCGCTACGCCAGCTGGATCCGCGCATCACCGCGAAGCGACCGCTCACTTTCTTCTGCTACGGCGTCGGCATCCTGGAGGGGGGCGAGCTGCCTGATACCCACCTGGGCCGCCTGCTGCAGTTTAAGGCCTGGGGCCTGCCGGTCAGTAACCGCGTTCAGCTGTGCGACTCGCCGGAAGCGGTGCTGGCGTTTTACCGTCAGGTCGAAGCCGATCGCCCGACGCTGGGTTTTGATATCGACGGCGTGGTCATCAAAGTGAACTCCCTCGCGCTGCAGGAGCAGTTAGGCTTTGTCGCCCGCGCGCCGCGCTGGGCGGTGGCCTTTAAGTTCCCGGCCCAGGAGCAGATGACCTTCGTGCGCGATGTGGAGTTTCAGGTGGGCCGTACCGGGGCGATAACGCCGGTCGCGCGTCTGGAGCCCGTTCAGGTGGCCGGGGTGCTGGTCAGCAATGCGACCCTGCATAACGCTGACGAAATCGACCGTCTGGGGCTGCGTATCGGCGATAAAGTGGTGATCCGCCGTGCCGGGGACGTGATCCCGCAGGTGGTGAACGTGGTGGAATCAGAACGTCCTGACGATACGCGCGCCGTTGAGTTCCCGACCCACTGTCCGGTATGCGGTTCCGACGTTGAGCGCGTCGAAGGCGAAGCCGTTGCCCGCTGTACCGGCGGATTAGTCTGCGGTGCCCAGCGCAAAGAGTCGCTGAAACACTTCGTCTCCCGCCGGGCGATGGACGTTGACGGCATGGGCGACAAAATCATCGATCAGCTGGTAGAGAAAGAGTACGTCCTTACGCCTGCTGACCTGTTCCGCCTGACGCCGGGCAAGCTGACCGGCCTGGATCGTATGGGGCCGAAGTCCGCACAGAACGTGGCCGACGCGCTGGAAAAAGCCAAAGAGACCACCTTTGCCCGTTTCCTCTATGCGTTAGGTATTCGCGAAGTGGGCGAGGCAACCGCTGCCGGGCTGGCCGGGTATTTTGGTACGCTGGAGGCGCTTGAGAAGGCCTCCATCGACGAGCTGCAAAAGGTGCCGGACGTCGGCATCGTGGTTGCGACCCACGTCTTTAACTTCTTCTCGGAAGAGAGCAACCGCGAGGTTATCGGCCAGCTGCTGAACGAAGGTATTCGCTGGCCTGCGCCGCAGGTTATCAACGCCGAAGAGATCGACAGCCCGTTTGCCGGTAAAACCGTGGTGCTGACCGGCAGCCTGAGCCAGCTTTCGCGCGATGATGCTAAAGCGCGGCTGGTCGCGCTGGGGGCCAAAGTGGCTGGCAGCGTGTCGAAGAAAACCGACCTGGTGATTGCCGGTGAAGCGGCGGGATCCAAGCTGGCCAAAGCGCAGGAGCTGGGGATTGACGTGATTGACGAAGCCGAAATGCTGCGTCTGTTAGGAGAGTAACGTGGATAAAGCGCAGCTTATCGAGATAGCCAACACCGAAATGCCGTTCGGCAAGTACAAAGGCCGACGGCTGATTGATGTGCCGGAAGAGTATCTGCTGTGGTTTGCCCGTAAGGATCAATTTCCTGCCGGGCATCTTGGCGAGCTGATGGCGCTAACGTTACTGATTAAAACCGAAGGGCTGACCCAGCTGGTTCAGCCCCTGAGACGTCCTTAAACTTTTGCCGTGCGGGCCTGCTCCCGGGCCTGCAACTCCTCGGTCTGGCGTTTGTAGCGACGTGCCAGCACCGCGCAAATCATCAACTGCAGCTGGTGGAAGATCATCAGCGGCAGCACCATCATCCCGATCACCGAGGTCGGGAACAGAATGTTGGCCATCGGGATACCGTTTGCCAGGCTCTTTTTCGAACCACAGAAGACAATGGTGATTTCATCGGCTTTGTTAAAGCCAAAGCGGCGGGCGGCAAAGACGTTGATGGCAATGATAATCCCCAGCAGTACCAGGCTGACCACCACAATAAACAGCAGCGAACCAACCCCCACCTTATTCCAGATACCATTCACCACGGCTTCGCTGAACGCGGAATAGACCACCAGCAGAATCGATGACTGATCGGTTTTGGCAATCCACTTCTTATGCTTCGCCACAAAGGCCCCGGTCCACGGACGGGAAAGATGACCCAGCACAAACGGCAGCAGCAGCTGGAGCATGATTTTGCCCACCTGATCCAGGCTTCCTTCCGCGCCGTGCATGTTCATCACCAGCCCAACCAGCAGCGGCGACAGGAAAATCCCTAACAGGCTGGAGGCTGACGCCGAGCAGACGGCGGCCGCCACGTTGCCCCCCGCCATGGAGGTAAAGGCAATTGCCGACTGGACCGTGGCCGGCAATATGCAGAGGTACAGGAAGCCGGTATAGATCGCCGGATCGACGTTAACCGGCGCCCACCAGGCAAACAGCACGCCCAACACGGGGAAGACAACAAAGGTGCTGCACATCACCCACAGATGCAGTCGCCAGTGGCTCCCCCCCGCGATAATCGCCTCGCGGGAGAGTTTTGCCCCGTGCATAAAGAACAGCAACGCGATGGCGGCGGTAGTCAAACCTTCAAAAAAGGGGACAAAGCCACCCTGGGCAGGGAAGAAGGAGGCGAGCAGTACCACGACGATAAGAGTGATGGTGAATGGATCGAGAATGCGGAAAAGTTTCATAAACGCTCCTGAAAACAGATAGCGCTATTGTGCTTTTATCTGTTTGAGAAATAAAATTGATTTATTGCATCAATTCATGAGTAAAACAGATGAATTACTCTCTGCGGCAACTACGTGTATTTGTCACCGTCGCGCAGGCGAAGAGTTTCAGCCGCGCGGGAGAGATGATTGGCCTGAGCCAGTCGGCGGTGAGCCACAGCGTGAAAGAGCTGGAGTTGCAGGCCGGCGTGCGGCTACTCGATCGTACCACGCGGGAAGTGGTGCTGACGGAGGCGGGCCAGCAGCTGGCCGCGCGTCTCGAAAGACTGCTGGATGAGCTGAGCAGCACGCTACGGGATGCGGGCCGGGTAGGGCAGCAGCTCTCCGGCACCGTGCGGGTGGCCGCCAGCCAGACCATTTCAGCGCATCTCATCCCCCACTGTATTGCCCGGAGCAATCACCTCTACCCGGATATCAAATTTGTTCTCCACGACCGCCCCCAGCAGTGGGTACTGGAGAGCATTCGCCAGGGGGAGGTGGATTTTGGCATCGTTATCGATCCCGGTGCGGCAACCGATCTTGAGTGTGAGACGGTGCTGTCGGAGCCTTTCCTGCTGCTGTGCCGCGACGATCACCCCTTCGCCGGGCGAGAATCGGTGGGCTGGCAGGAGCTTCATGCCCAGCGGCTGGTCTTACAGGATTACGCCTCCGGGAGCCGACCGCTGATTGACGCCGCGCTGGCGGGTTTTGCGGTTGAGGCGGATATTGTGCAGGAGATCGGCCATCCGGCGACCTTGTTTCCGATGGTCGAGGCGGGGATTGGCATCAGCGTATTACCCGCCCTGGCGCTGCCCCTGCCGCAGGGAAGCCATTTGCAGGTAAAACGCCTCACCCCGGTGGTGGAGCGACAGCTGATGCTGGTGCGACGTAAAAATCGTTCGCTCTCCACCGCAGCTCAGGCGCTGTGGGACGTGGTGCGGATGCAGGCCTGTGAACTCACCGCCGGGCGCGTGCAAAACCCGCTGTATCAGATCTCTTCGTAATACTTCTTCTTCGCCAGCCTCCCGGCTGGCGATGCTGAATTCTCTTTTGAATCAATACAGAACCTGTATCGATCGACACGGAAAAGTGTATTGGTAAAGGGCCCCTCCCTCTCGCTATAAAAAGGCGGTACCCACATTTACTCATAATAAGGACTTCCCATGAGCCACTCTCATTTCTCGCCAAATCCCGGCTATAGCGCAGACATTATTCGCGGTTACAAACCCGGCTTTACGCCACGTGTGGCATTGATCCTCGGCTCGGGTTTAGGTGCCCTGGCAGAGCAAATTGAAGGCGCTGTGGCCATCTCTTACGAGAAGCTGCCCGGGTTCCCGGTCAGTACGGTCCACGGGCATGCCGGCGAGCTGGTGCTGGGTCATCTGGCGGGTGTTCCGGTGGCGTGCATGAAAGGGCGCGGACATTTCTATGAAGGGCGTGGGATGAGCGTGATGACCGATGCGATCCGCACGCTCAAACTGCTGGGCTGCGAGATGCTGTTTTGCACCAATGCCGCAGGCTCGTTGCGCCCCAACGTGGGCCCCGGCAGCCTGGTGGCGTTAAGCGATCACATCAACACTATGCCAGGAACGCCGATGGTGGGTCTGAACGACGATCGTTATGGCGAGCGTTTCTTCTCCCTGGCGAATGCCTATGACGCCGGTTATCGCGCGCTGCTCCAGGCGGTGGCCTCTGAGGAGGGCTTCCCGCTTACCGAAGGGGTGTTTGTCTCGTATCCGGGACCAAACTTCGAAACGGCGGCGGAGATCCGCATGATGCAGATCCTTGGCGGAGATGTGGTAGGAATGTCCGTGGTGCCGGAGGTGATTGCCGCGCGCCATTGCGGGCTTAAGGTGGTTGCCGTGTCGGCCATTACCAACCTGGCGGAAGGGCTGGGGGACATTAAGCTTTCCCATGCGCAAACCCTGGCCGCCGCAGAACTCTCCCGGCAAAACTTTATCAACCTGATTTGCGGCTTCTTACGCAAATTGGCCTGATACCCATGCCCCTGAAAAGGGGCTTAGCCTCTGCGGCAAGGAATAAAAAATGGGTATAACCTCTCGACTGAAGATCATGTCGTTTTTGCAGTATTTCATCTGGGGAAGCTGGCTTGTCACCCTGGGGTCATACATGATTAACACCCTCCATTTTAGCGGTGCCAACGTCGGCATGGTATACAGCTCCAAAGGGCTGGCGGCGATTATCATGCCCGGCATTATGGGAATTATTGCCGACAAATGGCTGCGTGCCGAACGGGCCTACATGCTGTGTCATCTGGTCTGCGCCGGAATGCTGCTGTATGCGACGACCGTGACCGATCCTGACACTATGTTCTGGGTGATGCTGATTAACGCCATGGCCTATATGCCGACCATTGCGCTCTCGAACAGCATCTCCTATTCGTGTCTTGCCCAGGCAGGAAAGGATCCTGTTACGGCCTTTCCGCCTGTGCGGGTGTTTGGCACGTTAGGGTTTATTCTCGCCATGTGGACGGTGAGTCTGATGGGCCTTGAGCTGAGCAGCACGCAGCTGTTTATCGCCTCGGGTGCCTCATTGCTGCTGTCGTCCTACGCGCTGACGCTACCGAAGATCCCGGTTGCTGAAAAGAGAGTGGCGACCACGCTCATCAGCAAGCTCGGTCTGGATGCCTTCGTGCTGTTTAAAAATCCGCGGATGGCCATCTTCTTTCTGTTCGCGATGATGCTTGGCGCGGTGCTGCAAATCACTAACGTCTTTGGCAATCCGTTTCTCCACGATTTTGCCCGTGACCCGGCGTTTGCTGAGAGTTTTGTCGTTAAGTATCCCTCCATTTTGCTCTCCGTTTCGCAGATGGCAGAGGTGGGCTTCATCCTGACCATCCCGTTCTTCCTGAAGCGTTATGGCATCAAAACCGTGATGCTGATGAGCATGCTAGCCTGGACCTTACGCTTTGGTTTCTTTGCCTTTGGCGATCCGTCTCCAACAGGCGTGGTTCTGCTGCTGATGTCGATGATTGTGTATGGCTGCGCGTTCGATTTCTTCAATATTTCGGGCTCGGTATTCGTCGAACAGGAGGTGAGCCCCACCATTCGCGCCAGCGCGCAAGGGCTGTTTATGACCATGGTGAATGGCGTCGGCGCCTGGGTCGGCTCCATTCTGAGCGGGATGGCGGTGGATTACTTCTCGGTGGAGGGCGTTAAAGACTGGCAAACCATCTGGTTGCTGTTTGCGGCCTATACCCTGGCGCTGGCAGCGATCTTTGCGGTGTGCTTCAAATATCAGCATAAGCCTGAAGCGTTAGCGGCTCAGTCTTTGACCCACTAGGGCATTTTTACTGGCGAGGGGATGCTCGCCAGTCCATTTAATCAGCAGGGACAGTGTATGAAAGACATTCTTTTCTCATCGGGCATTGGTTTCGGTATCGGGGCGTTATTCACCTTATGCCGGTTACCTATTCCGGCACCCAATGTGTTACCCGGCGTACTTTCCATCGTATTTATGTATCTTGGCTACATTGCGGTTCAATTCATTTTTCGCCAGGCGGTGTGATAAATTCGTTCCGTTACTCTCTTTTCTGTAAGGAGCGCAGGGGTGATGGAACGAACAACCCGCATCGATCTAAAGCTGCTGCGTTACTTTCTCGCCGTGGCAGAAGAACTTCATTTTGGACGGGCTGCGGCCCGTCTTAACATGTCCCAACCCCCCTTAAGTATGCATATCAAAGAGCTGGAACAGCAGCTCGGTACGCTGTTGTTTCTTCGTCACTCACGCAGTGTGGCATTAACCCATGCCGGTAAAATCCTGATGGAAGAGTCACGTCGCTTGCTCTCCAGTGCGAACCAGATTCTGGCGCGGGTAGAGCAGATTGGGCGGGGTGAAGCAGGGCGAATTGAGCTTGGCGTGGTGGGCACGGCGATGTGGGGAAAGATGCGCCCTGTTATGCACCAGTTTCTGAAAACGCATCCTGACATCGAGGTGATTTTCCGGGAAAAAATGCCTGCAAAGCAGATGGCGCTGCTGGAAAGACGCGAGCTGGATGCGGGCATCTGGCGAATGGCGACGGAGCCGATGGCGGGATTTACCCGTGTACGCTTGCACGAGTCGTCATTTCTGGTAGCAATGCCGGAGGATCATGCTCTGACCGCCCGTGACGTCGTGCCGCTAGAGGCGTTACGGTATGAATGTTTTGTTACCATGCCCGCCATGCATACCGACTGGGCCTTCCTGCAGCGGGTTTGTCAGAGCGCTGGCTTCTCACCCAGGGTGGTACGTGAAGTGATGGAGCCGCAAACCGTACTCGCTATGATCAGCATGGGTCTGGGGATTACGCTTATCGCCGACAGCTATGCGCAGATGAACTGGCCCGGCGTGGTGTTCCGTCCACTTGAGGAGCGTATTCCGGCGGATCTGTATATTGTCTACGAAGAGCAGCAGTTGACGGGGGCGATGGCAAAACTGATCGCGGCGCTGACCGCGTAAACAGAAATTGTGCAGGCGCTGCATCAGGCCTGCACAGTTTTAAGCTGCGTCAGACGTAAATATCAATCTGATGCTCAGCGGAAGGGGAGTTAACGCCTTCCACCTTACCCTGCTGTTTGTCCTGCTTCTGCTGGGCTTCTTCCGCCTGGCGACGCTGCAACTGCTCCAGCTGCGCCTGCAGCATTCTGATCTGCGCCTGCAGCAGGTCCTGCTGGGTTTGTTTCTCTTCCGCCGTGCCGCTGCCGTTAGCTACGTCTTTCAGCTGTTTGGTCAGTTTAGTAATTTGTGAGGTGAGGCGGCTAATTTGCGATGCAATGTCGCTACCGGCGGAGCCACTGCTGCTGCCGCTGCTTTTTGTTTGTATTGAGGGTGTGGATGCCTGAATGGTTGTCATGCTGATTTCCTCTGCCTAAAGAAGAGGTATCGGCATACAAAAGAAGAGCTTGAGCTAATCTACCAGTTTTGGCAGGTTCGAATCTTCCATATCGCAGATAGCAAAAAAGCGCCTTTAGGGCGCTTTTTTACATTGGTGGGTCGTGCAGGATTCGAACCTGCGACCAATTGATTAAAAGTCAACTGCTCTACCAACTGAGCTAACGACCCGAAGTGGTGGGTGATGACGGGATCGAACCGCCGACCCCCTCCTTGTAAGGGAGGTGCTCTCCCAGCTGAGCTAATCACCCACTTCGGTACTTCATTTACTACTGCAAGAAATCCAGCTGGCGAGAAAGTGGTGGGTGATGACGGGATCGAACCGCCGACCCCCTCCTTGTAAGGGAGGTGCTCTCCCAGCTGAGCTAATCACCCACTTCTCAATTTCTTGCTACACGGCGGAGACTACATAAAGTAGTTGGTGGGTGATGACGGGTTCGAACCGCCGACCCCCTCCTTGTAAGGGAGGTGCTCTCCCAGCTGAGCTAATCACCCCCGCTGTGTGGAGTCGCATTATAGGGAGAGTTGAAAATGAGTCAACGCCTTTTCTAAAGATTTTGTTCGTTCGTCGTAAAATTAAACAAAACGATCGCAAAACCACCTGTGATGCATGATTTCTAAACAAAAACGGCTACAAAGAACGATCTGACAGCAACAAGATTGAGGAATCAGGCTGGAGTGATAGAATATTGCCCACTTTAGTTTCCAGGATATGCCGGTTGTCGGCATCTTTATCACTGTAAGGCCACTTCATGAAAATCAAAACTCGCTTCGCGCCAAGCCCGACAGGCTACCTGCACGTCGGCGGTGCGCGTACTGCTCTCTATTCCTGGCTGTTTGCTCGCAACCAGGGCGGTGAGTTTGTGCTGCGTATCGAAGATACCGATCTTGAACGCTCCACGCCGGAAGCAATCGAAGCCATTATGGATGGTATGAACTGGCTTAATCTGGAGTGGGACGAAGGCCCTTATTTCCAGACCAAACGTTTTGATCGCTACAACGCCGTTATTGATGACATGCTGGAAGCGGGCACTGCCTATAAGTGCTACTGCTCGAAAGAGCGTCTGGAAGCGCTGCGCGAAGAGCAGATGGCGAATAACGAAAAGCCACGCTACGACGGCCGCTGCCGTCACGATCATTCACACCACGCGGCGGACGAACCCTGCGTAGTGCGTTTCGCTAACCCGCAGGAAGGCTCGGTCATTTTTGACGATCAGATCCGCGGCCCGATCGAATTCAGCAACCAGGAGCTGGACGATCTGATTATCCGCCGTACCGACGGCTCACCAACCTATAACTTCTGTGTTGTGGTTGATGACTGGGATATGGCGATCACCCACGTGGTGCGTGGCGAAGACCACATCAACAACACCCCACGCCAGATCAACATCCTTAAAGCGCTGAATGCACCTGTACCGGTTTATGCGCACGTTTCAATGATCAACGGTGACGACGGTAAAAAGCTCTCCAAACGCCACGGCGCGGTGAGCGTGATGCAGTATCGCGACGACGGCTACCTGCCGGAAGCGCTGCTGAACTATCTGGTGCGTCTGGGCTGGTCCCATGGCGATCAGGAGATCTTCAGCCGTGAAGAGATGATCAAGCTCTTTACCCTGAGCGCGGTAGGTAAGTCTGCGAGTGCGTTCAATACCGATAAACTGCTGTGGCTGAACCATCACTACATCAATACTCTGCCGCCAGAGTACGTTGCGACCCAACTGCAGTGGCATATTGAGCAGGCGAACATCGATACCCGCAACGGTCCACAGCTGGCCGATCTGATCAAACTGCTGGGCGAGCGCTGTAAAACCCTGAAAGAGATCGCGGAAAACTGCCGTTACTTCTATGAAGAATACGATGAGTTTGACGCCGACGCCGCGAAGAAGCACCTGCGCCCGGTTGCGCGTCAGCCGCTGGAAGTGGTTCGCGATAAACTGGCTGCCATTACCGACTGGAGCGCTGAGAATGTCCATAATGCCATTCAGGCGACAGCAGATGAGCTGGAAGTCGGGATGGGTAAAGTGGGCATGCCGCTGCGTGTCGCTGTTACCGGTGCCGGTCAGTCCCCGGCGCTGGACGTTACCGTACACGCGATTGGTAAAACCCGCAGCGTGGCGCGTATCAACAGAGCGCTCGATTTTATTGCTGAGCGCGAAAGCCAGCAGTAATCAGAAAGCAAAAACAAAACGGCAGGTTTCCCTGCCGTTTTTTATTCCTCTGGCTGATGAATGTTCAGCCGCACCAGAAAACCCTGTATCCCTTCCCGAGCCAGCAAAACGGCAAGCCGCTCCTGTTCAGGCGGAGTCATATTTTCCAGCGCATCGATAATCTGTCGCAGCACGGCAACGGGCTCATAGCTGGCCGCGGTTTCAGCAAGCTGATAGTTAGCCTGTCGTTTACGAATGGCGGGGATGTTCATGATGTGCTCGCGCACCTGTGCATCAATATGAATGAGACGCGCCTTACCGCCTTTAACGCCATTAATGCCTTCCGTTTTCCAGTTATTCTTGCGTACCCAGCGGTTAACGGTTTGCCTGGCGACCCCCAGCGTATCCGACAGCTCTTCGGTGGTCATTTTGCTACGTAATTTTTTCATATTATTTTTGCTCGCGGATCCCTAAGCGTTGCAACAATCCGGTGATCCCTTCCCGGAGTAATAAAGAGGTCAGTTGTTTCTGTTCCGTGGGTGTCATTTCGTTGGCCAGCGTGATCAGCAGGGCCTGTAGCGAGTTATCTGCATAAACGTCAGGTGAGGGCACCACATCCGGGGCTCTGCGTGCGTTGCGAATAAACTCCCGAACTTTCTCATTCACGTGCACCAGGCGCGCTTTACCGCCCTGAACACCGGGTTTCGGTGATGTGGACCAACCCTCTTTGCGCACCCATTTATTGATGGTCTGTCGGCTGTAGCCTGTGAGCCGGGCCAGCTCTTCCGGCGTCATTCGTTCCTTGATCATGCAATTTCCTGAGTAAGAGTGTGGGTAATTAGTGGCTCATTTTATAACACCGTTTTACTGGAAAACGTGACAAGATTAACTCATGGCTGCGAGCACCCTCGCAATGTGATTCATTTGCATGAATTTTCAGCGGTTGAACCACAGTGTGAGATTTTGCCGTTGACACTCAGCAATGGAATTCATATTATGCCGCCCGTCAACACGACACGCTTTACGCGATGGGGCTATAGCTCAGCTGGGAGAGCGCTTGCATGGCATGCAAGAGGTCAGCGGTTCGATCCCGCTTAGCTCCACCAAACTCTGAACCCAACAGAGTCTGGTGCGTAAAGAAGACTGTGGGGCTATAGCTCAGCTGGGAGAGCGCTTGCATGGCATGCAAGAGGTCAGCGGTTCGATCCCGCTTAGCTCCACCAAAATTTAAACCCTCGCCGAATGGCGGGGGTTTTTTTATGCCTGTTATAAACCGTTTATCTCTTTTTCGTGTAAATAAATCTTGTTTAGGTAAATTCTTAGTCAGGAAATGCTATTTCCGGGCCTTGAACTTGAATTGCCTTTTTAAAGGAAATAGTATTTATGTGAAATTAATATCGCCAGGTAAATAGTTTAACAAAATTAATGAATACTAAAATTAATATTAACTTAAAGAGCTTCACGCTCGCCCTGGCGTTATGCCTCGTCTTCGTCCCTTTCTCCCGTCTTATTTCACCGAAATCTGTTATCGATGGTTTTGAGGTTTATCTGGCATGGATGCCGCTGAGCGTCATGCTGGCGATAATATTATTATTTGGTCGCCAGGCAATTATTCCGATCGTTATTAGTTTCGCCATAATTAACCAGTGGAACCTTCAATTATCGCCGGAGCAGGATGTTATTTTGCTGTTCTGTCAGGTGTTTAGCACGCTGCTGGTCTGCGGGATCCTGCGCTGGCAGCTTGGTTCGCGCTGGCGCTATCAGATACCCAGCCGCTTTCTTGGGGCGCGCATTTTCTGGTTAGGATTTGCCTTACCCCTGGCAATAAAACTCTCAATGTTTCTTGCCGGTTATTTTTGTGACTTCCCTGTTACCCTTGCTAATTTCTCTGACAGAGGTTCCGTCATATATCACATCGTGGATATTCAGAGCCTGATTTGCGCCGTTCTGATTTTCACTATGCTGTTCTATTATCCTTTAAGAATGATTATTAATCCGAATTATGCGCGCGCTTTCTGGCGGCGGAATATTAATAATTCATTTTCAATTCGCAACCAAATATTTACATCCGTATTACTTCTGTTGCTTGCCGCTTTCTTGCTTCTGCTCTGTTTGCCTTTTACTTCCGATATTATTGCGGGCTACCTGGTACCGGTGATATTCATTCTGTTCACCTTAGGCGTGAGTCGATTCCGCTATCCCTTCATTACGTTGGGCTGGGCGTTGAGCACACTGCTGCTGCTGACCTACAACAGCAATTTTTTACAGGGCGTGCAAAACGGCTACTCACTGGCGTTCGTGCTGTCGGTGCTGATCTCCTTCGCTATCTGTCTGGTTTATATGTCTCGTATTTTTCAGCGCAGCGAATGGCTTAAACGTGGCTGGCAGGAAAGGGCGTTGATCGATCCCCTGACGGGACTGCGTAACCTGCGCGCGCTGGAGTGCTTCCTGAGTGACAACAGAGAGGTCACCCTGTGCTGTTTACGGATGGATAATCTGGAGTTCCTGAGCCGTCACTATGGCCTGATGATGCGCGTGCAGTGCAAACGGGCCATCATTCGCCAGCTCCAGCCGCTGCTGATGGCCAATGAGCAGGTTTTCCAGATCCCGGGTAATGAGCTGGTGGTGGTGCTCAGCGGGCCGGAAACCGGGGCGCGCTTGCAGCACATCATTGATTACATGAACAGCCGCAAAATTTACTGGAACAATATCGGTCTGGATATTGAATTTGGCGGCGCCTGGGGCGGCGTGGAGTCTAACGGCGGAGAAAGCCTGTATCACACGCTGGGCCAGTTAAGCTGGCTGGCGGAAAAAGCCTGCTCGGCGAACCAGGTTCTGTCCCTGAATAACAGCCTTGAAACGGTTTCAGGCCAGACGACTGAGCGCGTGCTGATGCTGAGTCGCATCAAGCGGGCGCTGGATGAGGGGGGATTACGCCTGTACGCGCAACCCATTCAGCGAGCCGATGGCTTGGGTTACCACGAAATCCTGTCCCGCCTGGAAAGTGAGGGTGAGCTCTTAACGCCTGATAAGTTCTTGCCGCTGGTAGCGCAGTTTAACCTGAGCCGCCGCTTCGATATCGGCGTGGTTGAATCATTGTTGGCCTGGCTGCAGGAGCATCCCTCAGACGATTGCTGCGCGCGTTTTTCCGTGAATCTGATGCCCTTGACGCTGATGCAAAAAGAGGTGGCGGCAGAGATCATTACTCTGTTTGAACGTTACGGGGTGAGGCCGCAGTCGGTGATTATCGAGGTGACCGAAGAGCAGGCGTTCTCCAACTCGGAAGTCAGTATCGCCAACATTCAGCAGCTGCGTCAGTACGGCTTTAAAATCGCCATCGACGATTTCGGTACCGGCTACGCCAACTACGAGCGGCTCAAGCGCCTGGAGGCGGACGTCATTAAAATTGATGGCTGCTTCGTCAAGGATATCTGCAGCGACAGCATGGATGCGATGATTGTGAAATCCATCTGCAATCTGGCGAAGACCCGCTCCCTGTGCGTGGTGGCGGAATTTGTCGAAACGGAGGAGCAGCGCGAAAAGTTGCTCGCCTCGGGGGTGGACTATCTGCAGGGATATCTGGTCGGCAAACCGCAACCACTTCAGTAAATGACAGGCGAAAAAAAACCGGGGACTTATCATCCCCGGTTTTTTTATGCTGATTACAGTACCAGTGCGGCGATAGACGCAGACAGGACGCTGACCAGCGTAGAACCGTAAACCAGTTTCAGGCCGAAGCGGGAAACCACGTTACCCTGCTCTTCGTTCAGACCTTTAATCGCACCGGCGATGATGCCGATGGAAGAGAAGTTAGCGAAGGAGACCAGGAAGACGGACAGAATGCCTTCGGCGCGCGGGGAGAGGGAACCGGCGATTTTCTGCAGATCCATCATTGCGACGAATTCGTTAGAAACCAGTTTGGTTGCCATAATACTGCCCACCTGCAGCGCTTCGCTTGCCGGCACACCCATCACCCAGGCTACCGGGTAGAAGATGTAACCCAGAATGCCCTGGAAGGAGATACCCAGCACGGCAGCAAACAGGGCGTTCAGCGCGGAGATCAGCGCGATAAAGCCGATCAGCATCGCCGCAACGATAACCGCAACCTTGAAGCCTGCCAGGATGTATTCACCCAGCATTTCAAAGAAGCTCTGGCCTTCGTGCAGGTTAGCCATCTGCAGGTTCTCTTCACTCTCATCCACGCGGTACGGGTTGATCAGTGACAGAACGATAAAGGTGCTGAACATGTTCAGAACCAGCGCAGCAACCACGTATTTTGGCTCCAGCATGGTCATATACGCGCCCACGATAGACATGGAAACGGTAGACATTGCCGTGGCCGCCATGGTGTACATGCGGTTGCGGGACATTTTGCCGAGGATATCTTTATAGGCGATGAAGTTCTCAGACTGACCGAGGATCAGGGAACTTACGGCGTTGAAAGACTCCAGTTTGCCCATGCCGTTCACTTTAGACAGCACGGTACCGATAGCGCGGATCACAATCGGCAGAATGCGAATGTGCTGCAGGATACCGATCAGGGCAGAGATAAAGACAATTGGGCACAGCACTTTCAGGAAGAAGAACGCCAGACCTTCGTCGTTCATCTTACCGAACACGAAGTTGGTCCCTTCATTAGCGAATCCGAGGAGTTTTTCGAACATCTCGGAGAAGCCTTTTACGAAGCCCAGCCCCACGTCTGAGTTCAGGAAGAACCAGGCGAGCAATACTTCAATAACGAGTAACTGAACAACATAGCGAATGCGGATCTTTTTGCGATCGCTGCTGACCAGCAACGCAAGCACGGCAACGACAACAAGTGCCAGGACAAAATGTAGGACGCGGTCCATATTTGCTCCAAATATGAGGCAGGTTTAATTTCGCTGCACATTCTATGAAACAAGCGTAAAGAAAACGAGATCAAAGCCACACTATCGTTGAGTCCTGTGACGAGTCTCAAAAATAGTGACATACGATACATTTTCGTTATGTTGTGTAAATGAATTAAAAGTTAAGTTTGTGTGCTACGCTTCACAAAGGTTGCGTGCATTTTCGCCGTCAACTTATCCACGACTCAGCCTGCTTATCGTTCTTCGCTATCGGTGCAATCACTATAACCCTTTTAAATGAACTTGATAATCATTCGCATTTTGATAGCATTAAACATAGCAAAGGCTATATTTCTGAGGCAAAAATGAGCAATAGTCGCGTTGATGAGAGTAGCAGTGGCAGAGCAGCACGCAAAATGCGGTTCGCATTAATGGGACCTGCGTTTATTGCCGCCATTGGCTATATCGATCCCGGTAACTTTGCGACCAACATCCAGGCCGGGGCCAGCTTTGGCTACAAACTGCTGTGGGTGGTGGTCTGGGCCAACCTGATGGCGATGATGATCCAGGTGCTGTCGGCAAAACTGGGTATCGCTACCGGGAAAAACCTCGCGGAGCAGATCCGCGACCACTATCCGCGTCCGCTGGTCTGGTTTTACTGGGTGCAGGCTGAAATTATTGCCATGGCGACCGACCTCGCGGAGTTTATCGGGGCGGCCATCGGCTTTAAGCTGATCCTCGGCGTGTCGCTGTTGCAGGGTGCGGTATTAACCGGTATTGCCACTTTCCTTATTCTGATGCTGCAACGACGCGGGCAAAAGCCGCTGGAGAAAGTGATTGGCGGCCTGCTGCTGTTCGTGGCGGCGGCCTATATCGTGGAGCTGATCTTCTCCCGGCCTGACTTTGCACAGTTAGCGAAAGGGATGGCGATCCCGAGCCTGCCCACCACGGAAGCGGTGTTCCTTGCGGCCGGGGTGCTGGGTGCGACTATTATGCCGCACGTCATTTATCTGCACTCGTCGCTGACCCAGAACCTGCACGGAGGCTCGCGGCATGAGCGCTACTCTGCGACAAAATGGGACGTGGCGATCGCCATGACCATCGCCGGGTTTGTCAATCTGGCGATGATGGCTACCGCCGCAGCGGCGTTCCATTTCAACGGCCATACCGGTATTGCCGATCTCGACCAGGCCTACCTGACGCTGGAACCGCTACTCAGCCATGCGGCGGCCACTATTTTTGGTCTCAGTCTGGTGGCGGCGGGTCTCTCTTCTACCGTCGTGGGCACGCTGGCGGGGCAGGTGGTGATGCAGGGCTTTGTGCGCTTCCACATTCCTCTGTGGGTGCGCCGCTCCATCACCATGCTGCCGTCGTTTATTGTGATTCTGATGGGGCTGGATCCGACGCGCATTCTGGTGATGAGCCAGGTGCTGTTGAGCTTCGGTATTGCTCTGGCGCTGGTGCCGCTGCTGGTCTTTACCAGCGACAAAAAGTTGATGAGCGATCTGGTGAACAGTGTGACGGTGAAACGGACCGGATGGGCAATAGTGGTGCTGGTGGTGGCCCTGAATCTGTGGTTGCTTATCGGGACTGCATTAGGATTGTAAAAAAGGCGCCGTAAGGCGCCTTTTTTATATTAGTGACGATGGCCGTGTCCGCCATGACCACGCCCGTGACCTTTAGGGCCGCGATGGTCATCACGATCGCTCCAGCCTGCGCGATAGCCGCGCTCGTAGGCATTACGTTTATCCCAGCCACGGTGGTAGCCGTTATCATGTCTGTGCCAGCGATTATCACGCCATTCATAATGACGACGCCAGTAGTCGCGGTCACGCCAGCCGCCGCCGTCCCAGTAGTTACCATAATTATCACGATCGCCAATTTGTAATTTTATGGATGGCAACAGGGTGATTTCGCCAGCATTAGCGACCAGCGGGGCTGAAGCCATTAATACTGCTGCCAGAATCAGGGACCTGAACATGGTTATTCTCCTTCACGATCGGAGCCGTAATCGGCTTGTTAACGCAATTTTAAGGGGCGGTAAAGGCCCGGATAATCGCTTTAACTCCTAATTCAGAAGGCGTAGCACTTTTTGCTAAAAGCGCGTTTAATTTGTGCTGTTCAGAATTAATTCTATTTCGCTGAGTTCCTCAGGCGTGAAATGGCGTTTCGCCAGCATTCCCACCGCATCGTCAATTTGCGCCGTTTTGCTGGCACCGATTAAGACCGAGGTGACGGCCTCCTGATGGAGCACCCACGCCAGCGCCATTTGCGACAGCTTCTGGTTCCGGCGTTCGGCCAGGGCGTTGAGCTGACGCACTTTCGCCAGCTTCTCGTCGGTTATCTGGTCCGGGTTCAGGAAGCGGCTGGTGCTGGCGGCGCGGGAATCTGCCGGAATGCCGTTCAGATAACGGTCGGTTAGCTGGCCGCCCGCAAGCGGAGAAAAGGCAATGCAGCCCACCCCTTTATCCTTAAGCACGTCCAGCAAACCCGCCTCCGGCGCGCGCTCAAACATGGAGTATTTCGGCTGGTGGATAAGGCAGGGGGTGCCCAGGTCATCGAGGATCTCAGCGGCCTGACGCGCCAGTTCGGCCGGGTAGTTGGACAGCCCGACGTACAGCGCCTTGCCCTGACGCACGATATGGTCGAGCGCTTTCATCGTCTCCTGTAACGGCGTTTCCGGATCAGGACGGTGGTGATAGAAGATGTCGACATACTCCAGCCCCATCCGTTTCAGGCTCTGATCGAGGCTGGCGATCAGATACTTACGCGAGCCCCAGTCGCCGTAGGGGCCGTCCCACATGGTGTAGCCCGCCTTGGTTGAGATGATCAGCTCATCGCGCCAGGCGCTGAAATCTTCCTGTAAAATCCGTCCGAAATTACGCTCTGCCGAACCCGGCGGTGGACCGTAGTTATTGGCAAGGTCGAAGTGCGTAATGCCCAGGTCAAAGGCACGATGTAAAAGTTGACGGCTGTTTTCAATCAACGTGGCATCGCCGAAGTTGTGCCACAGCCCCAGGGAGATGGCAGGGAGCTTAAGACCGCTTTGCCCGCATCGTTGATACACCATTGACTGATAACGGTTTTGATCCGCCTGATAAACCATGAGTCTTGCCCCTCTGCGTCAGAATGTCATTCAGTGTATACGTTTACACTAAACGTCAGGCAAGCAGATTACCCCGCGAAAATACGTAAAGCATTATTTCCAAGCGCTGATTATCGCCATTCCTGGACAGCTATCACGCTTCTTCAATACTCAAATTGAAGTCAACATTATAAGGATAACTGTCATGCATACCCCCTACACCGTCGCCGATTACCTGCTGGACCGTCTTACAGATTGTGGTGCCGATCATCTGTTTGGCGTGCCGGGCGACTACAATCTGCAGTTTCTCGATCACGTTATCGCCAGCCCGGATATTGGCTGGGTAGGTTGTGCCAACGAACTGAATGCGGCCTACGCCGCCGATGGATATGCGCGCTGCAAAGGTTTTGCCGCGCTGCTGACGACGTTTGGGGTTGGCGAGCTCAGTGCCATGAACGGCATCGCGGGCAGTTTCGCCGAACATGTTCCGGTACTGCATATCGTCGGCGCACCGGGCAGCGCCTCGCAGAAAAAAGGGGAGTTGTTGCACCATACCCTCGGTGACGGTGAGTTTCGTCATTTCTATAAGATGAGTGAGCCCGTGACCGTGGCGCAGGCGCACCTGACCGAACAGAACGCCTGCTATGAAATTGACCGGGTGTTGACCGAAATGCTCCGTGAGCGCCGCCCTGGCTACATCATGCTGCCTGCCGACGTGGCAAAGAAACCTGCCACTCCGCCAGTAAGCGCGCTCATTGACCGAATTTATGAAAGTGACAGTTTCCGCCTGGATGCATTCCGTCAGGCGGCGGAAAAACGGCTAGCCGCAAGCGATCGCATCGCGCTACTGGCCGACTTCCTGGTCCTGCGCTACGGCCTGAAAAACCAGATGCAGCGCTGGGTGGACCAGACGCCCGTCGCCCACGCCACCATGCTGATGGGGAAAGGCATTTTTGACGAGCGCAAAGCAGGCTTTGCGGGAACCTACAGCGGCTCCGCCAGCGCGGCCGACGTCAACGAGGCCATTGAAGGCGCTGACACCGTGATCTGCGTGGGCACGCGCTTCACCGATACGCTCACCGCCGGCTTCACCCACAAACTCACTCCTCAGCAGACCATCGACGTGCAGCCGCACGCCTCGCGCATCGGCGATGTCTGGTACACCGGCATCCCGATGACCCAGGCCATTGAAGTGCTCTCCAGCCTGTGCCACCAGTATGCCAACACCAGCAGCACGCCACGCCCGGCACGCCAGCTGCATGCGGTTCATCCAGGCTCATTGACCCAGGACAGCTTCTGGAAAACCCTGCAAACCTATATTCGTCCGGGGGATATTATTCTGGCCGACCAGGGCACCTCGGCGTTTGGTGCGGGCGCGCTGAGGCTGCCGGATGAGGTGAACTTTATCGTGCAACCGATCTGGGGCTCGATTGGTTACACCCTGGCCGCCGCCTACGGTGCCCAAACTGCCTGCCCGGATCGCCGCGTGATTGCGATTACCGGCGACGGCGCGGCACAGCTCACCATTCAGGAGCTGGGCTCGATGCTGCGTGACAAGCAGCGCCCGGTGATCATGGTGCTCAATAACGAAGGGTATACGGTGGAGCGCGCCATTCACGGTCCGAACCAGCGCTATAACGACATTGCGCTGTGGAACTGGACGCAGATCCCGCAGGCCCTCAGCCTGAATTGTCAGGCCGAGTGCTGGCGGGTCAGCGAGACGGTGCAGCTGGAGGAGGTGCTGGAGAGAGTGGGGCACCCGGAACGGCTGTCGCTGATTGAGGTCATGCTGCCGAAAGCCGACGTTCCGCCGCTGCTGAGCGGCATTCTCCAGGCGCTGGAGGCGCGTAAAAGCGCCTGATTATTTCTCCTGACGTCCGGCAATCATCATCGGTCTGCCCGCCAGCAACAGCCAGGCGGGCAGCATCACAATACAGAGCAGCGGCAGCAGGCTGGTGTCCGGCACCACCACTGCCGCCATAAACAGGCTCAGCCACGCATCCCGGGTGACAACCAGAACCAAGCCCAGAATGGAACAGGAGATGGTGATCGCCAGCGGAACCGCATCAACGTGCTCGTGCAGCATCAATCCCAGCGCGACGCCAACAAACACCGCCGGGAAAATGCGCCCGCCGCGAAAACCGCAGGCCGCCGCCACCACCAGCGCCGCCAGCTTGATCAGCGCAAAGAGCAGATAATCCGACACGCTGAAGATCTGGCTGAAAGCCATCTGCTGCATCTCGTCCAGCCCCTTAAACAGGGTGATGTTGCCCCCGATGGCGCCCAGGATCCCCAGAATAAATCCGCCGACCCCGAGAATAAGTACGGGATGCTTCAGGCGATGCATCAGCCGGTGCAGGCGCGGCAGACACCACACCGCCACCATACCCAGCGCGATGGCGATGGCGGCAACAATTGCGCCGCTAAATATATCGACCAGCTGCATCTGGCTGTAGTGGGCAATGGGCAGCGAGAAGTTGGGATGGAAGAACAGGCTGGTGGTCAGCGCGCCCGCTGCGGCGGCGAGCAGCGGGGCGAACAGCCGATCCCAGAGCGGGATCTCCGCGTTGCCGCTCAGGGTCTGGGAAAAAATCAGCGCCGCCGCGACGGGGGTGCCGAACAGCGCGCCGATGGTGCCGGCAGAGGCAAGAATGGTCCAGTCCAGGGCGTTCACCCGGGGAAAGACGCGCGCGCCTACGGCGACGGCCAGGGCGATGTTTACCGCCATCACCGGATGCTCAGGCCCGAGGCTGACGCCCCCCGCCAGACCGATAATCAGGGCGATTATCAGCCCCGGCAGGGCGGCGGCGTTGACCGGTTCGCCAATCAACGGCTCTGTGGCCGGGTCGGGCCCGGCATGGCCCGGGGTATAACGGATCACCAGCCCCACGGCGATGCCGGTCAGGGTCAGGGTCAGAATAATCCACGTCGGGGAGTTCGCGCTCAGACCCATTGTGGAGGGTAAAGAGGTCCACAAAAGCGACTGCAGCACCGAGGCAACCTTCATGATGATTATCAGAATCAGACTGGATGCCACGCCAATAATCAGGGCAGGAGGGGCCAGCAGCAGCATCGTTCTGGCTCGCGGATGGAGCATGATGATTTCCTTGTAGAAAATGGCTGTCTTTACTTTGCACTCTCAGCCTTATGGTAATAGTGCAAATGGTGCTGAAACGGTAAAGTTATTCTGTGACGAAGATCGATAATCCTGGGGTGCTTTTATTCAGGTCGTTGTTGTTATCGGGCCTTGAATTTAGAGTGTGCCAATCAGTTATTTTGACTTTAGCGGAGCAGTAGAAGAATGACAAAGTATGCTTTGGTAGGTGATGTAGGGGGGACTAACGCGCGTCTGGCGTTATGTGACGTCAATACCGGCGAAATCTCCCGCGCCAAAACCTATTCCGGGCTGGATTATCCCAGCCTGGAAGCGGTGGTTCGTGTCTATCTGACGGAGCATGAGGTCAGCGTTGAGGATGGTTGTATCGCTATTGCCTGCCCGATTACCGGCGACTGGGTGGCGATGACCAACCACACCTGGGCATTCTCTATTGCCGAAATGAAAGCCAACCTCGGTTTCGCCCATCTGGAAATTATTAACGACTTTACCGCGGTATCGATGGCGATCCCGATGTTAAAGCCGGAGCATCTGATCCAGTTCGGCGGTACTGAGCCGGTTGAAGGTAAGCCAATTGCCGTGTATGGCGCAGGCACCGGCCTTGGCGTCTCGCATCTGGTGCACGTCGACAAACGCTGGATCAGCCTGCCGGGCGAAGGCGGACACGTGGATTTCGCGCCAAACAGCGAAGAAGAGGGCATTATCCTTGAAGAGCTGCGCGCGGAGATCGGCCACGTATCCGCAGAGCGCGTGCTCTCCGGCCCGGGGCTGGTGAATCTCTACCGGGCAATCGTGAAATCCGACGGCCGTCTGCCGGAAAATCTGCAGCCGAAAGACGTCACCGAACGCGCGCTGGAAGATTCCTGTACCGACTGTCGTCGCGCGCTGTCGCTGTTCTGCGTCATCATGGGGCGTTTTGGCGGCAACCTGGCGCTGAATCTCAGCACCTTTGGCGGGGTCTATATCGCGGGCGGGATCGTGCCGCGCTTCCTCGACTTCTTTAAATCATCCGGTTTCCGCGGCGGATTTGAAGATAAAGGCCGCTTCCGCGATTACGTTCGGGATATCCCGGTGTACCTGATCGTGCATGACAACCCGGGCCTGCTGGGCTCTGGTGCGCATCTGCGTCAGACGCTGGGCCAGGTACTGTAATAGCCCGTCCCCGGTGACGTCCGTTCACCGGGGCACTCCCTTCACAGGTGCATCAGCTGGCGAAACTCTTTCACCTTGCTGCGACTTACCGGCACCTGAAAATCCAGATCCTTCAGCCGCAAAATGTAGGTGTTATTGAACCATGGTTCGATCTCGCGGATCTTGTTCAGATTCACGCAAAACGAACGATGGCAGCGGAAGAAGTGGCTCGTCGGCAGTCTGGCGCAAAATTCGGTGATGTTCATCGGCATGACGAACGACTCGCGGCGGGTATAGACGAAGGTCATCTTCTCGTGCGCTTCGGCGTAATAGATGTCGTCCATCGGCGTCACGATGATGCGCTCGTCCTTGATCAAATTGATGGTGTCATTTTCACGCGTCACCGGTGAGGCCGCGACCTGCTCCGCGCCGGACTGCTGCTGCCAGGCGTGTTCCAGCTTCTGCAGCATGGTGACGATCCGCGACTCCTGATAAGGCTTCAGAATGTAGTCGAACGCCTCCAGCTCGAAGGCCTCCACCGCATGCTCTTTCCACGCGGTGACAAAGACGATAAACGGCTTGCTGGCAAACTGGCTGATGTTCTGCGCCAGCAGTACGCCGTCCAGTGACGGAATGTTGATATCCAGAAAAATGGCGTCGACCCGGTTGTGCTGCAAAAATTTCAGCACGTCCAGGCCGTCCTCAAAGGTGCCGACGATCTCCATCTGGCTGTGTTCTTTAATCAGCCAGCTCAGCTCCTGTTGAGCGAGTATTTCATCTTCCACAATGATGACTTTCATGCGTCACTCCCTCTAGGGCAACAACAACGGCTGGGCATGAACGGCGGAGCGTTCATTCGGCACATAAAACGCGATCTCGGTTCCCGGCTCAAGGCGGCGGATATGCAGCCCTTCACCATAGAGCAGCTTAACGCGGTGATGGACATTCAGCAGACCAATTTTATTGCCGGGCATCTCGTTGGACTCCACCCGCTCAATCACTTTCGGGTCGATCCCGTGTCCGGTGTCGCGCACCGCCACCCGCACGCGGTTACCGCACTCGGCCACGCTTATCGTCACCACGCCTTTGCCCTTGCGCGGCTGAATGCCGTGAACAATGGCATTCTCCACCAGGGGCTGGATCAGCAGGCTCGGGATCACGCAGTTCACCTCTTCGTCGATGTCGTAGATGACGGTGAGCTTATCGCCAAACCGCGCCTGCTCGATGGCGATGTAATCCTTGATCTGATAGAGCTCTTTTTTGATGTCGATCTGCTCGTCGTCTTTCAGCTCAATGTTGTAGCGCAGATAGCGCGAGAGATTGAAGATCAGCTGGCGGGCGGTGTCCGGATTCAGGCGGATCGACGAGGAGATCGCGTTCAGGGCATTGAACAGGAAATGGGGATTAATTTTGCTCTGCAGGGCGCGCAGCTCTGCCTTGTTTGCCATCTCCCGCAGCTGCTCGGCTCGGGAGACCTCCAGCTGGGTGGAGATAATCTGCGACAGCCCGACCGCCATCTCCTGTAAGGAGGAGGTAATCTGGTGCGCGTGGCAGTAGTAAATTTTAAGCGTGCCGGTAACCACCCCTTTTTCCCACAGCGGGATCACCAGCATGGAGTGGATCTCCGGGGTGCGGTGGGCTTCATCGTTGTTCTTGATGATGATCTTACCGCCGCTGATCGCCTGGCGGGTGGTGGGGCTGACGGTATCGTCGTTATCCCGGTAGTTAGCTTCCCCCACGCCGACGTAGGCCAGCACCCGGTCGATGTTGGTGATCGCCACCGCATCGGCGTCAATATCCCGGCGGATGATGTCGCACACCTGGCGCAGGGATTCGGCGTTAGTATCGCGAAACAGCGGCAGCGTTTTATTGGCGATATCCAGCGCCAGCTTGGCCTGCCGGGCAGCGCTGGCCTCTTTTTCGCCCTCCACGCTCTGCACCAGCAGCACGATAAAGCCCACGCAGACGCTGCCGAGAATCATCGGGATGCCGATCTTCGAGACGATATCCAGCCCAAGCTCAACGGTCGGCGCCCACGCTACCACCAGGATCATGGTCAGGGTTTCGCAGACCATCCCGGCGATAATGCCCGCTTTCCAGTGCTGCTTTTTTGGGATCTTACGGTTAATCACCCCCGACAGCACGCCGGCAATGATGCTGGTGATCAGGCAGGGGATCGCCGTCACGCCGCCGATATCAATCAGATAGCGGTGCGTCCCGGCAATAACCCCGGTGATGATCCCCACCCACGGGCCAAACAGGATCCCGCCGGACATCACGGCAATGATCCGCACGTTGACCAGCGATCCCTCTACCGGCACCCCGGACCAGGTGCTGAACAGGGCAAACATCGAGAAGATGGCGGTGACCGCCAGCAGCTCTCGCGGCGAGTGGGCAGACTTATGCAGCAGCTCGCGGAACAGGCGGATGCGGATGAGGAAGAACAGGCAAATCAGCATTAATGCCGCGCGATCGAAAACCGCCAGCAGCATATTGAATATTTCGTGCACGGGGAAACCTGGGAAAACGGGAAAGAACCATGATAAAAAACCTGACGCCCAATGACCAGTTATCCGTCCGTTTTATCAAATGGGGATAAACCATAAAAATGAAAGGGGATTGACTTCGTTGCCGCGCAAAGGGGTCTGAAGGGGAAAAATCATCCAAAAGTCGTAACTGTACTGATATTAAAATGTTAACTAAATGGCATTGAAAATGCCTCTTTTCATAATCGCTTCCCGTTTTTACCCGAGCAGAGTTCCCGTTTTAGCGCTACGTTATTTTTTTATGTCTCCCCTCTCGACAAGACGAATTTTTTCAGGTTATTTTCTAAGCACGCCACATTCGTGGCGACGTCGCTCGGACGGTCCGGGCGCTAACGTAATCTGAGGAATTTATGGCTGACTCCAGTCCTGAACGCCGTTTTTCGCGTATCGATCGTCTTCCCCCGTATGTATTTAACATCACCGCTGAACTGAAAATGGCTGCGCGTCGGCGCGGCGAAGACATTATTGATTTCAGCATGGGTAACCCCGACGGCGCTACGCCACCGCATATCGTGGAAAAGCTCTGTACCGTCGCCCAGCGCCCGGACACCCACGGCTACTCGACTTCCAAAGGCATTCCGCGCCTGCGCCGCGCCATTTCGCGCTGGTATCAGGACCGCTATCAGGTTGAGATCGACCCCGAGAGCGAAGCCATTGTCACCATTGGGTCGAAAGAGGGGCTGGCGCATCTGATGCTGGCGACCCTGGACCACGGCGACACCGTACTGGTGCCGAACCCCAGCTACCCGATCCATATTTACGGCGCGGTCATCGCCGGGGCGCAGGTGCGCTCTGTTCCGCTGGTGGAAGGCGTCGACTTCTTCAACGAACTGGAACGCGCCATCCGCGAAAGCTATCCGAAGCCGAAGATGATGATCCTCGGTTTTCCGTCAAACCCGACCGCCCAGTGTGTCGAACTCGAGTTCTTTGAGAAGGTCGTGGCGCTGGCGAAGCGCTATGACGTGCTGGTGGTGCATGACCTGGCCTATGCCGATATCGTCTATGACGGCTGGAAAGCGCCGTCGATCATGCAGGTTCCCGGCGCGCGCGACGTGGCAGTGGAGTTCTTCACCCTGTCGAAAAGCTACAACATGGCGGGCTGGCGTATCGGCTTTATGGTCGGCAACAAGACCCTGGTGAACGCCCTGGCGCGCATCAAAAGCTACCACGATTACGGCACCTTTACCCCGCTGCAGGTGGCGGCGATTGCAGCGCTGGAAGGCGATCAGCAGTGCGTGAAGGACATTGCCGCCCAGTACAAGCGTCGTCGCGATGTGCTGGTCAAAGGGCTGCATGAAGCAGGCTGGATGGTCGAGATGCCGAAAGCCTCAATGTACGTCTGGGCGAAGATCCCGGAGGCTTACGCCGCGATGGGATCGCTGGAGTTTGCCAAAAAACTCCTGCAGGACGCGAAAGTGTGCGTCTCCCCGGGCGTTGGCTTTGGCGACTACGGTGATACGCACGTGCGTTTCGCGCTGATTGAGAACAGCGACCGTATTCGTCAGGCGGTGAGGGGCATTAAGGGCATGTTCCGCGCCGACGGGCTGCTGCCGCAGGCAGCTAAGACCGCGCCGGAGCAGTAACCAAAAAAAACAGGCGCCTCAGGCGCCTGTTTTTTTGACTACATTTTCTTTGCTCAGTTCATCATCAGGGCAAACGTGCCGACCCAGGCGAACAAAATCACTGAAAAACCCATCAAGAAATATTTCACGTTCATCGCTCCGCGTATTTCGTGATACGCATTAAAAACAGAGTCCAACTGATTATAGAGAGGTGAAGTCGGTCCAGGGCGGAAATGAGAATTATCCCCGTTTTGGCAGCGACTCCAGCTCAGAATTCTGTGCTTTCAGGTAGCCAGACGGCGCTAATGTACGCCTAAATTTCAGGAGTGACAAGGGGCATTTTTTTAAATAATTTCCACGACTTACGAGTGTCGTGGAACGGCGACAGATTGATTTCGCGGCGTAATAAATTGCCCTTCGGCAACATAGCCTGCTAACGATAAATCAGGGTGATTACAGGTGATTGAAAAGGTTAGTTTCACGCAGAAACTAACCTCTGTTTTGGGGCTAACGGTAGAGGGAAGGTTCACCGACCGGGCGGGTTTTGAAGCGGCGATGCACCCATAAATACTGCTCCGGGGCACGCATGATCTCGTTCTCGATCGCCTTGTTGATGTAAGCCGCGGCGGCCACCTCTTCCTGCGGATAGTTTTCCATCTCCGGCATGATGAACAGGCGATAGCCGCTCTTATCGGCTTTTCTGACCATCGTGACGGTGAGCATCGCCGCCTTTGAGAGGCGCTGAATCACGAATGTGCCGTTAGTGGTCGCCACATCCTTCACCGCAAAGAAGGGGGCGAAGCTGCTGCCATTGCGGCCATAGTCCTGATCCGGCGCAAACCAGACCGCTTCCCCTTTTTTCAGGGCGCTGACCAGCCCGCGCAGGTTGTTGCGGCTGATCATCGCTTTATTGGAGCGCATGCGCCCGCGCGTCTGCACCCACTCCATCAGGGCGCTGTTATGCGGACGGTAGGTCGCCATCATCGGCTGGCACAAGCCCATCACCCGGCCACCCAGCTCCAGCGACATAAAGTGAACGCCGATGACCATCACGCCGCGGTTTTTAGCCTGCGCGCGCTGCAAATTTTCCAGCCCTTCAACATCAAACAGCTTGCGTACCCGGCGATCCGGCCAGAACCAGGCCATCCCCGTTTCCAGCAACGCCATGCCGATGGATTTAAAATTCTCAGTAATCAGACGTTCGCGCTCTTCGGGGGAGAGCGCCGGAAAGCAGAGTTCGAGGTTTCTGCGACCGATAGACTCCCGGCGCTTCAGAAAACGACGTGAAATACTCCCGAGAGTAGCACCCAGCCAGCTCAGCGCCGGGTAGGGGAGTTGTACGAGCAGCCACAGGACACCCAGACCAAACCACGTAAACCAGTAACGGGGGTGCAGGAGGGTGAGTGTGAATTTGCATTGAGACAAGATAAAACGACCTTTATGAAGAGTGTGTAGGTAGCGCCAGAGTGGCGTTACGCCGTACTGCTTTTATGACTCGCGTAAATACTAATTGTTCCGGGCTGTTGCCGTACATACTCATGGTCTGAAAAACGGCTGACGCCTTTGGGCGGCGTAATGTAGCACTGATATATCTTAACTGCTAACACTACTTTTTGCTCAAAAAACCAGCATTAAAATAACCAAAACAGAGGCCCGTTTTTATCCTGATGGAGACTTATTCATTACGTGTTTCATATCCAAAATCAAAGTCGAGCAGCACTTTTTGGCGTAAGGCGTGATTCAGCGGATAGCTGTAACTTTGCCCGATGCTGACGGCGTGGATCACCCGCAGCAGCGTGTCGCCACGCAGGGAGGAAGGCGCGTCGGTAATGGTCACCTCCGCCCCCTGCAACGCATGCCGCAAAGACTGATAGGCCGGAGAGGCGGTGATGCTGTTATTCATCACGCTGCACAGGCCGAGCAGCAGGCAGATCAACATTACCGGAAAGATCAGCGGATGGCGGTTGACCAGACGAACCGGGCGCCAGGGGGCGATATACAGCAGGGCGGCACTTAAGGGCAGAAGCAGCAGGTAGAGCAGTTTTGCCAGGTGGGTGAGAGCCCCAAGCAGGGAGAACATCAGCGCAATGGGGGGAACAATCACCGCCCGCGCCGCGTCCTCACCCCGTTTTTCATTTTCCCCGCCCACGCCGTAGCTGGCCAGCGCTGCCTGCAGGCGAGGGAGCTGCTGATGCATGGCGTGATCAAGATGGGGGGCCTGTAGATCCTGCGCAAACTGTTTCAGGGCGTCATCTTTCGGGTATTCAGGCCTGACCCGGGTGTCCCGGGGGAGAGCCAGCTTATCACGCAGCGTGTTTTGCACCACCTCCAGCATAAAAAACGATTCCCAGTCGAGCCGGGCCGGGATCGCCACGCCGTTATAAAGCCCCTTTGTCTCTGTGGCGCTGTTATAGCCGAGATAGTCTTTATAAATTTCCCCACGCGCGGCCAGCCAGAGCTTGTAATAGCCGAGGAGACCGCCCTCCTGGACGCTGATGCTGTCGCGCAGATTTTGCCCGGCCTCCCGCTCAAGCAGCTCGTGATAGCGGCTGACCGAGCTCATCAGCAGCGGCAGCATCGCCAGAAACGCTTTCCCGGAGGGGCTGGTCCAGGTGTCACGCTGGCTGCCGTCGTCGTCAAGCGGGATCCCCTCCAGCGTCTGGTGTCCGTCAATTAACGATTGTTGATAGAGCTGGGCCAGCATCGACTTCTGGCGAAACTCGCCGGTGCTCTGCGCGACCTGGCGCTCAATCACCCACTCCACCATCTGCCAGGTCACCACGCCGGTGAGCAGGCACAGCGAAAACACCATGCCGGCCACCCAGGGGGCGGGAAACTCAACGCCGCGTTTTTTCAGCCAGGCGTTACCCGCCAGCACCAGCTGAAACACCAGCAGGGCAGCGGCGATGGCGGTTAATGCCCGCCCGTAGCGCTCCATGCTGTGGATGTCATCGGGTGTAGAAAGACTGCCCACCAGATCGAGCAGGCGCGAGTTAAACGCCAGCTCGCAGATGAGGTAGGTGAGGGTAAGGAGAATAACCAGCGCGTTTTGCCACAGCGGCAGCGTCGGGCGCTTAATATCCTCCCGGCTTTCCAGTTCACCGACAGCGCGTTCCGTCATGATTTAAGCTCCAGGCTGGTCTGACGGGTAACAGCCGGCTGCCAGATCTGCTCTGGCAATGAATTGTCCAGCACCGGCAACGCCCGTGGCGCTGACTGTTCTGCGGCTTTGACCGACGGCCGTTTTTTGACTTTTACCGGCGGCGAGGGGGCTTCTTCTGGCGCGCTGAGGAAAGCTTCAGGTGCGCTATAGGCGGGCTGCACAGGTGCGGGAAGAACATACTTCGGCGCCACGCGCGCCCGGCTGGGGTTTTTATCATGGGAAGCACAACCGCTTACGCCCAGCAGCAGCGCTAACAACACCATCCCACAGCGGGGCATTTTTTGCAGTGGCACGCTCATCAGTAGGTCCTGACTCTGTCGCACAGCGGAGTGACGTCTTTTAACTGTAATCGGGAATTTTCATTCAGGTAGCTGTATCGCTTAAAAATTCTGCTTACTGTTCTGCGTACGCATCCAGCGTCATGATTAGCTTGTACTCTCCATCTTCACATACCGCGCGCCAACCCGCGCCGGAGGCTTCCTCCCGGATAATGGGCATTCCCTGGGCGGTCAGGTGTGCGATCAGATCGGTGAATTCAGCCTCGTTAACCGGGCGGGGCTGCCAGAAGGTCTTTTTATTGTCGGTCAGGATCGGCAGGAGCTGGATCTGCGGCACCTGCCCGCCGAGCAGCAGGCGGACGATAAAACCATACGGCGGCATACCGCGTTCCCGATACTCGCCGTTACTGTTAAACACCCCGTTGCCGATGCTGTAGAGCACCAGGCTTTCGCCGAGGCGGGCCGCTTCGCCGGGCATATGCGGCCCGGAGCCGATGATCAGATCGGCTCCGGCCTCGCTCAGGCGCTGCGCCAGCGCGCGCTGTCCCGCCGTCGTCCAGCGGTAGTCGAGCCCCCAGTGGGCAAGCACGATGGTGGTGGCCGGGTTGGCGCTGGCCTTCTCCAGACGCAGCTGTTCCGTCAGCCCACCGCTCAGACAGGCGACGCCCGCCCGGCGCGGGCGGGCATAGAAGGCGCACTCCTGCTCCATAAAGCGTCGGTACCAGTAGGCGCTAAAAATCTTGTACTGCCTGTCGCCTACCGTCAGCACCAGCGGGGCGTGCGCCTGCTGGGCATTGAGTCCGGCCCCGATTGTGGCGATGCCCCCGTCGCTAAACGCCGCCAGCGTGCTGTGCAGACCCGGCAGTCCGGCGTCCATGGCATGATTGTTGCCCAGCGCCACCGCGTCGATGCCCTGTTTGCGCAGGGCCGCAACAGAGGCCTGCGGATCCCCGGCCAGGCAGAATGTTTTTCGGCCTTCCGGGCTGGCGCTCAGGTCGGTGGCAAGGGCCGCTTCGAAGTTGGCAAGGGTAAAATCGCTGCCGCGCAGCAGCGGGGCGATGCCTGCAAAGCTGTGATCGTATCCGTAGCGTTGCAGGGCATCGTCGATACCGCGCCGCTGACGCTTGCGGGTGTACCACTCGCCAAAATAGGTGTCCCCCAGCAGGGTAATTGTTGCTGCGGGTTTGTCGATCTGGCGTTCGACGGGGACCGGTGCAGGCTGCGCGCCATCCGCCCGGGAGAGCAGCTCATCCAGCAGATAGTCGAGATGGAAGGCGTCATCCGCCCCGGCGGCGCAGGCCAGCCAGAGATCGCCCGCGACCCACTGCAGCGCAAAGCCCCAGCGTCCGGCACTGAATTGCCCCCAGGCGCTGCCGTTGCTGTGCAGGTTGGCGGTTTTACGGTACACGTGCTCGCCGATGGCCGCCTCGTGCTCAGCAAACCACGACAGCAGGTGCGGGTAGCGCAGGTAGAAATGGTACAGCAGCCTGGCGACATCCCTGAGCGTGGTGCGCTGGCCGGGACGCGGGCGGCCGGAGACGTTATTGATGTGGGTATGCGCCATCGCCCGCTCACCCATCAGCTCACGGAGCTGCGTCAACGCCCGGGCGCTGCTGCCTGCCAGCTGTTCCGCGATGTGAATGGCAGCGTCGCAGGCGTTATGAATCAGCATCCCCTGCAACAGCGACTTCAGGGTCACCGTGCTGCCCCGCGGCAGGCCGAGCGCCGGATTACCTTTCAGGACGTGGGCGGCGATGCCGTGCATTTCAACAGGCGTTTCGAGGGTCATCTCTTTCATCAGCAGCCGCTCCGCCACGCAGGTGGTCAGCAACAGCTGGCTGAGATACGTCGGCGCAAAGATGCTGTCGCTCAGTTCGGATACCCGCGTTTCGCCGGTGGCGAGATTCACCAGCAGGCGGGCGGTCTGCTCTTTTTTCAGGGCTGGTGGCGCAGCGAGACGGGTTTTCAGCAGGCTGATGACCCGGTTGAAGTCAGAGTTGCGCACGCTGCCTTTGACCAGCACGATATCGCCGTCGCGTAGCGTCGGTGCCGCGGCATCCACCAGCGTCTGCGCAGTGCGGAAGTGGCCGCCGCGAACCTTCTCCGGCAGGGTATCGTGCAGGGCTGCCATCTCCTCTCCGTGCAAAAATGCCTTCCCGCAGCCCGCCGCCAGCAACGGCTCCGCCAGCGAGCGGTGGATCGCGTCAGACTGGTCGCCGAGGTTGACGATCCGCCCCAGCAGGGCGACCACCCGGCCACCGCTTTCCCGGGCGTGCTGCCCGGCCACCTCGAAGGCGTTGAGCATGGAGAGGTATTCGGCGTTGTAGCTGTCGTTTATCAGGGTAACGGCCCCGCCGTCCGGCAGCGCGAGGCGGGTAATACCCATATGCTGGCCGTCGCTGTGCCAGGCTTCAAGGCAGGCGACGATCTCCGGCAGGCTCACCCCGAGCAGGTCGGCGGCGATAAGCGAGGCCACCGAGTTAAGAGCAGCCCCTTTGCCCGGCACGGCCAGCCGGTAACTCAGGCTCTGCTGGCGAAAGTTGAGGGTAACCAGGCTGCCGTTGCCATCCGGGGTAAACGCCGTAATGCGCGCGTCTGCGCCAGGATGAAAACCGTAGCTGATGATGCGGGCCCCGTCGCGGGTGACGCTCGCGGCCAGGGTCTCATACCCGGCCATATCGCGGTTCAAAATGGCGTAGCCGCCCGGGATCAGGCCATGGCTGATGCGTGCTTTAAAGCGCGCCACGTCATCTAAAGAGGTGACGTTCTTCCCCACCTGGGTCATGCCGATTTCAGTGATGATGACGATATGCGGCTTGATGCGCGGGCCGATCCCGCCGTTGCGCATCCACAGGGCCGAGATCGCCACTTCCATCACCACCGCCTGCGGGTTGCAGACGGTCCGGGCCAGAGTCACCGAGGCGCCGGTGCGGGTGTTGTGGTTGCCGTGACTCGCCACCACCGACATGCGGGTTGCAAGAATGCTCTCCAGCATCTCTTTGGTGGAGGTTTTCCCTACCGTACCGGTGATCGCCACCAGCTTACCGTCCAGCCGTCGCCGCGCCTCTTCCCCCAGCCACTGCAGCGCCTCATAGCTATTGCCGACCACCAGCTGGGGGAAGTCTGGCGGCAGCCCGTCAACCCTGCGCTGAACAATCGCCCCGCAGTAGCGGGAGGCGTGGCGGGAAAGCGAAAGATGAGTATCGTTCCAGCCCGCGTAAATGCCGGTATTGCCGGAGCCCTGCAGCCAGGTGTCGGTATCCATGGCAATAAACAGGCAGGGACGGGTGGACAGCGTCTTGTCATGAAAAATGGCGATGTCGCAGGCCTGCCAGCCTGCCTCCGGTCGATTGTGCCAGACGCTACCGGGCAATTTTTCGAGGTCGGCGGCGGTCCATCCCCGGGGTGGCGTCTCAGCACGTTGCTGACTCATGAGCTTATTCCTGCTTTTTTGCGGCATATCCGCGTTGCGGACAAAGATTAATGGCGATAATCCCGGCGTTACCCTTCAGATCGTGGTAATGCGGCGGGACGGCGGGGCGTTCGAGCAGTTCCACCCGATGGCCGTGCTCGCGCAGCGCAGCGGCAAAGCGTGCCTGCAGATCGAAAGGCGTAGTGCGATCCTGCGGATTACCAATTACCAGGATCAGCCGGAAGGGATCGGCGGCGATCCCGCTGATATGGTCGAGCGGGTCCCAGGGGTGAGGAAGTCCGGTATTGTCCAGCCCAGGGGCAGGGGCTTCACCGCGCCGCTGGCGGATGCGCTGCGCCCGCTCCAGTATTCCCCAGGCGCCGGAGGTAAGCACCGCGCAGTCGATATCCCGGCGACCGGTGGCTAACAGCGCCGACGCGGCGGTTGCGCCCCCGCTGTGTCCGCTCAGAATAAAGCGCTGGATACCGTAGCGAGCCTTGATGGCATTGAGGGCGGCATCTATCGCCTGGAACTCTTCAGCCTGACGACGATGATAATGGTTGCCGCTGGAGCCGTAGGTGCCGGGGCGGGCGATAATAATCGTGGGCAACCCGGTCTGGCGCAGGATGGCCCGGGCCTGACGGCGCTGATCGGCTGCGGTATTGCCGGGGATGGATTCGGGTGGGCGCTTAATCTGCGAGACGCGATCGCCTTTCAGTATCACCACCACCAGCGGGGCGGCCTGAAGGTTTCCTGCGCTGAAATAGCGCATACAGGCGTTGCCGTTCGGAGTCTGTACCCACAGGGCATCGTTACCGGTCGGGCAGTGCTGTCGGGAGGCCGGTTGGTTCCACAGCAGCGGCGTATCAGCGTAAGCAAAAACGCTGACCAGCAGCAGGATCCACACCGCGAAACATCGACTCAAAACACCGCCCCGGGAGAAACAATAGACATACAGAATACACATCTTGTCATACATAATGGTATCATCGATTAAGATTTTTCTGACAGGGTTTCCTCAGGCGTTATCAGGAGTACAAATGCCGCTCAGCCAATTACTGGCGCAAACCCGCCCGGCGATGGAATTGCTGGACGTCGCGCCCAAACCGTCGATCTGCCCCGCCTGGGCGATCTTTTTTAGTGCTTCCGACAGCCAGAGCCGTGCGCATATTGTGCAGGGGTGCGGCGACACCTTCGATCAGGCCTGGCAGCAGGGCGCACAGGCGCTGCAGCAGTGGCAGCGAAAGAGCGGCACCGAGGTTTGCTGGCTGCGGGTAGATCTTGTCGATAAAGTACAGGCCCTGCGCTGGGATAACCTGCAGGCGCGTTTAGCCAAAACCAAACGTAACTATTTTCGCTTTGGCCTGAGCCTGGATCCGGCGTTTCGCTACGCGATGCTGGAGCAGGAGATTGCGGCCAACGCGCTGCTCTACCACGGCGACCACGGCGTCGCCACGCCCAATGCCAACAACCTGGCCCATTTCTCCCGCCGCCGCTTCGGCGCGCTGCTGACATGGCCGGAGCAGCCTGACCAGACGCTCTGGCGCTTTACCACCCGGGCGCTGTTTTGCGACGGCGAGCGGTTGCTGCCCATTGAATCAACCGGGCGTAACAGCGGCTACCGCCAGCTTCCCGACTGGCAGGCGACGGCGCTGGAGCCGATGATCGCCTCCGCCACCGACTATCTTGCACGCCAGATTACCCCTTCCGGGCGCTACCAGTACGGCTGGTTCCCCTGCTTCGATCGCGCTATTCCGACCTATAACGCCCTGCGTCACGCCAGCTCCACCTATGCGCTACTTGAAGGGTGGGAGGTCACACAGCAGCCGGAACAACGAGCGGCCATCGAACGGGCGCTGCAGGATCTTTGCCGCAGCTTTATTCGCACTTACCGGCTTCCCAATGGCAGTGACGCCGATTTCCTGGTGGATACCGGGGATGAAATTAAGCTTGGCGGCAACGCGGTGTGCATTCTGGCGATGGCGAAATACAGCGAGCTGACCGGCGATAATCAGTATCTGGCGCAGATGGCGCGGCTGGCGAACGGGATCGGCTATATGCAGGACCGTAAGACGGGCGGGTTTGTCCACGTACTGAACGCCGGGGATCTCTCCCTGAAGGCGGCACATCGCATTATCTATTACGACGGTGAAGCGGCGTTTGCCCTGATGCGTCTTTACGGCCTGACTCAGGCCCCGCGCTGGCTGGAGATGGTCGAGCGGGCGATGGATCATTTTATTGCGCAAAAGCACTGGCAGGCTCACGATCACTGGCTCAGCTACTGCGTCAACGAGCTGACGCTCTACCGGCCGCTGGAGCGCTACTACCGGTTTGGGCTGGATAACGTGCGCGACCACCTCGACTTCGTGCAGAACCGCGTCACCACGTATCCCACCCTGCTGGAGCTGATGATGGCGGCGTCGGGGATGATTGCGCGGCTTGAAACATCGCCGCATAAGCATCTGCTGGCGGGTTTTGATATGGCAGTATTCAACGAGGCGCTGGAGACCCGCGCCCGCTATCTGGCGAACGGCTTTTTCTGGCCGGAACTGGCGATGTTCTTCAAAAACCCGCCACGCATTGTCGGCAGCTTTTTCATTCGTCACCATAGCTACCGGGTGCGGATCGACGACGTTGAGCACTACCTTTCCGGCTATGTCGCGTACCTTAAGCGCTGGCTTGCCCGGTCAGGCGAGAAGTAAGCCAGCGCCATGCGGCTTTCTCGTTCCCGTTTCGTGAGCTGTCGACGCTGGCTGTCGCTCTGGCTGGTGGTATTGCTGGTTATCTCCCCCGGGCTTGGCGCCGGGTGGGATTTCAGCGCCATCAGCACCCGTACCGAACGGCTGTATGGCCCGGCGACCCCGGCCGCCCGGCAGCGGATTGACGAGTGGGCCGCCTTGCTTAAGCAGCCGTCTCAGGGATCGATTCAGGGCACGCTAAACCGGGTTAACCAGTTTTTTAACGCCCGCATGGCGTTTCGCGATGATATCGTCGTCTGGAAGCAGCAGGATTACTGGGCCACGCCGATTGAGTTTTTACGTAAGGGGGCAGGGGACTGCGAGGACTTTGCGCTGGCGAAATATTTCACCCTGCGCGAAATGGGCGTTCCGGCAAACCAGTTACGTATTACCTATGTTAAGGCACTTGAACTGAACCAGGCGCACATGGTGGTGACATGGTATTCCACCCCCACGGCGATCCCGCTGGTTCTGGATAATCTGAAAACCGCCATCTTGCCGGCCACACAGCGAACCGACCTGCTTCCGGTTTATGCGTTTAACGGCGAAGGGCTGTGGCTGCCGCAGTCCGGCGGCAACAAACGCGTGGGTGACAGCAAAAGGCTCTCCCGCTGGCAGGATCTTCTCACCCGAATGCGTGCAGAAGGATTTGTAATTAATGAATAGGATAGGGCCATGTCTCTTTATAAACAGCTACTGATAGGCATCTGTTTATTTACGCTCGTCATTTTCTGCGGCAACTTTTTCGTTACCCTGGAAAGCTCACGGGATCAGTACCGCAATCAGCTCAGCGCCCACGCGCAGGACGCGGCGACGGCGCTGGGCCTCTCCCTGACGACCCATATCGACGATCCGACCATGACCGAGCTGATGGTGAACTCCATCTTCGACAGCGGCTATTTCTATCGCATTCGCGTGGTGGACATTCAAACCAATAAACCGATCTTCGAGCGCAGCGACATTCCCCAGAGCACCCGCGTGCCGCAGTGGTTTGTGCGGATGGTGAACCTCAGCCCCGGTGAAGGCGATGCCATTGTGATGCGGGGCTGGACCCAGGCCGCCCGGGTGGAAGTGGTCAGCCATCCGATGTTCGCCCTGGCCCGCTTGTGGAACAGCATCGTCGCCAGCTTTTTATGGCTGATCGGCTGCAGCCTGCTGTTTGTGCTGGCGGCTACGCTGATGTTAAGTCGCGCCCTGCGTCCGCTTAACTATATTGCCGGACAGGCGATGGCTATCTGCCGTCGCGAGTTCCTCAACATCCAGGCGTTGCCGAAAACCCCCGAACTGCGCCGGGTGGTGGATGCCACCAACATGATGGTGACGCAGCTCAAGGTATTATTCAGCGAGCAGGCCCGGCGCACCGAAGCGCTGCGTCAGGAGGCCTATCACGACAGCCTGACCGGCCTGAGCAACCGCCGGGCATTTGACATGCAGTTGCAGTCTCGCCTGAGCGATGAAGAGAACGCTGCCGGTCATATTATGCTGCTGCGGGTGCAGGATCTGATGGGCCTGAACCAGCGTCTTGGCGGAGCCAAATCTGACCAGCTGCTGGTGGCGGTGGCGGATATTCTGAGCGGCCTGCAGCGCAACTATTTCCACAACGAGGGCTTTTTAGCCCGCGTGCGCGGCGGGGAGTTTGCCATTATCGCCCCGCAGATCCTGGGCCAGGATCTCGATAATCTGCGCAACACCCTCAGCACGCAGCTGAAGGCGCTTTCTGAGATGGGCATGAGCGACGTGACGCCGGTGGCGCACTTCGCGCTGGTGCCGTTTAACGTTGGCGATACCCCGCAGGCGGTGCTGACCCAGGCGGACCAGGCGCTGGCGAGAGCCGAAACCGAGATGCGCATCTTTGCCACGCCCGATACTGCATCGGACACCGGGAGCGAAGAGGATCATCACAGCTGGTACACCCGTCTTGATGCGGTGCTGACCCGCGGTGGCTTCGAGCTCTTCTCGCAGCCGGTTTACGAGTGCAATAACCGGCATGTGGTGCTGCACCATAAGATCCTCGCCCGCATCAAAACCGAGGAGGGTGAGCTGGTGCCAGCGGGGCGCTTTATGCCGTGGATCCACCGCCTCGACCTCAGCCGTCGCATGGACATCGTGATGCTCCAGCAGACCCTGGGTGAGCTGGCAAAATCGCCGCGCCCGCTGGCGCTCAGCATCAGCGGTGCCAGCGTCGCGGACGACCAGAGCCTCAACGCCCTGTTGCAGCCGCTGAAAAGCGCGCCGCAGCTGGCGAACTGGCTGACGCTTGAGCTGGATGAGAATGAACTGCCCGACGTCGAGCGGGTGAACGTGCTGGTCAGTCGCCTGAAGGCGCTGGGTTGTCGTCTGGGGATCCAGCATTTTGGAGGACGCTTCCACCTTATCGGCAATTTACCGCAATGGGGTCTGGCCTGGATTAAAGTTGATGGCAGTTATATTCGCGATATAGACAGCGAAGACGATAAAAAACTGTTTATTGAGGCAATTTACTGGGCCGCCCGCCAGATTAATCTTCCCTTAATTGCCGAGCGCGTGGAAACAGCGGGCGAACTGGCGACCCTCGAAAAAATGGGGTTATATGGCGCGATGGGGCGCTATTTCGCTGATGCCAGTACGCTGGGTGGAAATTAACCGCAAAGGCTAATCAGAGGCTGAAAATGTATTACTTAGAACGCGATACGGAAAGACGAATAATTCGGGTGGAACTGACACCTTTTCCCGCAATGACGGAACAGCACGATCTCTGTACGCCTGAGATTGACGAGTGGTTGCGCCAGCGCGATACCCGAGAAGCCACGCTGTATCAGCTGCGGCAAAGCGACCTTGAGATGGTGCGTGTGCTGGAGGATCTGATCGAGGTGCTGATGAGCAAAGGGGTGATCACCATCACCGACCTGCCGCCAGCCGCACAGGCCAAACTCACCAGCCGTGCGCAGGCGCGTCGCTCGCTGAGTGGGCTGGAGGGATTAATTGCCGATGACGATGAAGGCCTTATTTAGCCGTTATTATTACGTGACTAAATTAATCAGCACGAAATAGAGGGTTATTTTTCAGACTCCCCTATTTTGATAGTGCTGACCTTTTTCGATTCCTGTTTATTCATGGCATCTATTAATATCCTGCTCTGACCTGAATCTGAATCAATAAATCAGCGGCAGAAAGGCGTATCGTAGTTATAGTTGCACAGCGAATTATCAATACAGATTAAATACTCTTTTCGCATTCTGAGCCTGAGCAATGGATGAATTGGGCGAGAAAAAGATTGAGGGAGACAATATATGAGTGGCGTATCCGGGATCGTCAAAGCCGTAATCGGACAAGTATTTGCCGTCAGCCCTGACGGCAGCAAGCGTTTACTGACCGAAGGCGACCGCGTTCTCGAAGGAGAACAAGTCCAGACGGGAGCGACTGGCGCAATTACCTTATCTCTGGCGGACGGTAAACAGCTGGATCTGGGCCGTGACACCCAGTGGGACAGCTCAGGGCACGTCGTCACGCCAGACGCGGCGGCCCAGCAGCAAGATATTGCTGCCATCCAGCAGGCAATTGCCGACGGGCAGGACCCGACGCAAACCCTTGAGGCACCAGCTGCAGGTCCACAATCCGGTAACACTGGCGGCGAGCCAGGCGGCAGCGGCGGCGGGTCACATACCCACGTCGTGCTCGATCTTACCGCTGAAATTGTTGACCCCAATGCGGGCTACCCAACGGTCGGGCTTGATTTCCCCGACGACGAACCCCCGGAAGAGTTAACGCTGCTCGACCCTGACGATTCTGATGCGGACGCGGATTCTGATGCCGATGCCGATGCCGATGCCGATGCCGATGCCGATTCTGATGCAGATGCTGATGCTGACGCCGACGCCGACGCGGATTCGGATTCGGATTCTGACGCCGACGCAGATGCCGACGCCGATGCGGATGCCGATGCCGATGCTGACGCCGACGCGGATGCGGACGCCGATTCCGATGCCGATGCAGATTCTGATGCCGATGCCGATGCCGATGCAGATGCTGATGCGGATGCTGATGCGGACGCCGATGCCGATGCCGATGCGGACGCCGACGCGGATGCGGATGCAGATGCCGATGCCGATGCAGATGCTGATGCTGATGCGGACGCCGATGCGGATGCGGATGCTGATGCAGACGCCGATGCGGATTCTGATGCCGATGCGGACGCCGACGCGGATGCCGATGCAGATTCTGATGCCGATGCCGATGCCGATGCCGATGCGGATTCTGACGCCGACGCTGATGCGGACGCGGATGCCGATGCCGATGCCGATGCAGATGCCGATGCCGATTCTGACGCGGATGCCGATGCTGATGCCGATGCTGACGCCGACGCGGATGCGGATGCAGATGCCGATGCTGACGCCGATTCCGATGCCGATGCAGATTCTGATGCCGATGCCGATGCCGATGCCGATGCCGATGCCGATGCCGATGCAGATTCTGATGCCGATGCCGATGCCGATGCCGATGCCGATGCCGATGCCGATGCCGATGCCGACGCGGATGCCGATGCCGACGCGGATGCAGATGCCGACGCGGATGCCGACGCGGACGCGGATGCGGACTCCGATTCTGATGCCGACGCGGATGCTGACGCAGATGCCGATGCGGATTCTGATGCCGACGCAGATGCAGATGCCGATGCCGATGCCGATGCTGACGCTGACGCTGACGCTGACGCTGATGCGGATTCTGATGCGGATGCCGATGCTGATGCCGATGCGGATGCTGATTCCGATGCAGACGCTGATGCCGATGCCGATTCTGATGCAGATGCTGATGCTGATTCCGATGCCGATGCGGACGCTGATGCCGACGCGGATGCGGATGCGGACTCCGATTCTGATGCAGACGCTGACGCCGACGCTGATGCAGATGCAGATGCGGATGCCGATGCCGATGCAGATGCCGATTCTGACGCGGATGCCGATGCTGATGCGGACGCCGACGCCGACGCGGATGCGGATGCAGATGCCGATGCCGATGCTGACGCCGATTCCGATGCAGATTCTGATGCCGATGCGGATGCAGATGCTGATGCGGATGCAGATGCAGATGCTGATGCGGACGCCGATGCGGACGCCGATGCGGACGCCGACGCGGATGCCGATGCGGATGCCGATGCGGATGCGGATGCTGATGCAGATGCCGATGCGGATTCTGATGCCGATGCGGACGCCGACGCGGATGCAGATGCGGACTCCGATTCTGATGCTGACGCAGATGCCGATGCCGATGCCGACGCAGATGCCGATGCGGATGCCGACGCGGATGCAGATGCGGACTCCGATTCTGATGCTGACGCAGATGCCGACGCCGATTCTGACGCGGATGCTGATTCCGATGCGGATGCCGACGCCGATGCGGACGCAGACGCAGACGCCGATGCAGATGCAGATGCCGACGCTGATGCTGACGCTGATGCAGATGCTGATGCAGATGCAGATGCAGATGCAGATGCTGACGCTGATGCAGATGCTGACGCTGATGCAGATGCAGATGCTGACGCCGACGCGGATTCTGATGCCGATGCCGATGCCGATGCTGATGCTGACGCGGATTCTGACGCGGATGCCGATGCCGATGCCGATGCTGATGCTGATGCTGATGCCGATTCTGACGCGGACGCTGATGCGGACTCCGATTCTGACGCTGATGCGGATGCGGACGCTGATTCTGACGCGGATGCTGATTCCGATGCGGATGCCGACGCCGATGCGGATTCTGATGCTGATGCTGATGCTGATGCTGATGCCGATGCTGACGCTGACGCTGATGCCGATGCGGATGCGGACGCTGATGCCGACGCGGACGCGGATGCGGATTCCGATTCCGATTCTGATGCAGACGCTGACGCAGATGCGGATGCGGATGCGGATGCGGACTCCGATTCTGATGCGGACGCGGACGCCGATGCCGATGCAGATGCAGATGCTGATGCCGACGCGGACGCGGATTCTGATGCCGACGCCGACGCCGACGCCGACGCTGATGCAGATGCCGATGCAGATGCAGATGCCGATGCGGATGCCGATGCGGATGCCGATGCCGATGCCGATGCCGATGCCGATGCCGATGCCGATGCCGATGCCGACGCAGATGCCGATGCCGATGCCGATGCCGATGCCGACGCTGATGCCGACGCAGATGCAGATGCAGATGCTGATTCCGATGCCGATGCCGATGCCGATGCCGATTCCGATGCCGATGCGGATGCCGATGCGGATGCGGATGCAGATGCGGACGCTGATGCCGATGCGGATGCGGATGCAGATGCGGACGCCGATGCCGATGCCGATGCGGATGCCGACGCTGATGCTGATGCCGATGCCGACGCGGATGCCGATGCCGACGCGGATGCCGATGCCGATTCCGATGCGGACGCCGATTCTGACGCGGATGCCGATGCTGATGCGGACGCCGATGCTGATGCGGACGCCGATGCCGACGCCGACGCGGATGCAGATGCAGATGCAGATGCCGATGCCGATGCCGATGCCGATGCCGATGCTGACGCTGACGCTGATGCGGATTCTGATGCCGATGCCGATGCAGATGCAGATGCAGATGCCGATTCTGATGCGGATTCTGACGCCGATGCGGATGCCGACGCCGATGCTGATACCGATGCCGATGCCGATGCCGATGCCGATGCGGATGCTGATGCCGATGCCGATGCGGATGCTGATGCCGATGCCGATGCGGATGCGGATGCGGATTCTGACGCGGACGCCGATGCTGACGCCGATTCAGACGCCGACTCCGACGTCAAACTAACCGTCACCGTCACCCCGGGCAATAAAACCTCCGAGACAACGGACGACAAGATCATCCACGTTAACGGCGGTAGCGGCGATCCTAACGGTTACGACATCCAGAACGGCGTGATTGTGGCCATCGGCAGCAACGTGCACGTCTGGCTGACTCCGGATAGCCCGGATGGCAAGATCCCTGGCGACTTCGTGCCTAAGGCCGATAGCCCGGATCAGATCCACTACTACAACAGCCAGGGTAACGCCAACGCCAACAACGGCGACAAAACCTACACCGATATTTTTGTGGTCGGGGATCACACCGGGGGTTACTACCAGCAGGGCGACTGGCCGGAGGATAAATATGAGTTCAGGCCGGTCAACGGTATTACCGGCAACCAGGGCGTACCGCAAAGCGAGGCGGGTAAGGACTATATCTTTGTCCAGGGTAATGAGGCTGACTACACCGTCACCGGGGTCGAACATCCACAGAACGGTAAGAACAATGACATAGACAACCTGCATATTGTCGATAACGAGACCGGGAAATCACCGTTCCATAATGCCAACGGTATCGAAGGGGTCGTATTTGGTGATGGCCCGTCTTCTGAGCTCGGTGGCAATACCACCGTCAGCTACACGGTAACGCTGAACCTGGATGTCAATCTCGAAACGTCGGACAGCAGCGACCACCTTAACAGCATCACGCTGAGCGGGATCCCGGAAAACGCGACCTTTACCGGCAACTATGCGGACGTCAGTTACAACGCTGAGGATAAGACCTACACCCTGACCTTTGATAACGACACCTCGCACTTCAACGGCCAGGTAAGCGTTGAGCTGCCAAACGGCCAGAGCGATTTCGGGGAGATTGGCCTGGTAGTAGACTCATCCGCCGCCGAGCATCATGACACCGACTTCACCGTCGACGGGAAAGAGGGCGGGACCTTTGTCAGTGGATCCCACGGCGGGGAAGAGCACGCCGATGACAACGTGGACGATCATCCGCTGATGGCCGCCCACAGCGTTGAGGAGCATCATGCGGACAGCGACAGTGATGAGAATCAGAAGCAGGCGCACAGCAGCCTGACGGCTGATGACCATGACGCAGACCACAGTCTGGCGAGCGCGGAGCACGCCGCATCGTTAATCGATGACGACAATCTGTTGCTCAACACCACGGCGGCGGATAATAGCAGCATGCCGACGGCCTCGGCCGATCACGCGGATGCTGCGCAAAGCGAGACCCTCACGCTCCAGAGTACGGATCAGCAGGAGCAGCTGAACTTCAGCGATCTGATCCATGACGAGGAGCACAACGATCTCAGCACGCTGATCCAGGCGGGGCCGCAGAGCGACACGGCGGATGGCCCGGCGGAAGTCGAGCATGTTCCCGCTGAAGGCGGCGAGATCGCCGGAACCGATGGCTATGACGGCGGTAACGACGCGATGCTCGATAACCTGATCGCCAAACCGGAAGATCATGCCTGACAGGTCGCCGCGCAGGGGCAGTCTGGCTCTGCGCGGCACACATTATTCAGATCAGACGACGGATCCCGTCTGACCGCAAAATCGCAGGACGCATTTTTTCCCTCGGTCTAATGGGATTTTCTCTGGTGGATATTGACCAACAATCAAGGGATATGAAGGAAAGACATACGATGAAACAGTACAGTCAGTTCGTTATGGGGGCAGCTCTGGTGCTGAGCGCCACACACAGCCAGGCCACGACGCTTGAGCAGGCGGTGAAAGATAGCCTGCTATGGCACCCGGAAGTTAACGCCTCGGTAAATAGTCGTTATTCCGCCGATCAGGATCTCCGCGCAGCTAAAGGTGGCTATCTCCCGACGCTGGATCTCACCGCAGGCACCGGTTGGGAGCAGACCGATAACGCCAGCACCCGCGCCGCAGGTGACCACCTGCGCGATCTGCATCGCAGCGAGTCCGCTATCAACCTGCGCCAGAATGTGTTCAACGGTTTTGCCACCACCAGCGAAGTCGGCCGCCAGAAAGCCACGGTCAACTCCCGGGCCTGGACGGTGCTGAATACCAGCGAATCTACCGCGTTGCAGGCGATCCAGACCTATCTCGACGTGTTGATGCGCCAGAAGATGGTGGCGCTGGCGGAAGATAACCTCAAAAATCACGAGCGCGTGTTCGATCAGATCCGCCTGCGTACCGAGCAGGGCGTCGGCCGTCAGGCAGACTTCGAGCAGGCCCAGGCCCGTCTGGCACAGGCGCGCAACAACCTGCTGACCGAGCAAACCAACCTCGAAGACTCCCGCGCCAACTATCAGAGCATCACCGGCAAAGAGCCTGACACCCTGGTTATGCCCGCTAAAATCGCCGTTCCCGCTTCCCTGGATGCTGCGCGTACCGTGATGCTGGAAAATAACCCGCTGCTGAAACAGGCTGATGCCGACGTGGAAGCGACCCGCCAGCAGTATGAGGCGGCCAAATCGCGCTTCTATCCGGATGTGAACGTCGAAGTCGGGCGTACCATGGATAACAACATCGATGGTACCCGCGGCCACAGCCAGGAGTGGCAGGCGATGCTGCGCATGCGCTACAACCTTTACAACGGCGGCAGCGACCAGGCGACGCTCACCTCATACGCCTACAAAATGAAAGAGGCGCAGGATGTGAAAAACAACGCCCAGCGTCAGCTGAACGAAGATCTGCGTCTGGCCTGGAACGCCCTGAAAAATGCCGGTCAGCAGGTGCCGATCGCCAAAGAGTACGCCGATCGCAGCGTGCAGGTGCGTAGCGCCTATCAGGAGCAGTTCAGCCTGGGCGACCGTACCCTGCTCGATATGCTGGACAGCGAAAACGAAGTGTTCAGCGCCCAGCGCCGCTACGTCGAGCTGCAGTTCGTCGATATGTTTACCACCTATCGCATCAGCGCCCGTACCGGTGAACTGCTCAAGAACCTGAATATTCAGGCTCCGTCGGCCGCCGAGCCGCTCGACCAGGCAAAATCTTCCCAGGCAGAACTGCCTGAATTAAAGTAAGACGCCCTGAAAGGCTGACGGGGTTGTTGCTGGCAGGATAAACGGCAACAACCCTCTCTTTTTTTATCTGCGACCGCCGTCTGCAGAACACTGAGGCAGAGAATGACGCCTGATATTGACTCCTCCGATCGCATCGAGATGACCCCGCAGGCGCAGGGCAGACAGGATCCGCGGCAAAGCCATGACGATCCGCTGCTGGACGCGCTGATGATCGTCTGTAAATTGCATAACGTCGTCACCAGCCGTAATGTGCTGACCGCCGGGCTGCCGCTGGACGCCTACACCCTGACGACGGAGACCTTTCCGCGTGCCGCCGGCCGGGCCGGGCTCAAGGCGCGGGTGGTGCAGCGCGGGCTGGAAAACATTACCGCGCTCTCTCTGCCTGCCATTCTGCTGCTGAAGAACAACCAGGCCGCAGTGCTCATTGGCTGGGATGAACAGCAGCGCGCGCGCCTGCTGCCCAGCGAAACGGAGGGCGGTGAAATTAACGTCTCGCCAGAGACGCTGGCGGAGAATTACAGCGGCCGGGCGATTTTTATCTCCCCGGAGCATGAGTTTGACGCCCAGCCGACGGCCACGCTGCCGCGCACCAAATCCTGGTTCCAGGACACGCTCAGGCTGTCGAAATTCCTCTATCTGGATGCGGTGGTCGCCAGTTTCCTGGTCAACCTCGTGGCGCTCAGCGCCCCGCTGTTTGTGATGAACGTCTATGACCGGGTCGTGCCTAATCAGGCCACCGCCACACTGTGGGTGCTGGCCATCGGCGTCAGCATCGCCTTTGTGTTCGACTTTGTGCTGAAGATCCTGCGGGGCATCTGTCTCGATCTGGCCGGTAAGAAAACCGATCTGGTGGTCTCCTCGGCGCTGTTCGAGCGGCTGCTGGGCATGAAGATGAAGCTTCGCCCACAGCGGGTGGGGAGCTTTGCGCAGAACTTTCAGGAGTTCCAGTCGATTCGTGACTTCCTCTCTTCCCTGACGCTCACTGCCTTTATCGACTTTCCGTTTACCCTGCTGATCCTGCTGGTGATTGGCATCATCGGCGGCCCGCTGGTGTTTATCCCGCTGCTCTCCTATCCGCTGGCGCTGCTGGTGAACTGGCTGATCCAGCGCCCGCTGATGTCGCGGGTGAAGAAAACCTATCAGCTCTCCAACGAACGTCAGGCGATGCTGGTGGAGACGCTCACCGGACTGGATGCCATCAAGATCAACAACGCCCAGAGCGAGCGCCAGTATCAGTGGGAGCACCTTACCGGCCAGCTGAGCAAGCTGGAGCTGCGGGTGAAGTCGCTCTCGTACGTGGCGGTAAACTTTACCGCCTGGCTGCAGCAGTTCAGCGGCGTGGCCCTGATCGTGGCCGGGGTCTACATCATTATTGGCGGCAACCTGAGCATGGGCGGGCTGATCGCCTGCTACCTGCTGCACCGTCGCGCCATGATGCCCATCGGCCAGCTGTGCAGCCTGATCACCCGCTACCAGCGCGCGCGGATGACCAAAGCCACCATCGACCGGATGATGGATCTTGAGCAGGAAGTGCAGGACGACGAAGTGCCGCTGAAGCGGGAAACCCTCTCCGGCGCGATTGAGTTGCGCGATGTGACCTTTATCTACCCTGGCAATCAGTATGCTTCACTCATCAATGTCTCTCTGACGATCCAGCCCGGAGAGAAGGTGGGCATCATCGGGCGCAGCGGGTCGGGTAAAAGCTCCCTGGCGAAACTGCTGGTCGGTTTTTACCAGCCGAACAGCGGCAATGTGCTGATTGACGGTATCGATGCCCGCCAGATTGATGTTCACGATCTGCGCCATAACATTGGCTACGCGCCGCAGGATATCCATCTGTTCAGCGGCACCCTGCGCGACAATCTGGTCTACGGCGCCAGCTACGTTGACGAGGAAACCATGCTGCGGGTGGCCACCCTGACTGGCGTACACGAGTTTGCCCGTCGTCACCCGTCCGGCTACAACATGCAGGTGGGCGAGCGGGGGATGAGTCTTTCCGGCGGCCAGCGGCAGGCTGTTGCTCTGGCGCGGGCGCTGCTGCTCGACCCGCCGGTGCTGCTGATGGACGAACCGACCAGTTCAATGGATAACACCAGCGAAGATCTGATCAAAAAGGCGCTTGTGCCGGCGATCGCCAACAAAACGCTGCTGATGGTCACCCACCGTGCGTCGCTGCTGACGCTGGTGGATCGTCTGATTATCGTCGACAACGGCAAAATCATTGCCGACGGTCCGAAAGAGAGCGTCATGAGTGCGCTGAAGAAAGGACAAATTCATGCGAATCGTTGAGACGCTTAGCCGCCTGATGAGCTGGCTGTCAGGAGATAAACAGCCCGCGCCGTTTACTACCAACGAGGTTAACAAAGCCCTGCTGGACGATGCTCCACGGGTAGTGCGCGTCACGCTGTGGGCGATTTTCGCCTTCTTTATCGCCATGATCCTCTGGGCATCGCTGGCCAGTATCGACGAGGTGACGCGCGGGGAAGGGCGGGCCATTCCTTCCTCCCGCCTGCAAAAAGTGCAGAACCTCGAAGGGGGGATCGTCGCAGAGGTCTTTGTCCACGAAGGCGAGGTGGTGAAAGCCGGCGCGCCGCTGCTGCGTCTGGATGATACCCAGTTTCGTTCCAACGCCGGAGAGAGCGAGGCCGACAGGCTGGCGCTGCAGGCGCGTATCCAGCGTCTGACCGCGCAGCTGAACGATGCCACAACCCTGACCCTGGCGCCGGAGATTGTGAAGCAGGCGCCGGATATTGCCAGCGGCGAGATGGAGCTGTTCGCCAGCGTCAACAAACGCATTCAGAGCGAACTGGCCGGGCTTAACGAACAGCTTATTCAGAAGAAGCAGGAACTCCTCGACTTCCAGGGCAAGGCCAGCCAGTACCGCCGCAGCCTGGCGCTGCAGCAGCAGGAGGTCGCCATGTCTGAACCGCTGGTGGCTAAAGGGGCAATTTCAAAAGTTGAAGTGCTCCGCCTGCGTCGCGGCGTGGTGGAAACCCAGGGACAGCTCGACTCCGTGACCCTCGCCATTCCCCGGGCGGAAGCGGCCATCAAGGAGATTGAGAGCAAGGTCGGCGAAACGCGCGGGCGTTATCGCAGCGAAGCGCTGGGGCAGCTCAACGAGGCGCGAACCGATCTCAGTAAAATCGAGGCCTCGGGTAAGGCGATTTCCGACCGGGTGAACCGTACTCTGGTGACCTCACCGGTGCGGGGCGTGGTCCAGCAGCTGATGGTAAACACCATCGGCGGCGTGATCCAGCCGGGCAACGACCTGGTGGAGATTGTTCCTCTGGACGACAAACTGCTGGTGGAAGCAAAAATCCGTCCGCAGGACATCGCGTTTTTACGTCCGGGACAGGAGGCGACGGTGAAGTTCACCGCCTACGACTACACCATCTATGGCGGCCTGAAGGGTACGCTGGAGCAGATCAGCCCCGATACGGTGACCGACAAAGACGGGAAGAGTTTTTATGTGATTCGTCTGCGTACCGACAAAAACCACCTCGGCACGGATGAAAAGCCGCTGTTGATTATTCCGGGGATGGTGGCGTCGGTGGATATCATTACCGGTAAGAAAACGGTGATGGCGTATCTGCTAAAACCGATTTTGCGGGCGAGGGCGGAGGCGTTCCACGAGCGTTAAGAGGGGATAAAGCCCTCCTCCGGGAGAGGGGGGCTTTAGGGATTACCACATCAAATCATCCGGCACGACGAAATCAGCGTACGGATCGTCTTCGTCCTTCGCTTCCTGCGTCAGCTCGCCGCTGAACACGATATAGCTCGCATCACGCTGCGTAATTTTATCGGCGACAACCGCAGGGATAATGGCATATTCGCTTTCGCGACCCGCCCCGGCAACCAGACGCGCAATAGCCAGACGGCCATTGATCAGCTGTTTTTGCGTGGTCTTATCCACCAGCACTTTTTTAATCAGATTGCCGTCGGTGAAGTTGAAGCTAATATCGCCTTTCGCTACCACGATCCGGTTCATCTCAATTAACTGCTTGATCTGCGCCTTGTACTCTTTAGCTAGCGTCGCCTGCTTTTGCTGCTCGCTGAGCTCTTTATCGCGCTCAATCTGCGCCTGTTTATTCACTTCCACCGCTTCCCGTGCTTCACGCGCCTGCACGCGGGATTTTTTGGCGGTGCGCTGCACTTTTGCCATCTTTTTACTGCTGACTAAGCCAGCCTTCAGCATCTGTTCCTGGAGTGTGAGTTTGGTCATCTTCGTTTCTGAAATCTGTCAAATGATGGGCAGATTATACCTTTAATTCCGTGGCAGGGATAACCTGAGCAAAACCGGCAGCAAGCAGCCCCAGCGTGACATCCAGAATGGCTTTCGCGCTGAGCTGATACTGTTCAAGTTCGAAACTGATCACCGCATCGTTTAACACAGTGATTTTTAACCCGAGATCAGCGCCCGATCTGACGGTGGAGTTAACGCAGAATCCGGCTACGGCACCGATAACCACCAGCTCTGAAATACGGGCATCCTGCAGATAATCAAACAAACCCGTTGAGCTGAACGCGGAGGAGGTGTGTTTGATAAAGACCGGTTCGTTGTTGCGTTCTTCAAAGGACTCAAGGGGTAAGCTGGAAGGAGAGCTGTGATGGAGCGGCGAGCCCTCTTCAGGCGTCTGGTGGCGAACGTGTATGACCGGGGTGCCTGATTTTCTGAATTTCTCAATCACAGCGGTCATGTTTTCAATACTGTTTTGCGGAAAGAAATCCACGCCCTGTTGAATTCTTTGTGTGACAAAATTCTGCATATCGATGATGAGCAGTGCTTTAGACATCTTTATCCCCTTTAAACAGTATTGATGGCAGGGTTATTTGCCGCTGCAGGACATTCTTGTTGCCCTGAATCGAATTAACATAGCTGCAATAACATCTGTTTAACCCCTACTAAATTTGGTTAAGGCTCAAATAAATCATCAACTAATCCTGAATCCGGTCGATAACCTCTCCAGCGAAACCTGTATCGGTATATCGGAATGCTGAGCCTAAAAACTAACCTGATGGCCTTGACGCTTCGGGGTCAATCTCAAAAAAATACCTCTGCCCTGGAGCAGTCTATCCGCAATCTCTCTTCCGGCATGCGCATCAACAGTGCTAAAGACAATGCGGCCAACCAGGCCATTGCTAACCGCATGACCAGCCAGCAAAATGCGCTGCAACAGGCGCAGCGTAATGCTGGCGACGGCTTGTCGATGATCCAGACGGCCGAAGGCGCGATGGATGAAATCAACAACCGCCTACAGCGCATCCGCGAGCTTACGGTTAAAGGGCTCAGTGAATCCAATACCCTGGCGGATGCCGATACCATTCAGGCTGAAATCAACTTAAACCTTAAGGAGATCGACCGTCTGAACGGCTCCGTCGACTTTAACGGTATTAATCTGCTGAATGGTAGCGCGGGAACGGTCGGTTTTCAGGTCGGCACCCGGGATAATGAAAAAATCTCCCTCGATTTATCGAAAAACTTCAGTGTTGAAAATATCGGCCTGAAGGATTTCGTTATTCGCGGTATCAGCGGCAAGGTTTCAGATATCAATCAGGTGGCGGGAAGCGCCAGTAATATCGACCTGAACAGCGGTAATGTCAGCGTAACCTGGTATCCGTCAGGTTCATACAACGCGCCACAGCTGGTGCGCAACGCCACTGACGGCCGGTATTATATTCAGGATACGGGAGCTGACGGGAAACCTGTATTTTACCAGGCTAATACTGCCGCAAGCTGGAATACCGCCAGCGGAACCGGAAGCGTTGATGTCAGTGCAAACAATGGCGTGCCACTCTACAGCAGCGTCACCCAGCTTAATAGCCGGTCAATTCCTTCGGTAAGCTATCTCGACACCAATGGGGGTGTTTTAAGTAATAGCCCCGCGCCATCAATTAGAGAATCAAACGGCCAGTATTATATTGAGCAGGATGATTATTATTATCCTGCCACGCTAACCTACGGTTCGACGGGTGCCGTCACCGCGCAAATGACCAGCACCACGGCAAAACTGGATACAGATTTCGCCACGCTTCCGGCTGTCGTGACGACCACACCCAATATTGATGCCACGACCGCAGCGCTGAGCTTTAAGGATGCGAGTAATAACCCGCTCTCCGCCGCTAACTCCCGACTGCTGAAGTCAGGCAGCCAGTACATTCTGGAAGTGGGCGATGGCAGCGGTAATTTTAGCTATTACAATGCCTCGGTAACGACAACGACCGACGGTAGTGCCCATTCGCTTGTAGTGACCGCGAACAATGCCACCAGCCTGAATAATTTCTCTGATGTGACCCGGGTCAGCGGGTCGTCCCTGGTCACGATGGATCCTGCGAAGGTCAACGTGCGTTACACCGATGGCGACGGCAATATCTCGAACGATGTGCTGCGCCTGGATGCGGACGGTAATTACTACATGGATGTGGTGAACGGCACCGAGACCAAAAAAGCCACGCTGGTTTTGACTGATGAAACGCCTGCCCGCTACCTGCTTAAAACGCTGAATGGTCTGGGAGATCTGCAGATCTACTACCAGGCGTCTTTCAGTGCCTCCACGGATGCCGCAACCAACTATACGACCCTGAATATCTCTGAAATCGGTGACGAAATTCGCCTGAAAAACCCTGCGAATCCTCTGGCGGCGCTCGACAATGCCATTAAGCAGGTCGATGAACGACGCAGCACGCTGGGGGCGGTGGCGAACCGTCTGGAGTCGACGCAAAATCTGCAGGCGACGATGTCGGTTGCGGTTAATGCGTCCCGCTCACGGATTGAAGATGCGGACTACGCCGCAGAAGTGTCCAGCATGGCCCGGGCGCAGATGCTTCAGGAAACTTTTGCCTCGTTAATGACCAAAGCCAATCAGACACCGCAGGTGGTGCTGTCTCTTCTGAATGACTCAATGAAATAACAGACTGGAGCCCCGGCTTGTGGGGCTCCATAACGTTTAGCGAATAACATTACCGTGCTGGACGCAGCGCCCGTCGTTGCAGCTTACGGCATCCACTCTGGCTGCCCGGTGGTTTCTTGCCTGCGCGGTAACGGTTGCCGCTGCGACAGGGTGGTTAGAATTTGCGACCACGGCTGCGCGCTCCACCGGATGGAACACCACCCCGGCAAAGGCAGAGCAGGGGGCGATTAGCGCCAAAGCGATCAGAAATCTTTTCATTCCATTACTCCGTTGTTTCTCTCAGGTGGGAATTCGTTCTAACGGCGCGAGAGTACAGCACAGCGGCAGGTGACGTTGTGTGTATGGGTGCTATTGGCTGGAGAGAAAGTAGAAAGCGGGAAAGTGTCCCCTGCAGGAATCGAACCTGCAACTAGCCCTTAGGAGGGGCTCGTTATATCCATTTAACTAAGGGGACGAAGCGGCACGAGTATAACGTCATTTAGACAATGCGTTAAGCGCGTGACCGCCTGACTGCTTAAAGTGTCGCCATTCACGCCGCTTTTTTGCGTTCTTCCTCTTCTTCCTGCCGGGCTTTCAGTTCAGCTTTGCGCTTGTTCGACATATCGTTGCGAATCTGCGCATGGCTGAGCAGGGCAAAAATAAAGGTCCCGCCGCAGATGTTGCCTGCCAGGGTAGGGAGCGCGAAGGGCCAGAAGAACTCGGTCCAGTGGATGGTGCCGTTAAACACCAGATATAAAATTTCCACCGTCCCCACCACAATGTGGGTGGTATCGGCGAGGGCGATAAGCCAGGTCATCAGGATGATAACCACAATCTTTGCCGAACCGGCTGCCGGGAACATCCAGACCATAGTGGCAACGATCCAGCCGGAGATAATGGCGTTGGCGAACATCTCCGACGGGCTATTTTCCATCACGCCCATACCAATTTTCACAAAGGCGTCCCGGGTGGGCTCGTCGAATATCGGCATATACTCAAACGCCCAGGCGGCGACACCGGTACCAATAATATTACCGAGCAGCACCACGCTCCACAGGCGCATCAGCAGACCGAAATTGCCCCAGGTCGGGCTTTGCATCACCGGGAGTACGGCGGTGACGGTGTTCTCGGTAAACAGCTGCTGGCGGGCCATAATCACGATTATAAAGCCAAAGGTATAACCGAGGTTCTCCAGTATGATGCCGCCGGGTATACCTTCGAGCTCAACGTGGAAAATCCCTTTCGCCAGCAATGAGGCGCTCATCGATAGTCCGGCGGCGATGGCCGACCAGAACAGCGCCATGGCATCGCGCTCCAGCTCTTTCTCACCGTCCTGGCGAATATGTTCATGTATTGCCATCGCGCGTGAGGGTAGCCGGTCCTCATCGACCTCAATCTTCTTTCCCCGGCGTTTCTCCTCGCTTTCAACTTCCAGTTCTTCGGTATGACCGTCTATTTTCTCGTCTTTTAATTCGTCCATTTTAATGCTCCAGAGGTGGCTAATACCCCTTAAGCGTAGCGCTTTTTCCTCCGCCGCCCGTGGGGATGCTCTTAAATTCCCGCAATGGCAATAAAGGCGATACATCAATGGCAAAGGCCGTATAAAATTGCCAGCCAAACGAAAACCCAAAGCCAGGCTATTCTGAGATCATACCAGAGCGTGTTTATTGCCCCGATTTGTGGTCGTAGACATCAGTAGTCGTGCTGATACAATCACTTGCACGTTTACAGACAGAGCGCGAAAGCGCCATGACGGATGGCTTTGCTGATAGCCATACTTAACAGGGAGAAAGATATGAAACTTGGGCTGTCGGTGGTTGCGCTGAGCACCACGTTGCTGATGGGCTGCGCCAGCTCCGGCGAGCAGCAGGGGCGCTCCGATCCTCTGGAAGGATTTAACCGCACCATGTACAACTTCAACTATAACGTGCTGGATCCGTATGTGGTGCGCCCGGTTGCGGTGGCATGGCGGGATTATGTTCCACAGCCTGCCCGTAACGGCCTGAGCAACTTCACCAGCAACCTCGAAGAGCCTGCGGTCATGGCGAACTACTTCCTGCAGGGCGATCCTTATCAGGGGATGGTCCACTTCACCCGATTCTTCCTCAACACCCTGTTAGGGATGGGCGGCTTTATTGACGTTGCCGGGATGGCGAATCCGAAGCTGCAGCGCGAGCAGCCGCACCGTTTCGGTAGTACCCTGGGTCACTACAATGTGGGTTACGGCCCGTACGTGCACCTGCCGTTCTACGGTAGCTTCACCCTGCGTGACGATGGCGGCGACATGGTCGATACGCTCTATCCGGTGCTGTCATGGCTGACCTGGCCGCTGTCGGTGGGTAAATGGACGCTGGAAGGGGTGGAGACGCGCGCGCAGCTGCTGGATTCCGACGGTCTGCTGCGTCAGTCCTCCGATCCGTACCTCATGGTGCGTGAGGCCTACTTCCAGAACCACGACTTCATTGCTAACGGCGGCAAGCTGAAACCGGAAGAGAATCCGAACGCGAAAGCGATCGAAAACGAACTCTCCGAGATTGATGCGGAATAAAAAAGAAAAGGTGAGCCCCAGGGCTCACCTTTTTTAATCGTGATGTGATTAGAACGCGTAGTTGAAGTTCATGCCATACAGCCAGGCTTTACCTTCAGAAGAGAACTCATACGGACCTTCCTGGAACGACACTTTCTGACCGTGCATATAAGAGACACCCGCATCGATTGAGGCATCTTTGTTGAATGCGTAGGTTGCACCGGCGCTCAGCCAGAAGCGATCCTGATCCGGAATGGAGATAGAACGTTTGTCTGCCGGAACCGGGCTGTCATCGAAGGCAATACCGGTACGGAACGTCCAGTTATCATCCATATAGTAGGTGGTACCCAGCGCGATGCGGTACGCGTCTTTAAAGCTTTCATCTTTATAGAAAAGCGTATCACCGCCGCTGTTAGTCGCTTTCAGCTCCTGGAACTGGCTCCAGCTTGTGTAGGTCAGGCTATAGTGGATAGCCCATTGCGGTGCGACTCTGTTGTAGCCGGACAGTTCCCACATCTCAGGTAAATTCAGGGTCAGAGAACCGCCAGTAGTGCGGCCATCCGTTCCCATTGGCAGACCAAAGTTGCCCAGGATTTGGTTGTAAGCTGAAGGCAGGCTGCTCTTATAGTCGCCATCGAAATCGATTTTTACTTCAGAGCGGTAAGTAAAGCCATACCGGTTGTTCTTGTCGATTTCATACAGAATACCGGCATTCCAGCCAAAGCCCCACTCATCACCCTTCAGGTAGGCAATCTGGGTGTCTCCCTGGATCCCGGCGACCTGACGTGCCAGAGCCGGAGGTAATGCGCCGGACCCTGCGACGATGCGACCCAGGTCACCCGCGTAGCGCTCAATTTTCGCTTTTGCATACACAGCATCAAACCCAACACCGAAACTCCAGTGATTATCCAGGCGATAAGCACCGCTCAGGTTCAGGTTGAGGGTTTCCAGGTCGGTTGTACCGCCGTACGCTCCTGCCGCGTAGTTGTTATTGAACTCGGTCGCCAGTCCGTAGTTAGAGGTAACGGACGCGCCCCAGCCAAATTGGTCATTGATTGGCGCGACGAAGTGCAGGTTTGGAACCCATGCTGTTGGCGCGATATTACTCGCATTCAGGCTTGCGCCCGTTGGAGAGCGTCCGGAGATATCTACATCAGGGTCAACAAAAATGGCACCTGCGGAGAAGGTTGGACGATCAAACATCATGATCAGGGCAGGGTTACGGCTCGCGTTCCCGGCGTCATCAGCAATGGCGCCTTCCCCGGAATAGGCACGGCCCAGGCCTGAGGAAGAGAACTCGTTAAGCTGGAATCCCGCTGACCAGGCGGAGGTGGAGACGATTGCCACTGCGACTGCCAGCGCAGTTTTTTTGAACAGGGTTTTCTGGCTCATGACCATAACCTCATTGAGTTATTTTTATGCAATATTTGTTACATACCGTAACAGGAGCGCGAAGTGTAGGGTCTGTGGTAACACTTAGAAATCAGACCAGTGGCGAGAGTATAGGTCTGACCAGATAGAATGTTGCAAGAGTGTTTGTGAATATTTACTGATATGTTTTTCGAAACGGGATCTGGGTGGCAAAATTGTGACCAGTTCGCTTCCACCGAATGGGTGATTTTTGTTTTAGATCATTTTTACTTGTGATATTGCTCACTTACCCGGTTTTCGGCCATTAACAACTGGAGCCACCCCCGCCCGGGGCGTAAAATATCAGCATCGTGTCTATTCTCGCGCCGTGCGCGAATTCAGAGGAAATCTACTATGAGTAAATGCAGTGCTGATGAAACCCCGGTTTGCTGCTGTATGGATGTGGGCACCATCGTGGACAACACGGATTGCACCGCCTCTTACAGCCGTGAGTTCGCCAGTCGTGCCGACGCCGAAGAGACACTGGCTGCCCTGACCGAAAAAGCCCGCGGCGTGGAGTCCGAACCGTGCGAAATTAAATCCACCTTCACCGACGTGGAAGGCGGGGTTCGCCTGGACATCGACTTCGTGTTCAGCTGCGAAGCAGAATCCCTGATTTTTCAACTCGGTCTGCGTTAATTCCTTTCAACGCCTCCTTCCCGGAGGCGTTTCGTTTGCTCTCTGTGTGTTCGCTCGCAATTTTTCTTCTCCCTGATTGGCTAATGTAAAAATTTGGTTAAGACTGTTATCAGGTCAGACCACTTTGCGCATTTGTTATTCACAGGGGAGCGTTATGAGTCAGGCATTACCGCTAATCACCCGTCAGGGCGATCGCATTGCCATTGTCAGTGGATTACGTACGCCGTTTGCCCGTCAGGCGACGGCGTTTCATGGCATTCCTGCCGTCGATCTGGGGAAAATGGTCGTAGGAGAGTTACTGGCTCGCAGTGAAATTCCTCCCGAAGTCATTGAACAGCTGGTCTTTGGCCAGGTAGTGCAAATGCCGGAAGCGCCCAATATCGCCCGTGAAATCGTGCTGGGCACCGGGATGAACGTGCATACCGATGCCTACAGCGTGAGTCGCGCCTGTGCCACCAGCTTTCAGGCGGTGGCAAACGTCGCGGAGAGCCTGATAACCGGCACCATTCGCGCCGGGATTGCTGGCGGCGCCGACTCCTCGTCCGTTTTACCGATTGGCGTCAGCAAAAAGCTCGCCCGCGTGCTGGTGGACGTCAATAAAGCCCGCACCACCGGGCAGCGCCTGTCGCTGTTTTCGCGCCTGCGTCTGCGCGATTTACTCCCTGTGCCGCCCGCGGTGGCGGAATATTCCACCGGCTTGCGCATGGGCGATACCGCCGAGCAGATGGCGAAAACCTACGGCATCACCCGTGAACAGCAGGATGCCCTGGCACACCGCTCGCACCAGCGCGCCGCTCAGGCCTGGGCGGAAGGCAAACTGGCGGACGAGGTCATGACGGCCTATACGCCGCCATTCCGCGAGCCGCTCAGCCAGGATAACAATATTCGCGGCACCTCTACGCTTGCGGATTACGCAAAACTGCGCCCGGCGTTCGACCGCAAATACGGCACCGTCACCGCAGCGAACAGCACTCCGTTAACCGACGGCGCGGCGGCGGTGATCCTGATGACCGAAACGCGCGCCAGAGAGCTGGGCCTGAAGCCGCTCGGCTATCTGCGCAGCTACGCCTTCACCGCCATTGATGTCTGGCAGGACATGCTGCTGGGACCGGCCTGGTCCACGCCGCTGGCGCTTGAACGTGCCGGGCTTACCATAGGCGATCTGACGCTTATCGACATGCACGAAGCCTTTGCCGCGCAGACCCTGGCCAACGTGCAACTGCTGGCCAGCGAACGCTTTGCCCGGGACGTGCTGGGCCGCGCCCATGCCACTGGCGAAGTGGATGAGAGCAAATTTAACGTGCTGGGGGGCTCCATTGCGTACGGCCACCCCTTTGCGGCGACCGGGGCGAGGATGATCACCCAGACGCTGCATGAGTTGCGCCGTCGCGGCGGCGGTTTTGGCCTGGTCACCGCCTGCGCCGCGGGTGGTCTGGGTGCCGCAATGGTTCTGGAGGCTGAATAATGGAGATGACAACGGCGTTTACCCTGCACGTGCGTCTGGACAACGTGGCGGTGGTCACCATCGATGCGCCAGGCGAGAAGATGAATACCCTGAAAGCGGAGTTTGGCGGCCAGGTTCGCGCCATCCTCAAGCAGGTGCGTGAAAACAAAAACCTGCGCGGGCTGGTGTTTATCTCGGCCAAGCCGGACAACTTTATTGCCGGGGCCGATATCAACATGATTGCCCGCGCCGAAAGCGCGCAGGTGGCGGAAGATCTGGCCCGTCAGGGCCAGCAGATCATGGCCGAAATTCATGCCCTGCCGATCCCGGTGATTGCGGCGATCCACGGCGCCTGCCTCGGCGGCGGTCTGGAGCTGGCGCTGGCCTGTCACGCACGCATCTGCACCGACGACGCCAAAACGGTGCTGGGCCTGCCGGAAGTGCAGCTTGGCTTACTGCCGGGCTCGGGCGGCACCCAGCGTCTGCCGCGTCTGGTGGGCGTCAGCACGGCGCTGGAGATGATCCTCGCCGGTAAACAGCTGCGCCCGCGCCAGGCCCTGAAGGTCGGGCTGGTGGATGAGGTGGTGCCGCATTCCATTCTGCTGGAGGCCGCCGTTGCGCTGGCCCTGAAAGGCAAACCGGACACCCGTCGCTTACCGGTGCGCGAGCGCGTGCTGGCAGGGCCGCTGGGCCGTGCGCTGCTGTTCAACATGGTGGGCAAAAAAACCGAGCAAAAAACCCAGGGGAACTACCCGGCGACAAAACGCATTCTCGAGGTGATCCATACCGGCCTGACCCAGGGCAGCAGCAGCGGCTATGCCGCAGAAGCGAAAGCCTTTGGCGAACTGGCGATGACCCCACAGTCTCAGGCGCTGCGCAGCATCTTTTTTGCCAGTACCGAAGTGAAAAAAGATCCCGGCAGCGAGGCGGAGCCAGCGCCGCTGGAGTCTGTCGGTGTGCTGGGCGGCGGGCTGATGGGGGGCGGTATCGCTTTCGTCAGCGCCAGCAAAGGCAAATTACCGGTGCGGATCAAGGACATCAACCCGAAGGGGATCAACCACGCCCTTCAGTACAGCTGGCAGTTGCTTGATAAAAAGGTCAAACGCCGCCATATCAAAGCCAGCGAGCGCGATCGCCAGCTGGCGCTGATCTCCGGCACCACTGACTACAGCGGTTTCCGTCATCGCGATCTGGTCATTGAGGCGGTATTCGAAGATCTGGCCCTGAAACAGCAGATGGTGGCCGAGGTAGAGGCGAACTGTGCCCCGCACACCATTTTTGCCTCCAACACCTCGTCGTTGCCTATTGGCGATATTGCGGCCGGGGCCGCACGCCCTGAACAGGTGATCGGGCTGCATTTCTTCAGTCCGGTAGAAAAAATGCCGCTGGTGGAGGTCATCCCGCACGCCGGAACCAGCCCGCAGACCATTGCCACCGTGGTGAAGCTGGCAAAAATGCAGGGCAAAACGCCGGTGGTGGTGGCCGATAAAGCCGGGTTCTACGTCAACCGCATTCTGGCGCCTTATATCAATGAGGCCATGCGCCTGCTGACCGAAGGCGAAAAGGTTGAACATATCGATAATGCGCTGGTGAAGTTTGGTTTCCCGGTCGGCCCAATCCAACTTTTGGATGAGGTGGGAATCGATACCGGCACTAAAATTATACCTGTGCTGGAAAGCGCTTACGGTGAACGGTTTAGCGCACCTGCAAACATTGTTTCTGCAATTTTGAATGACGATCGCAAAGGCAGAAAAAATGGACGCGGTTTCTATCTTTACGATCCAAAAGGGCGTAAAAGCAAGAAACAGGTAGACCCGGCAATTTATGGGCTTATTCAGCCTGCCGGCGAGGGCAAACTTTCTGCGACACAGTGCGCAGAACGTTGCGTCATGATGATGCTCAACGAAGCGGCGCGCTGCTTTGATGAGAAGGTCATTAAAAATGCCCGCGACGGCGATATTGGCGCCGTCTTTGGCATTGGTTTCCCACCTTTCCTGGGTGGCCCGTTCCGCTATATGGATAGCTTAGGTGCGGGTGAAGTTGTTGCGATTTTACAACGACTGGCTGTGCAATATGGGCCGCGGTTTACGCCGTGTGACGCATTATTGCAGATGGCGGATCAGGGGCTGCGATTTTGGCCAGCAAAGGAAACTGACCTTGTAAATTAAGGTCAAACAAGAGTAAATCCGCCGTTGAAGGGTCTGGTCCTGTCTAATTTGTAAACTGACATTGACTATACTTACGCCGTTGAGGTAAAAAACAGCGTTTCATTCAACGGATGGATCAGGCACAATGCCCGGCCATCGGGTTTTCTACCTCGTTATGTGTTCACGCGGGGAAGTAACACCGGTGATCCTGGTCAACAAAAGCGGTGCAATATGCAAGTTTTTATCATGCGTCACGGTGACGCGGCACTTGATGCTGCCAGTGACTCTGTACGTCCTCTGACGCCTTGCGGCTGTGACGAGTCCCGTCAAATGGCAACCTGGCTGAAAGGGCAAAAAGTGGATATTGAACGTGTCCTCGTCAGTCCGTTCTTACGCGCTGAACAGACGCTGGACGTGGTAGGGGAGTGTATGAACCTGCCAGACAGTGTCGACGTTCTGCCAGAGCTTACCCCGTGTGGCGATGTGGGTCTTGTCAGTGCCTATCTTCAGGCGCTGTGCAATGAAGGTGTCGCTTCTGCGCTGGTGATTTCCCATCTGCCGTTAGTCGGCTATCTGGTATCTGAACTCTGCCCGGGCGAAACGCCGCCGATGTTCAGCACCTCTGCCATTGCCAATGTCACCCTCAATGAAACGGGTGCTGGCGTCTTCAACTGGCAGATGAGCCCCTGCAATCTGAAGATGGCGAAAGCTATCTGACGTAACAGATCCAGGCGGGTAGCAATTGCCACCCGCCTGCCTCTCAGGGCAGCTCAGGCGGTTGCCACTCTTCTACTTCAATCAACACCAGCAATGCGGCATCTCCGCCGTACTCTTTGGGTGCCTGATGAAAAGCCATCACGTGTGGATGCTGAGCCAGCCACAGCGGGGTTTGCTGTTTAAGAATATGTTTGCCGTGGCCGTGCATCACGCAGGCACAAAAGACATGTTCCCGGCGGCAGGCGGCAATCAGCGCGCCCAGCTCCTGTTTCGCCTGCATCTGGGTTAACCCGTGTAGATCGAGAAACAGCTCCGGCGAATAATCCCCACGACGCAATTTTTTCAGCTCGAAGTGGCTGACGTCCGACCGCACGTATTTCACCGCACCTTCCGTATTCAGCAGCGGCTGAAACTCGTCGGAAAAATAGTGGCTGGCGTCAGCCTGCTCCTGCAGCAACCGTTTTACGGGAACTTCACTCACTTTTTTACGTAGCGGGCGGTGGACGATGGTGTCCTGCTTGATTTTACGCGTGCCTGTCATCAGCTGACGAAACAGCGTTTGATCCTCCTGGCTCAAGGATGTTTTCTTTTTCATATGTCCGTCTCATCTCTTATTTCCGACAGTGTACCTGACTCGCCGTACGGCAAAACGCATTTTTTACCCGCAAGCCGTTAGCGACAGTGCTGATTTATCGCCGTCTTCATGGCACACTAGCCGCCGAAAATTTAGCGAGCATGCCCTGGAGAACATAGTGGATAAAATTTTTGTCGATGAAGCGGTGAATGAGCTGCAAACCATTCAGGACATGTTGCGTTGGGCGGTCAGCCGTTTCAGCGCGGCCAATATCTGGTACGGTCACGGTACCGACAACCCGTGGGATGAGGCGGTACAGCTGGTGCTGCCGTCACTCTATCTGCCGCTGGATATCCCTGAAGATATGCGTTCTGCGCGCCTCACCTCCAGTGAAAAACACCGTATCGTTGAGCGCGTGATCCGTCGCGTTAACGAGCGCATCCCGGTGGCGTACCTCACTAACAAAGCCTGGTTCTGCGGCCATGAATTCTTTGTCGATGAACGCGTGCTGGTGCCGCGATCGCCGATTGGTGAACTGATCAATAACCATTTCGCCGGCCTGATTGACCATCAGCCTGAGCATATCCTCGATATGTGCACCGGCAGCGGCTGCATCGCCATTGCCTGCGCTTATTCCTTCCCGGATGCAGAAGTGGACGCCGTGGATATCTCCCCTGACGCGCTGGCGGTAGCGGAACACAACATTGAAGAGCACGGTCTGATCCATCACGTCACGCCGATCCGTTCCGATCTGTTCCGTGACCTGCCGAAAGTGCAGTACGACCTGATTGTGACCAATCCGCCGTACGTCGATGCAGAAGATATGTCCGATCTGCCAAACGAATACCGCCATGAACCTGAGCTGGGACTGGCTTCCGGCTCCGACGGCCTGAAGCTGACCCGCCGCATTCTGGCCTGCGCGCCGGATTATCTGACCGATGACGGTATTCTGATTTGTGAAGTCGGTAACAGCATGGTACATCTGATGGAGCAATATCCGGATGTGCCGTTCACCTGGCTCGAGTTCGACAACGGTGGCGACGGCGTCTTCATGCTGACCAAAGCGCAGCTTCTCGCCGCGCGCGAGCACTTCAGCATCTACAAAGATTAATCCAACGGGCTTCGGCCCGTTTCACATTGCGCAAACACAGAAAGCTCAAACACAGAACAACGAAAACGGAGCCGTGATGGCAGGAAACAGTATTGGACAATTATTTCGTGTGACCACGTTTGGCGAGTCGCACGGACTGGCGCTGGGTTGCATCGTTGATGGCGTGCCGCCTGGCATCGAACTGACCGAAGCTGATTTACAGCACGATCTCGACAGGCGTCGTCCGGGCACCTCGCGCTACACCACCCAGCGCCGCGAGCCGGATCAAGTCAAAATCCTGTCAGGCGTCTTTGAAGGACGCACCACCGGCACCAGCATCGGCCTGCTGATTGAGAATACCGATCAGCGCTCACAGGACTACGGCGCCATCAAGGATGTGTTCCGCCCGGGCCACGCTGACTATACCTATGAACAGAAATACGGTTTTCGTGACTATCGCGGCGGCGGACGCTCCTCCGCCCGTGAAACCGCCATGCGCGTGGCGGCAGGCGCCATTGCTAAAAAATACCTGGCGCAGAAGTTTGGTATTGTCATTCGCGGCTGCCTGACCCAGATGGGCGACATTCCGCTGGCGATCGAAGACTGGGATCAGGTTGAACAAAACCCGTTCTTCTGCGCCGATGCCTCGAAGCTGGAAGCGCTGGACGAACTGATGCGCGCCCTGAAAAAAGAGGGTGACTCCATTGGTGCCAAAGTCACGGTCGTGGCCGACGGCGTTCCGCCGGGCTGGGGCGAGCCGGTCTTTGACCGCCTCGACGCCGACATTGCCCATGCGATGATGAGCATCAACGCGGTGAAAGGGGTAGAGATTGGCGACGGTTTTGACGTGGTGGCGCTTCGCGGCAGCCAGAACCGCGACGAAATTACTAAAGAGGGCTTCCAGAGCAATCACGCTGGCGGCATTCTGGGCGGCATCAGCAGCGGGCAGCAGATTGTGGCTAACATTGCGCTGAAACCAACCTCCAGCATTACCGTGCCGGGCCACACCATTAACCGCTCTGGCGAAGAAGTTGAGATGATCACCAAAGGACGTCACGATCCGTGCGTCGGGATCCGCGCAGTGCCCATCGCCGAAGCGATGCTGGCGATCGTGCTGATGGATCACTTCCTGCGCCAGCGCGCGCAGAATGCGGATGTGACGACCACCATTCCACGCTGGTAACCATGAAAAAAACCGCAATTGCTCTGCTGGCGCTGCTTGCCAGCGGGGCCGCTCTGGCGGCAACGCCGTGGCAAAAAATCACCCACCCGGTGGCGGGCAGCGCCCAGTCCATCGGCGGGTTCTCTAATGGCTGTATCGTAGGCGCAGAAGCGCTGCCGCAGCAGTCCTCCACGTATCAGGTGATGCGCACCGATCAGCGCCGCTACTTTGGTCACCCGGATCTGGTGCTGTTTATTCAGCGCCTCAGCAACCAGGTGCATAATCTGGGGCTGGGTACGGTTCTGATTGGCGATATGGGGATGCCGGCAGGCGGACGCTTCAACGGCGGCCACGCCAGCCATCAAACCGGGCTGGACGTGGATATCTTCCTGCAGCTGCCGAAAACCCGCTGGACCTCGGCCCAGTTGCTGAAGCCCCAGGCGCTCGATCTGGTTGCCAGCGACGGCAAGCGTGTGGTGCCGTCGCTCTGGTCGCAGGACGTTTCCGCCATGATCAAGCTGGCGGCCAAAGATAACGACGTCACGCGCATCTTTGTTAACCCGGCCATCAAGCAGCAGCTTTGCGAGGATGCCGGAACCGACCGAGACTGGCTGCGTAAAGTGCGGCCGTGGTTCCAGCACCGTGCGCATATGCACGTGCGTCTGCGCTGCCCGGCGAACAGCCTGGAATGCGAAGATCAGCCGCTGCCACCGCCTGGCGATGGCTGTGGTTACGAACTGCAAAGCTGGTTTGAACCGGCCAAGCCTGGAACCTCTAAGCCTGAGAAGAAGACACCGCCTCCGTTGCCGCCTTCCTGCCAGGCGCTACTGGATGAGCATGTACTTTAATGGACCAATTTGCTGAGTTGTTTATGGTATCGCCGCTGCTGCTGGTGGCGCTGTTTTTTATCGCTATGCTGGCCGGTTTTATTGATGCACTGGCGGGCGGCGGCGGGCTGTTAACCGTTCCGGCCCTGCTGGCGGCGGGGATGAGCCCGGCGCAGGCGCTGGCGACCAACAAGCTGCAGGCATGCGGCGGATCGTTATCCGCCTCGATCTACTTTATCCGCCGCAAGGTAGTGAGCCTCACCGACCAGAAGCTCAATATCCTGATGACCTTTATCGGCTCAACCAGCGGTGCGCTGCTGGTGCAGCATGTGCAGTCCGATATACTGCGCCAGATCTTACCCATCCTCGTTATCTGTATTGGTCTCTACTTTTTACTGATGCCAAAGCTTGGCGAAGAGGATCGGCAGCGCCGCCTGCACGGATTGCCGTTTGCGCTGATTGCCGGTGGCTGTGTCGGCTTTTATGACGGTTTCTTCGGCCCGGGCGCCGGGTCGTTTTACGCCCTGGCGTTCGTGACCCTGGCCGGTTTTAACCTCGCCAAATCCACCGCCCATGCCAAAGTACTGAACGCCACCTCGAACCTCGGTGGCCTGCTGCTGTTTATCATCGGCGGCAAGGTGATCTGGGCGACCGGCTTTGTGATGATGGCCGGACAATTTCTGGGCGCGCGGGCAGGCTCGCGCCTGGTGTTAAGCAAAGGGCAACAGCTCATTCGTCCGATGATTGTCATTGTCTCGGCCGTAATGAGTGCCAAACTTCTTTATGACAGCCACGGACAGGAGATCCTCCACTGGTTGGGGATGAACTAATGAACAGTACGCATAAATACGAACAGCTGATTGAGGTTTTCAACGGCTGCTTCGCGGAAGATTTTAATACCCGTCTGATTAAAGGCGACGACGAACCGATCTATCTTCCTGCTGATGCGGAAGTGCCGTACAACCGGATTGTGTTCGCTCACGGCTTTTATGCCAGCGGTTTGCATGAAATATCGCACTGGTGTATCGCAGGAAAAGCGCGTCGCGAGCTGGTGGACTTTGGCTACTGGTACTGCCCGGACGGCCGCGACGCCGCGACCCAGGGACAGTTTGAAGATGTAGAGGTCAAACCCCAGGCGCTGGAGTGGCTGCTGTGCGTGGCGGCAGGATTCCCGTTTAACGTCAGCTGTGACAACCTCGAAGGCGACTTCGAGCCAGACCGTATTGTCTTCCAGCGCCGCGTTCACGCGCAGGTGATGGAGTATCTTGAGAAAGGCATCCCGGAACGTCCGGCGCGCTTAATCAAGGCTTTACAGAATTATTACCACACGCCGGAGATCACGGCGGAATGCTTCCCGTGGCCGGAAGATCTTAACTGAGGAAAGAAGATGATCGCAGAATTTGAATCACGCATTCTGGCATTAATTGATGACATGGTGGAGCACGCCAGTGACGATGAACTGTTTGCCAGCGGTTATCTGCGTGGTCACCTGACGCTCGCCGTCGCCGAACTGGAAGCCGGTGACGACCACTCTCCGGACGCGGTGCACGCTGAAGTGTCACGTAGCCTCGAAAAAGCCATTCTGGCGGGCGAACTCTCTCCGCGCGACCAGTCTCTGGTGCTGGGGATGTGGGATACGTTGTTTCAGAAAGCCAGCGTAAACGCGTAGGTGATATTCCGCACGAATTATTCCCTCTCCCCTATGGGGAGAGGGTCAGGGTGAGGGGCCCAGCCCGCACCTATTTGACCATTTTCCCCTTCAACAACTTCCTTACCCATAACCGGTTCGGATTGAGCGCCGCCAGCGTGTGGCTGTCCAGCGGGATCGGCTCGTTGCTCATCTGCGCAGCAAGCACTTCCGCCGTCAGCGGGGCCGTACAGAGTCCGCGTGAACCCAGCCCGCCAAGCACGAACAGATTACGAAACTCCGGGGCGCTGACCGCCTGCTCTTTGTTATTAGCGAGATCCTGATACGCCGCCAGGGTGGCGTCATAATCCGGCACCGCACCGGTCATCGGCAGGTGATCGCGGGTGGCACAGCGAATACCGTTTCGCGCCTCACCGGCGCTGACATCCACTTCACGCGTCCAGGCCGCCTGCGGCAAACAGTCGATCAGACGCTGGCGATTATTCTGCTGATCCTCTTCGCTGTACTGCGGTTCGGTCTGCCCGCGATGATAGCTTGCGCCGATGCAGTGCTGACCGTTAGCCGGGTTTTGCGGGGTCAGATACCCGTCGTAGCAGAGCACCTGACGCAGCTGGCTTAGCTGTTCAGCCGCCGGAATATGGCTCACCTGGCCGCCCACCGGGTAAACCGGCAGCTGGGCGGTCTGGCTGAACTGGCTGATGCCGTGTCCGTTCGCCAGCACCACGCTGCCATGCTGCGCCCGCTCACCGTCGGCAAACTCCAGCATCCACCGGGTGTCGGCCTGCTCCAGTGATTTCACCCGACGGCCATAGTGCACCTGCAGGCCGAGGGTTTGCGCCAGGGTCATCACCGCCGTTGTGAGCTGGGCCGGACACAGCCAGCCGCCGAGCGGATACTGGATCCCGCCGCAGCCGGTGGGCACGCCGATGCTTTTTTGCACCTGTCCGGCATCCACCGCCACCGCGATCTGCTCCGGCAGGCCCAGGGCCAGCATCTGGTCTATTTTTTTCTGGCTCTTCTCATCCCAGCCCAGCTGGGTGACGCCGCACCACGCATGATCGAAAGCTACCGGCAGGGCATCGTACAGACGGCGGGCGAAGGTGAACGCCGCCGGGAAAAACTGGCTCAGCGCGGCATCATGTGCGCTCAGCAATGGATAGAGCGCCCCCTGGCGATTGCCGGAGGCACCCGCCGCCGGGGCATCGTCGGCGCAGTAGAGCGTCACCTGCCAGCCACGGCGTAACAGCGCCAGCGACAGCAGGGCGCTGGCGATCCCGCCGCCCACAACGGCGGTTTCGCGTTCGTCGCAGGGCGTACGGGCAAACCACGGCGTACGGGCAGGGGAGGGGAGATCCTGCTCCATCACCCCGATCAGCATCTCGCGCTTGCGGCCAAAGCCTTTGGTTTTTTGCACCCTGAAGCCCGCCTCCTGCAGGCCGCGGCGGACAAATCCGGCGCAGGTAAAGGTGGCGAGCGTCCCGCCCGGCCGGATCAGACGAGCCATGGCAGCAAACAGCTGCGCGTTCCACATATCCGGATTTTTGGACGGGGCAAAGCCGTCGAGGAACCAGGCATCGACCTGCTGATTCAGGGAGTCATCCAGCCTGTCGGTGAGCTCATTGATATCACCGAGCCAGATATCGAGCGTGACGCGCCCGCCGTCCAGCAGCAGACGATGGCAGCCCGCGACGGGCAGCGGCCACTGGGCCTGGAGCTGTTCCGCCCAGGGCGCCAGTTCCGGCCAGTGCTGGTGCGCCAGACGCAGATCGTCGGTGGACAGCGGAAATTTCTCGAAACTGATGAAATGTAACCTTTGCAGCGTAGCGTCAGGGTGAGCCGCACGGAAGCGATCGAAGGCTTGCCAGAGGGTGAGAAAGTTCAGCCCGGTGCCAAATCCGCTCTCGGCCACCACAAACAGATCCCGGGGATGCAGCGGAAAACGGGAATTCAGCTGGTTTCCGTCGAGGAAAACATAACGCGTCTCTTCCAGTCCGTTATCATTAGAGAAGTAGACATCATCAAAATCTCGGGAAACAGGTGTACCCTCAGCGTTGAATTCGAGGTTGGCAGGTTGTATGGCGTTTTGTTTCACGTAAGTTACTCGTCTGACAGGCTGTGCCGCGATCTTAACGATGTGCGTCTGATGGTGCAAATTTCCGCAGAAATTGGCTGATCGGACTTGTTCGGCGTACAAGTGTACGCTATTGTGCGACTCGAAACTTAAAATAGTGCGACTTACAGAGGTATTGAATGAAACGTGCAGTGATTACTGGCTTGGGCATCGTTTCCAGCATCGGTAATAACCAGCAGGAAGTCCTGGCATCTCTGCGTGAAGGACGCTCCGGGATCACCTTCTCTGAAGAGTTTAAAGATTCCGGCATGCGTAGCCACGTTTGGGGTAATGTAAAACTGGACACCACGGGCATGATCGATCGCAAAGTGGTCCGTTTCATGAACGATGCCTCCATCTACGCCTATCTCTCCATGCAGGAAGCGATTGCTGACGCTGGCCTGAGTGAAGACGTTTACCAGAACAACCCACGTGTGGGTCTGATTGCCGGTTCCGGCGGCTCGTCTAAAGCCCAGGTATTCGGTGCTGACGCCATGCGTAGCCCACGCGGCCTGAAAGCGGTCGGTCCATACGTTGTGACCAAAGCCATGGGTTCAGCGGTTTCCGCGTGCCTGGCGACCCCGTTCAAAATCCACGGCGTAAACTACTCCATCAGCTCCGCCTGTGCGACATCTGCACACTGTATCGGTAACGCGGTTGAGCAGATCCAACTGGGTAAACAGGACATCGTATTTGCTGGCGGCGGTGAAGAGCTGGGCTGGGAAATGGCCTGTGAGTTCGACGCGATGGGCGCACTGTCCACCAAATACAACGAATGTCCGGAAAAAGCCTCCCGTACCTACGACGCAAACCGTGACGGTTTCGTAATCGCTGGCGGCGGCGGTATGGTTGTGGTTGAAGAGCTGGAGCACGCTCTGGCCCGTGGCGCACACATTTACGCTGAGATCGTAGGCTACGGCGCAACGTCCGATGGCGCAGACATGGTTGCACCATCAGGTGAAGGCGCTGTGCGCTGCATGAAGATGGCCATGCACGGCCTGGATACGCCAATCGACTACCTGAACTCCCACGGTACTTCTACTCCGGTAGGCGACGTGAAAGAGCTGGGTGCAATCCGCGAAGTGTTCGGCGACAACAGCCCGGCTATCTCTGCAACCAAAGCCATGACCGGTCACTCTCTGGGTGCGGCTGGCGTGCAGGAAGCTATCTACTCCCTGCTGATGCTGGAACACGGCTTCATCGCCCCAAGCATCAACGTTGAAGAGCTGGATGAGCAGGCTGCTGGCCTGAACATCGTTACCGCGACAACCGAGCGTGAACTGAATACCGTGATGTCTAACAGCTTCGGTTTCGGCGGCACCAACGCCACGCTGGTAATGCGTAAGCTGAAAGCGTAATGACTGCGCCGGATGTCAAAAGGGAGCCTGATGGCTCCCTTTTTTGTTTTAAATCACCAGCCAGATTAGCGCCATTGCCACCAGCAGGGCGACCAGCATCAGGCCAGGTCGGGCTGACAGGGATTTGAAGGTCTCGACCACCGGGGCAAACAGCGGGTTGTAGATCGGCTGGATATTACGTACTTCCAGCGTGCCACTCTCCCGCTCGCTGCGGCGGGTGAAGATCTCATTGAGCAGATCCTGAACCTGGGCGGTGGTCAGCACCGTCTGCGGCGTCGCCTGCCAGGTCTGCCGGGCATAATCCTGAATGTTGTCCCACTCCTGCGGTTCAAGCGGCTGTTTCAGCGCGGCCTGCAGGGTGTGCAGGGTTGGTGCGCTCTGGGTGCTCAGCGTCTGGCGCGCCTGCAGCCAGGTGGCAAGATGGGTAAACTGCCTGGCCGGTATCAACTCTCCCGCCTTTACTCCCGACAGCTCCAGCATCGACTGCCAGATCAGTTTGGTCGGCTCGCCCGTGGCGGCGGCAAGTTTGGTCACCATCTGCTTCAGCGTGTTGTGCTCCGCCGGCTGCAACGGGCGTTCCGTCGCCGGGCGCTGCTGCGGCTGCGGGATCGCAAGCTGGTTATTTTGCAGCAGCGTCAGTACCGTTTTGAGCTGCTCGGGCGTCAGCTGGTTCAGGGCCGTCTGGCCATACTGCTGGCGAATAAAATCGCTGGCCGCCTGACGGTTATTACCCAGATTCAGCAGCTCCGTCAGCTGGGAGACCATCTGCCGGGTGGTGTGATTTTGCTGGGCGGTATTCAGGCGCTGGTTGAGGTTTTGCTCTGCAGCAGGAAAGTGGCGCGACAGCATGGGCGCATCACTCTTCATTCCCAGATCGTGTTTGACTCCGGCCCACACTTCCGCATTCTGCTGCGACGTCAGGGCGATCAGCCGGGTGATCAGACGTTCCAGTACAGTGCGTTGCTGTGTGGAGAGGGGCTGTTCACCCGCGACGTGGGATGGACGCGGGCCATCACCCGGAGGTTGTGGCGGCGTACCTGAAATGGGCTGCATCGGCAAAAAATCCTTAAATTCGTTACTCATCGTTAACCAGGTTTACGTATATGCCTGGCGGCCAGATTATGGCACACTTGACCGGATAACTTCCTCTCAAACAGGTACTCAGACGTGAAAATCCTCGTTGATGAAAATATGCCTTACGCCCGCGAGCTCTTTAGCCGCCTGGGTGAGGTTAAGGCCGTTCCTGGACGCCCCATTCCGCTCGCCGAGCTGGATGATGCCGACGCCCTGATGGTGCGCTCGGTGACCAAAGTGAATGAGGCGCTGCTGTCTGGCAAAGGTGTGAAGTTTGTCGGCACGGCAACCGCGGGAACCGATCATGTGGATGACGCGTGGCTGAAGCAGGCCGGGATTGGCTTTTCCGCCGCGCCGGGCTGTAACGCTATTGCCGTCGTGGAGTATGTTTTCTCATCCCTGCTGATGCTGGCCGAGCGCGACGGCTTTACTCTCACCAGCCGGACCGTTGGCATTGTCGGCGTGGGTAACGTAGGCAGCCGACTGCAAAAACGCCTTGAGGCGTTAGGCATCCGCACGCTGCTGTGCGATCCGCCCCGCGCTGACCGTGGTGATGAAGGGGATTTCCGCAGCCTGGATGAGCTGGTGGCCGAGTGTGACGTGCTCACCTTCCATACGCCGCTGTTTAAGGACGGGCCGTATAAATCGCACCATCTGGCAGATGACGCGCTGATTAGCCGCCTGAAGCCGGGCACCATTCTGATTAATGCCTGCCGTGGTCCGGTGGTGGACAACGCGGCGCTGTTGCAGCGCCTGGAAGCCGGGCAGGATCTCAGCGTGGTGCTGGACGTGTGGGAGCCGGAGCCGGATCTCAACGTGGCCCTGCTGGATAAAGTGGATATCGGCACCGCGCACATTGCGGGCTACACCCTCGAAGGCAAAGCCCGCGGTACTACCCAGGTGTTCGAGGCGTACAGCACCTTTATTGGCAAATCCCAGCAGGTGGCCCTGGACACGCTGCTGCCAACCCCGGATTTTGGTCGCATCACCCTGCACGGCACGCTGGATCAGGGAACGCTGAAAAGGCTGGTGCATTTAGTGTATGATGTGCGCCGCGATGACGCGCTGCTGCGAAAAGTAGCGGGTACGCCGGGTGAATTTGACAAGCTGCGTAAGCATTACGTTGAGCGCCGCGAATGGTCTTCCCTGTATGTGATGTGTGATGACCCTGCTGCGGCATCGCTGCTGCATAAGCTGGGTTTCAACGCCGTTCATCACCCGGTTCGTTAATGTCTTCTTAATGCTCCCTGGCGGATACTCCGCCGGGGACGCTTTTTTATTTCTGGAGTAAACCACCATGTCTGAAGGCTGGAACATTGCCATACTGGGCGCAACGGGCGCCGTGGGCGAAGCCCTGCTCGAAACCCTTGCTGAGCGTCAGTTCCCGGTGGGCGACATCTATGCCCTGGCGCGTAACGAGAGCGCAGGCGAGCATCTGCGTTATGAGGGCAAATCGGTACGCGTTCAGGACGCGGCTGAGTTCGACTGGACCCAGGCGCAGCTGGCCTTTTTCGCGGCCGGGGCTGAAGCCTCCGCGGCCTATATTGAAGACGCCACCAACGCCGGCTGTCTGGTCATCGATTTAAGCGGCCTGTTTGCCCTTGAGCCGGACGTACCGCTGGTCGTGCCGGACGTCAATCCGTTCGTGCTGGCTGACTACCGCAACCGTAACATCATCGCCGTACCGGACAGCCTGACCAGCCAGCTGTTAACCGCTCTGAAGCCGCTGATCGACGAAGGCGGTTTATCCCGCATCACCGTCACCAGCCTGCTGTCGGTCTCCGCCCGCGGTAAAAAAGCGGTGGATGCCCTTGCCGGACAGAGCGCGAAGCTGCTGAACGGTATCCCGGTGGACGAAGATGACTTCTTTGGCCGTCAGCTGGCCTTCAACATGCTGCCACTCCTGCCGGATCGCGAAGGCAGCGTGCGCGAAGAGCGCCGTATCGTCGATGAAGTGCGTAAGATCCTGCAGGACGAAGGGCTGATGATCTCAGCCAACTGCGTACAGTCGCCGGTGTTCTACGGCCATGCCCAGATGGTGAGCTTCGAAGCCATGCGTCCGCTGGCGGCGGAAGAGGCGCGTGACGCCTTTGGCCGTGGCGAAGATATTGAGCTGTCCGAAGAGCGCGAGTTCCCGACCCAGGTGGGCGACGCAACGGGCAATGCCCGCCTCTCAGTTGGCTGCGTGCGCAACGATTACGGCATGCCGGAGCAGGTTCAGTTCTGGTCGGTTGCCGATAACGTGCGTTTCGGCGGCGCGCTGATGGCGGTGAAAATCGCTGAGAAACTGGTGCAGGAGTATCTGTACTGATGTCTGAAGTGGAACAAAAGCCGGTCCATAGAATTGCTCTCGGGATTGAGTACGATGGCAGTAAATACTATGGCTGGCAGCGTCAGAACGAGGTGCGCAGCGTCCAGGAGAAGCTGGAGAAGGCGCTCTCTCAGGTCGCGAATGAACCCATCAATGTCCTGTGTGCGGGGCGGACCGACGCCGGTGTGCACGGTACGGGGCAGGTGGTTCACTTTGAAACCACCGCGGTGCGTAAAGACGCGGCCTGGACGTTAGGGGTAAATGCGAATTTGCCTGGTGACATCGCGGTACGGTGGGTCAAAAATGTGCCGGATGATTTTCATGCGCGTTTCAGCGCCACCGCGCGCCGTTACCGCTACATCATCTATAACCAGCGTCTTCGTCCGGCAGTGTTGGGCCAGGGCGTCACCCATTTTTACGAACCGCTGGATGCCGATCGCATGCACCGTGCGGCGCAGGCGCTGATTGGCGAGAACGACTTCACCTCTTTTCGTGCCGTGCAGTGCCAGTCGCGTACCCCGTGGCGCAACGTGATGCACATTAACGTCAGCCGTCATGGCGCGTATGTGGTGGTGGATATCAAAGCGAACGCTTTTGTTCATCATATGGTCAGGAATATTACAGGCAGCCTGATGGAAGTAGGCGCCGGACACCAGCCGGAGAGCTGGATTGCAGAGTTGCTGGCAGCGAAGGACAGAACGCTGGCGGCAGCAACGGCGAAAGCGGAAGGGCTGTATCTGGTCTCGGTGGATTACCCGGATCGATTTGACCTTCCGAAACCGCCAATGGGCCCGCTGTTTTTAGCGGACTGATAGCCGTGGCAATTAAGGTTTAGACAATATGGATTTTATTCGCTTTCTGATTGATTTCATTCTGCATATTGATGTTCACCTGGCAGAGCTGGTCGCTGATTATGGCGTCTGGGTGTATGCCATTCTGTTCCTGATCCTGTTTTGTGAAACCGGTCTGGTGGTGACGCCGTTCTTACCGGGCGATTCGCTGCTGTTCGTGGCGGGGGCGCTGGCGTCGCTGGAAACCAACGATATCAACGTTCATCTGATGGTCGTGCTGATGCTTATCGCAGCGATCCTTGGCGATGCGGTGAACTACACTATAGGTCGGCTTTTTGGCGATCGGTTGTTCAGTAACCCGGATTCGAAGATTTTCCGTCGCAGCTATCTTGATAAAACCCATGCGTTTTATGAGAAACACGGCGGCAAAACGATTATTCTCGCCCGTTTTGTGCCCATCGTCAGAACCTTTGCCCCCTTTGTTGCGGGTATGGGCCACATGTCGTACCGTCAGTTTGCGCTCTATAACGTCACCGGTGCGCTGTTATGGGTGCTGAGCTTTACCTACGCGGGCTATTTCTTCGGCACCATTCCTATGATCCAGGAAAACCTTAAGCTGCTGATCGTAGGGATTATTGTGGTTTCGATTCTGCCAGGCGTCATCGAAGTGATTCGTCACCGACGCGCGGCGGCAAAACAAGCAAAATAAAAGCACGACTGCGGTTCGACCACTTTTTTATCCAAAGTTTCGGGCTGTTATGTTTTAATGTGCAACATTCATGGTCTGTCGGGGGCAAAAATGGCATTATGCGCCCCTTGCAGCAAACCTGGTTCAGGCAGAAAGGTTATCAATGAGCTGGATTGAACGAATTAAAAGCAATATCACCCCAACCCGCAAAGCGAGTATTCCTGAAGGGGTGTGGACCAAATGTGACAGCTGTGGCCAGGTTCTGTACCGCGCCGAGCTGGAGCGTAATCTGGAAGTTTGTCCGAAGTGCGATCACCACATGCGTATGTCGGCGCGTAATCGCCTGCATAGCCTGCTGGATGAAGGTTCTCTGGTTGAACTGGGCAGCGAGCTTGAGCCGAAAGATGTGCTGAAGTTCCGTGACTCCAAAAAATACAAAGACCGTCTGGCCTCTGCACAGAAAGAGACCGGCGAGAAAGACGCTCTGGTCGTGATGAAAGGCACTCTGCACGAGATGCCGGTTGTCGCAGCGGCGTTTGAGTTCTCCTTTATGGGCGGCTCAATGGGTTCTGTAGTGGGCGCGCGCTTCGTGCGTGCCGTTGAGCAGGCGCTGGAAGACAACTGTCCGCTGATCTGCTTCTCCGCGTCCGGTGGTGCACGTATGCAGGAAGCGCTGATGTCGCTGATGCAGATGGCAAAAACCTCCGCAGCGCTGGCGAAAATGCAGGAGCGCGGTCTGCCGTACATCTCCGTACTGACCGACCCAACCATGGGCGGCGTATCGGCAAGTTTCGCGATGCTGGGCGATCTGAACATCGCTGAACCGAAAGCGCTGATCGGCTTTGCCGGCCCGCGCGTAATCGAACAAACGGTACGTGAAAAGCTGCCGCCGGGCTTCCAGCGCAGTGAGTTCCTTATCGAGAAAGGCGCTATCGACATGATCGTCCGCCGTCCGGAAATGCGCCTGAAACTGGCCAGCGTTCTGGCGAAGCTGATGAATCTGCCGTCGCCGAGCCCGGATGAGCCGCGCGAAGGCGTGGTCGTACCGGATCAGGAACCCGAGGCCTGATAACTGAAAAGGGCAGGGCCAGTGGCGCTGCCCTTTTGCTTTCTAACCGTAACTGAAAAGCGCGCATCATGGAAAATATCACTCTTCCCCAAGCCACGTCGCCCCTGGCCGCGTGGCTTTCTTATCTGGAAAACCTGCACAGTAAAGCCATCGACATGGGACTTGAGCGCGTAAGCCAGGTAGCGGCGCGCCTTGACGTTCTGAAACCGGCTCCCTTTGTGTTCACCGTGGCGGGCACCAACGGCAAAGGCACCACCTGCCGCACCCTGGAAGCCATGCTGATGGCGGCAGGGTACAAAGTGGGGGTCTACAGCTCGCCGCATCTGGTGCGCTATACCGAGCGCGTGCGGGTGCAGAACACGGAGCTGGCGGAATCGGCGCACACCGCCGCTTTTGCCGAAATCGAAGCCGCGCGCGGCGAGATTTCCCTGACCTATTTTGAATATGGCACGCTGTCCGCGCTGTGGCTGTTTAAGCAGGCGCAGCTCGACGTGGTGATCCTCGAAGTCGGCCTGGGCGGGCGTCTGGATGCCACCAATATCGTCGACCCGGATGTGGCGGTGGTCACCAGCATCGCGCTGGATCATACCGACTGGCTGGGGCCCGATCGCGAAAGCATTGGCCGTGAAAAAGCCGGTATCTTCCGCCCAGGCAAACCGGCGATCGTCGGCGAACCCGATATGCCGCACACCATCGCCGATGTGGCGCAGGAGAAAGGGGCGCTGCTTAAGCGTCGCGATGTGGACTGGTGCTACAGCGTGACGGAAAGCAACTGGCGCTTTGAAGATGCCGTGGGCGCGCTGGAGAACCTGCCGCTGCCCCAGGTACCGCAGCCGAATGCCGCGACGGCGCTGGTCGCGCTGCGCGCCAGCGGTCTGGCGGTGAGCGAGCAGGCGATGCGTGACGGTATTCAGAATGCGATTCTGGCCGGGCGCTTCCAGATAGTCAGCGAATCACCACGTCTGATTCTGGATGTGGCGCATAATCCTCATGCCGCGGCGTATCTCGCGGGACGTCTCAAATCATTGCCAAAAACCGGGCGCGTGCTGGCGGTTATCGGTATGCTTCATGATAAAGATATTGGCGGCACGCTGGCCTGCATGGAGAGTGTTGTCGATAGCTGGTATTGTGCACCTCTGGAAGGCCCACGCGGGGCGACTGCCGAACAGCTGATGGAACATCTCGGCGAGGGCAAAAGCTTTGCAAGCGTGGAGCTGGCATGGCGTGCGGCAATGGCAGACGCCAGCCCAGAAGATACCGTGCTGGTGTGTGGTTCATTCCACACGGTGGCACATGTCATGGACGTAATGGATGCGGGGAGAACCGGTGGCAAGTAAGTTTCAGAACCGTTTAGCAGGCACCATTGTGCTGGTGGCGCTGGGGGTGATTATTCTCCCCGGGCTGCTTGATGGACAGAAAAAACATTACCAGGATGAGTTCGCGGCGATCCCGCTGGTGCCGAAACCCGGTGACCGGGATGAGCCGGATATGCTGCCGGCGGCGACGCAGGCTCTGCCAGCGCAGCCACCTGAAGGGGCCGCCGAAGAGGTGCGGGCGGGCGATGCCGCGGCCCCATCCTTAGATCCGTCGCGTCTGGCTACCGGGAATAATAACGAGCTGGACCCTGTTGCGGCACCGGTAGAGCAGTATGCGCCAAAACCGGTGCAAAAGCCGAAACCGGCTGAAAAGCCGCAGCCGAAACCGCAGCGCGATAACACCAGCCAGCAGCTGGCGGCGGCCACAGAAACCCCACCGGCCAAACCGGCCGCTGAAGAGAAGCCTGCTCCAACCGGCAAAGCCTATGTTGTGCAGCTTGGGGCGCTCAAAAATGCCGATAAGGTCAACGAGGTAGTGGCTAAGCTTCGTGGCGCCGGGTATCGCGTTTACACTTCACCTTCCACGCCGGTACAGGGTAAAATCACCCGTATTCTCGTGGGCCCGGATGCGTCGAGAGACAAGCTGAAGGGGTCGCTTGGAGAGCTAAATCAGCTCTCGGGTCTGAGCGGCGTAGTGATGAACTACAGCGTGAATTGATGTAAGTATTTTCCCCTCACCCTGACCCTCTCCCCGGAGGGGCGAGGGGATGAATTCCCACCTCTCCCTTGAGGGAGAGGGCCGGGGTGAGGGGGAGGCAGACGTCCGCAGAGGCGCAAACTGCCCACGGCGCTGAATATTTTTTCAGCGCTTTTTTTATTTACGCGCGGGAAGGAAATCCCTACGCAAACGTTTTCTTTTTCTGTTAGAATTCGCCCCGAACTGGATGACAGGGCGTTTGATCGTGGGACACATATGGTCTGGATTGATTACGCCATCATTGCGGTGATAGGTTTTTCCTGTCTGGTTAGCCTGATCCGTGGCTTTGTTCGTGAAGCGTTATCGCTGGTAACCTGGGGCTGTGCCTTCTTTGTTGCCAGTCATTACTACACTTACCTGTCTGTCTGGTTCACGGGCTTTGAAGATGAACTGGTTCGAAATGGGATTGCCATCGCGGTGCTGTTTATCGCGACGCTGATTGTCGGCGCCATTGTTAACTATGTGATTGGCCAGCTGGTTGAGAAAACCGGGTTGTCAGGAACGGACAGGGTGCTGGGGATCTGCTTCGGGGCATTGCGAGGCGCGCTGATTGTCGCCGCGATACTCTTCTTCCTTGATACCTTTACCGGGTTCTCAAAGAGTGAAGACTGGCAGAAATCGCAGCTTATCCCGCAGTTCAGCTTCATCATCAGATGGTTCTTTGACTATCTGCAAAGCTCGTCGAGTTTTTTGCCCAGGGCATAAACCCTGAGATGTGGCTTAACGAGGAAATGACGAATGTGCGGTATTGTCGGTATCGCCGGTTTCATGCCGGTAAACCAGTCTATTTATGACGCATTATCGGTGCTTCAGCACCGTGGGCAGGATGCTGCGGGTATCATCACCATTGATGCACACAACTGCTTCCGTTTACGTAAGGCCAACGGCCTGGTAAACGATGTGTTTGAAGCCCGCCATATGCAGCGTCTTCAGGGCAACATGGGTATTGGTCACGTTCGTTACCCGACTGCTGGCAGTTCCAGCGCCTCTGAAGCCCAGCCGTTCTACGTTAACTCGCCGTATGGCATCACGCTTGCCCACAACGGCAACCTGACCAACGCTCACGAGTTGCGTAAGAAGCTGTTTGAAGAGAAGCGTCGTCACATTAACACCACCTCTGATTCTGAAATCCTGCTCAACATCTTTGCCAGCGAGCTGGACAACTTCCGTCACTATCCGCTGGAAGCAGACAACATTTTTGCTGCTGTGGCTGCCACTAACCGTCTGATTCGCGGTGCCTATGCCTGCGTGGCGATGATTATCGGCCACGGTATGGTCGCCTTCCGCGACCCGAACGGCATCCGCCCGCTGGTGCTGGGCAAGCGCGATATTGGCGACGGCCGCACCGAGTATATGGTGGCGTCTGAAAGCGTGGCGCTGGATACGCTGGGCTTTGAGTTCCTGCGTGACGTCGCACCTGGCGAAGCGGTGTACATCACCGAAAAAGGCCAGCTGTTTACCCGTCAGTGTGCAGAGAACCCGGTCAGTAATCCGTGCCTGTTCGAATACGTCTACTTTGCCCGTCCGGACTCCTTCATCGACAAAATCTCCGTCTACAGCGCCCGCGTCAACATGGGCACCAAGCTCGGCGAGAAGATTGCCCGCGAGTGGGAAGACCTGGATATCGACGTTGTGATCCCAATTCCGGAAACCTCCTGCGATATCGCACTGGAGATGGCGCGTATTCTGGGTAAACCGTACCGTCAGGGCTTCGTGAAGAACCGCTACGTTGGCCGCACCTTTATCATGCCGGGCCAGCAGCTGCGCCGTAAATCGGTGCGCCGCAAGCTGAACGCCAACCGCGCTGAATTCCGCGACAAGAACGTGCTGCTGGTGGATGACTCTATCGTGCGTGGCACCACCTCTGAGCAGATTATCGAGATGGCCCGTGAAGCGGGTGCGAAGAAGGTCTATCTGGCCTCTGCAGCACCGGAAATTCGCTTCCCGAACGTCTACGGTATCGACATGCCGACCGCCAACGAGCTCATTGCCCACGGTCGTGAAGTGGACGAGATCCGCCAGATCATCGGTGCCGACGGCCTGATTTTCCAGGATCTGAACGATCTGATTGACGCGGTGCGTGCCGAGAATCCAGACATTCAGCAGTTTGAGTGCTCGGTGTTTAACGGTATCTACGTGACCAAAGACGTCGATCAGAAATACCTGGATTACCTCGATTCGCTGCGCAACGACGATGCGAAAGCCGTGCAGCTGGCGAACGATCTCGAAAGCTTAGAGATGCACAACGAAGGTTAATCGCGATAACAGGCGAGGGCGTCCGCCCTCGCTTGCAACTCCCGCCAAAATCCTGCACAGTCAGCCCTGTAACAGCAAGGGCGAACATCATGAAACGATTAATAGTAGGGATCTCAGGGGCCAGCGGCGCGATTTACGGTGTCCGTTTGCTGCAGGTATTGCGCGACGTCGCCGAGGTTGAAACCCATCTGGTGATGAGCCAGGCCGCGCGTCAGACCCTCTCTCTGGAAACCGATTATTCCCTGCGTGACGTTCAGGCGTTAGCCGACGTGATACACGATGCGCGCGATATCGCCGCCAGCATCTCCTCCGGATCGTTTAAGACCGCGGGTATGGTGATCCTGCCCTGTTCCATCAAAACCCTCTCGGGTATCGTCAACAGCTATACCGATACGCTGGTGACCCGCGCGGCCGACGTGGTGCTGAAAGAGCGCCGTCCGCTGGTGCTGTGCGTACGCGAAACCCCGCTTCATCTGGGCCACCTGCGTCTGATGACCCAGGCGGCGGAACTGGGCGCGGTGATTATGCCCCCGGTGCCGGCGTTTTATCACCGCCCGCAATCGCTTGATGACGTGATCAATCAAACCGTGAACCGGGTTATCGACCAGTTCGACATTGACCTTCCGGACGATCTCTTTACCCGCTGGCAGGGCGCCTGACGGGAAAGATGTCCTGTCCGGGTGCAGATCGGCGCAACGTGCCCTGTTTCAGGGCAATTCTGCAACAGCGATCATATCCTCAACATTTAATTCCTTTTTTCCCTTCCTGCCACTGCGGTTCGTTTGGCAGACCTGCTATCTTTCACCATTAAGGCAATCCTGCAACCTTTCGTTAACATATTTAACGCCGTAATTTTGCTATGAACGCAATGTGGCATAAGACCTGCAAGAGATCGCCTGCAACAACACACAACACAATCTATTACATAAGAAAATCACGACACTTGAGGGTAATGTATGAAGAAGACGGTTCTGGCTCTGTCTTTGCTGGTGGGATTAAGTGCAGCGGCAAGCAGCTTTGCGGCGCTCCCTCAGAACGTACGTATCGGTACAGACGCTACCTATGCGCCATTCTCATCGAAAGATGCGAAGGGGGATTTCGTCGGGTTTGATATCGACCTGGGAAATGAGATGTGCAAACGCATGTCCGTGAAATGCACCTGGGTGGGCAGCGACTTCGACGCGCTGATCCCCTCCCTGAAAGCCAAGAAGATTGACGCGATCATCTCCTCGCTCTCAATCACCGAGAAGCGTCAGCAGGAGATCGCCTTCTCTGAGAAGCTCTACGCTGCGGACTCACGTCTGATTGCCGCCAAAGGTTCCCCAATCCAGCCGACCATTGACTCGCTGAAAGGCAAGCACGTTGGCGTGCTGCAGGGCTCAACCCAGGAAGGTTTTGCCAATGCCAACTGGCGTGAGAAGGGCGTGGACGTGGTGGCATACCAGAACCAGGATCTGATCTATTCTGACCTGGCCGCAGGGCGTCTGGATGCCGCATTCCAGGATGAAGTTGCCGCCAGCGAAGGCTTCCTGAAACAGCCTGCGGGTAAAGAGTTTGCCTTTGCGGGTCCTTCCGTCAAAGACAAAAAATACTTCGGTGACGGCACCGGGATCGGTCTGCGTAAGGACGATGCTGAGCTGAAAGCGGCGTTTGATAAAGCCTTTACTGAACTGCGTAAAGACGGAACCTACGACAAACTGGCGAAGAAATACTTCGACTTCAACGTTTACGGCGATTAACCGAAACTGACGGGTGCGCACCATAATGGAACCCCGTTATGGTGCGACAATGGTCTTTGCGAACCATGATGGTGCAAATCGTGCGCCGCGTTGGTCACAAAGTGAATAGTTAAGCACTCGCGATGCACTTTTTCGCGCCTGCCGCGCATAATCTTTTGCCTTGCTGCGGCGATTAGTGGCACATTAAAGGCACCCCGTCGGCGTTAAAATCCCGTAAGAAGACAGTCTGTTGAGGATAGATATGAAAAAACTGGTTTTGTCACTTTCTCTGGCTCTGGCCTTTTCCAGCGCTACTGCGGCATTCGCAGCAATTCCGCAAAAAGTTCGTATTGGTACTGACCCGACTTATGCCCCCTTCGAATCGAAGAATGCGCAGGGTGAACTGGTAGGATTTGATATCGATTTGGCAAAAGAGCTGTGCAAACGTATCAAAACAGAGTGTACCTTCGTTGAAAACCCACTGGATGCGCTGATCCCTTCGCTGAAAGCGAAAAAAATCGACGCTATTATGTCTTCTCTCTCTATCACCGAAAAACGCCAGCAGGAGATTGCCTTTACCGACAAGCTCTATGCAGCAGACTCTCGTCTGGTGGTAGCGAAATCTTCTGATATCCAGCCGACACTGGAGTCACTGAAAGGTAAACGTGTGGGCGTGCTGCAGGGCACCACCCAGGAGACCTTTGGTAACGAGCACTGGGCACCGAAAGGGATTGAAATCGTCTCTTATCAGGGCCAGGAAAATATCTATGCTGACCTGACTGCGGGCCGTATCGACGCCGCCTTCCAGGATGAAGTCGCTGCCAGCGAAGGCTTCCTGAAACAGCCGGTTGGTAAAGATTACAAGTTCGGCGGTCCGTCCATTAAGGACGAGAAACTCTTCGGCGTAGGCACCGGCATGGGACTGCGCAAAGAAGATAACGAGCTGCGTGAAGCGCTGAACAAAGCCTTTGCTGAAATGCGCGCAGACGGTACTTACGAAAAACTGGCGAAGAAATACTTCGACTTTGATGTCTACGGTGGTTAATTACTCCACTCAATAACGTGCGGCCCCTCCCGCTCCGGGAGGGGAAAAGACACGGCTACACCACTCACGACAGGGCAGGCGGTATGCTGTACGGATTTTCTGGCGTAATTTTACAAGGCGCATTGGTCACCCTTGAACTGGCTCTCAGTTCGGTGGTGCTGGCAGTGTTAATAGGCCTTGCCGGCGCGGGCGCGAAGCTTTCAGCGAATCGGGCGTTGGCGCTGCTGTTTGAGGGTTATACCACCCTTATCCGCGGTGTTCCTGACCTGGTGCTGATGCTGCTCATTTTCTATGGACTGCAGATCGCCCTCAATGGCATCACCGATGCCATTGGTATGGCGCAGATTGATATCGATCCGATGGTGGCCGGTATCATCACCCTGGGCTTTATTTACGGGGCCTATTTCACCGAAACCTTCCGCGGGGCCTATCTCGCCGTGCCGAAAGGGCATATCGAAGCGGCCACGGCCTTTGGTTTTACCTCCTCACAGACGTTTCGCCGCATTATGTTTCCGGCCATGATGCGCTTTGCGCTGCCGGGCATCGGCAACAACTGGCAGGTTATCCTCAAAGCGACGGCGCTGGTCTCATTACTGGGACTGGAAGACGTGGTGAAAGCCACGCAGCTGGCAGGCAAAAGCACCTGGGAGCCGTTCTACTTCGCGATTGTCTGCGGGGTGATTTACCTGGTGTTTACCACCGTCTCCAACGGCGTGCTGCTGCTGCTCGAACGTCGCTATTCCGTGGGTGTGAAGAGGGCTGACCTGTGATCGAAATTATTCAGGAATACTGGAAATCCCTGCTGTGGACCGACGGATACCGCTTTACCGGCGTGGCGATCACCCTCTGGCTGCTGATTTCTTCTGTGGTGATGGGCGGGATTCTGGCGATCTTCCTCGCCATTGGCCGCGTGTCGAACAATAAATACATTCGCTTCCCCATCTGGCTGTTTACCTATGTGTTCCGCGGTACGCCGCTGTACGTGCAGCTGCTGGTGTTCTACTCCGGGATGTACACGCTGGAGATCGTGAAAGGCACTGAGATGCTGAACGCGTTCTTCCGCAGCGGGCTGAACTGTACCGTGCTGGCGTTAACGCTCAATACCTGCGCCTACACCACCGAGATTTTCGCCGGTGCGATCCGCTCTGTGCCCTACGGTGAAATTGAAGCCGCAAGGGCGTATGGCTTCTCTTCCGTGAAGCTCTACCGCTGCATTATTCTGCCGTCGGCGCTGCGTATTGCGCTGCCTGCCTACAGCAACGAAGTGATTCTGATGCTGCACTCCACCGCGCTGGCCTTTACCGCCACCGTGCCGGATCTGCTGAAGATTGCCCGCGACATTAACTCGGCGACCTATCAGCCGTTTACCGCCTTCGGGATCGCGGCAGTGCTCTATTTAATTATTTCTTACGTTCTGATTAGCCTGTTCCGCAAAGCGGAAAAACGCTGGTTGCAGCACATAAAACCTTCTTCGACGCACTGAGAATTAAGATGGCTGAGAACAAATTAAACGTTATCGATTTGCACAAACGCTACGGCGAACATGAAGTGCTGAAAGGGGTGTCGCTGCAGGCAAATGCGGGCGATGTGATCAGTATTATCGGCTCCTCAGGCTCGGGTAAAAGTACCTTCCTGCGCTGCATTAACTTCCTCGAAAAACCAAGTGCCGGCTCGATTGTGGTCAGCGGTGAGAACATCAATCTGGTGCAGGACAAAGACGGCCAGCTGAAGGTGGCGGATAAGCACCAGCTGCGGATGTTGCGTACCCGACTGACGATGGTATTTCAGCATTTCAACCTCTGGAGCCACATGACGGTGCTGGAGAACGTGATGGAAGCCCCGGTGCAGGTGCTGGGGTTAAGCAAGCAGGAAGCCCGTGCCCGCGCGGAGAAATACCTGGCGAAAGTGGGTATCGACGAGCGCCAGCAGATGAAATACCCGGTGCATCTCTCCGGCGGTCAGCAGCAGCGTGTCTCTATCGCCCGTGCGCTGGCGATGGAGCCGGAAGTGCTGCTGTTTGACGAACCGACCTCTGCGCTCGATCCCGAGCTGGTGGGTGAAGTGCTGCGCATTATGCAGCAGCTCGCCGAAGAGGGGAAAACCATGGTGGTGGTGACGCACGAGATGGGCTTCGCCCGTAACGTCTCCAATCATGTTATTTTCCTGCATCAGGGCAAGATCGAAGAGCAGGGGCATCCGGATGAGGTGTTAGGTAATCCGAAGAGCCCACGCTTGCAGCAGTTCCTGAAAGGGTCGTTGAAGTAGTTTGTTGCCCGGTGGCGCTACGTTTACCGGGCCTACGGTTTTGGTAGGCCGGGCAAACGCAGTGCCGCCCGGCACTCAGGCCGCACCACTCTCCAGCCGGTACACCCAGTCGTCATAGCGCACGCCATTGATCTCATACGCCTGCTCCAGCACCTGGGTACGTACAAATCCCGCTTTCTCTAATACCCGCACCGAACCGCCATTATCCGCCAGCACATAAGCGTTCACCGCCTTTACGCCCAGCTGGATAAACGCGTATTCACACACGGCGCGCAGCGCTTCGCTGGCAATCCCCCGGCCCTGTGCGGCCGGGACCACGGTATAACCAATATCCGCCTCTTCGCGGTAGCGGGAGCTGATTTGCAGCCCAATATCCCCCAGCGGGGTAGCGTCATCGTGCGCGCGGATCACAAAGGTGTGCGGGGTGGTAAGTCGGGCGGCAAACTGGCGTCGGGTCTCGGTTTCCGGGGCGATAGCGGCCATATAACGCATGATCTCGGGCGCTTCTCGCAGCCTGCGGAAAAAGGGCCAGTCAGAGGGCTCAAAAGGGGAGAGCGTCAGCCTGGGAGTGGTGATTGTTGCCATCAAAGCGCCTTAAATGGGGATCGGGCATAACAACGTAACACAGCTGACCGGGCAGATTTAACCTACCACATCTCCCAGGGCTTCTTCTAAGTCGTACCACCTGAAGGCGAACCCGGAGGCTTCCAGCCGCTTCGGCAGCGCGCGCTGGCCGCCGAGCACCAGCACTGACGATTCGCCCATCAGCAGGCGGATAGCCGTTGCCGGGGCACGCACCACCGCCGGGCGATGCACCGCATGGCCCAGCGCGTGGGAAAACTGCTCATTACGCACCGGGTAGGGGGAAACCATATTGAACGGGCCGCGCAGATCGTTATCCAGCAGCCAGAGAATGCCGTTGACCATATCGTCGATGTGGATCCAGGCAAGGTATTGACGACCCGTGCCGACAGGGCCGCCAAGGCCCAGCTTAAACACCGGCAGCATCTTCGCCAGAATACCGCCTTTCGGGGCCAGCACCACGCCGGTGCGCAGCAGGCAAACGCGGGTCCGATCGCTCTGCGCGCCGCAGGCAATCTGCTCCCAGCGGGCGCACAGTTTATGGGTAAATTCATTGTGCGGCGGCTCCTCTTCGGTTACCACCACCTCGCCTAAATCACCGTAATACCCCGCTGCCGAACCGGAGATAAACACCGACGGCGGCGTGTCGCTGGCTTTAACCATATCCACCAGTCGCTGGGTGATGTTCCAGCGACTGTTGCACAGACGCTGTTTTTGCTCTTCCGTCCAGCGTTTGTCGGCGATGGGTTCGCCCGCCAGATTGATGACGGCATCAAAGCCGTTAAGATCCTGGTGTTCCGTCAGCCCTTTCCAGATATCGATGCCGGAGCCAAGTAGCTGACGCGCCTTCTCGGGACTGCGCGTCACAACCGTTAACTCATGGCCCAACACCTGCAATCGTGGGATAAGATGCCGGCCAATCAGGCCGGTGCCGCCGGTTACCAGGATCTTCATACAACCTCCAGGGTTGCGCTTAGCGTTGCCAGCTTAACGTCATCGAGACGGAGTCGGCGTAACGCAGCGCGTGAAGTTTATCGATCTCGACTTCAGCATAGGTGACCCAGTGATGTTCGCGTGCGATATCCAGCACATCCTGAGTTAATTTTTCCAGTAAAGAGAAGCGGTTATTCTCGACATGTTGAATGATGCTTTTGGTGACGGTGCGGTAGTTCAGAGCGTCATTGATATCCTCACTGTCCCGGGCCTTGTCGGCTGGGTAGTGGATCACCACATTAACGACGATATCCTGACGGTTAGCGCGCTCCTCTTCTTTGATACCGATATAGGTGCGCAGGCGTAAATTTTTAATACGAATAATCGCGTCTTGCTGGGACATTGCAGGCTTCCTCCGTGTCATTATCGCCACCATAATACATGAGGAAACCGTTTATATCTGCTGCACTTTTTGCATCGCGCGCTCGGTTGCCGGACGGGTACGAATGCGCTCAAACCAGTTGTTTACCGCCGGCCATGAGGCCAGGTCGACGCGATGGTTTTCATGGGTGTTGATCCACGGCCAGCAGGCGATATCCGCAATGCTGTAGTGATCGCCTCCCAGCCACGGCGATTTTTCCAGGCGCTTATTCAGCACGTTATAAAGCCGCTGCGTTTCCACCTGGAATCGTTCGATGGCATAGGGAATGGGCTGCGGCGCATAGTGGTTAAAGTGGTAGTTCTGCCCGATCATCGGCCCCAGGCCAGCAACCTGCCAGAAAAGCCACTGTAGCGTGACGTGGCGTTCGCGTAATTCTCCGCTCAGCAGCTTGCCGGTTTTTTCCGCCAGATAAAGCAAAATTTCACCGGACTCAAACAGGCTCAGCGGCGCACCGCCATCCTCCGGATCATGGTCGATGACGGCCGGAATTTTATTGTTGGGCGAAATGGCGAGAAATTCGGGGCGAAACTGTTCGCCTTTGCTGATATCCACCGGCACGATGCGGTAGTCCAGCTGGGCCTCTTCCAGAAAAAGGGTGATCTTATGCCCGTTGGGAGTAGGGGCGTAATAAAGGTCAATCATCGCAACTCCTGTCATAACGCTTTTTTCTGTACAGGATTGAGTATAGGTGGTGATGATAAATCGTGAGTTTTCGTCAGGTGACAGCCGGGGCAGGAGGTTATATTTTGGATATAAACCCATCATCCAAAGCCTTATGAGGACGTTATGAGCCAACCTGCGATTACCCTGTGGTCAGATGCCGATTATTTCTCTCCTTATGTCATGAGCGTGTACGTCGCGCTGGCCGAAAAGGGATTGCCCTTTGCCCTCAAGACCGTGGATCTCAGCCGGGGTGAGAACCGACAGCCGCAGTGGCGGGGCTATGCGCTGACCCGTCGCGTGCCGGTGCTGGAGGTGGACGGGTTTGAACTGAGCGAATCTTCAGCCATTACCGAATATCTGGAAGAGCGTTTTGCGCCGCCGGAGTGGGAACGGATTTATCCGCTCGATCTGCAAAAACGCGCCCGCGCGCGGCAGATCCAGGCGTGGCTGCGCAGCGATCTGATGCCCATCCGGGAAGAGCGCTCCACCGACGTAGTCTTTGCCGGGGTGAAAAAACCGGCCCTGAGCGACACCGCCCGGCGGACAGCCAGTCAGCTGTTCGATACCGCCACCTCGCTGCTGGCCCACGGTAATCAGAATTTATTCGGGGAGTGGTGCATTGCGGACGCCGATCTGGCGCTGATGCTCAACCGCCTGGTGCTCAACGGCGACGACGTGCCGCAACGGCTGGCGGACTACGCGAGCTTCCAGTGGCAGCGCGCCTCCGTGCAGCGTTATGTGGCGCTTTCGGCGAAGCGGGCAGGCTGATAAGGGCCGCTGATTCGGGTATGATGGGGTGGCTTTTCACGATAAGGAGTCACTGATGAAGCTGATGTTTGCATCGGACATCCACGGTTCGCTACCGGCGACCGAAAAGGTGCTTTCGCTGTTTAACCAGAGCGGGGCGCAATGGCTGGTGATCCTCGGCGATGTGCTGAATCACGGCCCACGCAACCCGCTGCCCGAAGGCTATGCCCCTGCGGAGGTGGCAGAGCGGCTTAATGCGTATGCATCGCGGATTATCGCCGTGCGGGGCAACTGCGACAGCGAAGTTGACCAGATGCTGTTGCACTTCCCCATTACCGCCCCGTGGCAGCAGATCCTGCTGCCACGCTGCCGCCTGTTTGTTACCCACGGCCATCTTTTTGGCCCGGATAATCTGCCCGCGCTGAATGCTGGCGATGTCCTGGTTTACGGCCATACTCATATTCCGGTAGCCGCAAACAAGAGCGACATTATTCATTTCAACCCTGGCTCCGTCAGCCTGCCGAAGGGCGGTTTTTCTCCCAGCTATGGGATGCTGGAAGAGGACCATTTGTGCGTTATGACGCTGAATGACAGCCAGGTTATTGCAGAGTCCAGGATTAATCCGTAACTTACTCCTCAACAGTAAACGCGCCGTGAGAGCGCTTTAAAGAGAAGGTTTCCCGATGGTGGAGCAGAGTCATTTGGCAAGTACTGAGTGGGTAGATATAGTCAGCGAAGACAATGAAGTCATCGCTCAGGCGAGCCGCGAGCAGATGCGGGCGCAGCGCCTGCGTCACCGCGCGACCTATATCGTGGTGCATGATGGTATGGGCAAAATTCTGGTGCAGCGCCGTACCGAAACGAAAGACTTCATGCCCGGTATGCTCGACGCAACGGCCGGCGGTGTGGTCCAGGCCGATGAGGTGTTACTTGATTCCGCCCGCCGTGAAGCGGAAGAGGAGCTGGGGATTGCCGGCGTGCCCTTTGCCGAGCATGGTCAGTTCTACTTTGAAGACAGCCACTGCCGCGTCTGGGGAGGCCTGTTCAGCTGCGTTTCCCACGGCCCGTTTGCGTTGCAGGAAGAAGAGGTCAGTGAAGTCTGCTGGATGACGCCGGCGGAGATCACCGCTCGCTGCGATGACTTCACGCCGGATTCGTTAAAAGCCCTGGCGCTGTGGATGAGCCGCAATGCCAGCAACGAACCGGCTAAGCACGAAGAAGCGTAATAGCGTGATAATAAAAAAGGCGACCGCGAGGTCGCCTTTTTACGTTTGGGGCAACTTACTGCTGTGAAGACTGGATCGCGGTCAGAGCGATGGTGTAGACGATATCGTCTACCAGCGCGCCACGGGACAGGTCGTTCACCGGCTTGCGCATACCCTGCAGCATCGGCCCGATGGAGATCAGGTCGGCTGAACGCTGTACCGCTTTGTAGGTGGTATTACCGGTGTTCAGATCCGGGAAGATGAACACGGTAGCACGGCCCGCAACCGGCGAGTTCGGCGCTTTAGATTTGGCAACGTCAGCCATCACTGCGGCGTCGTACTGCAGCGGGCCATCGATAACCAGATCCGGGCGTTTTTCCTGTGCCAGACGGGTTGCTTCACGCACTTTCTCAACGTCGCTACCTGCACCGGAGTTACCGGTAGAGTAGGAGAGCATCGCAACGCGCGGTTCGATACCGAACGCAATCGCGGAGTCAGCGGACTGGATCGCGATCTCTGCCAGCTGTTCAGCGGTTGGATCCGGGTTGATCGCACAGTCACCGTAAACGTAAACCTGTTCCGGCAGCAGCATGAAGAACACGGAAGAGACCAGAGAACTGCCTGGCGCGGTTTTGATCAGCTGCAGCGGCGGACGGATGGTGTTCGCGGTGGTGTGAACGGCACCGGAAACCAGACCGTCAACTTCGTCCTGCTCCAGCATCAGGGTACCGAGAACCACGTTGTCTTCCAGCTGTTCGCGGGCAACGGCTTCGGTCATGCCCTTGCTCTTACGCAGCTCGACCAGACGGGCAACATAGCTTTCGCGCACCACTTCAGGATCCACGATTTCGATACCAGAACCCAGCTCAACGCCCTGAGAGGCCGCTACGCGGGTGATCTCATCCGGGTTACCCAGCAGCACGCAGGTCGCGATACCGCGCTCGGCACAGATGGCTGCGGCTTTAACGGTACGCGGTTCGTCGCCTTCTGGCAGAACAACGCGTTTGCCCGCTTTACGCGCCAGCTCGGTCAGTTGGTAACGGAAGGCTGGTGGAGAGAGACGACGGCTGCGCTCGGAGGTGGCGGTCAGGGACTCAATCCACTCAGGATTGATGCAACCGGCCACGTATTCCTGCACTTTCTCGATACGCTGATGGTCATCAGCCGGAACTTCCAGGTTGAAGCTCTGCAGGCTCAGGGAGGTCTGCCAGGTGTTGGTGTTCACCATGAAGACCGGCAGGCCGGTGGCGAACGCGCGTTCGCACAGCTTGCTGACGCGTGGGTCCATTTCATAGGCACCGGTCAGCAGGATCGCACCGATCTCCACGCCGTTCATCGCGGCCAGACAGGCAGCGACCAGCACGTCAGGACGGTCTGCGGAGGTCACCAGCAGGGAACCTGCACGGAAGTGCTCCAGCATGTGCGGAATGCTACGCGCACAGAAGGTCACGGACTTCACGCGACGGGTGTTGATATCGCCTTCGTTCACGATGGTGGCGTTCAGGTGACGCGCCATATCGATTGCACGGGTGGCGATCAGATCAAAGCTCCACTGCACCGCGCCCAGCACCGGCAGCGGGCTGAATTCCTGCAGCTTAGCCGGATCGATTTTCACGATTTTCGCTTTAGACGAGTCGTCGAAGATTTCGGACAGGTCAGGGCGGGTACGGCCTTGCTCATCAACCGGGGCGTTCAGTTTGTTAACGATAACGCCGGTGATGTTGCTGTTTTTCGCGCCGCCGAAGCTGCTGCGGGTCAGCTCAATACGCTCTTTCAGCTGTTCAGGGGTATCGGTACCCTGGGACATCACAAACACGATTTCCGCGTTCAACGTTTTGGCGATTTCAAAGTTCAGGGACTGAGCAAACTGATGCTTGCGCGTCGGAACCAGGCCTTCTACCAGCACCACTTCCGCATCCTGGGCGTTAGCGTGGTAGTTAGCGATGATCTCTTCCATCAGCACGTCTTTCTGGTTGCTGGAGAGCAGAGACTCAACGTGGCTCATCTTCAGCGGTTCAGCGGCTGGCAGGTTAGAGTTTGCACGCACGATAGTGGTGGTCTGGTCTGGCGCATCGCCACCAGCACGGGGTTGAGCGATTGGCTTAAACACGCTCAGACGAACGCCTTTGCGTTCCATCGCACGGATCACACCGAGGCTGACGCTGGTCAGGCCTACGCTGGTTCCGGTCGGGATCAGCATAATAGTACGGGACACGATTTATCCTCTTTCGTTACCGCCGAAAACAGGCGGGCTTCAAAACAGCACCGCCAGCATTGCTGGCGGTGGGGAATCAGGCGGTCAGACGGCTCGCGTCTTGCGCGATGACCAGTTCTTCATTGGTTGGGATAACCATTGCAAGACGGGTGCCTTCTTTGTTGATGAAGCCAGACTTACCGAAGCGCGCGGCCAGGTTACGTTCATGGTCAACATCAAAGCCCAGCACGCCCAGTTTGCCCAGGGACAGCTCGCGCACCATTGCAGCGTTCTCACCGATACCGCCAGTGAAGACCACGCCATCCAGACGACCGTCCATCAGCGCAGTGTAAGAGCCGATGTACTTCGCCAGACGGTGGCAGTAAACGTCCATTGCACGTTTAGCGTCTTCTTTCTCTGCGTAGTTGTCTTCAACGTAACGGCAGTCGCTGGTAACTTCGGTCAGGCCCAGCAGGCCGGACTCTTTGGTCAGCATCTTGTTGATATCTTCCACGCTCATACCCAGGGTATCGTGCAGGTGGAAGATGATCGCCGGGTCGATATCACCGGAGCGAGTACCCATTACCAGGCCTTCCAGCGGGGTCAGACCCATAGAAGTATCTACACATTTGCCGTTACGGATAGCAGAAACGGAACCGCCGTTACCCAGGTGGCAAGTGATGATGTTCACTTCTTCCACCGGCTTGTTCAGCATTTTTGCCGCTTCCTGGGTTACATAGAAGTGGCTGGTGCCGTGCGCGCCGTAGCGGCGAACGCCGTGCTCTTTGTACAGTTTGTACGGCAGAGCGTAGAGGTAAGACTCTTCCGGCATGGTCTGATGGAACGCAGTATCAAATACGGCCACGTTCTTGTCTTTCAGGTGCGGGAAGGATTTCAGGGCTTCAGCGATACCGATCAGGTGAGCAGGGTTATGCAGCGGTGCAAAAGAGGCAGAGTCTTTAATGCCCTGGATAACGCTGTCATCGATGATCACAGATTTGGTGTATTTCTCGCCACCATGAACGATACGGTGACCGATTGCGGTCAGCTGAGCGGACAGTTCCGGTTTTTGTGCCAGGATAGTGTTAACGATAAAGTTCAGCGCTTCGCTGTGAGCGGCGCCTGCACCTAAAGCCGCTTCCTGTTTGCTGCCGTCCATTTTCCACTTCAGACGTGCTTCAGGAAGATGGAAACATTCGGCCAGACCAGAAAGGTACTCTTCACCGTTGAGCGCATCGATGATGGCGAATTTCAGGGAAGAACTACCGCAGTTCAGAACCAGTACTAACTTACTCGACATGGAAGTACCTATTATTGATACGTGGCTAAAAAAACGTCAGTGAGTCAAGGATCGTAGCGCAAGATATCGCTGACATTTATGATTAACATCATGCCGGAAGGACATTCTGGCATGACGAAAAGAATACATATGATTTTATGCCATTTTGCGCATTTTTCCGGCAATGGCATAATGTGCGATAATTTGACGAGTATACGTTCATCGTCTAAGGCCTTTGCAGGCCGGCACAGGATACCCGATACTGGGTAGCGCTGACAAAAGTTTTTGAACGTTGTCATGACCAGTTGTGGTTTTGCACGAATTTTTTAATCTTTATATGTGAAGTTGAGGTAAGCCATGTCGACACCCGAGAATCCTTCCGTGAGCTTTTTCAGCCTGTTTCGCCGGGGACAGCACTATTCAAAGACGTGGCCTATGGAAAAGCGCCTGGCGCCCGTGTTTGTTGAGAACCGCGTGATTCGCATGACGCGTTACGCAATCCGTTTTATGCCACCCATCGCTGTCTTCACCTTATGCTGGCAGATTGCATTGGGTGGCCAACTCGGCCCGGCCGTCGCCACCGCTCTGTTTGCCCTGAGCCTGCCGATGCAGGGACTGTGGTGGCTGGGCAAACGCTCGGTGACACCTTTGCCGCCGTCGGTGCTCTCCTGGTTCTATGAAGTACGCAGCAAATTGCAGGATGCTGGCCAGGCGCTCGCGCCAGTAGAGGGGAAACCCGATTATCAGGCGCTGGCGGATACCCTGAAGCGTGCATTTAAGCAACTTGATAAAACATTCCTTGATGACTTGTGATTGATCATCGAAACGATGATCAAAAGAAGGCACAGTAACACCCCGTTACCGTGTCTTTTTTAAAGCTGCCATGCGCAACAGGAGTCGAAAGATGGAAATGACCCACGCTCAACGTCTGATTTTGTCTAATCAGTACAAAATGATGACTATGCTTGATCCCGACAACGCAGAGCGCTATCGCCGCTTGCAGACTATCGTCGAACGTGGCTTTGGTTTACAGATGCGCGAGCTGGATCGCGAGTTTGGCGAACTGAAAGAGGAGACCTGCCGCACCGTCATCGACATCATGGAGATGTACCACGCCCTGCATGTCTCCTGGACGAACCTGAAAGATGCCCAGACCATCGACGAACGTCGTGTCACCTTCCTGGGGTTTGATGCGGCCACTGAATCTCGCTACCTGAGCTATGTCCGCTTTATGGTCAACGTCGAAGGCCGTTATACCCATTTCGATGCCGGCACGCATGGCTTTAATGCCCAGACCCCAATGTGGGAGAAATATCAACGCATGCTCAGCGTATGGCACGCCTGCCCGCGTCAGTACCATCTGAGCAGCAATGAGATCCAACAAATTATTAATGCCTGACGGAGGTAGATGTGCAGTGTAAAGGTTTTCTGTTTGATCTGGACGGTACGCTGGTTGATTCGCTACCGGTTGTAGAACGCTCCTGGTGCCGTTGGGCCGACAGACATGGCATCGACCATCAGGACGTACTGAATTTCATCCATGGCAAACAGGCCATAACCTCTTTACGGCACTTCCTCCAGGGAAAAAGTGAAGCGGAAATTCAGGCGGAGTTCACCTGGCTTGAGCAGGTCGAAGCCAATGATACCGACGGCATCACGGCGCTGCCGGGGGCGCTGGAACTGCTCAGACACCTGAATGAAGCGGCGATCCCCTGGGCTATCGTCACCTCCGGTTCGGTTCCTGTGGCCCATGCGCGCCATAAAGCAGCAGGTCTGCCGCTGCCGGAAGTGTTTATTACCGCAGAGCGGGTCAAGCGGGGCAAGCCGGAGCCCGATGCCTTTTTACTGGGCGCGGAGCTGCTGGGACTGCCGCCTGAAGAGTGCGTAGTGGTAGAAGATGCCGCTGCCGGCGTGCTGGCGGGCCTCAATGCCGGCAGCCACGTCATTGCCGTCAACGTCCCTGCCGGTTCGCCGCGTCTGGACGAGGCTGACTTTGTGCTCACCACGCTGGAGGCTCTCGCCGTCAGCCGCACCCCTGACGGGAATGTAACAGTCTCGCGGAAAATGTAATCACATGATTTAGCCCCACATTGTTGGGGCTTTTTTATGGCACTATCTGCATCACTCTTTTCTGACAAGGATCTGTTGTGAACGGTGAACTTATCTGGGTGTTAAGCCTGCTCCTTATCGCGATTATTCTTTTTGCGACCGGCAAAGTGCGCATGGATGCCGTGGCTCTGCTGGTGATTGTCGCCTTTGTGCTGAGCGGCACCTTAACGCTTCCGGAAGCCTTTTCAGGCTTTAGCGATCCCAACGTTATTTTGATTGCGGCCCTCTTTATTATTGGTGACGGCCTGGTGCGTACCGGCGTGGCGACCAGCATGGGAACCTGGCTTGTCAGCGTGGCGGGCAACAGCGAAACCAAAATGCTGGTGTTCCTGATGCTCACGGTCGCCGGACTCGGAGCCTTTATGAGCTCCACCGGGGTGGTAGCTATCTTTATTCCGGTGGTGCTGAGCGTCTCCATGCGCATGCAGATCTCACCCTCGCGCCTGATGATGCCGCTCAGCTTTGCCGGGCTTATCAGCGGCATGATGACGCTGGTGGCGACGCCGCCGAACCTGGTGGTCAACAGTGAACTGCTGCGTGAAGGTCTGGAAGGTTTCAGCTTCTTCAGCGTGACGCCGCTGGGGCTGGTGATTCTGGTGATGGGCATTATCTACATGCTGCTGACCCGCTTTGCCCTGAAAAGCGACAAGCAGGACAAAGCCCGCGACGGCTGGAAGCGCCGCACGTTTCGCGATCTGATTAAAGAGTACCGCCTCACCGGGCGGGCGCGCCGTCTGGCGATCCGCCCCGGTTCACCGCTGATTGGGCAACGTCTGGATGATTTGAAACTCCGCGAACGCTACGGCGCCAACGTTATCGGCGTGGAGCGCTGGCGCCGTTTTCGCCGGGTTATCGTCAACGTTAACGGCGTATCGGAATTCCGCGCCCGGGACGTGCTGCTGATTGATATGTCATCCGCCGAGGTCGATCTGCGCGATTTCTGTAGCGAACAGCTGCTGGAGCCGATGATCCTGCGCGGGGAGTACTTCTCCGATCAGGCGCTGGATGTGGGCATGGCCGAAGTATCCTTGATCCCCGAGTCGGAGCTGCTCGGCAAAACCATTCGCGAAATAGGATTCCGTACCCGCTACGGTTTGAACGTCGTGGGGTTAAAGCGCGACGGCGAAGCGATGAACGGCTCGGTGGTGGATGAGCCTCTGCAGCTGGGAGATATTTTCCTGGTGGTAGGTAACTGGAAGCTGATCACCCAGTTGGGTCAGAGAGGCCGGGACTTTGTGGTGCTCAACCTGCCTGTGGAAGTCAGCGATGCGTCTCCCGCCCACAGTCAGGCACCGCACGCCATTTTTTGTCTGGTGCTGATGGTGGCTCTGATGCTGACCGACGAAATCCCTAATCCGGTGGCGGCGATTATCGCCTGTTTGCTGATGGGAAAATTCCGCTGCATTGATGCTGAAAGCGCTTACAAAGCGATCCACTGGCCGAGCATTATTTTGATTGTCGGGATGATGCCCTTCGCGCTGGCCCTGCAAAAAACCGGCGGTGTCGATCTGGTGGTGAAAGGGCTGATGGAGGTGGGCGGCGGCTACGGCCCTTATATGATGCTGATGTGCCTGTTCATCATGTGCGCCACTATCGGGCTGTTTATCTCCAATACCGCGACGGCGGTGCTGATGGCGCCTATCGCCCTGGCGATGGCGAAATCGATGGGAGTATCGCCATATCCTTTCGCCATGATGGTGGCGATGGCCGCTTCCGCTGCGTTTATGACCCCGGTCTCGTCACCGGTTAACACCCTGGTGCTGGGACCTGGCAAATATACCTTCAGCGACTTCGTGAAGCTCGGCGTGCCGTTTACCATTCTGGTTATGCTGGTGTGCGTGGTGATGATCCCGGTGTTGTTCCCGTTTTGAGACTGAAGCCGGGTGGCGGCTCCGCCTTACCCGGCCTGCACAATCGTAGGCCCGCGCAAGCGAAGCGCCGCCGGGCGTAATCTACAGCGGGGAATCCTGGCTGATCTCATCCAGCGACAGCTGGAAGCTCGGGACAAACACCTCCATGAAGTAGTCCATCTCTTCACTGCGTCGCGTCTCGAGCGTCTTTTCAAGCCGGGTTTTCGCCAGCAAAAATTCGTGGTTACCGGCTGAAAGCTCCTCAAGACATTTCAGGTAGGCGCACAGCGCATCGGCCTGCTTAACGATCCGATGTTCTTCTTCGCTGTAGCTCTGCTCGTCTATCAAGGGCTCAAAGATATCCCGAAGCTCTTCCGGCACCATGTCGACCAGTTTTTGCTGGGCAATTTTTTCAATCGCCTTGTACTCCTGGGCGATCTGCGAATTGAAGTATTTCACCGGGGTGGGCAGATCCCCTGTCAGCACTTCAGAAGCATCGTGGTACATCGCCAGCAGCGCAATCCGTTCGGCATTCACCTGACCGTTGAACTTGCGGTTTTTGATGGCGGCCAGCGCGTGGGCGACCATGGCGACCTGCAGGCTGTGTTCGGAAACATTCTCGGTGCGCACGTTGCGCATCAGCGGCCAGCGGTTGATCAGTTTCAGGCGGGAAAGATGGGCGAAGAAATGACTCTGACTCATAAGTTACCTTAATTCTGCACAGCGACAGGTTTCATTGTGAGGGGAGGGGAGGAGAGATGCAAATCGGGCTGCCTGTGGCAGCCCGATGATGGTTTTACTGATGGTATCCGGAGAGGAAGCGCCCGAACCGGCTGATGGCCATTTCCAGCTCATCCTCGCGCGGTAGCGTCACGATACGCACATGGTCCGGCCACGGCCAGTTAAACGCCGTTCCCTGAACCAGCAACACTTTTTCCTGCAGCAGGAAATCGAGCACCATCTTCTGATCGTCAAAGATGTTAAAGCGTTTGATGTCGATTTTCGGGAACATATAGAGCGCGCCGTTTGGCTTGACGCAGGAGACGCCCGGAATATCGTTAATCAGCTCCCACGCGCGCTGGCGCTGCTCATAAAGACGCCCGCCAGGTACGATAAATTCGCTGATGCTCTGATAACCGCCCAACGCCGTCTGGATCGCGTGCTGCGCCGGGACGTTGGCGCAAAGACGCATGGAGGCCAGCATCTCCAGACCTTCGATATAGCCTTTAGCGTGTTTCTTCGGCCCGTTCAGCACCATCCAGCCCTGACGGAAACCGGCAACACGATAGGTTTTAGACAGACCGTTAAAGGTGACCGTCAGCAGATCCGGCGCCAGCGCGGCGATGGAGTGGTGCTGCGAAGCGTCGTAGAGAATTTTGTCATAGATCTCGTCTGCGAAGATGATCAGGTTATGCTGGCGGGCCAGCTCGACGATCTCCAGCAGCAGCTCTTTAGAGTAGACGGCGCCGGTCGGGTTGTTCGGGTTGATAATGACGATCCCGCGGGTACGCGGCGTGATTTTGGCGCGAATATCATCCAGATCGGGGAACCAGTCGGAGGATTCATCGCACAGGTAGTGTACCGCTTTACCGCTTGAGAGCGACACAGCCGCGGTCCACAGCGGGTAGTCAGGGGCGGGCACCAGCATTTCGTCGCCGCTGTTCAGCAGGGCCTGCATCGCCTGGACGATCAGCTCGGAAACACCGTTACCGATATAGATATCTTCGACGGTCACATCACGCATGCCACGCGCCTGATAATGCTGCATGATGGCTTTACGCGCTGAATAGAGACCTTTTGAGTCGCAATAACCTTGCGCCGTCGGCAGGTTGCGGATCACATCAACCAGAATTTCATCCGGTGCATCAAAACCAAATGGCGCCGGGTTACCGATATTGAGCTTAAGTACTTTATTACCTTCTTCTTCGAGACGCTTTGCCTCTTTAAGAACCGGGCCACGAATGTCATAACAAACGTTATCTAACTTGCTGGATTTTTCGATGGGTGACATGAATCTTTGACCTTTTACTGTTATTGCGACGTCCTGCCGTGGAAGTCAGCACGAAACAATGTACTCCTCGATTGCCCGATTTTGAAGCATTGGCAGAAGAAGATTTTGAACATTGGTGGCTGTCGACTATGAAATTTTTATCTATTTTTTTAAGCGCAATTCATTTTATCGGGTGAATTTCGGCTTTTGTATGGTTTTTTGTATTGCCTGAGGCGTTCTAAAGTGGATTTTTCGCTGTGAAAAAGCCGCGTGTAGAGCGACTTACGCTGGCAGTGCTACAGTTTCCTCTGGTGATGTTTCGAAAAAGCTGAATGAAACATCCTGGTATTCGCTTTCCTGCCTTTTTATATTAACGTTGCTCATGTGAAATTAATGTTAAGTATTATTAATCATTAAGTCCTGTTTCAATTATTATTTATTTCTGAATAAAGACGAAATCGCAACTTTCGTTAATATTAATAAAATTAGTTTAGTTAGTTATCATTAAGGTTAAATCACAAGAACTGCAATAAGGCTTATAAATAAAAAGGTTTTAGGGTAAGATGTAACCCGGGTTGAGTGATGCCAGATAACAGGCCACCGCAGGCCTTGATGCCTGGACCTTTAATAGTTTATTGTAATTGTTAGAATTATCTCTGCCTTGAGAAGTTAAGCGACACCATTGCTGCTTAACCTGTACTGCGATAAAGTTGACGTTGGAAATGCATCTTCTTTAATGGAATTTACATCATCCGGCAAACATCAATATATCTCGAACGCTTTTGAGAATAAAAATAACGTCAGATAAGTTGTTTCTGACCACTGATATACCCAGCTCAATTACATTTTGCAGGCACACTGCCGGACCGGGACGTCAGAGGATTTTGTTCAGAGGGAACTGTATTACTTTTACGCACACAGCTTAAACCCGGGGCAGCTCCGCACGAGCAACCTGTAAGTGAAAAGATATGATTAATGCAAATCGTCCGATAATGAACCTCGACCTCGATCTGCTGAGAACCTTTGTGGCGGTCGCCGATCTGAACACCTTTGCTGCGGCGGCGGCGGCAGTTTGCCGTACCCAGTCTGCAGTCAGTCAACAAATGCAAAGACTGGAACAACTGGTCGGCAAAGAGCTCTTTGCCCGCCATGGGCGCAACAAGCTGTTGACTGAGCATGGTATTCAGCTGCTGGGTTACGCCAGAAAAATTCTGCGTTTTAATGATGAAGCATGTTCATCATTAATGTTTAGCAACCTGCAGGGTGTCTTAACATTAGGCGCCTCCGATGAGTCAGCCGATACCATTCTGCCGTTTCTGCTCAACCGCATCAGTTCGGTTTATCCGAAACTTGCTCTTGATGTCAGGGTTAAACGCAACGCTTTTATGGTTGATATGCTGCAGGAGCAGGAGGTCGATCTGGTGGTGACGACCCATCGTACCAGCCAGTTTGAGTGTCTGACGCTGCGCACCTCTCCGACCCACTGGTATTGTGCCGCCGAGTTTACGCTGCAGCGCGGCGAACCGGTGCCGCTGGTGCTGCTGGACGATCCCAGCCCGTTCCGCGACGTTGTGCTGTCCACGCTCAATGCCGCCAATGTTCCATGGCGACTGGCTTACGTAGCCTCAACGCTGCCTGCCATCCGCGCCGCGGTCAAAGCAGGTCTTGGCGTGACGGCACGTCCTGTTGAGATGATGAGCCCTGATTTACGCGTGTTAGGTAAAGCCGACGGATTGCCTGCGCTGCCGGATACCGAGTACATGCTATGCCACAACCCGGCCAGCAACAATGAACTCGCACAGACCATCTTCAACGCCATGGATAATTACCACAACCCCTGGCAGTACAATAATGTTACCCCAGAAGGAGGGGATGACTCCCTGGTGATCGAGCGCGATTTCGAGTAAACGAAACCCTCATATTCTGGTAACAATTCGTTGATACTTAAAAGAGCCACTGGCGCGACCCCATCGCACAGTGGTTCTTTTTTTGCATGCGACTGCGTTAGTTTGCCTTAAGTTTTTACTATTCTTCTTTTTTATCAATCTGATAGTAATTAAGCCTTCCTCCGAAAACCCGCTATACTTCTTCTTTCTAATGTCAATGGGCATGTTAAAAAAGCAGCAAAGATGTTGCCGTTTTTTTGATTGAATTAACAAAAGCGTGTCACAGATCAAGAAAATACTCCTCTTTGGGGGGAGGAATCGACGGCAAATCCTGTCAAAATAGGCGGGTAATCTTTGTATTAGTTTATTACGGACACGATTCAACACCCTGACGCAGGAACGCGCCTCACAGTTTTTGAGGGTAAAGGGCATTAAATGTTAATGAAGTTCGATCGATGTAATTTAATGTGAAGAAACTTTTGTTAAAGTTGACAAAAGGTTATAGAAAGGAGTAAAAAACCACATCATTTTGCTGTCTATGTCTCATTTTCGACAGTTAGTGTACGGTTATTTGTTCCTCCCCATGAATCGATGTGATGCCCATCTGCCAGTAAGAGCAGTGTCTCAGGTATCACTTTTGATGAGTAAGCAATGAGTATGTCAACATCCACAGAAGTCATCGCTCATCACTGGGCATTCGCAATCTTTCTTATCGTTGCCATTGGCCTGTGCTGCCTGATGTTAGTCGGCGGCTGGTTCCTGGGCGGTCGCGCCCGCGCAAGGCACAAAAACACGCCATTCGAATCGGGTATCGATTCGGTAGGTACCGCGCGTTTACGCCTGTCTGCCAAGTTCTATCTGGTAGCTATGTTCTTCGTCATTTTCGACGTGGAAGCGCTTTACCTGTTCGCATGGTCGACCTCCATTCGTGAGAGTGGCTGGGTAGGCTTTGTCGAGGCCGCAATTTTCATTTTAGTGTTACTGGCCGGTCTGGTTTATCTGGTGCGTATTGGCGCGCTGGACTGGACACCTGCGCGTTCACGCCGTGAACGTATCAACCCGGAAAACAGTATCTCTAATCGTCAGCAGTAACAGCGAGGCAATAAGATGGATTATACGCTCACCCGCATAGATCCTAACGGTGAGAATGACCGTTACCCCCTGCAAAAGCAGGAGATCGTAACCGACCCCCTGGAGCAAGAAGTCAATAAAAGCGTGTACATGGGCAAGCTCGAGCATGCCATGCACGATATGGTCAACTGGGGTCGTAAGAACTCCATCTGGCCATACAACTTTGGCCTTTCTTGCTGCTACGTTGAAATGGTGACGTCATTCACTGCGGTGCATGACGTTGCGCGTTTTGGTGCAGAAGTACTGCGTGCCTCTCCGCGTCAGGCTGACCTGATGGTGGTTGCGGGTACCTGCTTTACCAAAATGGCACCGGTCATTCAGCGTCTGTACGACCAGATGCTCGAGCCAAAATGGGTTATCTCCATGGGCGCTTGTGCAAACTCTGGCGGCATGTACGACATCTATTCCGTCGTACAAGGTGTAGATAAGTTTATCCCTGTTGACGTTTACATCCCGGGCTGCCCACCGCGTCCAGAAGCCTACATGCAGGCGCTGATGCTGTTGCAGGAGTCGATTGGCAAAGAACGCCGTCCGCTCTCCTGGGTTGTGGGTGACCAGGGCGTGTACCGCGCTAACATGCAGTCTGAGCGCGAGCGTAAACGCGGCGAACGTATTGCAGTGACCAATCTGCGTACACCAGACGAAATTTAATTTGCGCCTGTGGGCATGGAGATAACCTTCGCATATCACTATTCAAATAGCGCGAAGCCACGCCCGACAGTCACCACGGACCTTTTGCAATGGTGAACACTATGACCGACTTAACCGCGCAAGACGCCGCCTGGCAAACACGGGATCATCTTGATGACCCGGTCATCGGCGAACTGCGCAACCGTTTTGGGCCGGATGCCTTTACTGTTCAGGCCACCCGCACCGGGGTACCCGTTGTTTGGGTGAAGCGTGAGCAGTTACTGGAAGTGGTTGATTTCCTAAAGAAACTACCTAAACCTTACGTCATGCTGTTTGACTTACACGGCATGGACGAACGTCTGCGTACCCACCGCCACGGTTTACCCGCGGCGGATTTTTCCGTTTTCTACCACCTGATCTCAATAGACCGCAACACGGATATCATGCTCAAGGTGGCATTGTCTGAAAACGACATGCATCTGCCGACGATCACCAAACTGTTCCCGAACGCTAACTGGTACGAGCGTGAAACCTGGGAAATGTTCGGCATGACCTTCGATGGCCACCCGCACCTGACGCGCATCATGATGCCGCAGACCTGGACCGGCCACCCGCTGCGTAAAGACTATCCGGCGCGCGCCACCGAATTCGACCCGTTTGAGCTGACCAAAGCCAAGCAGGATCTGGAGATGGAAGCGCTGACCTTCAAACCGGAAGACTGGGGCATGAAGCGCAGCACCGACAACGAGGACTTCATGTTCCTCAACCTCGGTCCAAACCACCCGTCTGCCCACGGTGCGTTCCGTATTATTCTCCAGCTTGATGGCGAAGAGATCGTCGACTGTGTGCCGGATGTGGGCTACCACCACCGTGGTGCAGAGAAGATGGGCGAACGTCAGTCCTGGCACAGCTACATCCCGTACACCGACCGTATCGAATACCTCGGTGGCTGCGTGAACGAGATGCCATACGTGCTGGCAGTGGAAAAACTGGCCGGCATCAAGGTGCCAGAACGCGTTGACGTCATCCGCGTCATGCTGTCGGAACTGTTCCGTATCAACAGCCACCTGCTGTACATCTCCACCTTCATTCAGGACGTCGGCGCGATGACCCCGGTCTTCTTCGCCTTTACCGACCGTCAGAAAATCTACGATCTGGTGGAAGCGATCACCGGCTTCCGTATGCACCCGGCCTGGTTCCGTATCGGCGGTGTCGCACACGACCTGCCGCGCGGCTGGGATCGTCTGCTGCGTGAGTTCCTCGACTGGATGCCGAAACGTCTGGCGTCTTACGAAAAAGCCGCACTGCGTAACACCATCCTGATTGGTCGTTCGAAAGGCGTTGCCGCTTATGGCGCGAAAGAGGCGCTGGAGTGGGGCACCACCGGTGCTGGCCTGCGTGCGACCGGTATTGATTTCGACGTGCGTAAAGCCCGTCCTTACTCTGGCTACGAAAACTTCGACTTCGAAATCCCGGTCGGCGGCGGTGTATCCGACTGCTATACCCGCGTGATGCTGAAAGTGGAAGAGCTGCGTCAGAGCCTGCGCATTCTTGAGCAGTGCCTCAACAACATGCCGGAAGGCCCGTTCAAGGCGGATCACCCGCTGACCACGCCGCCACCGAAAGAGCGCACGCTGCAGCATATCGAAACCTTGATCACGCACTTCCTGCAGGTTTCCTGGGGTCCGGTCATGCCGGCGAACGAATCCTTCCAGATGATCGAAGCGACCAAGGGTATCAACAGTTATTACCTGACCAGTGACGGCAGCACCATGAGCTACCGCACCCGTATTCGTACGCCGAGCTTTGCGCACCTGCAGCAGATCCCGGCCGCCATCCGCGGCAGTCTGGTCTCCGACCTGATTGTGTATCTGGGTAGTATCGATTTTGTTATGTCAGATGTGGACCGCTAATTATGCACGAGAATCAACAACCACAAACCGAGGCTTTTGAGCTGAGTGAAGCAGAGCGTGCCGCCATTGAGCACGAGATGCACCACTACGAAGACCCGCGTGCGGCGTCCATTGAAGCGCTGAAAATCGTACAGAAACAGCGTGGTTGGGTGCCGGATGGCGCGATCTATGAGATCGCAAAAGTGCTGGGTATCCCGGCGAGCGACGTCGAAGGCGTGGCAACGTTCTATAGCCAGATCTTCCGCCAGCCGGTTGGTCGCCACGTGATCCGCTACTGCGACAGCGTGGTATGCCATATCACCGGTTATCAGGGCATTCAGGCCGCTATTGAGCAGAAGCTTAATATCAAGCCGGGCCAGACGACCTTTGATGGTCGCTTTACCCTGCTGCCAACCTGCTGCCTGGGCAACTGCGACAAGGGGCCGACCATGATGATTGATGAGGACACTCACAGCCATCTGACGCCGGAAGCCATTCCCGATCTGCTGGAGCAGTACAAATGAAAACTGTAATTCGTACTGCTGAAACTCATCCGCTGACCTGGCGTCTGCGCGATGACAAACAGCCTGTATGGCTTGACGAATACCAGAGCAAAAACGGCTATGAAGGTGCGCGCAAAGCCCTCGGCGGCATGGCTCCGGATGAGATCGTTAATGCGGTTAAAGACGCTGGCCTGAAAGGGCGCGGCGGCGCGGGCTTTTCCACCGGTCTGAAGTGGAGCCTGATGCCAAAAGACGAATCCATGAACATCCGTTACCTGCTGTGTAACGCCGATGAGATGGAGCCGGGCACCTATAAAGACCGTCTGCTGATGGAACAGCTGCCGCACCTACTGGTGGAAGGCATGCTGATCTCGGCCTTCGCGCTGAAAGCCTACCGTGGCTACATCTTCCTGCGTGGCGAGTACATCGAGGCGGCAGAAAACCTGCGTCGCGCGATTGCCGAAGCCACCGAAGCGGGCCTGCTGGGTAAAAACATTCTGGGCACCGGTTTCGACTTCGAACTGTTCGTGCACACCGGTGCCGGGCGTTATATCTGCGGGGAAGAGACCGCGCTGATTAACTCCCTGGAAGGCCGCCGTGCGAACCCACGTTCCAAGCCACCGTTCCCGGCGAGCTCCGGCGTATGGGGTAAACCGACCTGCGTTAACAACGTCGAAACCCTGTGTAACGTTCCGGCTATCCTCGCTAACGGCGTGGAGTGGTATCAGGGCATCTCTTCAAGCAAAGATGCCGGTACCAAGCTGATGGGCTTCTCCGGTCGCGTGAAAAACCCGGGCGTCTGGGAGCTGCCGTTTGGCACCACCGCACGTGAAATTCTTGAAGACTACGCCGGCGGCATGCGTGATGGCCTCAAATTCAAAGCCTGGCAGCCAGGCGGGGCAGGGACCGACTTCCTGACCGAAGCGCACCTCGATCTGCCGATGGAGTTCGAAAGCATTGGTAAAGCAGGCAGCCGTCTGGGTACGGCGCTGGCGATGGCCGTCGACCACGAGATCGGCATGGTACCGCTGGTGCGTAACCTGGAAGAGTTCTTCGCCCGCGAGTCCTGCGGCTGGTGTACACCGTGCCGTGATGGTCTGCCGTGGAGCGTGAAGATCCTGCGCGCAATCGAGCGTGGCGAAGGCCAGCCTGGTGATATCGAGACACTTGAGCAACTGTGTCGATTCCTGGGTCCAGGTAAAACCTTCTGTGCGCATGCGCCAGGTGCGGTTGAGCCACTGCAGAGCGCGATTAAATATTTCCGCGAAGAATTCGAAGCAGGCATCAAGCAGCCGTTCAGCAATACCCATTCAATCAATGGTATTCAGCCGAACCTGCTGAAAGCGCGCTGGTAAAAACAGAATTTTGATTAACGCTCGAAGCTAATTCGAGCCAACTGGAAGCATGCTAATGGCTACGATTCATGTAGACGGCAAAGAATACGAGGTGAACGGGGCGGACAACCTGCTACAGGCATGTCTCTCTCTGGGCCTTGATATTCCGTATTTTTGCTGGCATCCGGCGCTGGGGAGCGTCGGTGCTTGCCGCCAGTGTGCGGTGAAGCAATATCAAAACGCGGAAGACACGCGTGGTCGCCTGGTGATGTCCTGTATGACGCCAGCCACCGAAGGAACCTTTATTTCCATCGACGACGCGGAAGCAAAACAGTTCCGTGAAAGCGTGGTGGAGTGGTTGATGACCAACCACCCGCACGATTGTCCGGTTTGTGAAGAGGGCGGTAACTGCCACCTTCAGGATATGACCGTGATGACCGGTCACAGCTTCCGTCGCTATCGCTTTACCAAGCGTACCCACCGCAACCAGGATCTGGGGCCGTTCATCTCTCACGAAATGAACCGCTGCATCGCCTGCTACCGCTGCGTGCGTTACTACAAAGACTACGCTGACGGCGAAGATCTGGGCGTGTATGGCGCACATGACAACGTCTACTTCGGTCGTCCGGAAGATGGCACCCTGGAAAGCGAATTCTCCGGTAACCTGGTCGAAATCTGTCCGACCGGCGTCTTCACCGACAAAACGCACTCCGAGCGTTACAACCGTAAGTGGGACATGCAGTTTGCGCCAAGCATCTGCCAGCAGTGCTCCCTTGGCTGTAACACCAGCCCGGGTGAACGTTACGGCGAACTGCGTCGTATCGAAAACCGTTACAACGGTACCGTTAACCACTACTTCCTCTGCGACCGCGGTCGTTTTGGCTATGGCTATGTGAACCTGAAAGACCGTCCGCGTCAGCCGGTTCAGCGTCGTGGCGACGACTTCATCACCCTGAACGCCGAGCAGGCGATGCAGGGCGCAGCCGATATTCTGCGCCAGTCGAAGAAAGTGATCGGTATCGGCTCCCCGCGCGCCAGCATCGAAAGCAACTTCGCGCTGCGTGAACTGGTGGGTGCGAATAACTTCTACACCGGCATCGCCGAAGGCGAGCAGGAACGTCTGCAGCTGGTCCTGAAAGTGCTGCGCGAAGGCGGGATTCATACCCCGGCGCTGCGTGAAATCGAATCTTACGATGCGGTTCTGGTGCTGGGCGAAGATTTAACCCAGACCGGCGCTCGCGCTGCCCTGGCGGTTCGCCAGGCGGTGAAAGGGAAAGCACGTGAAATGGCAGCGGCGCAGAAAGTGGCTGACTGGCAGATTGCGGCGATCCTCAACATCGGTCAGCGCGCCAAGCATCCTCTGTTTGTGACGAACGTCGATGACACTCGTCTGGATGATATCGCAGCATGGACTTACCGTGCGCCGGTTGAAGATCAGGCCCGCCTTGGCTTTGCGATTGCCCACGCGCTGGATAACAGTGCTCCGGCCGTTGAAGGTCTGGATCGCGATCTGCAGAACAAGATCGACGTGATCGTGCAGGCTCTGGCCGGTGCGAAAAAACCGCTGATCGTTTCCGGTACTAACGCCGGTAGCGCAGAGATCATTGAAGCCGCTGCAAACGTTGCTAAAGCTCTGAAAGGCCGCGGTGCGGACGTTGGCGTGACCATGATTGCCCGTGCGGTAAACAGCATCGGTCTGGGCATGATCGGCGGCGGCTCTCTGGAAGCGGCGTTAAGCGAACTGGAATCCGGTTCCGCTGACGCCGTTGTGGTGCTGGAAAACGACCTGCATCGCCATGCCTCTGCGGCCCGCGTTGACGCTGCGCTGGCAAAAGCGCCGCTGGTGATGGTTATCGACCATCAGCGCACCGCAATTATGGACAAAGCGCATCTGGTGCTCTCTGCGGCAAGCTTTGCAGAAAGCGACGGTACCGTTATCAACAACGAAGGCCGTGCCCAGCGCTTCTTCCAGGTTTATGACCCGGCGTACTACGACAGCAGCATTGTGATGCTGGAGAGCTGGCGCTGGCTGCACTCCCTGCACAGCACCGTGCTGAGCCGCGAAGTGGACTGGACCCAGCTCGACCACGTGATCGACGCTGCCGTCGCCGCACTGCCGCAGCTGGCAGGCATTAAAGATGCCGCGCCGGAAGCGAGCTTCCGTATTCGCGGTCAGAAACTGGCGCGTGAACCGCACCGCTACAGTGGCCGTACCGCAATGCGCGCCAACATCAGCGTGCACGAACCGCGCCAGCCGCAGGACAAAGACACCATGTTCGCCTTCTCGATGGAAGGGAACAACCAGCCGTCTGCACCGCGTTCGCAAATCCCGTTCGCATGGGCACCAGGCTGGAACTCCCCGCAGGCATGGAACAAGTTCCAGGCTGAAGTGGGCGGTTCTCTGCGCCACGGCGATCCGGGCGTGCGCCTGATCGAAGCATCTGAAACCGGTCTCGAGTTCTTCTCCACCGTTCCGGCAAGTTTCCAGGCCGAAGAGGGCAACTGGCGGATTGCGCCGTACTACCATCTGTTCGGTAGCGACGAAATGTCCCAGCGTTCCCCGGTCTTCCAGACCCGTATGCCGCAGCCGTACATCAAGCTCAACCCGGCGGATGCCGCGAAGCTTGGCGTTAACGCGGGCGCGAACATCAGCTTTAGCTACGAAGGCCAGACAATCAGCCTGCCGCTGATTCTCTCTGAAGGTCTGACGGCGGGGCAGGTGGGTCTGCCGATGGGTATGCCTGGCATCGCGCCGGTCCTGGCGGGTGCACGTCTTGATAACCTGCAGGAGGCAAAAGCATGAGTTGGTTAACGCCCGATCTTATCGACATCCTGCTGAGCATCCTGAAAGCGGTTGTTATTCTGCTGGTGGTCGTCACCTGCGGCGCGTTCATGAGCTTTGGTGAACGTCGTCTGCTCGGTCTGTTCCAGAACCGTTACGGACCGAACCGCGTGGGCTGGGGTGGTTCACTCCAGCTGGTCGCGGACATGATCAAGATGTTCTTTAAAGAGGACTGGATCCCGCGCTTCTCGGACCGCGTGATCTTTACTCTGGCACCGATGATCGCCTTTACCTCGCTGCTGCTGGCGTTTGCTATCGTTCCGGTGAGCCCGACCTGGGTTGTGGCTGACCTGAACATCGGGATCCTCTTCTTCCTGATGATGGCAGGCCTCGCGGTGTACGCGGTGCTGTTCGCGGGCTGGTCCAGTAACAACAAATACTCCCTGCTGGGTGCGATGCGTGCTTCCGCGCAGACGCTGAGCTACGAAGTGTTCCTGGGTCTCTCCCTGATGGGCGTGGTGGCGCAGGCCGGTTCATTCAACATGACCGACATCGTCAACAACCAGGCCGACATCTGGAACGTCATTCCGCAGTTCTTTGGTTTTGTCACCTTTGCTATCGCCGGTGTGGCGGTGTGTCACCGTCACCCGTTTGACCAGCCAGAAGCTGAGCAGGAACTGGCCGATGGTTACCACATTGAATATTCCGGTATGAAGTTCGGTCTGTTCTTCGTGGGCGAGTACATCGGTATCGTCACCATTTCCGCGCTGATGGTAACGCTGTTCTTTGGTGGCTGGCATGGCCCGTTCTTACCGCCGTTCATCTGGTTCGCGCTGAAAACCGCGTTCTTCATGATGATGTTCATTTTGATTCGCGCAGCATTACCGCGTCCGCGTTATGACCAGGTAATGTCCTTCGGCTGGAAAGTGTGCCTGCCGCTGACGCTCGTCAACTTGTTGGTAACGGCGGCTGTCATTCTCTGGCAGCAGCCATAAGGGGCTTTGAGATCATGACCTTGAAAGAATTATTGGTAGGCTTTGGCACCCAGGTACGTAGTATCTGGATGATCGGCCTGCACGCGTTTGCAAAACGCGAAACCCGGATGTACCCGGAAGAGCCGGTATATCTGCCGCCGCGCTACCGTGGCCGTATCGTGCTGACGCGCGATCCAGACGGTTCGGAGCGCTGCGTTGCCTGTAACCTATGTGCGGTAGCCTGTCCGGTAGGCTGTATCTCTTTGCAGAAAGCAGAGACGGTAGATGGTCGCTGGTATCCGGAGTTCTTCCGCATCAACTTCTCACGCTGCATCTTCTGCGGTCTGTGTGAAGAAGCGTGCCCGACCACGGCGATTCAGTTGACCCCGGATTTCGAACTGGGCGAATACAAGCGTCAGGACCTGGTGTACGAGAAAGAGGATCTGCTGATTTCCGGTCCGGGCAAATACCCGGAATATAACTTCTACCGGATGGCGGGTATGGCAATCGACGGCAAAGATAAGGGCGAAGCAGAGAACGAAGCCAAGCCTATCGACGTCAAGAGCCTGTTACCGTAAGGAGAGGGGCAATGGAATTCGCTTTTTATATCTGTGGCCTGATCGCCATCCTGGCTACGCTGCGAGTGATTACGCACACCAACCCGGTGCATGCGCTGCTCTATTTAATCATTTCGCTGCTGGCTATTTCCGGGGTGTTCTTTGCGCTGGGCGCACACTTTGCCGGTGCGCTTGAAATCATCGTTTACGCCGGGGCCATCATGGTTCTGTTCGTCTTCGTGGTGATGATGCTGAACCTGGGCGGGTCTGAAATTGAGCAGGAACGTCAGTGGCTGAAGCCGCAGGTGTGGATTGGTCCGGGAATTTTGTCGGCCATCATGCTGGCGGTGATCGTTTACGCCATTCTCGGTGTTAACGACCAGGGTATCGACGGGACGCCAATCAGCGCCAAAGCCGTGGGTATCTCCCTGTTTGGTCCTTACGTTCTGGCGGTTGAACTGGCCTCCATGCTGCTGCTGGCAGGTCTGGTCGTCGCCTTCCACGTGGGTCGCGAAGAGCGCATGGGTGAAGTGCTGAGCAACCGCAAGGACGACAGCGCGCAAAGAAAAACGGAGGATCGCGCATGATCCCTTTACAACACGGACTGATCCTCGCCGCGATTTTATTCGTGCTGGGCTTAACCGGTCTGGTTATCCGCCGCAATCTGCTGTTTATGCTGATTGGCCTGGAGATCATGATCAACGCTGCCGCGCTGGCCTTTGTGGTTGCCGGTAGCTACTGGGGCCAGACCGATGGTCAGGTGATGTACATTCTCGCCATCAGCCTCGCGGCTGCGGAAGCGAGTATTGGCCTGGCGCTGTTGCTGCAGCTCCATCGTCGCCGCCAGAACCTGAACATCGATTCAGTAAGTGAGTTGCGTGGATGAACATGCTTGCCTTAACCATTATTTTTCCGCTGATCGGCTTTTTGCTGCTGGCGTTTTCTCGAGGCCGCTGGTCTGAGAATCTCTCCGCCACCGTCGGTATTGGCTCCATCGGCCTTGCGGCGCTGGTGACCGCGTATGCGGGGATCGACTTCTTAAATAGCGGACGTGAGCCTTTCAGCGTTCCGCTGTGGACCTGGATGTCAGTCGGTGATTTCAACATCGGTTTCAACCTGGTGCTGGATGGTCTCTCGCTGACCATGCTCTCCGTGGTGACCGGCGTGGGCTTCCTGATCCACATGTTCGCCTCCTGGTATATGCGCGGTGAAGAGGGTTACTCCCGCTTCTTCGCCTACACCAACCTGTTTATCGCCAGCATGGTGGTTCTGGTGCTGGCCGATAACCTGCTGCTGATGTATCTCGGCTGGGAAGGCGTGGGTCTGTGCTCTTATCTGCTGATCGGTTTCTACTACACCGATCCGAAGAATGGCGCAGCGGCCATGAAAGCGTTCGTCGTGACCCGTGTGGGTGACGTCTTCCTCGCCTTCGCGCTGTTCATTCTTTACAACGAGCTGGGCACGCTGAACTTCCGCGAGATGGTGGAACTGGCGCCGGCGCACTTCGAAGCAGGCAACAACATGCTGTGGTGGGCAACCCTGATGCTGCTCGGTGGTGCTGTGGGTAAATCCGCACAGCTGCCGTTGCAGACCTGGCTTGCCGACGCGATGGCGGGTCCAACCCCTGTCTCCGCGCTGATCCACGCCGCGACCATGGTGACCGCCGGTGTTTACCTCATTGCGCGTACCCACGGCCTGTTCCTGATGACGCCGGAAATCCTGCATCTGGTGGGTATCGTCGGTGCGGTTACCCTGGTGCTGGCAGGCTTTGCCGCGCTGGTTCAGACCGACATCAAACGCGTTCTCGCTTACTCCACCATGAGCCAGATTGGTTACATGTTCCTGGCGCTGGGCGTTCAGGCATGGGATGCGGCGATTTTCCACCTGATGACGCACGCGTTCTTTAAAGCGCTGCTGTTCCTCTCGTCCGGTTCGGTGATCCTGGCCTGCCACCACGAGCAGAACATCTTCAAGATGGGCGGTCTGCGCAAGTCCATTCCGCTGGTTTACGCCTGCTTCCTGGTAGGCGGCGCGGCGCTGGCGGCACTGCCGCTTATCACCGCGGGCTTCTTCAGTAAGGACGAAATCCTTGCGGGTGCCATGGCGAATGGTCATATCAATCTGATGGTTGCAGGTCTGGTCGGTGCGTTTATGACCTCTCTGTACACCTTCCGTATGATTTTCATCGTCTTCCACGGTAAAGAACAAATTCACGCTCACGCAGGGAAGGGGATCACCCACCACCTGCCGCTGATTGTGCTGCTGGTCCTGTCCACCTTCGTTGGCGCGATGATTGTGCCACCGCTGCAGGGCGTACTGCCGGCAACAACCGAGCTTGAGCACGGTCGCGTTCTGACGCTTGAAATCACCTCCGGTGTGGTCGCTATCGCGGGCATCCTGATTGCAGCATGGCTGTGGCTGGGCAAACGTACCCTGGTCACTGCGGTTGCCAACAGTGCGCCGGGCCGTCTGCTGGGCACCTGGTGGTACAACGCGTGGGGCTTCGACTGGCTGTACGACATGATCTTCGTGAAACCGTTCCTCGGCATTGCGTGGCTTATCAAGCGCGATCCGCTGAACAGCATGATGAACATCCCGGCGATCCTTTCCCGCTTTGCAGGTAAAGGCCTGCTGTTCAGCGAGAATGGCTATCTGCGCTGGTATGTGGCGTCCATGAGCATCGGTGCGGTTGTCGTGCTGGCGCTGCTGATGGTGTTGCGATAGTGGTTTTGCCCGGTGGCGCTGCGCTTACCGGGCCTACGAGACCGTAGATCGGGTAAGCGTGAGCGCCACCCGACACCACAAACCGCACTAACGCGTGAATTTTGTCGAATTCGTTGAAAATCGGTCCCTTAGGGACTTTAAAAAGGAATGCAAATCGCCATGTTACTACCCTGGCTAATATTAATTCCCTTTATCGGTGGGTTCCTGTGCTGGCAGACCGAACGCTTTGGCGTGAAGATGCCGCGCTGGATTGCGCTGATCACCATGGGATTGACGCTCGCGCTTGGCCTGCAACTCTGGTTGCAGGGCGGCTATTCACTCACCCAGTCTGCGGGCATCCCGCAGTGGCAGTCTGAATTCATTCTGCCGTGGATCCCACGCTTCGGTATTACGATCCATCTGGCGATTGATGGTCTGTCGCTGCTGATGGTGGTGCTGACCGGTCTGCTCGGCGTTCTGGCGGTGCTGTGCTCCTGGCGAGAAATCGAAAAATACCAGGGCTTCTTCCACCTGAACCTGATGTGGATCCTGGGCGGCGTTATCGGCGTGTTCCTTGCCATCGACATGTTCCTGTTCTTCTTCTTCTGGGAGATGATGCTGGTGCCGATGTACTTCCTGATCGCGCTGTGGGGCCACAAGGCATCCGACGGTAAAACGCGTATCACGGCGGCAACCAAGTTCTTCATCTACACCCAGGCGAGTGGTCTGGTAATGCTGATTGCTATCCTGGCGCTGGTGTTCGTGCACTACAACGCGACCGGCGTCTGGACCTTCAACTATCAGGACCTGCTGAAGACCCCGATGTCCCACGGCGTGGAATACCTGCTGATGCTGGGCTTCTTTATCGCGTTTGCGGTGAAAATGCCGGTGGTTCCGCTGCACGGCTGGCTGCCGGATGCGCACTCCCAGGCACCAACGGCGGGTTCCGTTGACCTGGCAGGCATCCTGCTGAAAACCGCGGCCTACGGTCTGCTGCGTTTCGCACTGCCGCTGTTCCCGAATGCCTCCGCAGAGTTCGCGCCGATTGCCATGTGGCTCGGTGTGATCGGTATCTTCTACGGTGCCTGGATGGCCTTCACGCAGTACGACATCAAGCGTCTGATTGCTTACACCTCCGTTTCCCACATGGGCTTCGTGCTGATTGCTATCTACACCGGCAGCCAGCTGGCGTACCAGGGCGCGGTCATCCAGATGATTGCTCACGGTCTGTCCGCAGCCGGTCTCTTCATCCTGTGTGGTCAGCTGTACGAACGTCTGCACACCCGTGACATGCGTCAGATGGGCGGCCTGTGGGGCAAGATGAAGTGGCTGCCAGCGATGTCGATGTTCTTCGCGGTGGCGACGCTGGGGATGCCGGGTACCGGTAACTTCGTCGGTGAATTCATGATCCTGTTCGGCAGCTTCAAAGTGGTTCCGGTGATCACCGTCATCTCTACCTTCGGTCTGGTGTTCGCTTCGGTTTACTCGCTGGCGATGCTGCACCGCGCTTACTTCGGTAAAGCGAAGAGTGAAATCGCTGCTAAAGAACTGCCGGGGATGTCGCTGCGCGAGCTGTTCATCATCCTGCTGCTGGTCGTACTGCTGGTGCTGCTGGGCTTCTTCCCTCAGCCGATTCTGGATACCTCGCACTCCGCGATGGGTAACATCCAGCAGTGGTTTGTTAATTCTGCTTCTACTACAAGGCCGTAAATCGCCATGACAATAACTCCACAACAACTGATTGCGCTGCTACCGCTGCTGATCGTCGGATTGACGGTGGTGGTTGTGATGCTCTCCATTGCGTGGCGACGCAATCACTTCCTGAATGCCACGCTGGCGGTTCTGGGTCTGAACGCTGCGTTAGTCTCCCTCTGGTTTGTTGGCCAGGCGGGAGCGATGGACGTCACGCCGCTGATGCGCGTTGACGGCTTCGCTATGCTCTACACCGGGCTGGTGCTGTTAGCCAGCCTGGCGACCTGTACCTTTGCTTACCCGTGGCTGGAAGGCTACAACGACAACAAAGAAGAGTTTTACCTGCTGGTTCTGATTGCTGCCCTTGGCGGTATTCTGCTGGCCAATGCCAACCATCTGGCGGCGCTGTTCCTCGGCATCGAGCTGATCTCTCTGCCGCTGTTCGGCCTGATTGGTTACGCCTTCCGCCAGAAGCGCTCTCTGGAAGCGAGTATCAAGTATACGATCCTGTCTGCTGCTGCTTCGTCCTTCCTGCTGTTTGGTATTGCGCTGATCTACGCTCAGTCCGGTAACCTCTCTTTCGAAGCGCTCGGCAAGAGCCTCGACGACGGCATGCTGCACGAGCCGCTGCTGCTGGCGGGTCTGGGCATGATGATCGTGGGCCTCGGCTTTAAACTCTCTCTGGTTCCGTTCCACCTGTGGACGCCAGACGTTTACCAGGGTGCTCCGGCGCCTGTATCCACCTTCCTGGCGACGGCGAGCAAAATCGCTATCTTCGGCGTGGTGATGCGTCTGTTCCTCTACGCACCGGTTGGCGAGAGTGAAGCGGTTCGCGTGGTGCTGGGCATTATCGCCTTCGTCTCCATCATCTTCGGTAACCTGATGGCGCTGAGCCAGACCAACATCAAGCGTCTGCTGGGCTACTCCTCCATCTCCCATCTGGGCTATCTGATGGTGGCGCTGATTGCCCTGCAGAGCGGCCAGATGTCCATGGAGACCGTCGGTGTCTACCTGGCCGGTTACCTGTTCAGCAGCCTCGGCGCGTTCGGCGTGGTGAGCCTGATGTCCAGCCCGTACCGTGGCCCGGATGCAGATTCCCTGTTCTCCTACCGTGGTCTGTTCTGGCACCGTCCGATCCTCTCTGCGGTGATGACGGTGATGATGCTCTCTCTGGCGGGTATCCCGATGACGCTGGGCTTTATCGGTAAGTTCTACGTGCTGGCAGTGGGTGTGCAGGCGGGTCTGTGGTGGCTGACGGCGGGTGTCGTTATCGGCTCCGCGATTGGTCTCTACTACTACCTGCGCGTTGCCGTGAGCCTGTACCTGAGCGCGCCTTCGCAGCTCAACCGCGATGCGCCGGGCAACTGGCAGTACAGCGCCGGGGGTATTGTGGTGCTGATCTCCGCGCTGCTGGTATTGATCTTCGGTATCTATCCGCAGCCGCTGATCACCATCGTGCAGCACGCGATGCCATTAATGTAAAAACAAAAACCCGCCTCGGCGGGTTTTTTTATTGCCGGGTGGCGCTGCGCTTACCCGGCCTACAAGACCGTAGGCCCGTGCAAGCGAAGCGCCGCCGGGCTTAAGCCAGCTGCTTACGGCTAATCAACGGCCCGTCGATTTTCTTCGTTGCCCGCTCCAGCACCTCTTCAATCACCGACGACAGCTCGTTCAGCTCGAACTTCGCCACGTAGCCGTCAGCTTTCACCTTGCGGATGTGGTCCTCGTTGGCGTTGCCGGAAAGCGAGGAGTGGATCACCACCGGAATGTCCTTGAGGATGGCGTCGGTTTTGATCTTGCGCGTCAGGGTAAAACCGTCCATCTCCGGCATCTCGAGGTCGGTGAGCACCAGCGCGATCTTATCGGTGATCGGCACCCCTTCCGCCTGCGCCTGCGCCGACAGCACGCCAATTTTCTCCCACGCCTCTTTGCCGGTAATGTGCATCAGCGCCGGGATCTGCATCGCCTGCAGCCCTTTTTCCAGCATTGAGCGCGCCACTTTAGAGTCTTCCGCCACAATTGCCACCGCACCTGGCTTGATATTGAATTTGGTGGTTTTCAGATCGGTCGCATGCAGGTCGTGGTTGGCCGGGGTGATGTCATAGAGGATCTGCTCCACGTCCAGCACCATCGCCAGATCGTTGGTATCGGTCTTCTCCTCCAGGCAGGCAATGCTGGTGATATAGCGTCCGCTGACGGCGGTTTCCGCCGCATGCACCTGCTTCCAGTCCAGTCGCATGATGTTCTCAACCGACTCCACGGCAAAGGCCTGGACGCTACGGGCGTACTCGGTGATCAGCAGAATGTTAAGGCCGGTGGTGGGCTTGCAGCCTGCCACCGCGGCCAGATCGATGACCGGGATCACCTGATCGCGAATATTAACCATACCCATCAGCGGCGACTTCATCCCCGCCGGTTTGGTGAATGCTGGCATGGGCACAATCTCGCGAAGCTTAAAGACGTTGATGCCGAACAGCTCAGATTTGTTTTCATTCAACGAGGTGCCCAGACGAAACAGCAGCAGCTCAAAACGGTTCGACAGGGTAAGATTTGCCCTGTCATCAATGTCTTTCTGGAAGTTATCCATGTTTGCCCCTAAGTGAAAAATACCTGCCTGGTTTGGTTATCGGCAGTTTCGGGGAAAACCAGAGCATTAAACGCGCACTGTAGCAAAATCTTCCGCAAGCCGGGTGTCGGCAAACACGGTGCGGCACTCGGCCAGCAGCATGGCGCAGCCTTCGGCGTCATAGCGGGAGCTGACGTGGGTGACGATCAGTTTTTTTACCTGCGCATCCCGGGCAAGCATGGCCGCCTGACGCGTCGAGCTGTGGCCGCGGCTGTTGGCCTTCTCCTCCATCGCACTCTCAAGGGTGGCCTCATGCACCAGCAGATCAACCCCGCTTGCCAGCGCAAGGGCGTTCTCGCAGGGGGCGGTATCGCCAAAGATCGCCAGCTTTTTACCGGGGCGGGGCGGGGAGAGATAGTCGGCGCCGTTGATCGTCCGGCCATCTTCCAGGGTCACGCTTTCACCGCGTTTCAGCTGCTGGAACAGCGGGCCGAAAGGCACGCCAGCCGCAACGAGCGCCGCGCCATCCAGCGCGCCGGGTTTATCGCACTCTTCAATGCGAAAGCCGTAACACTCCACGGGATGATTGAGCGCTGCGGCGGTCACGGTATACGCATCATCACTGAACACCACTCCCGGTTTGATCTCAATAATCTCGAGGGGATAGTCAGTCCACGAGCCGCTGATCCGCAGGCTGGTTTCGACAAACTCCCGGATACCGGGCGGGCCGTAAATGGTCAGCGGGTGAATATTGCCCGCCATTGAACGGCTGCACAGCAGCCCCGGCAGGCCAAAAAGGTGGTCGCCGTGCAGGTGGGTAATGAAGATTTTATTCAGCTTGCCGGGATGGGCGGCGGTGCGCAGCAGCTGATGCTGCGTGCCTTCGCCGCAGTCAAACATCCACAGTTCGCTGCGGGTGGGGTGCTGTAGATCCAGCACCAGGGATGTGACGTTGCGCGTACGGGTCGGCACGCCAGCGGATGTTCCTAAAAAAAGCAGCTCCATAATGCACTAAGCCTCTGCGCCGGGGACGAAAAGTCATTAGTATAACGGCTACCTATACGATAAGGAGACCTCCATGATCCAGTGGCAAGATCTGCACCATAGCGAGCTGACCGTTCCTGCGCTTTACGCCTTACTTCAACTGCGCTGCGAGGTGTTTGTGGTAGAACAAACCTGCCCTTATCAGGACATTGACGGCGACGATCTGGTGGGAGAGAACCGTCACATCCTCGGCTGGAGAGATAACCAGCTGGTGGCGTATGCGAGGATTCTGAAAAGCGACGATGATTTTTCTCCCGTGGTGATTGGCCGGGTGATTATCAGCCCACAGGCGCGGGGCGAAAAGCTCGGCTACGCCCTGATGGAGCAAACGCTTCGCTCCTGTCAAAACCACTGGCCGAACAAGGCCTTATACCTGGGGGCACAGGCGCATCTGCAGGCGTTTTACGGCCATTTTGGTTTTATCCCGGTGACTGAAATTTACGATGAAGACGGCATACCGCATGTCGGGATGGCGAAAGAGGAACAACAAGCGTAACAGGCGGAATTGGCAGGCGTTGTCTATAGTTATCGAACTGATGCAACCACATGGAGAACACTATGTCTTTTCAATCATCGGATAACCATGTTGATGACGATCTGACCCTGCTGAGTGAAACCCTGGAAGAGGTCTTACGCTCTTCCGGCGATCCGGCCGATCAGAAATACGTTGAGCTTAAAGCGCGTGCTGAGCAGGCTCTGCATGATGTGAAAACGCGCGTTGGCCATGCGTCCGATCAATACTATTACAGGGCCAAAAAAGCGGTCTACCGTGCGGATGACTATGTCCGTGAAAAACCATGGCAGGGGATTGGCGTAGGTGCCGCCGCTGGTCTGGTGTTGGGTATTCTGCTCGCCCGCCGTTAACAACACAGCACGAAGGCTTCTCCCTGCCAAATCGGGGGTACTGCATTTTCTTATAAGTACCCCTTATAATGTGAGGTTTTTGAGCTGGGAGAAGTTCGCGTGCACTCGATTTCCACCGCGCTGAAAGGTCTTTGCCATCAGTTAGCTGCTGATTTTCCCGAGGCACCTGGCCTGCATTGTCTCGATGTCTCCTTTCCCCTGAACGATGCGTTCGACCCGCTCGGCTGGCTGAATGCCCAGCAACTCTACCCGCAGTTCTACTGGCAGCAGCGCAATGGCGATGAAGAGTACGCCGCGCTGGGGGCGATAAAGCATTTCCCCTCGTTATCCGCTGCCCGTCAATTTTTGCACTTGTATCCGCACGCGCCCGATCTTCGGGTGGTTGGCGTTAACGCGTTCGATCCAGCGCGGGGCAGCCTGTTCCTGCCGCGTCTGCTGTGGCAGCGCTTCGGCGGAACCGCCACGTTGCGCCTGGTGCTCTGGAGCGACACCTCGTTAAAAACCGAGGCCATCCGCGCGCGGGAGTTTGTACGTTCCCTGGCGGAGAGCCAGCCGGTTGCCCCGGTGACGCAGACGGTGGAGAGCGAAACCCATCAGCCTGACAAAGCAGGCTGGCTGCAGTTAATCATCCGGGCGACAGACGCCATCGCCCGGGGGGAGTTCGATAAAGTGGTGCTGGCCCGGGCCACGGATCTGCAGTTTAACCAGCCGGTAAACCCTGCCGCGCTGATGGCGGCCAGCCGCCAGGTCAACTTCCAGTGCTACCACTTCCTGATGCGCAGCGATGCCAGCCAGGCGTTTCTCGGATCCTCACCGGAACGGCTGTGGCGGCGGCGCGACGTGCTGCTGCGCACCGAGGCGCTGGCCGGGACCGTTGCCAGCCATCCTGACGATGCCAGGGCCGCCCGCCTGGGGAACTGGCTGATGAACGACGATAAAAACCAGCGTGAAAACATGCTGGTGGTGGAGGACATCTGTCAGCGTCTGCAGCGTGATAACGGGGTGCTTGACGTGCTTCCGCCGCAAATCGTGCGGTTGCGTAAGGTTCAACATTTACGCCGCTGCATCTGGACCACGCTGCAACAGCCGGACGATGAGCAGTGCCTGCTGCGCCTGCAACCCACGGCGGCAGTGGCCGGTTTGCCGCGCCAGGCGGCGTGGGAGTTCATCGCCCGCAATGAACCCTTCGACCGGGAGTGGTATGCCGGTTCTGCGGGTTATCTCTCGTTGGCGCAAAGCGAGTTCTGCGTAGCGCTGCGTTCGGCCAGGGTACAGGAGAACGCCGTTCGCCTGTATGCCGGGGCAGGGATCGTGAGCGGTTCCGACCCTGAACAGGAGTGGCAGGAGATTGAAAATAAAGCCGCCGGACTGCGCACTCTGCTCCTAAAGGATTAATACTGAGTCGTACATTCCCGATTCATATCAAAATTACATCTTTCTCTATTATTTATACTACGTCGCAATATTGATACCGGACAATTCCATGTCAGTGAGTTCATTTAACCGACGCTGGGCGGCGGTGATCCTTGAAGCCCTGACCCGCCATGGGGTCAGGCACGTTTGCATCGCGCCAGGTTCGCGCTCGACGCCGCTGACCCTGGCCGCTGCTGAAAACCGTGCCTTTATTCATCACACCCATTTTGATGAGCGCGGCCTCGGGCATCTGGCGCTGGGGCTGGCAAAAGCCAGCGACGCGCCGGTGGCCGTCATCGTCACCTCCGGTACGGCCGTGGCGAATCTCTATCCTGCGCTGATTGAAGCCGGTCTGACCGGTGAAAAACTGGTCCTGCTGACCGCCGATCGCCCCCCGGAGTTAATCGACTGTGGCGCAAACCAGGCCATTCGCCAGCAGGGTATTTTTGCTTCCCATCCCTCTCAGACTCTGTCGCTGCCGCGCCCGACCCGGGATATTCCCGCCCGCTGGCTGGTCTCGACGGTGGATAACGCCCTGGGCGCGCTGCGTGCGGGTGCGCTGCACATTAACTGTCCGTTTGCCGAGCCGCTGTATGGCGAAATGGATGATACCGATCTCGACTGGCAGCAGGCGCTGGGCGACTGGTGGCAGAGCGATAAACCCTGGCTGCGCGCACCGGCGGAGCTTTCAAGCCCCATCCAGCGCGACTGGTTCTTCTGGCGGCAGAAGCGCGGCGTGGTGCTCGCGGGCAGGATGAGTGCCGAAGAGGGCAAGCAGGTGGCCCAGTGGGCGCAACGGCTGGGCTGGCCCCTGATTGGCGACGTACTCTCCCAGACCGGACAGCCGCTGCCGTGCGCCGATCTCTGGCTCGGCAACGCCAGGGCCGTCACCGAGCTGGAGCAGGCGCAGATTGTGGTGCAGCTTGGCAGCAGCCTGACGGGAAAACGCCTTTTACAGTGGCAGGCTACCTGCACGCCGGAAGAGTACTGGCTGGTGGATCCGCACGACGGGCGGCTCGATCCCGCGCACCATCGCGGGCGTCGGCTGGTCTCCGGCGTGGCCGACTGGCTGGAACGGCATCCGGCGGAAAAACGCGCCCCCTGGGCAAGCGAAATCCCCGAACTCTCCCGCCAGGCCTGGGCGCTGACGGCGCAACACAGCGACGCATTCGGCGAGGCGCAGCTGGCGCACCGCATCCATCGCTATCTGCCCGAACAGGGACAACTGTTTGTGGGCAACAGCCTGGTGGTGCGCCTGATTGACGCCTTCTCCCGCCTGCCGGCGGGCTATCCGGTGTTCAGTAACCGGGGGGCCAGCGGCATTGACGGGCTGATCTCCACTGCCGCCGGGGTTCAGCGCGCCAGTGCCCGTTCGACGCTGGCCATCGTCGGCGATCTGTCGGCGCTCTACGATCTGAATGCGCTGGCGCTGCTCCGTCAGGCCTCAGCGCCCTTTGTGCTGATGGTGATCAACAACAACGGCGGGCAGATTTTCTCCCTGCTGCCGACCCCGCAGAGCGAACGGGAACGCTTTTATCTGATGCCGCAAAACGTGCAGTTTAAACATGCCGCGGCGATGTTCAGCCTCAGGTATCAGCGCCCTGAGAGCTGGGATGAGCTGGAGAGCGCGCTCAACACGGCGTGGAGCAAACCCGGCGCCACGCTTATCGAAGTGGTAGTGAACGACAGCGACGGGGCGCAGATGCTGCAAAACCTGCTGGCGCAGGTCAGCCACCTGTGATCCTCGCGGGAACGCAGCGTAAAGGTCAGGCGGATAAACCCTGGCTGGTGTTCCTGCACGGTTTTTCCGGCGATTGCCGCGAATGGCAACTGCCGGGCGAGCATCTGGATGCGTATCCCCGGCTGTATCTCGATCTGCCGGGGCACGGCGAGTCGGCGTCCATTGCGGTGAGCGATTTCGATGACGTCAGTCGCCTGCTGGAACGCACCCTTGTTAGTTACAACATACTAAACTACTGGCTGGTGGGGTACTCCCTTGGCGGCCGCATTGCGCTGTATCACGCCTGCCAGCGGCCCGATGGGCTGCTGGGGCTGATTGTCGAGGGGGCGCATCCCGGTTTGAGTGATGAACATGCACGCGCCAGCCGCCGCGCCTCCGATGCCCACTGGGCGGCGCGTTTTCGCCAGGAGCCCCTGGAAGCGGTGTTTGCCGACTGGTATCAACAGCCGGTCTTTGCCTCGCTCACCCCGGCGCAGCGGGAGCAGCTGGTCGCTCTGCGTAGCCACAACAACGGGACGACCCTGGCCGCGATGCTGCAGGCCACGTCCCTGGCAGAACAACCCGATTTACGGGCGGCGCTCGCTGAGAGCACCGTCCCTTTTTTCTATCTCTTTGGCGAGCAGGACCACAAGTTTCGGGACATTGCCCGGCAACTTTCTGCGATCCGCCATGAAATTCCTCACGCCGGACATAACGCCCATCGGGAAAACCCCGTTGCGGTGGCTGAGCGTCTGGCCCAGATACTTCGTCTTTCAACAAAGGACACTCTATGATCTACCCTGATGAAAACATGCTCTACGCACCGGTGGAATGGCAGGACTGCTCCGAAGGCTATACCGACATTCGCTACCACAAATCGGCGGACGGCATCGCTAAAATCACCATCAACCGTCCGGAAGTGCGCAACGCGTTTCGCCCGTTAACCGTCAAAGAGATGATCCAGGCCCTGGCGGATGCCCGTTATGACGACAACATCGGCGCGATCGTCCTGACCGGGGAAGGTGAGAAGGCGTTCTGCTCCGGTGGCGATCAGAAAGTGCGCGGCGACTACGGCGGATACCAGGACGATGCGGGCACCCACCACCTGAACGTGCTCGACTTCCAGCGCCAGATCCGCACCTGCCCGAAACCGGTTGTCGCGATGGTGGCGGGTTACTCCATTGGCGGTGGTCACGTCCTGCATATGATGTGCGACCTGACGATTGCCGCCGAGAACGCCATTTTCGGCCAGACCGGCCCGAAAGTCGGCTCCTTCGACGGCGGCTGGGGCGCGTCTTACATGGCCCGCATCGTCGGTCAGAAAAAAGCGCGTGAAATCTGGTTCCTGTGTCGCCAGTACAACGCCCAGGAAGCGCTGGATATGGGCCTGGTGAACACCGTGGTACCCATTGCCGACCTCGAAAAAGAGACCGTGCGCTGGTGTCGTGAAATGCTGCAAAACAGCCCGATGGCGCTGCGCTGCCTGAAGGCGGCCCTGAACGCCGACTGCGACGGTCAGGCCGGGCTGCAGGAGCTGGCGGGCAATGCCACCATGCTGTTCTACATGACCGAAGAGGGCCAGGAAGGACGTAACGCCTTCAACGAGAAGCGCCAGCCGGACTTCAGCAAATACAAACGGAATCCGTAATGCGTAGCGTGCAGATCTACCGCTGGCAGATACCGATGGACGCGGGTGTGGTACTGCGCGAGCGGCGTTTAAATACCCGCGACGGTCTGTTCGTTTATCTGCAGCACGAGGGACGGGAAGGGTGGGGAGAGATCTCCCCCCTGCCGGGCTTCAGCCGTGAGTCGCTGGAAGACGCAGAAGCTGCCCTGCGGGCCTGGTGCATAGCCTGGCGTGACGGCGAAGAGCCGCGGCTGCCGGGCGTGGCGTCGGTGGATTTTGGCATCAGCTGTGCGCTGGCCGAGCTGGCTGGCCTTTTACCTGATGCGGCCAACTACCGCGCGGCACCGCTCTGTACCGGCGATCCCGATGAGCTGTTTGCCGTTCTCGCCGCGATGCCGGGCGAGAAAGTGGCGAAGATCAAGGTCGGCCTGTATGAAGCGGTGCGTGACGGCATGGTGGCGAACCTGCTGCTGGAGGCCATCCCGGATCTGCGCCTGCGCCTGGATGCTAACCGGGCCTGGACCCCGCTGAAGGCGCAGCAGTTTGCGAAGTACGTTAACCCTGCGTACCGGGATCGGATTGCCTTTCTGGAAGAGCCCTGCAAAACCCGCGCGGACTCGCTGGCATTTGCCCGTGAGACCGGGATCGCCATCGCCTGGGATGAAAGCCTGCGCGAGGACGATTTTGAATTCGCGGCCGAGCCGGGCGTCAGGGCAGTGGTGATCAAGCCCACGCTCACCGGCAGCCTCGCGAAGGTGCACGAGCAGGTAAAAGCGGCGCATACCCTGGGGATGACGGCAGTGATCAGCTCGTCCATTGAGTCGAGCCTCGGTCTGTCCCAGCTGGCGCGCATTGCCGCGCAGTACACGCCGGATACCCTTCCCGGCCTGGATACCCTGAACCTGATGCAGGCGCAGCTGCTGCGCACCTGGCCGGGCAATGCCTTGCCATGTCTGGGCCGCGAGGCGCTGGAGCCGCTGCTATGACCTTTTCCGACTGGCCGTGGCGGCACTGGTGCGCGCATAAAGCCGATCGACCGGCGCTGCGGCTGAATGACGATGTGCTCACCTGGCATCAGCTCTGCGCGCGTATCGACAGCCTTGCCGCCGGGTTCCGGCATCAGGGTGTGGAGGACGGCGAGGGCGTCATGCTGCTCGCCTGTAACCACCCGCAGACGCTGCTGGCCTGGCTGGCGCTGCTCCAGTGCGGGGCGCGCATTCTCCCTGTGAATCCCCAGCTTCCGGGACCGCTGCTGGACGTGCTGCTTCCGCAGATGACGCTGAACCATGCGCTGGTGCTGGACGGCGCCTATGACGGCATCGCTTTACTTAGCCTCTCAGAGATGCCGGGTGAGTATGCTGTCCCCTGGCAGCCGGAACGTCTGGCCTCCATGACGCTCACCTCCGGCTCGACGGGCTTGCCGAAAGCGGCGGTGCACACCTGTGCGGCGCATCTTGCCAGCGCAGAAGGGGTTCTGGCGCTGATGCCCTACGGCGCTGATGACGACTGGCTGCTCTCCCTGCCGCTGTTCCACGTTTCTGGCCAGGGCATTTTGTGGCGCTGGCTGCAGGCTGGCGCGCGGTTAACCGTGCGTGAAAAACAGCCGCTGGAGCAGGCGCTGCAAGGCTGCTCCCATGCCTCTCTGGTGCCGACACAGCTCTGGCGTCTGCTTAATGCTCAGCATCAGGTTGCGCTGAAAGCCGTCCTGCTCGGCGGAGCGGCAATTTCTGTTGAATTAACGGAGAAGGCGCGTGAGCAGGGTATTCGCACTTTCTGCGGTTATGGTCTGACGGAGTTCGCCTCAACCGTCTGTGCGAAAGCGGCGGACGGCGAGCCGGACGTTGGCGCTCCGCTGCCCGGCAGGGAGGTGCAGGTTGTTGACGGCGAGGTCTGGATCAGGGCGCAAAGTATGGCGGCAGGCTACTGGCGGGACGGGGCATTACTCTCTCTGACGAATGCTCAGGGCTGGTTTGCTACCCGCGATCGCGGGGAGTGGCAAAACGGGCGTCTGACCATTTTAGGCCGTATGGATAATCTCTTTTTCAGCGGGGGAGAGGGGGTTCAGCCGGAAGCCGTTGAGCGGATCATCGCCACGCATCCGCAGATAAGCCAGGTATTTATCGTTCCGCTGGACGACGCCGAGTTCGGGCAGCGTCCGGTCGCGGTGGTGGAGTGTGAGCCGGGAACCGATATTGCCCGCTTCCCTGACTGGATCCGGGGCAGGGTGGCGCGCTTTGAACAGCCGGTACACTGGCTGGCATTGCCCGCTGAGCTAAAAAATGGCGGGATTAAAATCTCCCGCCAGGCGTTAAAACAGTGGGTCACTGCCCTGCTGAGAGGCTAATCAGCCAATATCTGGCTGCGGCTTGCGCTGACGGCGGCGCACCAGACGCAGAACCGGCGGCACCACGATCACCATAATCGCCATCGCCAGCAGGATCTTCGTCACGCTGCTTTCCCACAGGATCGCCATATTGCCGTTGCTGATGGAGAGGGCGCGGCGCAGGTTCTGCTCCAGCATTTCCCCTAACACAAACCCTAAGATCAGCGGCGACATCGGGAAGTGCATCTTGCGCAGGATGTACCCCAGCACGCCGAGCAGCACCATCAGCACCAGGTCGAAGGTGGTGCTGTGCACCGCGTAGACCCCAACCGCAGAGACGGCTGCAATGGCGGGCACCAGGAACCACAGGGGAATGGTCAGCATGCGGGTGAAGAGGCCGATCAGCGGGATGTTCATCACCAGCAACATCACGTTGGCGATCAGCAGCGCCGCGATCAGACCCCAGACAATGTCCGGCTGCTCGGTGAACATCGCCGGACCCGGGGTGATGTTATAGAGCGTCAGCGCGCCCATCATCACCGCCGTGGTACCGGAACCCGGCACGCCGAGGGTCAGCATCGGGATAAACGAACCGCAGGCCGAGGCGTTGTTTGCCGCTTCGGGCGCCGCCACGCCGCGAATATCGCCTTTGCCGAAGCTGTCGCTGTTACCGCTCAGCTTTTTCTCGGTCATGTAGGTGATAGCACTGGCGATGGTCGCCCCCGCGCCGGGCAGAATGCCGACGAAGAAACCAATCACCGACGAACGCAAGGTGGCGCCGATACACTGCGCACCCTCTCTGGCGTTAAAAATCATGCGGCCGGTTTTGCGGACCAGCGTCTGCCCGCTGCTGGTATGTTCCAGCATCAGTAAAATTTCAGAGACAGAGAACAGGCCAATCACCACGACGATAAACTGCACGCCGTCAGACAGGTGAACGCTGTCGAAGGTAAAGCGATACACCCCGGTGTTAGCATCCACGCCGACGGTGGCTAAGCCTAAGCCAATCAGCGCGGATAAAAACGACTTCAGCGGATTCTGCGCCATCATGCTGCCGAGGCAGGCGATGGCGAACACCATCAGCGCAAAATACTCAGCCGGACCAAACGCCAGCGACCACTGGGCCAGCGCCGGAGCGAACAGGATGATGCCGCCGATGGCAATCAGCGACCCGAAGAACGAGCTGACCGCCGAAATGGAGAGCGCCACCCCTCCGCGTCCCTGCTGCGCCATCGGATAACCGTCCAGCGCGGTCATGATGGCGGCAGCGTCGCCGGGCACGTTAAGCAGTATCGACGAAATACGCCCCCCGTACTCGCAGCCGATGTAAACCGTCGCCAGCAGGATCAGCGCCGACTCTGCGGGCAGATGCAGGGCAAAGGCCAGCGGCAGCAGGATCGCCACGCCGTTGATGGGCCCCAGGCCCGGCAGCAGGCCGACAATGGTCCCGACGAAACAGCCGATCAGGGCAATGACCAGGTTTTCCGGGGTCATCGCTACCGCGAACCCCTGAGAGAGATAAATCCAGGTATCCATAGCGTGCTCCGTTAGTTAAACCAGGCGCCGAGGGGCAACGTCACGTCCAGCAGGCGGTCGAAGGCGTACCAGAGTAAAATGCCCAGCACGACCCCGGAGATCCCCGCCGCAGGCAGCGAGGCGTTAAACAGCATGCCAATCACCATCGTCAGCAGGGCGGTGGCAATCGGAAAGCCGAGCCACTCAAAGCCCCACGCGTAGGTCAACAGAACAATCACCATCACCAGCAGACGTTGCAGGGTGCGGCGTAGCGGCCACTGCACGTCATCCGGCTGTCGCAGCAGCAGGGCGACGGAGCAGAGCAGCATCAGGCCGACAATGCCCATCGGGAAAGGGCGAGGCCCCACGGGTTCATAGCTGTATTCGCTGTGGATCTGCCAGGCGACGAACAGCCCGCCAATACAGAGCAGCAGCCATATCCCGGCAAAAATACGATCGCTCATAGCGCCTCCGGTTATTTCGCCAGTCCAAAGGCTTTCGCCTGCTCGCGGTAGTCATTCACCTGTTTTTTAACGTACTCATCCAGCTGCTTGCCGTTGAGGTTAAACTCAAACAGCCCGCGCAGATCGCGCTGTTTCTTAAACTCTTCGGTCTGCTGAAGTTTGTTGAACGCGTCGACCCACCACTGGTACTCGGCATCGGTCACTTTTGGCCCGACGAAGAATCCGCGGATGATTGGCCAGACCAGGTTATAGCCCTGCTCTTTGGCGGTCGGGACGTTCGCCAGCTGCCCCGGCAGACGGTTTTCCGAGAAGACCGCCAGCACGCGGATTTTATCGCCGCTCAGGTAGGGCACCATTTCACTGAGATCGCCCGAGACAGCCTGAACGTGATTGCCCATCAGCGCCGTGACGGGCTCGCCGCCGCCCTCAAACGCCACATAGCGCATCTTGTGTGGATCCACTTTTGCCTGCTGCGCCAGCAGGGCGGCTTTCATCCAGTCCTGGCTGCCGATCGATGCACCCGCGCCAATCACTACGCTGTTCGGATCTTTTTCCATGGCGGTCAGCAGATCCTGAAGGGATTTCCACGGGGAGTCTGCCCGCACGGCGATCATGCCGTAATCGGTGCCGACGGTGGCGAGCCAGCGCACGTCATCCACACCGTAGCGGCCAAATTTGCCCTGGGAGAGGTTCAGCAGCGAGCCGCCGGAAAAGGCCACCACGGTGCCTGCTTCGGCAGGGCGCTGGGCGACAATCGCGTTATAGGCCACCGCGCCCACGCCGCCGGGCATGTAGGTGACGCGCATCGGTTTTTCGATGGCCTTCGTCTCCAGCAGGCTGACCTGAATCAGCTTGCAGGTGAGATCAAAGCCGCCGCCTGGTTTAGCCGGGGCGATACATTCGGTGCGGGACGGGGCATCCTGCGCCTGGACGACAGAGGCACTCAACAGCAATACGCTTGCAGCAAGGGTAGAAAGTAATTGTTTTTTCATAGTTTATCCTCACGCCGGAGAACCGGGAGTACGGGTACAGGTCTTTTTTCTGATTATGTGAACCACCTTGTGGCGATTCCGTTGCGTGATTGTTAAAACATTAACCTTTCATTTCCCTTTCACTGCGACACCAACTTTACAGGATGTGATATGCGTCTCTTACTCGCGGAAGATAATCGTGAGCTGGCTCACTGGCTGGAGAAAGCGCTGGTGCAGGGTGGCTTCGCCGTGGACTGTGTGAACGACGGCCGGGCGGCCGACCATCTGTTGCAGGGTGAAAGCTATGCCGTCGCCGTCCTGGATATCGGCATGCCCGGTTTTGACGGGCTGGAGGTGGTCCATCGCCTGCGCAAGCGCGGCCAGACGCTCCCCGTGCTGTTTCTCACTGCCCGCAGCAACGTGGCGGACAGGGTGACAGGGCTGAATGCCGGGGCGGATGACTATCTGCCGAAGCCGTTCGAGCTGGAGGAGCTTGATGCCCGGCTGCGTGCCCTGCTGCGCAGAAGCGAAGGGCGGACTCAGGAGCGTCAGCGCCTGGGGGAGCTGGAGTATGACGATGAAGGCTTTTTTCTGCTGCGCGATGAGCCGCTGTCCCTGACACCGCGCGAGCTCTCACTGCTGAAAGTGTTGATGCATCGCCGGACCCGACCCGTCTCACGACAGCAGCTTTTCGACCAGGTGTTCAGCCTGAACGACGACGTCAGCCCGGAGAGTATCGACCTCTATATCCATCGCCTGCGCAAAAAGCTGAGCGGCAGCGGGGTGCGGGTAACCACCCTGCGCGGGCTTGGCTACGTGCTGGAGTGCGGCGATGAGGTGGGTTAAGCCGCAGTCGCTTTACTTTCAGCTGCTGCTTTTTCTGGGCCTGCCGTTGCTGCTGTTGTGGGGATTGTCCGCGTTTAACAGCTACGTCAGCGCGCTGCAGGCGGCGACGCAGGCCTACGACCGCACCCTGCTATCCTCGGCGCGGACGGTCTCCGAGCGGCTGGTGGTTCACGACGGCAGGCTCGAGGTGAATGTGCCCTGGGTGGTGCTCGACAGCTTTGAGCTCAACATGAACGACCGGCTTTACTACAAGGTGGTCGCCCCCGACGGGCGGGTGATCTCCGGTTATGACGATCTGCCGAAGATGCCCCCTTCAACGTCGCGTACCACGCTCTACCCGGCGCTGGCCTGGTTTTATCATACCGAATACCGCGGGCAGGCGATCCGCGTGGCGAAACTGCTCCAGCCCGTCAACGAGGACGGTATTGTCGGCATGGCGGAGATCTATGTCGCCGAAACGCTACAGTCCCGTCGCTATCTCGCCAGCAGTTTGCTGTTCTCGTCATGGGTATCTCAGGGGATGCTGGTCCTGCTGACGCTGATTTTAACCGCCTGGCTGTTGCGCCGCGTGCTGCGCCCGATGCGCCAGCTCTCATCCCTGATGGTCCGGCGCGAGCCGGGGGGGCTGGCCCCGCTGCCCGAGCTGCTGCCCTGGTCAGAAACCCGACTGCTGATCGTGGCCTTCAACCGCTATATTGACCGGCTACGCGGGGTGCTTTCGCGCCAGGAGCGCTTCAATGCCGATGCCTCTCACCAGCTCAAAACGCCCTTAGCGGTGCTGAAAACCCAGGTCTCGGTTGCCCTGACGCGGGACGATCCGGCGCTGTGGCAGGAGAGCTTACGGGCGATGAACGTGACGCTGGATAACACCATCGTGCTGACCGAGCGCCTGTTACAGCTTGCGGCGGTGAAGCGTAAAGAGCAGGAGGAGCACCCGTTTGCCGCCGTCGATCTGGTGCAGGTGGTGCAGAATTGCTGCTTCTCCCGGCTGGCGCAGGCGCGCAGCAAAGCGATCGATCTGGGATACGACGGTGAGCAGCAGCCGGTGATAATCGAAGGAGATGAAGTTTTGCTGGGCGAGCTGTGCGCCAATCTGCTGGAGAATGCGATTAAATACACGCCGGAGCAGGGGATGGTGACGGTGTACCTGCGCACGCATAACGGCGCGGTTGAGCTGAGCGTGGAAGACAGCGGTCCGGGAATAGCCGAGGATCTGATCCCGCAGGCCATGCTGCCGTTTCGCCGTCTGGATAACGTGGGCGATGCCAGCGGATCGGGCATCGGTCTGGCGCTGGCGAGCGATATTGCCCGCCTGCACCGCAGCCATCTTCAGCTGTCGCGCAGCGAAACCTCTGGCGGGCTGTGCGTGAAAATGCGTTTTCTCCTGATGGCATAAAGGCAGATATTATCAAATCGTTACAAACTAATTGTCTGACGCACGCAGAGTCCATTGATCCCTGAGAGTCTCAGGGTAAAATCTCGCGGTTTTGGGACATTCATGAATAAAATTGTGCGGGATCACGACAATGAAAAAAGTGGCATTACTGGGCTTAAGCGGCCTGATGTTTGTATCTGCGGCGGCTAACGCTATCTCCTTTAACGGCTCGGCGGGCGAGGATTATACCCACCTGGGCTTTGGTCTTGGCACGGATAGCGCAGGTCTGGCGATGACCGGTGGCTGGACGCATAACGATGACGACGGCGATGCGGCAAGCCTGGGGCTGGGGTTCAATATCCCTCTTGGCCCATTCCTCGCAACCGTCGGCGGTAAAGGCATTTACACCAACCCGAACGACGGTGACGAAGGCTACGCGGCAGCGGTCGGCGGCGGCCTGCAGTGGAAAATTGGCGACAGCTTCGGTCTGTTTGGCGAGTACTACTACTCTCCGGACTCCCTCTCCAGCGGTATCGACAGCTATGAAGAAGCCAACGCCGGTGCGCGCTGGACCATTATGCGTCCGATTACCATTGAAGCGGGCTACCGCTACCTGAACCTGGCGGGCAAAGATGGCAACCGCGACAACGCCATTGCTGATGGCCCGTACGTGGGCGTGAGCGCAGGCTTCTGATCCCTTTGGCGCGGCGTTCTGCCGCGCCTGTTTCTCTCCCTCTCCTCGCCGATTGCGTTATAGTGTTTTCACCACCTAAGCGGGAGAACACAATGATAAACGTGGAGATGCTGTCCACTGGCGATGAAGTGCTGCATGGACAAATTACCGATACCAATGCGGCCTGGCTGGCTGATATTTTCTTTGAACAGGGATTACCGTTAACGCGGCGTAATACGGTGGGTGACTCGCTGGAGGCACTGGTTAACGTTTTGCGCGAGCGCAGCGAACACGCCGACGTGCTGATTGTGAATGGCGGGCTCGGCCCCACCAGCGACGATCTGAGCGCGCTGGCCGCCGCCACGGCAAAAGGCGAAGAGCTGGTGCTGCACACCGAGTGGCTCAGCCATATGGAACGTTTCTTCAGCGACCGCGGCAGGGTGATGGCGCCCAGTAACCGCAAGCAGGCCGAAATCCCGGCCAGCGCGGAGCTGGTGGATAACCCGGTTGGCACCGCATGCGGCTTTGCTATTCAGCTTAACCGCTGTCTGATGTTCTTCACCCCCGGCGTGCCCTCCGAATTTAAGGTGATGGTCGAACAGGAGATCCTGCCGCGACTGCGGGCCCGTTTTACCCTTCCTGAACCGCCGATTTGCCTGCGTCTTACTACCTTTGGCCGCTCCGAAAGCGATCTGGCCCAGAGCCTCGATCATCTCGCTTTACCGCCGGGCGTCACGATGGGGTATCGCTCTTCGATGCCGATTATCGAACTTAAACTCACCGGCCCGGCGACGGAAAAAGCCGCGATGCTGGCGCTGTGGCCAGAGGTACAGCGTGTCGCGGGTGAGAATCTGATTTTTGAAGGTACCGAGGGGTTACCGGCGCAGATCGTTCGTGAACTGCAGGCCCGTCAGCTAGGCCTGACCCTGAGCGAGCAGTTCACCGGCGGGCTTCTGGCTCTGCAGTTATCCCGCGCCAACGCCTCGCTGCTGGCAAGCGAAGTGGTGCCTTCTCAGGAAGAGACCCTGGCGCAAACCGCGCACTGGGCCGCCGAACGTCGGGTGAACCATTTCGCCGGGCTGGCGCTGGCGATCTCCGGGCTGGAAGAGGAGCATCTTAACTTTGCCCTTTCTACCCCGGAAGGTACCCACGGCCTGCGCGTCAAAATGAGCGCCACGCGCTACAGCCTGGCGGTACGTCAGGAGGTCTGTGCGATGATGGCGCTGAATATGCTGCGTCGCTGGCTGAACGGCAAGCCGGTTGCCAGCGAGCATGGCTGGATCAACGTGGTTGAGTCGCTGTTCCTGCCGTAACAGTTGCGCGCCGGGCTCCCCGCCCGGCGCCTGTTTGTCCAACCTGTTGTACTCGCCAGATTTTTTTCCGTGCTGTTTATCACATAATTCTACTGCTGCTTGTCCAGCAGGCTGGATAGCGCGCGAGATTTGAACTCGCTCACAAATAAACTCCCTCACAGCCGCAACACTGATTCCAGTATTCAGGACTGGAGTCCACTATGCTGGAATCAAGCAAAGTACCGGCGCTGACCCGCGCCATTGATATTCTCAACACCATTGCCCGTCTGGGACCGTGCAGCGCCGCGACCATCATCGAGGAGCTCGGCATCCCGAAAAGCACCGCCTATCTGCTGCTGGGTGAGCTGAGAAAACAGCGCTTTCTGAGCCTTGATAACCAGGATAACTACTGCCTGTGGACCAAGCTGGTGGAGCTGGCAGGCCACGCCGTCAGCCGGATGGATCTGCGCGAGCTGGCGCGCCCGCGTCTGACCCGGCTGATGGACGAATGCGGCATGCTGTGCCACCTCGGCATCATCGATCACGATAACGCCTACTACATTCTGAAGATCGAGTCCCCGGCCACCATCAGCGTGCGCTCCCACGAGGGAAAAAGCCTGTCGCTCTCCCGCTCGGGCATTGGCAAGTGCCTGCTTGCCTGGCAACCCACCCAGACGCAGGAGGCGATTATCGCCGGCCTGAGCTGGGAGCGAGCCACCCCGACCACCATTACCGATCCCGGGCAGCTGCGTAGCGAGCTGGCACGCATTCGCGCCAGGGGCTGGAGCTTTGATAACGGCGAAGACTACCCCGACGTGCGCTGCGTGGCGGCCCCGGTCTTTAATGCCAGCAACGAACTCACCGCGGCGATCTCGGTGGTGGGCACCCGGCTGCAAATCAACGAGGACAACCGCGACTACCTGGCCGGTAAAGCCATTGCCTGCGCGAAAGACATTTCCCGCTTACTGGGCTGGAAAAGCCCCTTCGAACAACACGCCTCATAAAATGGAGAACATCATGACCCTACCAAAGATTAAACAGATCCGCGCCTGGTTCACCGGTGGCGCTACGGCAGAGAAGGGCGCTGGCGGCGGCGATTATCACGACCAGGGGGCTAACCACTGGATCGACGACCACATCGCCACCCCGATGAGCAAATACCCGCAGTATGAGCAGTCGCGCCAGTCGTTCGGCATTAACGTCCTCGGTACGCTGATTGTCGAAGTGGAGGCCGACAACGGCCAGACCGGTTTTGCCGTCTCCACCGCAGGAGAGATGGGCTGCTTTATCGTGGAGAAACACCTCAGCCGCTTTGTTGAGGGCAAGTGCGTCAGCGACATCAAGCTCATCCACGACCAGATGCTCGGGGCGACGATGTTCTATGCAGGCTCTGGCGGGCTGGTGCTGAACACCATCTCCTGCATCGACCTGGCGCTGTGGGACCTGTTCGGGAAGGTGGTTGGGCTGCCGGTCTACAAGCTGCTGGGCGGTGCGGTACGGGATGAAATTCGTTTTTACGCCACCGGCGCGCGCCCGGACCTGGCGAAAGATATGGGCTTCATCGGCGGTAAAATGCCGACTCACCGGGGGCCGCACGACGGCGACGCCGGGATCCGCCAGGATGTGGCGATGGTGGCGGAGTACCGGGAAAAATGTGGCCCTGATTTCTGGCTGATGCTGGACTGCTGGATGAGCCAGGATGTGAATTACGCCACGAAGCTGGCCCACGCCTGCGCGCCCTATAACCTGAAGTGGATTGAAGAGTGCCTGCCGCCGCAGCAGTATGAAGGCTACCGCGAGCTGAAGCGCAATGCCCCGCCGGGCATGATGGTAACCAGCGGCGAGCACCACGGCACCCTGCAGTCCTTCCGCACGCTATCGGAGACCGGGATCGACATCATGCAGCCGGACGTGGGCTGGTGCGGGGGGTTAACCACGCTGGTGGAGATCGCCGCCATCGCCAAAGCCCGTGGGCAGCTGGTGGTGCCGCACGGCTCGTCGGTCTACTCCCATCACGCGGTGATCACCTTCACCAACACGCCGTTCAGCGAATTCCTGATGACCAGCCCGGACTGCGCCACGCTGCGTCCGCAGTTTGACCCGATCCTGCTCGATGAACCGGTGCCGGTGAATGGCCGCATCCACAAATCGGTGCTGGATAAACCCGGTTTTGGCGTCGAACTCAACCGTGACTGCGCCCTGAAACGTCCTTACAGCCACTAAACCGCCGCGCACCGGCGTGGCGTCACCGTTCACTGAGGATTGTCTATGAGTATGACTCTGCTTGACGGCGTGGTCAGGAAAAACCGCGCCCGTCTGATCCCGTTTATGCTGGCGCTGTACGTGCTGGCGTTTCTGGATCGCTCTAACATCGGCTTCGCCAAGGAGAGCTACCAGATCGATACCGGGCTCAGCAACGAAGCCTACGCGCTCGGGGCCGGGATCTTCTTTGTGGTCTATGCCCTGCTGGGGGTTCCCGCCAACCTGCTGATGCGCAAATTCGGTGCCCGGACGTGGATTGGCACCACCACGCTGCTGTGGGGATTCCTCTCTGCGGCGATGGCGTGGGCCGATACCGAAAGCAAATTCCTGCTGATCCGCACCCTGCTGGGGGCGGCGGAAGCGGGCTTCTTCCCCGGCATGATTTACCTTACCTCCCAGTGGTTCCCCCAGCGCAACCGCGCCAGCATCATGGGGCTGTTCTACATGGGCGCGCCGCTGGCGCTGTCGCTGGGATCGCCGCTCTCCGGCGCGCTGCTGGAGATGCATGGCTTTATGGGCCATCCCGGCTGGTTCTGGATGTTTGTTATCGAAGGGCTGATCGCCGTGGGGGCCGGGGTCTTTACCTTCTTCTGGCTTGACGATACGCCGCAGCAGGCACGCTTCCTGAACGCAGAGGAGAAACAGGCGCTGATCAACCAGCTGGCGAGTGAAGAGCAGAGCAAAGCGACGTCACGCCTGAGCGATGCCCTGCGCAATGGCCGGGTCTGGCAGCTGGCCTTTATCTACATGACCATTCAGATTGCCGTTTACGGGCTGATCTTCTTCCTCCCGACCCAGGTCGCTGCGTTGCTTGGCACCAAAGTGGGCTTTACCGCCTCGGTGGTGGCGGCGATCCCGTGGGTTGCCGCGCTGTTTGGCACCTGGCTTATCCCGCGTTATTCCGACCGCACCGGCGAACGGCGCAACATCGCCACCCTGACGCTGCTGGCCGCCGGTATTGGGGTGGGTGTCTCGGGGCTGGTGTCGCCGGTACTGGCGATAATGGCCCTGTGCGTGGCCGCGGTGGGGTTCATTGCCGTGCAGCCGGTCTTCTGGACCATGCCGACGCAGCTGCTCTCCGGCACCGCGCTGGCGGCAGGGATTGGCTTCGTCAACCTGTTTGGCGCGGTGGGTGGTTTTCTCGCCCCGCTCATCCGGGTGGAAGCCCAGAACGTCTTTGGCAGCGATGCCGCCGGGCTGCTGGCGCTGGCCGCCATCGCCATTCTCGGATCGCTGGCGATCTTCGTGCTGGGAGTGACCCGCACCGCGCCGCAGGCCGACCGCATACATCATTAATTTTCAGGGAGTTATTATGCAGAACGTTCTTTCTAACCCTTTTAAGCAGGCCCTGCGAAACGGCGAACCGCAGATTGGGCTGTGGCTGAGTTCCACCTCGTCCTACATGGCGGAGATAGCGGCAACCTCAGGCTATGACTGGCTGTTAATCGACGGGGAGCATGCGCCTAACACCGTTCAGGATCTCTACCACCAGCTGCAGGCGATTGCCCCTTATGCCAGCCAGCCGGTGATCCGCCCGGTTGACGGCGAGCGCAGCCTGATCAAACAGGTGCTGGATATTGGTGCCAGAACGCTGCTGATCCCGATGGTCGACAGCGCAGAGCAGGCGCGGGAGATCGTCTCGGCTACGCGCTATCCGCCGCTGGGCACGCGCGGCGTCGGGGCAGGGGTGGCGCGAGCGGCGCGCTGGGGACGAGTCGAAAATTACATGGCTCAGGCCAATGACGAGCTCTGCCTGCTGATTCAGGTGGAGAGCAAAACTGCGCTGGATAACCTGGATGCGATCCTGGAAGTGGAGGGGATTGACGGCGTGTTTATCGGTCCGGCCGATCTGTCGGCGTCGCTGGGTTATCCGGACAACGCCGGGCACCCGGAAGTCCAGGCGATTATCGAGCGCAGCATTCGCCGCATTTGTGCTGCGGGTAAAGCCGCAGGCTTTCTTGCGGTCGATCCACAGATGGCGCAAAAGGCGCTGCGCTGGGGGGCAACCTTTGTTGCGGTAGGGGTGGACACCATGCTCTACACTGACGCCCTCGACAGGCGGCTGGCGATGTTCAAAACGCCATTATCCGCAGCCAGTAAAACGAGTTATTAATCAGGGGGAGCCCGGCAGTGACGTTCTGCCGGGCGCTTGCTAAACCAGCGCCTGTGCCAGCAGGCTAATGGGATGCTCGCAGCGCTTGTGGGTGGACATCTCAATCTGCCATTTACAGGTTTCACAGTCGGTCACCACAAGATCCGCGCCGCTCTCCTCAATCTGGCGGAACAGCGGGGCACCTATCGCCTGTGATGTTTCGTAGTTTTCCCGCTTAAAGCCGTAGGTGCCCGCGATGCCGCAGCAGCGCGAATCCAGCACCGTTAGCTCCAGCCCGGGGATCAGCCGCAGCAGCTCCAGCGTATAGAGAGCCCAGCCCATTTTTTCCATATGGCATGGCGTGTGATAGACCACTTTCAGCGGTAACGCCTTCAGGGGCAACGTCTGTCCGCCGTCCAGCCTGCGCCACAGAAAGCGCGTCGCCAGCTCGATATGTTCCCGCAAGCCGCTGTTATCGACATCCAGCAGGTGCGGATACTCATCGCGCAGCGTAAAGGTACAGGTGGACGAGGTCGCCAGCACCGGGATCCCCTTGTCGACAATGGCCTCGCGCAGCGACGAAACGTTGCTTTTCGCCTGCCTGCGCGCTTTATCCGTAAACCCGTTGGCGATGAGCGGGACGCCGCAGCACTTCTCTTTGCTGAGAAGCTGTACCCCGGTCCCCATGGCGTTAAGCACTTTCAGCAGATCTTTTCCCAGCTGCGGATGGTTGTAGTTCACGTAACAGCCGTGGAAGAAGGCGACCTGTTCGGCAAACTGCGCCTGTTCCGCCGCAACGGATTTATACCAGCGGCGGAAAGTCCCGTGAGAATATTTTGGCAGGCTGCGGTGATGGTCGATTTTAAGCGTGGTATCCAGCAGCTTGCGCACCGGTTTGAGGGAGGTGGCGGCATTCACCAGCGGGGCAAAGGGCGTGGAGAGGCTGCCCATCAGATCGGTATGGCTCAGAATGACGTCCCGCAATGACGGCTTTTGCGTACTGTAGCGCGCCCGGGCGCGCTGGATGATATCCCCGATGTTGACATCCGACGGGCAGGCCACCTCACAGCGTTTACAGTTGATGCAATATTTCAGCGCCTCATCGTAAAGCCTGCCGTCCTTCAGGCGCAGGCGCTCGCCGTCGGGCCCCGCCTGCTTCGGACCGGGATAGCGCGGGTTCACGCCGCTGACCGGGCAGACCGTAGTGCAGACCGTGCATTTAATGCAGCTTTCGAAACGGGTATCGTTCATTGTTCAGCCTCCGTGCGCTGAATAATCTGCTCCGCAACGTAGAGTGCCGTTACGGCACAAACGCCGCCGCCACAGCCCTGGGTGATGGGATCGTAGCCGCCCAGCACGGAGCCGATGGCGAAAAGATTGCCGATCGCCTTACCGGAAAGCTGCGGGTGCAGATGGGTATCCACGATGACGCCGAACTGCTGCCAGGGCTGCGGCGTAAAGAAATCGCTCTGATACCAGTCCGCGCGAGACGGACTTTGCCTGACATCCAGGCCCAGAATGGCTTCCCGGATCCCCTCGCGGGTGCTGAGCAGCCCGTTGCTGAAGAAGCTGCCGCTTGCCAGCACGGTGAAGTGCGCGCGCAGGGGAATATCGCCATGGTTTCGCGTCCATACCTCGCTGACTGCCCCGTCGGTCAGGGTGATTTTTTTCACCTCGTCTCCCGCCATCCACACGCCGCCCTGCGCCACAAATTTGCGCTGGAGCTGGGTATGGAGGCGAATGCCGGGCACCGAAGGGGGAAGCCCAGGCAGTAACCCGAGCGTGCAGGGCAGGCGATCCGAAAGCCAGCGCCAGAGCCTGTTGTCGCTTAAGCCAAAGCAGGCGGGCATAAACAGGGCGTCACAGCTGTCGCCGAGCGGCCTGAGGGCGTCGTACAGCAGCGACCATCTCTCCTCGTTATCCAGAAAACGGGCGATGTTCACCGCGCGAAACTCGCTCGGGTTATCGCGCAGGACATCCAGTTCGGGCAGCTCAATCTCGGCCGCCTCGGCGTTAACGCCCTGGCGACACAGCGATGCCGCCGCAAGATGTGCCTGAAAATCAAGAAAACCGCTGATGCCCACCACCCGCACGCGCGCGGCATTAAAGGGGGCAACGGGCACCTCTTCAGGGCTAAGCCACGCGGAACGCAGTTTGCCAAGCGGCGTGACCCGCTGATGATTTTGCCTGGCGCTCCCCTGCAGACGCGCGCCGCACTCCGCCAGCAGCGCTTCGGTTTCCAGCGCCAGGCGGTCAATATGCTGCGCACCGGTCAGGTGATAAGGGTGCTCCGGCGGCAGTTTATCGCGGTACCTTTCGTCCACCAGATCCAGCGAGCCCGAGGAGAAGTGCAGGGCGCTCTGGCCCCGGGTGATAATGGCGCAGCGCAGCCCCTGCTTCGTGAGTTTGATGCCGCAGAGCAAGCCCGCCAGCCCGCCGCCGACAATCACCGTATCAAATTTCATCCTGTTGCTCCTTCTCAAGACCGCAAAGCCCCTGGTAGACCCAGCGGGTAAACTCGGTTTCGCGCAGGGCATCGCCCCAGGCGACAGGCTGAATGCCTTTCCAGCGTTCATTTAAAAAAGCGCTGAGCTGATCCAGCGACTGGGTGGCGGTAGTGGTGTTAAAACGCTGCAACAACCCGGCGGCACGACAGGCGCAGAGTTCGCCCTGGCAGGTGCCCATGCCCACGCGGGTGCGGCGACGGAGATCGAGCAGGCTTTTGACCGTCAGATTCTCCACCGCGTACTGCACTTCACCGGCGGTGACGGCTTCGCATTCGCAGACCAGACTGCGGCTAAGCCGCCCTTCACCCAGCCAGGCCGGCGTCCTGTCGCCATGGCGATAGACGGCCGACCCGCGCAGCGGGGCAGGAAGGGAGATGATTTTTTGCAGCGTTTTCTCGGTGGGCTGTCGCGATCCGGGCAGCGGTTGTTCCGCGGTGACGCAGGGCTGGCTATTGCCCAGCTTGCGGCAGACGGCATCGGTCGCAAGCTGGGCCATCAGACGGTAGGTCATCAGCTTGCCGCCGGTAATGGTAATGAACCCCTCCATGCCGTCGCGCTCAGCGTGATCGAGAAGCACGATGCCCCGGCTAACGTTACGTCCGCTCGGATCGTTATCGCTGGCGACCAGCGGACGTACTCCGGCATAGGCACGGAGAATGCGGGTCTGCGCCATCACCGGGGCCAGTTTTTCCCCTTCGCGCAGCAGGATATCCACCTCTTCGGCGGTCACGCGGTTGTCATCAATCTGGCTGTAGTCGACATGGGTTGAGGTCGTCCCGATTAACGAAATGGTATCGCCGGGGACGAGGATGTCGGCATCGGACGGTTTGCGGCAGCGGTTGATCACGTGGTTATTAATACGGTGGTCGAGGATCAGCAGCGAGCCTTTTGCCGGGAACATGCGAACCGACAGGTCGGCGTATTCCGCGATGCGCTGTCCCCAGATCCCAGCGGCATTAACGACCACGGAGGCAAACAGCTCGCTGTGTTCGTTGTATTGCGCGTTAAACAGCCGCACGCCACAGATGCGATCGCCTTCGCGGATAAGCCCGGTGACGTCGTGTCCGGTCAGAATGCGCGCGCCATGCTCGCGGGCGTCCAGCATATTGGCGGCCGTCAGGCGAAAAGGATCAACCGTACCGTCAGGCACTTTCACCGCCCCCGTCAGAGCCGGGTTGACCGAGGGCTCAATGCGGCGCGCGAGGGCCGGGTCGATGGCCTCGGCCGCAATCCCCGCCGCCCGGCAGGCGGTAATAAAGGTCGACTGAAAGGCGAGATCGTCTTCGGGAAGGGTGATAAACAGACCGTCGGTCGGTTCAATGCAGTGGCGGGCAATGCGCCGCAGGATCTGATTTTCGGCAATACACTCGCGAGCGGATTCACCGTCGGTAACCGCATACCGCGCGCCGCTGTGCAGCAGACCGTGGTTACGACCGGTTGCGCCTGTGGCAATATCATGGCGCTCCAGAAGCGTGACGCTCAGGCCGCGAAGGGCGCAATCGCGTGCGATCCCGGCACCCGTTGCACCACCGCCAATGATAATCACATCGCTGTAACCTGGATCGTGAATTGTCATTGTCATCCCTCAGTGTTCGTTTTTTATCATTTAGCCACATGAAAACTGTGGTTTGTTTGATTTCGAACACAAACGAGCGAAATTCGAAACTGAAACAGTGTTTCGTGCGCCTTTTTGCGCATTTTGTCATATTTCTGTAACAATCTGTGCGTTGATTCACAGTAACAATCACCGTGATTTCTTAACATCCCCGCCTCTGGAATTCAGGTGCGAGCCACCTGCTCATTCACTTCAAGGCCACGGAGGCTGTCATGCTCAGTATCTTCAAACCTGCGCCGCACAGGGCGCGTCTGCCTGAGGCAGAAATAGATCCGCTCTACCGCCGTCTGCGTTGGCAAATTTTCCTGGGGATCTTCTTCGGGTACGCGGCGTACTACCTTGTACGTAAAAACTTTGCGCTCGCCATGCCGTATCTGGTGGAGCAGGGCTTCTCCCGTGGCGATCTGGGCTTCGCGCTGTCGGGGATCTCTATCGCCTACGGGTTTTCCAAATTCATCATGGGCTCCGTGTCGGATCGCTCGAATCCGCGCGTATTCCTGCCCGCCGGTCTGATCCTGGCGGCAGCGGTGATGCTGTTTATGGGCTTTGTTCCCTGGGCAACCTCCAGCATTGCCGTCATGTTCGTCCTGCTGTTCCTCTGCGGCTGGTTCCAGGGCATGGGGTGGCCGCCATGCGGACGCACCATGGTGCACTGGTGGTCGCAAAAAGAGCGTGGCGGCATTGTGTCGGTGTGGAACTGCGCCCATAACGTGGGCGGCGGTATTCCGCCTCTGCTGTTCCTGCTGGGGATGGCCTGGTTCAACGACTGGCACGCTGCGCTCTATATGCCTGCCTTCGGCGCCATCGTGGTGGCGATTATCGCCTTCGCTCTGATGCGCGACACGCCGCAGTCCTGTGGCCTGCCGCCGATTGAAGAGTACAAAAACGACTACCCGGATGATTACAGCGAGCAGCATGAAGAAGAGCTGACCGCAAAACAGATCTTCATGAAGTACGTGCTGCCTAACAAACTGCTGTGGTACATCGCGGTGGCGAACGTCTTCGTCTACCTGCTGCGCTACGGCATCCTCGACTGGTCACCGACCTACCTGAAAGAGGTGAAGCACTTCGCGCTGGATAAATCGTCCTGGGCCTACTTCCTGTACGAATATGCCGGGATCCCGGGCACCCTGATTTGCGGCTGGATGTCGGACAAAGTGTTTAAAGGCAACCGCGGCGCAACGGGGGTGTTCTTCATGACCCTGGTGACCATCGCGACCGTTGTCTACTGGCTCAACCCGCCGGGTAATCCGGGTGTGGATATGGCCTGTATGATCGTTATCGGCTTCCTGATTTATGGTCCGGTTATGCTGATTGGTCTGCACGCCCTCGAACTGGCACCGAAAAAAGCGGCGGGGACGGCGGCTGGCTTTACCGGTCTGTTCGGCTACCTCGGCGGCTCGGTCGCAGCGAGCGCGATTGTCGGCTATACCGTTGACTTCTTTGGCTGGGACGGCGGCTTTATGGTGATGATTGGCGGCAGCGTGCTGGCGGTACTGCTGCTGATTGTGGTCATGATCGGTGAAAAACGTCACCACGCGGAAGTGCAGGCGCGTCGTCAATAAGGTTCAGGTTTATGGCTGGATAACCAGGTGGCGACTTCGCCTGACCCGGCCTGTGAACTGCGGTTTTGTAGGTCGGGTAAGCGAAGCGCCACCCGACACAATCACATCTCGATCTCAATATCCCCTTTTGCCCGGCAGCAGCAGGGCAAAATTTCCCCTTCGTTGATAAAGGCCAGCGGTTCGGTGACCCAGTCAACCTGACCGGCAACCAGACGACAGCGGCAGGAGCCGCAGTAGCCTTCGCGGCACTGGTATTCAACGGCAATCTGATGGGATTCCAGCGCAATAAGCAGGGAGGGGTGCTCTTCCTGGCACAGAACTTCTGTGCCAGAAAGACGAAGCGTCACGCGGCTCATCAGAGCTGGAAATCGCTCAAATCGTCGGTGTTAACTTCAGAGTCAATCTGACCGACAAGGTAGGAGCTCACTTCCACTTCCTGCGGCGCAACCTGGACGTTATCGGACACCAGCCAGGTGTTGATCCACGGGATCGGGTTGGAGCGGGTCTGGAACGGCAGGTCGAGACCGACCGCCTGCATACGGATGTTGGTGATGTACTCCACGTACTGGCAGAGAATATCTTTGTTCAGGCCGATCATGGAGCCGCCCTGGAACAGATATTCCGCCCACTCTTTCTCCTGCTGGGCCGCCTGGACAAACAGGTCATAGCTCTCCTGTTTGCACTCTTCAGCAATCTCGGCCATCTCCGGATCGTCCACGCCGCTGCGCAGCAGGTTCAGCATATGCTGGGTGCCTGTCAGGTGCAGGGCTTCATCGCGGGCGATGAGGCGAATGATTTTGGCATTGCCTTCCATCAGCTCGCGTTCCGCGAAGGCGAAGGAGCAGGCGAAGCTGACGTAGAAGCGGATCGCTTCCAGCGCGTTCACGCTCATCAGGCACAGGTAGAGTTTTTTCTTCAGCTCACGCAGGTTCACGGTGACGGTTTTGCCGTTCACGCTGTGGGTGCCTTCACCCAGCAGATGCCAGTAGCTGGTCATCTCGATCAGGTCGTCATAGAAGTGGGAAATGCCTTCCGCGCGCTTCAGGATCTGGTCGTTGGTCACGATATCATCGAAGACAATCGCCGGATCGTTGACGATGTTACGGATGATATGGGTGTAGGAGCGGGAGTGGATCGTCTCGGAGAACGCCCAGGTCTCAACCCAGGTTTCCAGCTCCGGGATGGAGATCAGCGGCAGCAGGGCCACGTTCGGGCTGCGCCCCTGGATGGAATCCAGCAGGGTCTGATACTTCAGGTTGCTGAGGAAGATGTGCTTTTCGTGATCCGGCAGGGCCTGGAAGTCGATACGGTCGCGGGAAACGTCAACTTCTTCCGGACGCCAGAAGAAAGAGAGTTGCTTTTCGATCAGCTTTTCGAAGATGTCATATTTTTGCTGATCGTAGCGCGCCACGTTGACCGGCTGGCCGAAGAACATCGGCTCTTTGAGCTGGTCGTTTTTCGTCTGTGAAAAGGTGGTGTATGCCATTGAAGTGAGTCCTGTTGAAATTGTATTGCCCGGCGGCACTGCGTTTGCCGGGCCTACAAAACCGTAGGCCGGGTAAGCGTAGCGCCACCCGGCATTAACATTAAATCTTACATGCGCCGCTTTCGCAGCCGTCATCCTGAATAGATGGGACCAGATCGTCCTGCGCATCTTCCGCACCGTCGCGGGTGTTTTGATAGTACAGGGTTTTCACGCCAAATTTGTAGGCGGTGAGCAGGTCTTTCAGCAGCTGCTGCATCGGCACTTTCCCTGACGGGAAGCGTGACGGATCGTAGTTGGTGTTCGCAGAGATCGACTGGTCGATAAACTTCTGCATGATACCCACCAGCTGCAGGTAGCCGTCGTTATTTGGCATCTCCCACAGCAGCTCGTAGTTGTTTTTCAGCAGCTCGTAGTCCGGCACCACCTGGCGCAGGATCCCGTCTTTCGACGCTTTGATGCTGACGTGACCGCGCGGCGGCTCAATACCGTTGGTAGCGTTGGAGATCTGCGAAGAGGTCTCGGACGGCATCAGGGCAGAGAGCGTGGAGTTACGCAGGCCGTGAGTCTTGATGGATTCGCGAAGCGCTTCCCAGTCAAGATGCAGCGGCTCATTGGCGATCGCATCCAGGTCTTTCTTGTAGGTGTCGATCGGCAGAATGCCTTTGGCGTAGGTGGTTTCGTTGAACCACGGGCAGGCACCCTGTTCGATGGCCAGCTCGTTCGAGGCTTTCAGCAGGTAGTACTGAATGGCTTCGAAGGTCTGGTGCGTCAGGTTGTTAGCGCTGCCGTCGGAATAACGCTTACCGTTTTTCGCCAGCCAGTAAGCGTAGTTAATCACGCCAATACCCAGCGTACGACGACCCATCGCACCGCGTTTTGCCGCCGGGATTGGGTAATCCTGATAATCCAGCAGCGCATCCAGAGCACGTACCGCCAGCACTGCCAGCTCTTCCAGCTCGTCAAGGCTGTTGATGGCACCCAGGTTGAACGCGGAGAGCGTACAGAGGGCGATTTCGCCGTTTTCGTCGTTCACATCTTCCAGCGGTTTGGTCGGCAGAGCGATCTCCAGACACAGGTTGGACTGGCGCACAGGCGCAACCACCGGATCGAACGGGCTGTGGGTGTTGCAGTGGTCGACGTTCTGGATGTAGATACGGCCGGTAGAGGCACGTTCCTGCATCATCAGCGAGAACAGCTCAACCGCTTTCACGCGCTGCTTACGGATGCTGTCGTCGTTTTCGTACTGCACGTACAGACGCTCGAATTCGTCCTGATCGGCGAAGAAGGCGTCGTACAGGCCCGGGACGTCGGACGGGCTGAACAGGGTGATGTCACCGCCTTTCAGCAGACGGGTGTACATCAGCTTGTTGATCTGCACGCCGTAGTCCATGTGGCGCACGCGGTTGCCTTCCACGCCACGGTTGTTTTTCAGTACCAGCAGGCTTTCGACTTCCAGATGCCACATCGGGTAGAACAGGGTGGCCGCCCCACCGCGCACGCCGCCCTGAGAGCAGGATTTCACCGCGGTCTGGAAGTGTTTGTAGAACGGGATACAGCCGGTGTGGAACGCTTCACCGCCGCGAATTGGGCTGCCCAGGGCACGAATACGACCGGCGTTGATGCCGATACCGGCACGCTGGGAAACGTATTTCACAATGGCGCTGGAGGTGGCGTTGATGGAATCCAGGCTGTCGCCGCACTCGATCAGCACGCAGGAGCTGAACTGGCGGGTTGGGGTGCGCACGCCGGACATGATCGGCGTTGGCAGAGAAATTTTAAAGGTGGAAACGGCATCGTAGAAACGCTTCACGTATTCCAGACGGGTTTCACGCGGGTAGTTAGAGAACAGGCAGGCCGCCACCAGAATGTAGAGGAACTGGGCGCTCTCGTAGATTTCGCCGGTCACGCGGTTCTGGACCAGGTATTTACCTTCCAGCTGCTTCACCGCGGCGTAGGAGAAGTTCATATCACGCCAGTGATCGATAAACCCATCCATCTGTCTGAACTCTTCTTCCGTGTAGTCTTCCAGCAGATGCATGTCGTACTTGCCGAGCTCAACCATCTTCACCACATGATCGAACAGCGCTGGCGGCTCAAACTGGCCGTAGGCTTTTTTACGCAGGTGGAAAATCGCCAGACGGGCAGCGAGGTACTGATAATCCGGTGCTTCGCGGGAGATGAGATCCGCCGCGGCTTTGATAATGGTTTCGTGGATATCAGACGTTTTGATGCCGTCATAGAACTGGATATGGGAGCGCAGTTCAACCTGAGAAATCGATACGTTATTCAGCCCTTCTGCTGCCCAGTCGAGAACTCGATGGATTTTGTCCAGATTGATACGCTCGGTAGCACCGTCGCGCTTTGTCACCAGCAGACTCTGATTCATGTGGGTTTTTACCTGTCCGTGAAAAATGAAAATATCCCCTGCTTATCCACAGGCCTCTGTGGATAAATACTATATATAGGGGTTTTACGATAAGGATAACGCTAGATGGTGAGTATTCTAGTAAGGATTCTTTTCAGCACAAGAGTTGATTTTGAGGTTAAATTCAGGTTGCCAAAGCGTGATAAAGGCTAAGTCCACGAACCATAAGGCCTGGACGAGATGTCAATATTCAGCAAAAAAAAACGAAAATTTGATCGAGTGCTGATTTCTTCAACGCATGGTCAAGATTGCGCAACCTTTGCTGCGCAATCTTTATAAGAAATCTGAATGACGTTAGTCGTTTTTGGCGGTTGTGTGCAACATATAGTTAACATCCACGCCGGGTGCCAGTTTGAACTTGTCGGTGAGCGGATTGTAGTGCAGGCCGGTCATGTGCTGCTCTTTCAGCCAGGTGCCGTCGACCCAGCTCAGCAGTTCCGCTGGCTTGATGAATTTTTTCACGTCGTGAGTGCCTTTTGGCACCATCCGCAGCACATACTCTGCGCCGACTACCGCCATCAGCCACGCCTTGCCGTTGCGGTTGATGGTGGAGAAGAACACCTGGCCGCCCGGTTTTACCAGCGCCGCACAGGCTTTTACCACCGATTGCGGGTCGGGAACGTGCTCCAGCATTTCCATGCAGGTGACGACGTCATACTGCTGGGCGTGCTCCGCCGCGTGGGCTTCCACCGTTTCCTGCACGTACTCCACCTGAATACCGCTTTCCAGCGCGTGCAGACGTGCCACCTGCAGCGGCTCAAAGCCCATATCCAGCCCGGTTACCGTGGCGCCTTCGCGCGCCATGCTCTCGGCCAGGATGCCGCCGCCGCAGCCCACATCGAGCACCTTTTTACCGAACAGACCGCCGGAACGCTCCGCGATATAGCCCAGGCGCAGGGGGTTAATGCGGTGCAACGGTTTGAACTCACCTTCAAGATCCCACCAGCGTGAGGCCACGGCTTCAAATTTGGCGATCTCTTCGTGGTCGACGTTTTGAGCCACCGGGGATTTTTCCGCATTCATGGACGCTTTTACTCCGTAATTTAAAGACGAGGAAGTATATCAGGATAACAAAGCAAATTAGTTTAAACCTAAGCGGGTGTGTTATAATTTCCGACCTTTGAATCCGGGATACAGTAGAGGGATAGCGGTTAGATGAGCGACCTTGCGAGAGAAATTACACCGGTTAACATCGAGGAAGAGCTGAAGAGCTCCTATCTGGATTATGCGATGTCGGTCATTGTTGGCCGAGCGCTGCCGGATGTCCGCGATGGACTTAAGCCGGTACACCGTCGCGTACTATACGCCATGAACGTATTGGGCAATGACTGGAATAAAGCGTACAAAAAATCTGCCCGTGTCGTTGGTGACGTAATCGGTAAATACCATCCTCATGGTGATTCCGCGGTGTACGACACCATCGTCCGTATGGCGCAGCCATTCTCGCTGCGTTACATGCTGGTTGATGGTCAGGGTAACTTCGGTTCTATCGACGGCGACTCCGCTGCGGCAATGCGTTATACGGAAATCCGCCTGGCGAAGATTGCCCATGAGCTGATGGCCGATCTGGAAAAAGAGACGGTAGATTTTGTCGACAACTATGACGGCACGGAAAAAATTCCTGACGTTATGCCGACGAAGATCCCTAACCTGCTGGTAAACGGTTCGTCCGGTATCGCCGTAGGTATGGCGACCAACATTCCGCCGCACAACATCACTGAAGTGATCAACGGCTGCCTGGCCTATATCGACGATGAAGACATCAGCATTGAAGGGCTGATGGAACACATCCCGGGCCCGGACTTCCCGACTGCAGCGATTATCAATGGCCGTCGCGGTATCGAAGAAGCGTACCGTACCGGTCGCGGCAAGATCTATATTCGTGCCCGCGCCGAAGTTGAAGCGGATGCCAAAACTGGCCGTGAGACCATTATCGTCCACGAAATTCCGTATCAGGTGAACAAAGCGCGCCTGATCGAGAAGATTGCCGAGCTGGTTAAAGAGAAACGTATTGAAGGTATCAGCGCGCTGCGTGATGAGTCTGATAAAGACGGCATGCGTATCGTGATTGAAATCAAACGCGACGCGGTAGGGGAAGTGGTTCTGAACAACCTCTACTCCCTGACTCAGCTTCAGGTCTCCTTCGGTATCAACATGGTGGCACTGCACCATGGTCAGCCGAAGATCATGAACCTGAAAGACATTCTGAGCGCGTTCGTGCGTCACCGCCGTGAAGTGGTGACCCGTCGTACCATTTTCGAACTGCGTAAAGCCCGCGATCGTGCACACATCCTCGAAGCGCTGGCCGTCGCGCTGGCGAACATCGACCCGATCATCGAACTGATCCGTCGTGCGCCAACGCCTGCCGAAGCGAAAGCGGGCCTGATCGCCAAACCGTGGGATCTGGGCAACGTCTCCTCCATGCTGGAACGTGCCGGTGACGATGCCGCGCGTCCTGAGTGGCTCGAGCCGCAGTACGGTATTCGCGATGGCAAATACTGGCTGACCGAACAGCAGGCACAGGCGATTCTGGATCTGCGTCTGCAGAAACTGACCGGCCTTGAGCACGAAAAACTGCTCGACGAGTATAAAGAGCTGCTGGAGCAGATCGCTGAACTGCTGCACATTCTGGGCAGCGCCGATCGCCTGATGGAAGTTATCCGCGAAGAGCTGGAGCTGGTCCGCGATCAGTTCGGCGATGAGCGTCGCACTGAAATCACCGCTAACTCTGCGGATATCAACATCGAAGACCTGATCAACCAGGAAGACGTTGTTGTGACCCTGTCTCACCAGGGCTACGTGAAGTACCAGCCGTTAACCGACTACGAAGCACAGCGTCGTGGCGGGAAGGGCAAATCGGCGGCACGTATTAAAGAAGAAGACTTTATCGACCGCCTGCTGGTGGCCAACACCCACGACACCATCCTCTGCTTCTCCAGCCGGGGCCGTCTGTACTGGATGAAGGTCTATCAGCTGCCGGAAGCGAGCCGTGGCGCGCGTGGACGTCCAATCGTCAACCTGCTGCCGCTGGAGCAAAACGAACGCATCACCGCGATCCTGCCGGTTCGCGAGTACGCTGAAGGCGTAAACGTCTTTATGGCGACCGCCAGCGGTACGGTGAAGAAAACTGCCCTGACCGAGTTCAGCCGCCCACGTTCTGCCGGCATTATTGCCGTCAACCTGAACGAAGGCGATGAACTGATTGGTGTGGATCTGACTTCAGGCTCTGACGAAGTGATGCTGTTCTCTGCCGCCGGTAAAGTGGTGCGCTTTAAAGAGAACGCGGTGCGCGCGATGGGTCGTACGGCGACCGGCGTTCGCGGCATCAAGCTGGCGGGTGAAGACAGCGTGGTCTCCCTGATCGTTCCACGTGGCGAAGGCGCAATCCTCACCGTCACCCAGAACGGTTACGGTAAACGTACCGCGCAGGACGAATACCCAACCAAGTCCCGTGGCACCCAGGGCGTTATCTCGATCAAAGTCACCGAGCGCAACGGTTCCGTTGTTGGCGCGGTACAGGTCGACGATGCCGACCAGATCATGATGATCACCGATGCCGGTACGCTGGTGCGTACCCGCGTATCGGAAATCAGCGTAGTCGGGCGTAACACCCAGGGCGTGATCCTCATCCGTACTGCGGAAGATGAAAACGTGGTGGGTCTGCAGCGTGTCGCTGAGCCAGTAGATGATGAAGAGCTCGACTCTATCGACGGTAGCGTGGCAGAAGGTGACGATGAAATCGCACCGGAAGCGGAAACCGACGATGATGCGGCAGATGATGCCGAAGAGTAATCTCTCCTGACGATAAAGGGCCGGTTTCCGGCCCTTTTCTTTTGCTGCGGCCCTGAATTGCAGACAACCGAACGTTGCGACGGCGGCGATTTACCGCTACCTTAACCCATTCCTTGTGATCCTGACGGCGGAGCCTCGCCCCCTTGAAATACCTCGTCTCCTTTCGAACCACGCTGAAAGTTTCTCGCTATCTTTTTCGGGCGCTGGCGCTCCTGATTTGGGTGCTGATCGCACTGTTTTCGGTGTTTTACATCGTCAATGCGCTGCACCAGAAGGAGGCGGAGATCCGCCAGGAGTTTAGTCTCAGCTTCGATCAGTCCCAGCGCTATATTCAGCGAACGTCGGACGTCATGAAGGAGCTCAAGTACATCGCCGAGAACCGTCTGACGGCGGAAAACGGCGTTCTGGCTATGCGCGGACGCGACAGTAAAGCGGATGTCCCCAACTTTGAACCTCTGTTCCCCGACTCTGACTGCTCGGCGATGGGCTCCGCATGGCGGGGTTCGCTGGAGTCGCTGGCCTGGTTTATGCGCTACTGGCGCGATAACTTCTCGGCAGCCTACGACCTTAACCGGGTCTTTCTGATTGGCAGCGAAAACCTCTGCATGGCCGATTTTGGTCTGCGCGAAGTGCCGGTGGACCGCGACAGCGCCCTGAAGACCCTGCATGAGCGGATTGTCAAATACCGTAACGCGCCGCAGGACGAGCGCGGCAATAACCTCTTCTGGATAAGCCAGGGCCCGCGTTCAGGGGTAGGCTACTTCTATGCTCTGACGCCGGTCTATCTCGGCAATCGCCTGCAGGCGATGCTCGGCATTGAGCAGTCTATCCGAATGGAGAACTTTTTCACCCCGGGCAACCTGCCGATGGGCGTTACCATTCTCGATGAAAATGGCCACACCCTGATTTCGCTGGCCGGGCCGGAATCCCGACTGAAGGTCGATCCGCGCTGGATGCAGGAGCGCTCATGGTTTGGTTACAGCGCCGGTTTTCGTGACCTTGTACTGAAAAAAAGCCTGCCGCCTTCGTCCCTGAGCATCGTTTACTCCGTGCCGGTAGATATGGTGCTGGAGCGAATTCGCATGCTGATCCTCAATTCGGTACTGCTGAACGTGCTGGTGGGGATTGCGCTCTTTACCCTTGCGCGCATGTATGAGCGCAAAATCTTTATCCCGGCGGAGGTCGATGCCCAGCGTCTTGAAGAGCACGAGCAATTCAACCGCAAAATTGTCGCCTCGGCGCCGGTGGGGATCTGTATTCTGCGCACCCTCGACGGGACCAATATCCTCAGTAACGAGCTGGCGCATAACTACCTGAATATGCTCACCCATGAGGACCGGCAGCGGCTGACGCAGATCATCTGCGGACAGCAGGTCAACTTCGTCGACGTGCTGACCAGCAACAACACCAATCTGCAGATTAGCTTTGTCCACTCGCGCTACCGCAATGAGAACGTGGCTATCTGCGTGCTGGTGGATGTCTCCGCGCGCGTCAAAATGGAAGAGTCGCTGCAGGATATGGCCCAGTCCGCTGAACAGGCCAGCCAGTCGAAATCAATGTTCCTTGCCACCGTCAGCCATGAACTGCGTACCCCGCTGTACGGGATTATCGGTAACCTCGATCTGCTGCAGACCAAAGAGCTGCCGCGCGGCGTCGACCGTCTGGTGACGGCGATGAATAACTCCTCCAGCCTGCTGCTGAAAATCATCAGCGATATTCTCGACTTCTCTAAAATTGAATCCGAGCAGCTGAAAATCGAGCCGCGCGAATTCTCGCCGCGCGAAGTGATGAACCATATCAGCGCCAACTATCTGCCGCTGGTGGTGCGTAAACAGCTGGGGCTGTACTGCTTTATCGAGCCGGACGTGCCGCTATCGCTTGAGGGCGATCCGATGCGCCTGCAGCAGGTGATCTCCAACCTGCTCAGCAACGCCATCAAGTTTACCGATATGGGCTGCATTGTGATGCACGTCAGCCGGGCAGGGGACTACCTGAGCATCCGCGTGCGTGACACCGGGGTGGGCATCCCGGCGAAAGAGGTGGTTAAGCTTTTCGATCCCTTCTTCCAGGTGGGAACCGGCGTTCAGCGCAACTTCCAGGGCACCGGGCTGGGGCTGGCGATCTGTGAAAAACTGATCAGCATGATGGACGGCGATATCTCGGTGGATACCGAGCCGGGCATGGGCAGCCAGTTCACTATCCGTATTCCGCTCTATGCCGCACAGTCTCCGGCTAACATGCCGATTGAGGGATTAAGCGATAAACGCTGCTGGCTGGCGGTTAATAACGCCTCGCTGCATGCCTATCTTGAGTCACTGCTGACGTCGCACGGCATCCGGGTGGCGCGCTACACCGGGCAAACCCCGGACGCGGACGATATGCTCCTGACTGACGATGAGCTGACGCAGCCGTGGCAGGGCAAAGCCGCGGTGATCTTCTGCCGTCGCCATATCGGTATCGCCCTGGAGCGTGCCGACGGCGAGTGGGTGAACAGCGTGGCAGCGCCGCATGAGCTGATTGCCCTGCTGGCGCGCATCTACCGTGTTGAGATGGACAGCGCAGGCGGTAGCACATCGCTGCCGTCGCCAGAGTCGGAGCAGTCCCTGAATGAGGACATGATGATCCTCGTGGTGGATGACCATCCGATTAACCGCCGTCTGCTGGCCGACCAGCTGGGCTCGCTGGGCTATCAGTGTAAAACCGCCAATGACGGCGTGGATGCCCTGAACGTGCTGAGCAAAAACCATATCGACATCGTCCTGAGCGACGTAAACATGCCGAACATGGACGGCTATCGTTTGACCCAGCGCATCCGCCAGCTCGGCCTGACGCTGCCGGTGGTGGGCGTCACCGCCAATGCGCTGGCAGAGGAGAAGCAGCGTTGTCTGGAATCGGGAATGGACAGCTGTCTGTCCAAGCCGGTAACGCTGGACGTGCTGAAACAGACGCTATCTGTGTATGCCGAGCGGGTGAGAAAAACGCGAGGATAAAAAAAAGCCCATTTATGGGCTTTTTTTGCCCGGCGGCGCTTCGCTTGCGCGGGCCTACGGGCATTGTAGGCCGGGTAAGCGAAGCGCCACCCGGCATTTCACCGATTACTCTTTATCCGCAGGACTCAGCGTGACGGAAGAGAGGTAGTTCAGCAGGGCGATATCGTTCTCAACGCCCAGCTTCATCATTGCAGATTTTTTCTGGCTACTGATGGTCTTGATGCTGCGGTTCAGCTTCTTGGCGATTTCGGTTACCAGGAAACCTTCGGCAAACAGACGCAATACTTCGCTCTCTTTTGGCGACAGGCGTTTGTCGCCGTAACCGCCAGCGCTGATTTTTTCCAGCAGGCGAGAGACGCTTTCCGGGGTGAATTTCTTCCCTTTCTGCAGCGCGGCAAGCGCCTTAGGCAGATCGGTTGGTGCGCCCTGTTTCAGGACAATCCCTTCAATATCGAGATCCAGAACGGCACTTAAAATCGCCGGGTTATTGTTCATGGTCAGCACGATAATCGAAATGCTTGGGAAATGGCGCTTGATGTATTTGATCAGCGTAATCCCGTCACCGTACTTATCTCCAGGCATGGAAAGGTCGGTGATGAGCACGTGCGCATCAAGCTTAGGCAGGTTATTAATCAGTGCTGTGGAGTCTTCAAATTCACCGACTACATTCACCCACTCGATCTGTTCAAGTGATTTGCGAATACCGAACAGTACAATCGGATGGTCATCGGCAATAATTACGTTCATATTGTTCATGTATAGGGCTACCTTGCTACAGCAAGCTTTTGACGTAGGCGTCAATGTCGCTGATGTATTTTTCTATGCTGGCGGCATCTTTCTCACGAATAAGATGTTCCAGCGTTTCACATAATTGCTTGCCTGGAACCAGATTAAGCATGGCAAACACCCCTTTGAGCCGGTGTGCTGTTTGAGCCAGCGCCGCGAAGTCGTTCGCGGCCGACTCAGTATACAACCTCTTAACATCATCTGGTACTGTGTCTACAAAGAGCGAATAATATCCGCTGGCATGAAGTTCAGCATTTCCGTTGCCGCCCAGTGGGGATTCCGGGATCGTTTCCTGCGACAGCTGCTCTTCTATTAGTTGTAGTACAGCTTCCTGCATAGCATTGCTCATATTAAAGTTGACGCGCACCTGGCCGGGGCCAATTTTTCGCACGCCTGGCTCATCATCGCTTAAAAGCAAGCCCGAGGCAGTAAGATTAGACGGATTATCCGTTAAAAAGAGATCATATTCTTGACTTGCCAGCCTTTCGTCCGGGGAAATACAGCTTGCGCCCCAGTTTTCCAGCTGACGAACCACGATATTGCGGATCTCGTTTGAGGTCACGTCTACCATGATCACCACGTCATCCAGCAGGCGTTCATCTTCCTCTGCTTCCTGCGGCGTGGCTGGCATTTTCACGTGCAGAGAGTAGCGGGTGCCCAGAGATTCACGCGCTTTGATATTCAGATGGCCGCCCAGCTTGCGCGCCAGCTGATCGCAGAGCCAGAAGGTGAGGGCGTTGGCTTTGCCATAGTTGTCGCCCTGGGTCTCGTTGAGGAAAGGGAAGTGCAGATTGTCGATTTCACTGGCCGTGACCCCCTCGCCGGTATCCAGGATACGGAAGGTAAGGCGGTCGTCGGCCGACTCATCGCTGCTCACTTCGAGAGTAATCTTGCCGATCTGGGTGGTGGTGACCGCGTACTGGATCAGCATCAGCAGAATGCGGCGCAGGGCGTCACGGTCGCCATGACGTTCATCATTCGCGCGCAGCGGGTTGTTAATCAGCAGCTGCAGCCCTTTGCGCTTGATCACCGGCAGCACTTCCGGCACCACTTCATCGATCAGATCCTGAATCGAGAACAGCGACGCATTGCCCTTCCAGGTGTCATTTTCCAGCATGTTGGCCAGCTGGATCTCATCCACCAGCCGCACCAGCGTGTCGGCATGAGAAGACAGCTGCAGGCTCTCCGGGCTGGATAAATGGGCGGCTTCGCTGGCCAGCGCCTTCAGCGGCAGCTTGAACGCCTCGCCGATATTCTGCATAAACGCCGCGCGGCCCTGCTGGTTTTTCTCGTACAGCCTTTGCGCCTGCTTGAGCTTTTTATTGACCAGCACCTCGCGATCCTGATCGCGAATAATGAAAATCTGCGTGCGCGACGCCACCTGGCTGCGGAACTGACGGATTTCGTACAGTTCGTTATTAATGGTGGCCTGAATCACCCCCTGGTGCTGATCCGCCATGCTGGTGATGTTCTGCAGATTCAGGTGCGGCAGCAGGTGGTCGGCAATTTTGTTACTGATCACCGTCCGGTTGGCTTCCTGATCGTGCACCAGCAGGCCGAGCGGCAGCACGGAGACTATCTCTTCATTCAGCGCGCGCAGGACGCGCAGCTCGTTGCTGGTGCCGGACGCAACGGGGACATCGCTCTGGCGACCCGGCTGCGAGCGGAAGGTGCTGTAACCGAACAGCGCCAACGCCAGCAGACCGATATTAAGCAGCAGCGGCAACAGAATATTTTGCAGGGTATCAAGCAGAAGGGTACCGAAAGGCACCTGCCAGACCAGGCGCATGCCGGTGGTGTTCAGGGTTGAAGCAATCTCGATTTTCGAACCATTAAAGGAGATAGAGACGCTGTCCGGGCTCTCTTTGTCCGTCGGTGCGCGCAGGTTTTGTACCGTGTTGTCCTGTTCCAGACGGAAGCTGTCGAGCGGCATATCCGGTGGGATCAGATCGTTGATCGGCAGATCGAAGGCCACCACCGTCGCCAGATGGCCTGGCTGATTGAAGGTGGTGCGCAGGGTAAAATAGTGGCCGTTTTGCCAGGCCAGCCGGCGCAGGGAGGAGAAACTTTCGCGCTCGTCCAGGGCGTTAGCCTGCTGCAGCATCTCCGCGCGGCGGGAATCGACAATGTTACCCACCGTAGACTCTTTAAACCCGGAAGAGAGATCCTTAAGCGGCAGGGTGGAGATCAGGATCATGCTGTTGTCCTGACCGTTGAGATAGTACATCGACCAGGGAACCGTCTCCGCGCCCCACAGCGTATCCAGGTAAGTTGACATCCGCTGGGTCATCTCCAGCGTGGCGCTGTCGTGGGAACCGAAGATCAGGGCCTCGGTTTTGCGTCGCGTTTTCTCAAGATAGTAGACGTCCTGTTTCAGGCGCGTCTCCTGAAGCCCTTCCGCAGAGGAGGTGGTTGGGGTCGCCGCAATGTTGTCGTAGATCTGCCAGGTGGCATAGCGCCAGGTGTCGATGCGTTTATGCAGCGCGTGGCTGATATCGACAATCTGGTAGCTGCGGTCTTTGAGCCAGGTATTCACGGCGCTCTGCACCATCACGCCCATGGTCACTAACAGCACAACGATCAGTAGAAGAAAGAAACGCGTAATGCTGCCCGGAAGCAGGGAGAACTTGTTCGCGGTTGTGATATCAGACTGACTCATTGATGTGTTTAATCCGTTATGGCTGCGCTGCAGGCGAGTAGGGCAGTATAAAGCGTAATAATCGAATTTCCAGCCTCACTCTCTCGCATATGCTGACTTTTTCGACGCGTTGCGCAAAACAAACGAACCGCGTTAAATCTGTACGTTCGGATCAATATTGTACAAATAATTGACAATTTCGCGAAAAAATAGCACGAATAAACAAGAAATTAAATCAACCATTCAATTTCTGAGGCTAAAAATAGTACGCGAGGATTTAATTAATAGTCGTTATAGTTTCAGGTGGGTAGCACAAATTATTTGAATTTGCGTAAAGATGAGTAAAAAAAAACCGAATGCATTGCATTCGGTTCAATTCTGGATAAACAGACATTCAAATTTGAATGACGGTAATAAATAAAGTTAATGATGATAGCGAGAGATATTTTAGTAGCCGCCGGGATTTTTGTTTTGTCAATCAGTGCTATAATTTATTTTTCTGTAAGTTGTTGAATTTAATTGTTTATTTTAACTTTTTGATTATTGGTGCTTTATTTTTTAACTTATTGTGCGGCAAAAAAGTTCCCTCATATTTACAAATTGAAACATCTATACGGCAATATGAAACATCTTAAAAGTTTTCGTATCATATTCTTGTTGGATTATTCTGTATTTTTGCGGAGAATGAACTTGCCGACTGGTTAAGAGGGTTAATCAGTAAGCAGTGGTAATAAAAGACATATAACAGAGGGTTAAAATAATGAAAGTTAAAGTACTGTCCCTCCTGGTGCCAGCACTGCTGGTAGCAGGAGCAGCGAATGCGGCTGAAATTTACAACAAAGACGGCAACAAATTAGATCTCTACGGTAAAGTAGACGGTCTGCACTATTTCTCTGATGACGAAGGCGCTGACGGCGACCAGACCTACATGCGTATCGGCTTCAAAGGCGAAACTCAGGTTAACGATCAGATCACTGGTTACGGTCAGTGGGAATACAACGTTCAGGCTAATGACACAGAAAGCAGCAGCAACCAGTCCTGGACTCGTGTGGCCTTCGCAGGTCTGAAATTCGCTGAAGCAGGTTCTTTCGACTACGGTCGTAACTACGGCGTGATCTACGACGTAACCTCCTGGACCGACGTTCTGCCAGAATTCGGCGGCGACACCTACGGTTCCGACAACTTCATGCAATCCCGTGGTAACGGCGTTGCTACCTACCGTAACCAGGACTTCTTCGGTCTGGTTGATGGCCTGAACTTTGCTCTGCAGTACCAGGGTAAAAACGGCAGCGTCAGCGGCGAGAACGTCGGTGGCCGTAGCCTGCTGAAACAGAACGGTGACGGCTTCGGCGGCTCCCTGACCTACGATCTGGGCGAAGGCTTCAGCGTGGGTGCGGCAGCGTCTTCTTCTAAACGTACCGCAGACCAGAACGGTCCAGGCGTTTATGGCCGTGGCGACCACGCTGAAGTTTACAGCGGCGGCCTGAAATACGATGCGAACAACATCTACCTGGCAGCGCAGTACTCCCAGACCTACAACGCGACCCGTTTCGGTAACTCTCAGAGCGATGCCCCTAACGCAGTTTACGGCTTTGCTAACAAAGCGCAGAACTTCGAAGTGGTTGCACAGTACCAGTTCGACTTCGGTCTGCGTCCATCCGTGGCTTACCTGCAGTCCAAAGGTAAGGACATCGAAGGTAACGGCGACCAGGATCTGCTGAAATATGTTGATGTTGGTGCGACTTACTACTTCAACAAAAACATGTCCACCTACGTTGATTACAAAATCAACCTGCTGGATGACAACGCGTTCACCGACCGCGCTGGCATCAGCACCGATGACATCGTAGCGCTGGGTCTGGTTTACCAGTTCTAAGTCTTACGTCGTATTGCGAAAGGGGCCAACTGGCCCCTTTTTTTGGTTTTGCTGTCAGGCCCTTACAAAGCCTGCTTTTTGGTGTACTCTTGCCGGTCTCAGGCTTGAGGATAATAACGAATGGAAATTACTTTTCTGCGTGTCGGCTTTCTGGCGACCCTGTTTATGCTGTCAGCATGTGATGCCCCAACACCGCCGGTAAAGAGCGAAACCGCCGCCGCGACGGTACTGGAAGGGAAAACGATGGGCACCTTCTGGCGCGTCAGCGCCATCGATCTCTCCGCTGCCCGGGCAGAAGAGCTGCGCGGCAAGATCCAGTCTCAGCTGGATGGCGATGACCAGCTGATGTCCACCTATAAGAACGACTCGGCGCTGATGCGCTTTAACCAGTCGAAGAGCACTTCACCCTGGCCGGTGAGCGAAGCGATGGCGGATATAGTCACCGAATCGCTGCGGGTGGGCTACAAAACCAACGGCGCGATGGATATTACCGTCGGCCCTCTGGTTAACCTGTGGGGCTTTGGCCCGAACAAGCAGCCGGTACAAATACCCGACCAGGCGCAAATTGACGATGCCCGCGCGCAAACGGGGCTAGAGCATCTGTCGGTGATTAATCAGTCCGGCCAGCAGTATCTGCAAAAAGACATTCCCGATCTGTTTGTCGATCTCTCCACGGTGGGTGAGGGCTATGCTGCCGATCACCTGGCGCAGCTGATGGCCGAAGAGGGGATCTCCCGCTATCTGGTCTCCGTGGGCGGGGCGCTGGTCAGCCGGGGCATGAATGCGAGTGATAAGCCCTGGCGCGTGGCGATCCAGAAGCCGACCGACAGGGAGAATGCTGTGCAGGCCATTGTCGATATCAACGGCCACGGCATCAGCACCTCCGGCAGCTACCGCAACTACTATGAACTGGACGGCAAGCGTATTTCCCACGTGATCGATCCCCAGACTGGCAGTCCGATTACCCATAGTCTGGTGTCGGTGACGGTGATCGCCCCGACGGCTCTCGAAGCCGATGCCTGGGATACCGGTCTGATGGTGCTGGGGGCGGAAAAAGCCAAAGAGATCGTGCGGCAGCAAGGTCTGGCGGTCTATATGATCACCCGTGAAGGCGAGGGCTTTAAAACCTGGATGTCCCCGCAGTTCGCCAGTTTCCTCGTTAACGGGGCGAATTAAAAAGCAAGGTTGCGGGTTTTTGTCGGCTGGCGCTCAGGCAGGCTATGAGTATGCTTAAAGAAGGAGCCGATCATGAAAAAGCCAAACCTGAATAATGATGACCAACGCTGGCTGGCGGTGCTGGCCCGCGATTGTCATGCCGACGGTCAGTTCGTTTTTGCCGTACAGACCACCGGTATCTTCTGCCGCCCGTCCTGCCGGGCGCGCCATGCCCTGCGCGAAAACGTCCGCTTTTATCCCGATGCCCGCCACGCTGAACAGGCGGGTTTTCGCCCCTGTAAGCGCTGCCGCCCGGATCAAGAGGATCCGCAGGCGCAGCGCGTCGCCACCATCGAAAAAGCCTGCCGGTTACTGGAGCAGGAAGAGCCCCTGACCCTGGAGATGCTGGCGCAGCAGGTGGCGATGAGCCCGTATCATCTTCATCGTCTGTTTAAATCCTCGACCGGCATGACGCCGAAAGGCTGGCAGCAGGCTGCCCGGGCAAAAAGACTCCGCGATGCCCTGGGGCAGGGCGAGAGCATTACCGACTCCGTGCTGGCGGCGGGATTCCCCGACAGCAGCAGCTACTATCGCAACGCCGATGCCACACTGGGGATGACCGCGAAGCAGTACCGCAGCGGCGGGGAAGAGACCACCGTGCGTTACGCCCTGAGTGACTGCGCGCTGGGGCGCTGCCTGGTGGCGGAAAGCGGGCGGGGCGTCTGCGCGATTTTGCCCGGCGATGACGACAGCGCCCTGATTGCCGAGCTGGAGACGATGTTTCCTCACGCCCACAGGGAGCAGGCCGATGCCGCCTTTGCCTCGCGCGTCGCCCGGGTGATCGCCAGCATTGATAACCACGCCGTCGCGCTCACGCTGCCGCTGGATATTCGCGGCACCGCCTTTCAGCGCCAGGTCTGGCAGGCCCTGCGCGCCATTCCAGACGGAGAGACGGCAAGCTATCAGCAGGTGGCCAACGCCATCGGGCATCCCGGCGCGGTGCGTGCGGTGGCCCGGGCCTGTGCCGCCAACAAACTGGCAATCGTTATTCCCTGCCATCGGGTGGTACGCAGCGACGGCGGGCTCTCGGGCTACCGCTGGGGCACGGCCCGCAAAGCGGCGTTACTGCGTCGTGAAGCCAAAAAAGAGGAGGTGTGATGCTCGATCTTTTTGCCGATGAACAACCCTGGCAGGAGCCGCTGGCACCCGGGGCGGTGATCCTGCGCCGCTTCGCCCGGGCTGGCGGGCCTGCGTTAATGCAGGCCATCGACCAGGTGGCAGGCGTCTCGCCGTTTCGCCAGATGGTCACCCCTGGGGGATACACCATGTCGGTGGCGATGACCAACTGCGGCGGGCTGGGCTGGACCACCAATCAGCGGGGCTACCTCTATTCTCCGCTCGACCCGCTCACCGCGGCCCCCTGGCCGCCGATGCCGGAGGCGTTTGCCACTCTGTGCCATGATGCCGCCTGCGCGGCGGGCTATCCCGAGTTTCAGCCGGATGCCTGCCTTATCAACCGCTACGCCGTCGGGGCAAAGCTCTCTCTTCATCAGGATAAAGATGAAGCGGACCTGCGGGCGCCGATTGTCTCGGTATCGCTGGGCCTGCCCGCCGTATTCCAGTTCGGCGGATTGCGCCGCAACGATCCGCTTAAACGCCTGCTGCTGGAGCATGGCGACGTGGTGGTCTGGGGTGGGCCATCGAGACTGTTTTACCATGGCATTCAGCCGCTTAAGCCGGGGACCCATCCGCTTACCGGCGACTATCGCTACAACCTCACCTTCCGCCAGGCAGCGAACAACGAATAAAAATAAGAATTATTCTTGATGTAAGCGGCGAGCAGTTTACACTGCTGGCTGTTTTTTCTTGTCTGGATTGCTCTGCATGGAACTCCTGTTACTGGTCTGGCGTCAATATCGCTGGCCGTTTATCGCGGTGATGGCATTAAGCCTGCTCAGCGCCGCGCTGGGTATCGGGCTTATCGCCTTTATCAACCTGCGTTTAATTGAAACCGTCGACACCACCCTGATGGTGCTGCCGGAATTTCTCGGTCTGCTGGTTCTGCTGATGGCCGTCACGCTGGGCTCGCAGCTGGCGCTGACGACGCTGGGTCACCACTTCGTCTACCGCCTGCGCAGCGAGTTCATCAAGCGGATTCTGGATACCCAGGTTGAACGTGTAGAGCAGCTGGGCAGCGCCTCGCTGCTGGCCGGGTTAACCAGCGACGTTCGCTCGATCACCATCGCCTTTGTGCGTCTGCCGGAACTGGTGCAGGGGATCATTCTGACCTTCGGATCGGCGGCTTATCTGGCCTGGCTCTCCACCAAAATGCTGGCGATCACCGCCCTGTGGATTGCGATCACCATCTGGGGCGGCTACCTGCTGGTGTCACGCGTCTACAAGCACATGGCGGTACTGCGCGAAACCGAAGACAAGCTCTATAACGACTATCAGACGGTGCTGGAAGGGCGCAAAGAGCTGACCCTCAACCGCGAGCGCGCCGAGCACATCTTCAATAACCTCTATATCCCGGATGCCCGTGAATATCGCCACCACATCGTGCGGGCCGATACCTTCCACCTGAGCGCGGTTAACTGGTCAAATATCATGATGCTGGGGGCGATTGGTCTGGTCTTCTGGATGGCCAACAGCCTCGGCTGGGCAGACACCAACGTCGCCGCCACCTACTCGCTGACGCTGCTGTTCCTGCGCACGCCGCTGCTTTCTGCGGTCGGCGCGCTGCCGACCCTGCTCAGCGCCCAGGTGGCCTTTAACAAGCTGCGCAAGTTTGCGCTTGCGCCGTACAAAGCGGAGTTCCCACGCCCGCAGGCATTCCCGAACTGGCAGACGCTGGAGCTGCGCAACGTGACGTTTAAGTACCAGGACAACGACTTCTCCGTCGGGCCGGTGAACTTAACCCTTAACCGCGGCGAACTGCTGTTCCTGATTGGCGGCAACGGCAGCGGCAAATCAACCCTGGCGATGCTCCTGACCGGGCTGTACCAGCCCCAGTCGGGGGAGATCCTGCTGGACGGTAAACCGCTGAGCGCCGAAAAACCGGAAGATTACCGCAAGCTGTTCTCCGCGGTGTTTACCGACGTCTGGCTGTTCGATCAGCTGCTGGGCCCGGAAGGCAGGCAGGCCGATCCGGCGCTGGTGGAAAAATGGCTGGCGCACCTGCAAATGTCGCACAAGCTGGAGCTGCAGGATGGCAAGATCCTCAACCTTAAGCTGTCGAAAGGGCAGAAGAAGCGCGTAGCCCTGCTGCTGGCCCTGGCGGAAGAGCGCGACATCATTCTGCTGGATGAGTGGGCGGCGGATCAGGACCCGCATTTCCGCCGCGAGTTTTATCAGGTGCTGCTCCCGCTGATGCAGCAGATGGGCAAAACCATCTTTGCCATCAGCCATGACGATCACTACTTTATCCATGCCGACCGCCTGCTTGAGATGCGCAGCGGCCAGCTGACGGAACTGACCGGTGCCGAACGTGATGCCGCGTCGCGTGATGCGGTAGCCCGTACCGCATAACCCGCCTGCCCGGTGGCGCTCTGCCGCCGGGTCTGTTTTCTCCGCCTGCTGCTTTTTTATCCTCTCCTCTCATCCGTTTATTAATATTTACACAAGCCCACGCTATGCTTAATGCCAACTCATTTAATGGATTGATAATTGATGTCTGGATTAACGAAAAATAGCGCACGGCTGCGCGATGAAGAGCGTGCGCGCCTGATCTGGCTGATGACCACCGACAAAGCGCTCACTTCAACCCTGCTGGGCAAACTGACCCTGGCTGAGCAATATGATGTCGGGACGTTAGCCGACGATATTGCTGAGGTAGGGGCGCTGGTGGCACATTTGCCGCCGCCCGATCTCGCCGACACCCTTGAAGCGCTGCCCTCGGAAGAGCGCCACGCCCTGTGGCGGCTGGTCGAGGATCACGAGCGCGGGCAGGTACTGCTGGAGGCCTCAGAAAACGTCTGGGACGATCTGATCGATGAGATGAGCGACCACGCCATTCTCGACGCGGTCCGCACGCTGGACATCGACGACCAGCTCTACCTGGTCCAGCATCTGCCGCGAAACCTGACCGGACGACTGCTGGCCTCGCTGCCGCCTCAGGACCGCGCCCGCGTTCATCAGGTCATGCACTATGAGCAGGACCGCGTCGGCGCGATCATGGAGTTCAGCGTGATCACCGTGCGACCGGACGTGACCCTGGGCACCGTCCAGCGCTACCTGCGGCGGCTGGGCAAAATGCCGAAAAACACCGACAAGCTGTTTGTTACCGCGCGGGATAAAAGCCTGCTCGGCGAGCTTGAGCTGCAGACCATCCTGCTGAACAGCGCTCAGACCCGCGTCAGCGAGGTGATGGAAACGGAGCCGATGCTCTTCTCCCCGGAAGACGACGCCGAAAAGGCTGCCCGCACCTTTGAGCGTGACAACCTGCTCAGCGCCGGGGTGGTGGACTCGGTGGGTAAGCTGATGGGGCGTCTGACCATCGATGAGATCGTCGACGTGGTCTATAAAGAGACCGACAACGACATGCGCGCCCTCGGGGGATTGAGCGCCGAAGAGGATGTGTACGCCCCGGTGAGCAAGGCGGTGAAAACCCGCTGGGCGTGGCTGGCGATCAACCTCTGTACCGCGTTTATCGCCTCGCGGGTGATCGACGGGTTTGAACACACCATCTCCCAGCTGGTGGCGCTGGCCTCGCTGATGCCTATCGTGGCAGGGATTGGCGGCAACACCGGTAACCAGACCATCACCATGATCGTGCGCGCCCTGGCGCTGCAGCATATTCAGCCGGGCAACTTTACCTTCCTGATCCTGCGCGAACTGGGCGTGGCGCTGATCAACGGCCTGGTGTGGGGCGGGATTATGGGGGGTGTGACCTGGTGGCTGTATGACGATATGGCGCTGGGCGGGGTGATGACCCTGGCGATGGTGCTGAACCTGCTGGTGGCGGCGCTGATGGGGGTAATCATCCCGATGGTAATGACCCGCCTCGGGCGCGACCCCGCAGTGGGGTCGAGCGTGATGATCACCGCCATCACCGATACCGGCGGCTTCTTTATTTTTCTTGGGCTGGCGACGCTGTTTCTACTGTAGCGGCGCTATGGCGACGCAGGCGGGCAGGGAGGATCGCCATCATGATAATCCCGCCCACTACGCCAATCGCCAGATTGCCGGTTGAAACGGTGGCCCCGACGGTCACCAGCATCACCAGGGTTTCCGCAACCGGCGCGCCTTTCACCGTGGCAGGGCGAATGCTCTGCCAGTTAAAGGTCTTGATGGCGACAATCGCCATGATCCCCGCCAGCACCGCCATCGGAATTTTAGCCATCACTTCGCTCAGGGCGGTCACCAGCAACAGCAGCACCAGCCCGGCGGCAAAGGTCGAGACGCGGCTACGTCCTTTGCCCATTTCGACGTTAACGATAGTCTGACCGATCATCGCGCAACCGGCGATCCCACCGAAGAAGCCCGCCATGATATTCGCCACGCCAAGCCCCATGCTCTCGCGGCGCTTGCTGGACGGGGTGGCCGTCAGCTCATCCACCAGCTTGGCGGTCAGGAGTGATTCCATCAGGCCGACAAAAGCAATACTCAGGGCGCAGGGCCAGATAATGCTCAGGGTGTGCAGATTCAGCGGCACCAGCATCTGGGTGATCCCCGGCAGGCCGCCGCCAATGGAGCCTTCGTCGCCGACGGTCGGCAGCAGCTGGCCGCTGGTCACGGTGTAAATCGTCAGCACCACGATGGCAATCAGCGGGGAAGGAATACTTTTAATGTAGCGGGGGGCCCAGAGCACAATCAGCAGCGTAAGCACAAACAGGCCGACAATCAGCGGGCTTCTGCTCCAGAAATGCGGTACCTGAGCGAAGAAAATCAAAATCCCCAGAGCGTTAACAAACCCGGTCATTACCGCCTGCGGGATAAAGCGCATCAGCCGCGCCATTCCCAGCGCCCCGAACAGGATCTGGATCAGGCCCGCCAGCAGCACCGCCGGCAGAATATACTGCGCGCCATGCTGATGAACCATCGGCCCGATCACCAGCGCCACGGAACCCGCAGCGGCGGTTACCATTGCCGGGCGACCGCCCATTACCGACAGCCCCAGACACAGAACTACCGAAGCGAACAGACTTACTTTCGGGTCGACGCCCGCGACCACGGAGAAGGAGATCACCTCCGGAATCAACGCCAGAGCGGTGATCACACCGGCCAGTATTTCACGTACAAAAAGCGTTGGAGAGCGCAACACAGCGGTTACGCGACTTTCATTGGGCATTAAAGATTGAGACATAGGATTCGCAGGTTTGGGCGGGCTTCCGTGCGCGCGATCACAAAGTGCAGCATAGTAGCCACAAAATGACCGTTTTGCCAGCCGGACACGCCATTCCCATACAAACATTCCACCATTAAATTTCACAATTACAATAATTTCTTAACCTTTAAACAATATTTAAATGTTGCTACCGTGGCGCCGCACTCGACTTCATCTGCATAAATAGCGAACAACGCGTATTACGAAGGCATTAATTATGAAAAAAATGACTGCCCTGCTGCTGGCTGCGGCGGCAAGCCTTAGTGCTGTCTCCACGGCGGCGAAGGCTCAGGCATCGCAAGAGCAGGAAACGGACGTTCTGTTAATCGGCGGCGGGATCATGAGCGCCACCCTCGGAACCTATTTGCAGGAGCTTCAGCCGGACTGGTCCATGACCATGGTTGAACGCCTGGATGGCGTGGCGCAGGAGAGCTCCAACGGCTGGAACAACGCCGGTACCGGTCACTCCGCGTTAATGGAGCTGAACTACACCCCGCAGAAGAAAGACGGCTCCATCAGCATTGAGAAAGCCGTGGAGATCAACGAAGCGTTCCAGATCTCCCGTCAGTTCTGGTCTCACCAGGTGAACAGCGGCGTGCTGCACGATCCGCACAGCTTTATTAACACCGTGCCGCACATGAGCTTCGTCTGGGGCGACGACAACGTTAACTTCCTGCGTGGGCGTTATGCTGCCCTGCAGCAGAGCTCGCTGTTCCGCGGCATGAAGTACTCTGAAGATCACGCTCAGATCAAAGAGTGGGCACCGCTGGTCATGGAAGGACGCGACCCGAACCAGAAAGTGGCCGCTACCCGTACGGAAATCGGTACCGACGTAAACTACGGCGAAATCACCCGTCAGCTGGTGGGCTCTCTGCAGAAAAAAGAGAACTTTAACCTGTCGCTGAATACCGAAGTGCGCGGCTTTAAGCGTAACGCCGACAACTCCTGGAGCGTGACCGTTGCCGATCTGGCGCACAATGAAGAAGAACACGTCATCAAGGCGAAGTTTGTCTTTATCGGTGCCGGCGGCGCGGCGCTGAAGCTGCTGCAGGAGACCGGTATTCCGGAAGCGGAAAACTATGCGGGCTTCCCGGTTGGCGGGCAGTTCCTGGTGTCAGAAAACCCCGAGGTGGTGAATCGCCATTTGGCGAAAGTTTACGGTCAGGCCTCCGTGGGCGCGCCGCCGATGTCGGTGCCGCATATCGATACCCGTATTCTTGACGGTAAGCGCGTGGTGCTGTTCGGGCCGTTCGCCACCTTCTCGACCAAATTCCTGAAGAACGGCTCGCTGTGGGATCTGCTCAGCTCCACCACCACCTCGAACGTCGGGCCGATGGTTGATGTGGGTCTGGATAACTTCGATCTGGTGAAATACCTGATTAGCCAGGTGCTGCTCTCCGATGACGATCGCTTTGAGGCGCTGAAAGAGTACTACCCGGACGCGAAGAAAGCGGACTGGCGTCTGTGGCAGGCGGGCCAGCGCGTGCAGATCATCAAGCGTGATGAGGAAAAAGGCGGCGTGCTGCGTCTGGGCACCGAAGTGGTAAGCGATAAAGAGGGCTCCGTGGCCGCGCTGCTGGGCGCATCGCCGGGCGCTTCCACCGCAGCGCCGATCATGCTGCACCTGATGGAAAAAGTGTTTAAAGACAAAGTCGCCAGCCCGGAATGGCAGGCGAAGCTGAAGACCATCATTCCGTCTTACGGCACCTCGCTGAACGGCAATATCGACGCCACCGAGCACGAGCTGGAGTACACCAGCCGCGTGCTGCAGCTGAAATATGAAAAACCTCAGGCTCCGGATGCGGCGCCTCAGGCTCAGCCGCAGGCGACGACCCAGCCGGAAAGCAAACCGGTCGCGGATATCGCGCTCTGATGTAAAAAAGCCGGGTTATCACCCGGCTTTTTTATTAACGCGCGACGGCGTTTTCGACTTTCTCGTCAGCCCGCCAGACGCGGTACTTCACCTCGATGTTTGCAGGCGTATAGACCACAATCGGCAGCTTGCTGTTGTAGCGCAGCAGGCTATTCTCGCCCAGACTGGCGGTCACAAATTTGCTGGTCTTCTTGCCGTCCGGGCAGGCCATCATGGTGGAGACCGGCGAGGTGACCTTATCGAAGACGTAATAGTCATATCCCCAGCCTTCCAGCGTCTTGCTGGTTAACTGACCGCCGAGACGATGCGCGTTACAGTCCACCTCCAGCGTCTGGCCGATCAGCAGTTCAACCTTGTAATTCGCTTCATCTTTCTGCTCTGGCAGGTCAATAACCTGGCGCTTCATACCCTGTTCCGCCTGAGGATACGGGGCCGTTTTGCTGAGCGGCTGGTCGGCAGACGTGGCGTATGCACTGGCGCAGGTGAGGGCCAGCAGGCCGACGATGCTTTTGGATGCGTTTTTCACAGTCATTCCTTTTTATGTCAAACGGTGGCCATCACCCTATCACAACAGGTGTTTTTTGCCTTAGTTTTATTTTTATCTGGTTTATATCACTGACAAAAAGCCTTTAATCTGGTTTTAAATTCTGGATTGGTGCCGGAGGGGCGATCGTGGTAGGGTGAGCAGCATCTTTGTTATCTATCTGTGAAGGAAAACACGCATGGTACGTAATAAACTTAACACCCCGGCGGGGAAAAAATTTCTGCTGGCGCTGCTGACGGTTTTTCTGATCGCGGTGATGGGGGTGGGCCGTGTGACCATCATTGGCGTGGTTGAGCAGTACAACATTCCGCTGACCGAGTGGACCACCAGCATGTACGTTCTGCAATCGGCGATGGTGCTGGTTTACAGCACGGTCTTTACCGTCCTGCTGGCTATCCCGCTGGGGATATTTTTCCTCGGCGGCAGCGATAAGCACTGAGCATGATCTCCCGGTTTTCCACGCTGAGCCGGATCCCAAAAGGGGTCTGGGTGGTTGGCGGCGTCAGCATGTTGATGGATATTTCATCGGAAATTATCCATAGCTTACTGCCGCTCTTTATGGTGACCACCCTGGGCGCCAGCGTGATCTTCATTGGCCTGATTGAAGGGCTGGCGGAAGCTACCGCGCTTATCATCAAGGTCTTTTCCGGCGCTATCAGCGACTATCTCGGAAAACGTAAAGGGCTGGCGCTGCTGGGTTACGGGCTGGGTGCCGCCAGCAAGCCGCTGTTTGCTATCGCCTCCTCATCTGGGATGATCCTCGGCGCGCGCCTGATTGACAGGGTAGGGAAGGGGATCCGCGGCGCACCCCGCGACGCGCTGGTCGCCGACGTCACGCCGCCCGAACTACGCGGGGCAGCATACGGACTGCGCCAGTCGATGGATACCATCGGCGCCTTTCTGGGGCCGCTGCTGGCCGTCGGCATGATGCTGCTGTGGAACGACGATTTTCGCACGATCTTCTGGATTGCCGTGATTCCCGGTGTTTTAGCCGTCTTGCTGCTCTTTGTCGGCCTGCATGAGCCCGCCACCCCTGTCGCTCACAAACGTACCAACCCGATTAAAAAAGAGAATCTGAAGCGCCTCGGCGCCAGCTGCTGGTGGGTGATTGGCCTTGGCGCAGTTTTCACTCTGGCCCGGTTCAGCGAGGCCTTTCTGGTGCTGCGCGCCCAGCAGGCCGATATTCCGCTGGCATTAATCCCGCTGGTGATGGTCGCCATGAACCTGCTGTACGCGTTTTCGGCCTATCCGTTCGGCAAACTCTCCGATGCCATGAGCCACACCCGCCTGCTGATGTGGGGCCTGGCGGTGTTGATCGCCGCCGATATCGTGCTGGCGCTGAGCACCCACTGGGTGGGGATTATCGTCGGCGTGGCGCTGTGGGGGATCCATATGGGGATGACCCAGGGACTGCTGACCGCGATGATCGCCAAAACGGCACCCGCCGACCTGCGCGGTACCGCGTTTGGCCTGTTCAGCATGGTGAGCGGCGTGGCATTGCTGATTGCCAGCCTGGGGGCGGGGATCATCTGGGAAACGTGGGGCGCGGAATACACCTTCTATGCCGGAGCGATGATCTGCCTGATAACGCTGGTCTACCTGCTGAAACGACCGGCGGAGCTGTAAAGCGCCCGTCAGGGGAAAATTATTCCGTTAATAATTCGGAGAGTTAGCGCGGTTTTGTTACCAATGTGCTCCTTTCAGTCAGGAGAACACCATGAAACGGACCACACTTTACACCGCGCTGGCGTCAGCCCTTCTGCTGCCTTCGCTTTACGCTCATGCAGGCCCGCAGGCCCAGGTTGTCTGCGCCTATAACCACACCCTTGGCGATGACGCCATCATGATGTATGGCCACGCTAACCAGGCGATGCTGCACGATTTTTTCGGTAACACCCATACCGATGCTTTCTCTGACTATGCCTCTTTGCGTAAGCAGCCGGAAACCACCTGCGATAACAAAGCGGACGGCTCGGCTTACTGGGCACCGTCGATGCGCCTGCCGGACGGTACGGTGGTGCAGCCCGCGTATCAGAAAACCTACTATCAGGCCAGTAACGTCGATCAGTATCCCCTCAAACCGTTCCCGGCAGGTCTGGCGCTGCTGGCGGGGGACCATCACGGCAGTGCCCCTAACTCGCGGATCACCTTTTTATGCGGCAACGGCAAAGGTTACACCAATAAAATCGGTGAAGTGTGCGGGTTGAGAAAGGCTAAAGATGCGGTGCAGTTTAATATCGGCATCCAGTTCCCCAACTGCTGGGACGGCATCCACCTCAAACCCCACCACGGCATGGCAAATGCCACATACGATGTGAAAGGGCAGTGCCCGTCCGGTTATCCGGTGAAAATCCCGACGGTTAACATGAACGTGGCTTACGTGCTTCACGACATCACCTCTCTGGATACGGCCAAAGCGCAGCTTTCCCTCGATCCCGTCATGAATGGTGATGCGCGGGAAGAACGCTGGGGAAGCCTCTACACCGCCCACGCTGACTTTTTGAATGGCTGGCACGAAGACAGTGCGCGGTTTATGACTGAGCTGTGCATGAATCAGAGCATGGATTGCGGTACCAACGTGGCGTACAGCTATTCGAAGGCGCTGGCCAACGTCTGGGTGAGCAGCGAGACGCCGACTACCCCGGCACCTGCGCCGCAAACCCTGCTGGTTCAGGATAACTGGAAAAACGGCGGCCGCACCCGCAACAGCGAGACCATGAGTCTGGTTAAATTTAAGATCCCGGCGCTGCCGGAAGGGCAGGATCCATCGCAGTTCAAATACCGGGTGCGGATCTACGGCGGAAAAGTCGAAGCCAACGGCGCGGATCAGATCTTCTTTTATCCGGCCAGCAACGACTGGGATCCTGCGACCGTCACATGGAAGAAACGTCCTTCCTGCAGTTACAACTCGGATGCGATCCTCTATCTCAATAACTCCCGAGAATACCGCATGCTGGACGTCGATAAAGCAGTGCGAAAAGCGCTGGCCGCAGGCAAGACAGAAATTTCCTGGTACATCGGCGGGGATCGTCAGGGGAATCACTACCAGTTCAACCCCGCTAACTCAAAAGAGAGCCTGGTCCTGATGGTGGTGGGCTATAAAAAGACGCCGGAAATTTAATCGGGCGTTAAACCTGAGTACACATGCCAGCCAGCTAACAGGCTGGCTTTTTTATGGCTTACAAACGCTTACAATTGTCGGGATAGGTTATAAAAGGAGAGTCAATTCAGTTAGTTGAGTAATTTATTGTGCTGGGCCTGTTTCATCTGAAACGGCTCTCACTGTTATTGACGGATGAATTTTACCTTTAGAAATAATGGCATAGTTAATCGTCCTGACTCATATCAATAACTTATTAGTTTGACTTTAAAATAATTTCCTTTGTGAATCACAGCACGCAATGATAATTTCCGATCCGAATCAACTGTGTTGTTTTTAAGCAGAGCGACTTGTTTACAAAGTAATAATAACTCGCTGATTTTATTATTTTTAATCTTCGTGGTGTTAACTAATATGGTCAAAAAATTACTGCTCGCTGTTGTGCTCTCCGCTGTAGTGTCGTCCCCGGCACTGGCGATTAACGCAAAGTATCGCGCCCAGCTTGAACGCTCCGGATGTAATGAACAAACGGATATGGACGGCAGCTGCGACATTCATAAATCAAAGGCGGAGAACCAGAAATCCGCTGAACTGAACGGCTTTCTGCGCGATAGCGTTCGTGGACAAAACGTTGATGCTGCTTACAACGCGCTTGAGGGATATGGTTTTAAAAATACAAAACCGCTGACCTGGGTAAAGGGCATGCAGACCGTGGCCTTAAAAATCAGTAGTGCTGATGTTGTTACCAGCGCCACTGTAGTTCACTGACATTTTTTTCTTAGCAAAATCAATGATGTCCACAGGTTTCGTTGCGACCGCCCTGGTCGCATCCCTTAGCCTTTGCGCCGCGTCCGCCGTTCATGCCTCTGAATCAATTCAGGTGGGTTTTAGTCCTGAAGGATCGGCCAGAGCCTTAGTTATTAACGCCATCAATTCTGCCCAATCGAGGATAGATATGATGGCGTATACCTTCAGCAGCGCCGACATCGTGCAGGCGCTGGTGAGTGCTGAAAAGAGAGGCGTCAGGGTGAGGGCAGTGATTGACTACCGGCGCAACCAGAACAGGACCAGTAAAAAAGCGGTGGTTTGGGCCCTGGCTAACGGGGTCAATATCAGGGAAGACAATCACTACCACATCCAGCACGACAAGATGATGATCGTTGACGGAGAAACGCTTGAAACAGGATCGTTTAATTTTGCAGCATCGGCGGAGTTTGAAAACTCAGAAAACGTGCTGATCATCAAAGGCAACCCGCAGCTTCTCGCCCGGTATCAGGCCCATTTCAATAGCCGCTGGCTTATCGCTAAAAAGTAGTTCCCTTCATATCACAGGCATAAAAAAACCAACCGCAATGGGTTGGTTTTTTTTGGGATTTTTGGTCGGCACGGAGAGATTTGAACTCTCGACCCTCGCCACCCCATGACGATGCGCTACCAGGCTGCGCTACGTGCCGACACGAGAAATTTATACTACCCATTTCCGCATTTAATGCAAGTGTGGCGCAGGCTAACTGATTAATTTTAAATCAGTTAGCGATGAACCGTTTCTCATCCGTCAGCACCTGTAACAGCAGGCTTAGCTGCGGCGTCTGGTCGTCAAGTTTCTCACCCTGCGGGTTATAGGTTTTGTAATTACCGTTGCTGCTCAGCACCAGCGTCAGGTTTGGCGTCGTGACGGCCAGCGTATTATTGCTGGCGGCAGTAACCCAGTTATGACGACGCGTTGCGCTGAACAGATCCTGACCCTGAGAATACTCATTGGCAGGCGTGCTGACGTGGAGCAGACGCTGCATCAGGGTGGTCATCACATCCTTATGATCGGTCAGCATGTTAATGCGCTGCGATGGCGTGCCAGGCCAGTGGATCACCAGAGGAACGTGCAGGCGAGGGCGCGCCCAGTCGACACCATTACCCTCATCACCCAGCGGCACGCCGTGTCCGGCGGTGATCACCACTACCGTGTTATCCAGTTTGCCGGATTCGCGCAGCGCGTCCAGCACCCGGGCAATCTGGTTATCCACATTGCCTGCGGCCTGGGCGTAGCGGCGGTTAAAGGCTTTCTGGTTGCTGTTATCAAGCGTTGTGCCGTTCAGGGCAATCCAGGAGAACCAGCGGTTATCGTCCTGGGCATATCGGTTAAGCCAGTTGATCCACTGTCCGGCAGTCTGTTCGTCGGACTGGCTCTTCGTTGTTGGCAAAGAGAAATCAGACAGCAGCGCCTGGCGGTACAGCGGGCTGTTAAAGCCGTCTGAGGAGAACAGGCCCAGCTGGTAGCCCTGCTGGTTCAGCCCGGTGATCAGCGCCGCAGGGATACGCGACGACAGCACGCCGTCCATATAGCCCGGCGAAATGCCGTAGAACAGACCAAAGATACCGGCATCGGTGGAGTTACCCGAGCTCATGTGCTGGGTAAAGTTGATGTTCTTATCGGCGAACTCTGCCAGCGTCGGCATTTGCTTCTCAAAACGCGAGTAGTTCAGTCCGTCGACGGTGATAAGCAGGACGTTCTGCCCCTGACCCATGTCACGGTAGCGCAGATCGCTCAGTGGATACTGCACCGATACGGCCTCAGGATCGCCTTGTTCGATCAGGCGGCGCTGATACTCCTGCGCATCCAGCAGGCCGTGTTTCTCGAGGAAGCGACGGGCGGTCATCGGATAGGAGAGCGGCAGGTTCGCGCGCTGCATGGTAATCGGCCGGTAGAAGTTGGCGTCCGCCCAGATATACATGAAATGCGAGCCGATAAAGGCCACGAAAAACAGGGCGGCGACCGGTTTAGCGTAGCGACGGCGGCGCGTCAGGCTGCGCAGTTTTTGCCAGCTCCAGGTGGCAAACAGCATCTCAATCAGCAGGATTATGGGCACGCTGATAAACATCAGCTGCCAGTCACGCGCCGTTTCGTTCTGGTCGGGATTGATCACCAGTTCCCAGACGACGGGATTAAGATGCAGGTGGAAGCGGGTAAAGACCTCGCTGTCGATCAGCAGCAGCGTCATGCCTGCGGTGGCGAGGATGGCGGAGACAAACCGCATCAGCCGCTGCGACATGACGATAAACGTCAGCGGGAAGAGGATCAGCAGATAGGTGGCAAATACCAGAAAGCTGAAATGGCCAATGACGCTTATCCAGGAGTAAACGCGTCCGGCAAGCGTCGTCGGCCAGTCGGCGACAAACAGATAACGACTGCCAAGCACCATGGCCAGCAGAATGTTAAACAGGGCAAACCAGTGTCCCCAGCTAACCATCTGGGAGACTTTTTCACGGTAGCGCTGACGATTCGTCACCATAAACGGGTTCGTTTCCCTTAGTGCGCCTGGTCGTCGTTGACCGAGGACTGTAAGGCCTGGGCGAAGGATTTCGCGATCGCCTGGCGCTGGGCCGGCGCAACGCTGGTATTGATAAGGTTAGTCACCATATTTCCCAGCACCATCAGGGAAAGGTCGGTCGGCGCCTTATGTTTTTCCAGTACGTTGAGCAGCTCACTGAGCATTTGTTCAACGTGTTCATCACTATAGCGGGAGAGTTGTGGCATAAATCGAAATCTGTTTGTAGAGGAAAGGGCAACATATTACCGTAGCAACAGCTTTTTTTCCCCTTTTTTATCTTCGGTTGCATACATGACTGCGGGGTGGTTGAATACGGCCCGGTCTAAAAGGAGAGTTTATCATGAGTCTGGATATCAACCAGATTGCCCTGCACCAGCTTATCAAGCGTGATGAGCAAACCCTTGAACTGGTGCTGCGCGATTCGTTACTGGAACCGACGCCTACCGTTGTTGACATGATGGCAGAGCTGCACCGCGTTTACAGTGCCAAAAATAAAGCCTATGGCCTGTTCAGCGAAGAGAGCGAGCTGGCGCAGGCGCTGCGCCTGCAGCGTCAGGGCGAAGAAGAGTTCCTCGCGTTCAGCCGCGCGGCAACCGGCCGCCTGCGTGATGAACTGGCAAAATACCCCTTTGCCGATGGCGGGATCGTCCTGTTCTGCCACTATCGTTACCTGGCGGTCGAATACCTGCTGGTGGCGGTGCTGAATAACTTAAGCAGCATGCGCGTCAATGAGCAGCTGGATATCAGCTCAACCCACTATCTGGACATCAACCATGCGGATATCGTGGCGCGTATCGATCTGACCGAGTGGGAAACCAACCCGGAATCCACCCGCTATCTCACCTTCCTGAAAGGCCGGGTAGGGCGCAAAGTTGCCGACTTCTTTATGGATTTCCTCGGCGCCAGCGAAGGCCTGAATGCCAAAGCGCAGAATAAAGGCCTGCTGCAGGCAGTGGATGACTTCACCGCAGAAGCCGAGCTGGATAAAGCTGAACGCCAGAACGTGCGTCAGCAGGTGTATGCTTACTGCAACGAGCAACTGCAGGCAGGCGAAGAGATCGAGCTGGAGTCGCTCTCCAAAGAGCTTTCCGGCGTCAGCGAAGTGAGCTTCCAGGAGTTTACAGCAGAGAAGGGTTACGAGCTGGAAGAGAGCTTCCCGGCGGATCGCAGTACGCTGCGTCAGCTGACCAAATTTGCCGGTAGCGGCGGCGGGTTAACCATTAATTTCGATGCCATGCTGCTCGGCGAGCGCATTTTCTGGGATCCGGCGACCGACACGCTGACCATTAAAGGCACCCCGCCAAACCTGCGCGACCAGCTTCAGCGCCGCACCTCCGGCGGCAAATAACAGCCATAAAAAAACCCCGCTGATGCGGGGTTTTTTTTCGACAGGTTTGCGATTACGCGCGAACGAAGTCGATGTGAGACAGTTTTGGCTTGTAAGCGTGACGCTGTACTGCCTGAGCTTTAACTTTCTCTTCTTTACCGTCGATAACGATAGTCAGAACTTCGCTGTAGAACTCAGCTTTGTCCTGCATGTTCCACAGTTTGTCGTGGTCCAGTTCGATTGCGACAGGAGCAGCCTCGCCGCCATAGATGATGGCCGGGAATTTGTTAGCTGCACGCAGGCGGCGGCTCGCACCCTTACCCTGCTCTTTACGTACTTCTGCATTGATAGTGAACATTGATTTCTCTCTGTATATAAAATCCTGCTACAGGCGACCCAGCAACAGGTGAGTGTTCTGCCTCACGGATGTGAAGCGGGCGGCATTTTATACTCAAATGACTTTTACATCAATGAAAAGTCCCGTTATCCCCGCAATTCATTGGCGCGGCGGAAGCGGCCCTCATAATCAAACACCTTTTCACGTACCTGCCAGAACTGGCCTTTTTTCCGCGCCACCACAAAATCCGGGTGGCGCAGTAACGGCTGTTGATGAAGGATATCCCCGGCGGTAGCCCAGCGCAGCGGCACGCCGGGCGTGCGGGTATGTGGGCGGATAAACAGCTGTTCAAAGGCGGTACGCTGGGCGGGCGTCTGCAGACGGAAGCGCTCACTTACATCGGCGCCGTCTTCATCGTAATAGGTGATTTTCAGCCACTCGCCTTTCTCATCGGCACCCTGCGCCAGCTCCATACCGCTACAGCGCAGCACCAGCGCGTCCTTCAGCTTCAGGGCCGCTTTCAGCATATCGTCGGGATCGACCAGCACCGCATCGCAGGTGCGGCATCGACGGGCGGCGATATCGTTCTCTGCATTGCACTGCGGGCAGTTTTTAAAGCGGAAGCGATAGTCGCACTGCTCGCGATGGCCCTCGTCATCTTCAAACCAGCCCTGGCAGCGGCGGCCAAAGTGTTCGATTAGCGTGCCGTCAGAGGTGGTTTTACCCCAGAAGGTATTGGCAAACCCGCAGGCGGGACAAAACACCTGCACCGGAACGTTGTCACTTTTGCCTTTTGGCGCGCCCACTTCCGGAGCATAAAGGTCGTGCGGGTTACCGGCGTAATCCAGGATCAGACAGTCGGTTTTTCCGGGGGCCAGGCGCAGGCCGCGTCCCACAATCTGCTGATAAAGGCTGACGGACTCGGTCGGGCGCAGAATGGCTATCAGGTCCACGTGCGGGGCATCAAAGCCGGTAGTAAGCACTGACACATTGACCAGATAGCGGAACTGCTGCGCCTTAAAGGCTTCAATCAGCTGGTCACGCTCGCTGCCCGGCGTTTCACCGGTGATCAGCCGCGCATCGCTGGCGGGCAGCAGGCCGGTTATCTCCCTGGCGTGCTCCACGGTGGCGGCAAAAATCATTACCCCTTTGCGCGTGGCGGCAAACTCCATAATCTGACTGATGATATGCGGGGTAATACGATCCTGCTTTTTCAGCTCGCGGTTAAGGTCGGCCTCGCTGAACAGGCCGTTACTCTGCACCTGCAGGCGGCTGAAATCATACTGCACCACCGGCATGTCCAGCCGTTCCGGCGGCGTCAGGTAGCCATGTTTAATCATGTAGCGCAGCGGCAGCTCGTAAATGCAGTCCCGGAACAGCGCGTTTTCATTCCCGCGCACCATGCCGTGATAATGAAAACGGTATATCCAGCCTTTACCGAGGCGGAACGGCGTGGCGGTGAGCCCCAGCAGACGGATCTGCGGATTGACGCTCCTGAGATGGCTCAGGATCTGCTGATACTGGCTGTCGTCGTCATCGCTGATGCGATGGCACTCGTCCACAATCAGCAGGGAGAATTCGCTCTGAAATTTGTCGAGGTTGCGCGCCACCGACTGCACGCTGCCAAACACCACCTTGCCGTGGCTCTCTTTACGCTGTAACCCGGCGGCAAAAATATCGGCCTCCAGACCCAGGGCCAGATACTTGGCATGGTTTTGCGCCACCAGCTCTTTGACGTGCGCCAGCACCAGCACGCGGCCACGGGCCAGGCGCGCCAGTTCGGCGATCACCAGGCTTTTGCCTGCGCCGGTGGGCAGCACAATGGCCGCCGGTTCTTTATGCTGACGAAAGTGGGCGAGGGTGGCGTCCACGGCTTCCTGCTGGTAGGGGCGAAGTGTAAAGGTCATGGGGTCTCGGTTTGGTTATCTCGCTTATATTATGCCACGAAACTTTTTCCCTTGAGTGGCGCACAGAGCCCGTTATACTGAGCTGTTTCCGACTGCTTCTTTTCCGGACGCATTGTCCGGCTCCTGGCACCTTTAAGGCTTAAAATATTTCATGCGACTTGATAAGTTTATCGCTCAGCAACTCGGCGTAAGCCGCGCTATTGCCGGGCGTCTGATCCGCGCCAGCCACGTCACCGTGGATGGCGATATTGTGCGAGACAGCGCGTTTAAACTCCAGCCTGACCAACAGGTAGAATATGAAGGCAATCCGCTGATCCAGCAGACTGGCCCGCGTTACTTCATGTTGAACAAACCGGAAGGGTATGTCTGCTCCACCGACGATCCCGATCATCCTACCGTGCTCTATTTCCTTGATGAGCCCGTCGCGCACAAACTGCATGCCGCCGGACGTCTGGATATCGATACCACCGGCCTGGTGCTGATGACCGACGACGGTCAGTGGTCGCACCGCATCACCTCCCCGCGTCACCACTGTGAGAAGACCTATCTGGTGACCCTGGAAAACCCGGTGAGCGACAGCACGGCAGAACAATTCGCCCACGGCGTGCAGCTGCATAATGAAAAAGATCTGACCAAACCCGCCGTGCTGGAAGTCATCACCCCAACCGAAGTGCGTCTGACCATCAGCGAAGGGCGCTATCATCAGGTTAAACGCATGTTTGCCGCCGTAGGAAACCACGTTGTCGGGCTGCATCGCGAACGGATCGGGGATATCACTCTCGACCCGGACCTTGAGCCGGGTGAATACCGCCCGTTGACGGAAGAAGAAATTGCCAGCGTTGGCCTCTCTTCACGCTAATTTCAGGAGCTAACTGTGACCACCAGGCCACACTCGTCGTTGAGCATTGTCTTTATTCTTGGCCTGCTGGCCATGCTGATGCCGCTGTCCATCGACATGTATCTGCCCGCGCTGCCGGTGATCGCCCAGCAGTTTGGCGTGCCTGCAGGCAGCGTGCAAATGACCCTCAGCAGCTATATTCTCGGTTTCGCGCTCGGGCAGCTGCTCTACGGACCAATGGCTGACAGCCTTGGGCGTAAACCGGTGGTGCTGGGCGGCACGCTGGTGTTCGCCGGCGCGGCGATGGCCTGTGCCATGGCGCAGTCCGTCGATCACCTGATTGTGATGCGTTTCTTCCACGGCCTGGCGGCTGCGGCGGCAAGCGTGGTCATCAACGCCCTGATGCGTGATATTTATCCGAAAGAAGAGTTCTCCCGCATGATGTCATTCGTCATGCTGGTCACTACCGTGGCCCCGCTGGTGGCGCCCATGGTCGGGGGCGCGGTGCTGGTGTGGTTTAGCTGGCACGCGATTTTCTGGATCCTGGCGCTGGCGGCCCTGCTGGCCTCGGCGATGATCTTCTTCTTTATTAAAGAGACGCTGCCCGCCGAGCACCGGCAGAAGTTTCATATTCGCACCACGCTTGGCAACTTTGCCTCGCTGTTTCGTCATAAGCGCGTGCTGAGCTACATGCTGGCCAGCGGCTTCAGCTTTGCCGGGATGTTCTCGTTCCTCAGCGCCGGGCCGTTTGTCTACATTGAGCTTAACCATGTTTCTCCGCAGCACTTTGGCTACTACTTCGCGCTGAACGTGGTGTTCATCTTCGTGCTGACGATGATTAACAGCCGCTTCGTTCGCCGGGTAGGGGCGCTGAACATGTTCCGCATCGGGCTGTGGATCCAGTTCGTGATGGCGGTGTGGATGGTGGTGACTGCCTTCTTCGATGTCGGGTTCTGGGCGCTGGTGGTGGGTATCGCGGCGTTTGTTGGCTGCATATCGATGGTTTCGTCCAACGCCATGGCGGTCATCCTCGACGAGTTCCCGCACATGGCCGGAACCGCCTCTTCGCTGGCGGGAACCTTCCGTTTCGGAATTGGTGCTATTGTCGGCGCACTGCTTTCGCTGGCGACCTTTAACAGCGCCTGGCCGATGCTCTGGACAATTGCGCTGTGCGCCACCGGCTCCATTGTTTTCTGCCTCTACGCCAGTCGGCCGCGAAAATCGGTGAACTGATGCACAATTAAGGGCCCTGACGGGGCCCTTTTTTGATTCAGGTCAATTAAAAGGCGGTTCATTGACCTCTTGTTTGTTTCTTTTATGTAAAATCTATTTATGTAAATAGTCACATCTTTGTAGTTAAAAAGGTTGTGTTAGATCACAGAAACGGGTACATATAGCGCCGCTATTAACCTGAAACACTGACAAAAAGCCCTGATAAATAAGACGTCAGCGCCCATGGAAACTGGGTGTAAGCGTTTTCTTACTAAAAACAGAGCAGGTGAGTGATGATGTGTTACTATAAATGTAAATAGATTGTGAAGTATATTTTGCTTCCGGGGAACAAACGTGAATACATTACAGCTCTCAATTGTGCATCGCTTGCCGCAGAGCTATCGCTGGTCAGCGGGTTTTGCAGGCTCGAAGGTTGAACCGATTCCGCAGAGCGGAACAAATCCTGATAACTGTCTGGTGGCCCTTAAGCTGCTGAGCCCGGAAGAGGGCAACGCGTGGCCGTTGATGGAAAAGCTGAGCCAGGCGCTGACCGACATTGAGCTTTACAGCTCGGTGCTGGAGTGCGAAGGCGAGCCGTGCCTGTTCGTGAAAAGCCAGGATGAGTTCGCGGCAACCTGCCGCCTGAAAAACGTCGGTGTGGCTATCGCCGAGCCTTTCTCGGGTCAGAATCCTTTCTGAAGCGTCAGCGTAACGCTAACAGCTGACGCGTATACTCCTGCGTTGGCGCGGCAAACACGCGCTGACAGTCTCCCTGCTCGACCACCTCTCCCTGACGTAACACAATCACCTGGTGACACAGCGCCCGTACCACCTGCAAATCGTGGCTGATGAAGATATAGGCCAGACGGTGTTTTTGCTGCAGATCTTTCAGCAGCGCCAGAATCTGCGCCTGCACGGTTTTGTCGAGGGACGACGTCGGTTCATCCAGAATAATCAGCTCCGGGCGCAGGATTAGCGCCCGGGCAATGGCGATGCGCTGGCGCTGTCCGCCGGAAAAGGCGGCCGGATAGCGATGCCGGGTATGAGGATCCAGTCCCACTTCCCCCATCACCCGAATGACTTCTTCTTCGCGTGCCTGCACGCTGAGCCCGGGCTGATGGACGCGCAGCCCCTCCTCAATAATCTGCTGCACGTTAAGGCGCGGGTTAAGAGAAGAGTTAGGATCCTGGAAAACCACCTGCATCCGGTGGCGGACAGGGAGCATCTGGCGGCGATCCCACTCATGCAGGGGGCGATCGTCAAATAAAATCTCCCCCTTCGAGGCGATCAGGCGTAACAGTGCCAGCCCGGTGGTGCTCTTGCCGGATCCCGATTCGCCCACCAGCCCCAGGGTCTCGCCGGGACGCAGGGTAAAGCTGACGTTGTTCAGCACCCGCTTGTTGTCCACCACCCGGCGCAGGATGCCTTTGCGCACCGGAAACGCCACCGAGAGATCCTTCACGCGCAGCAAAGGCTGAGCAGCCTCCGGCAGCGGGACGGGATCCCCGGCGGGCTCGCTGTTGAGAAGTCGCTGGGTGTAGGGATGCTGCGGCGCGGCCAACAGCGACGCGGCGCGGTTCTGTTCCACGCAGCGGCCGTTCTGCATTACCGCCACCTGGTCGGCCAGCTTTTTCACGATGCTGAGATTGTGGGTGATAAACAGCAGGCTCATGTTCAGCTCGTCGCGCAGCTCGCGCAACAATTGCAGGATCTGCGCCTGCACCGTGACGTCCAGCGCGGTAGTCGGCTCGTCGGCGATCAGCAGCTCCGGGCGCGTCAGCAGCGCCATGGCGATCATCACCCGCTGGCGTTCCCCCCCGGAAAGCTGATGCGGAAAATCGCCGAGCCGTTTTGCGGCGTTGCGGATCCCGGTGCGCTCCAGGCAGTCGAGCATTTCACCCCGGGCGGCCTCCTTGCGCATCCCGCGATGCAGGGAGAGCACCTCATAGAGCTGTTTTTCGAGCGTGTGCAGCGGATTCAGCGACACCATCGGCTCCTGGAAGATCATGGCGATCTTATTTCCGCGCACGCCGCGCAGGGTGCGCTCGTCGGAATGCAGCAGCGACTGGCCGTGAAACAGAATATCGCCCTGAGGATAGACCACCGGCGGTGCAGGCAGCAGACGCAGTATGGACAGGGCTGTGACGCTCTTACCGGAACCCGATTCACCCACCAGCGCCAGCGTCTCACCGGCATCAATTTTCAGGGAGATATCGTTCACCACGGTGCGCACTTCGCCCTGCTGGCGAAAGGCAATGGAGAGCGCGTCGATATGGAGCAGGGGCTGCGTCATCTTACACCGCCTTATTCGGGTCAAAGGCGTCGCGGACCGCTTCGCCAATAAAAATCAGCAATGAGAGCAGCACGGCGACGGAGAGGAAGGCGGTGATCCCGAGCCACGGCGCCTGCAGATTATTTTTACCCTGCAACAGCAGTTCCCCCAGCGAAGGCGAGCCCAGCGGCAGGCCAAAACCGAGAAAATCGAGTGAGGTGAGGGTGGTGATGGAACTGCACAGAATAAACGGCAGGAAGGTTAACGTCGCCACCATGGCGTTCGGCAGCATGTGGCGGAAAATGATCCCGCGGTCGCTCACCCCCAGCGCCTGAGCCGCGCGGATATAGTCGAAGTTGCGGGTGCGCAGAAACTCTGCTCGCACCACGCCCACCAGCGCCATCCAGCCAAACAGTACCGTAATAGCCAGTAGCCACCAGAAGTTGGGCTGTACCACGCTTGAGAGCAGAATGATTAAGAACAGCGTCGGCATGCCGGACCACACTTCGATAAATCGCTGTCCCCAGAGGTCGATCCTGCCGCCGTAATAGCCCTGGATCGCTCCCGCCAGTACCCCCATCACGCTGGAAAAAAGGGTCAGCATCAGGCCAAACAGAATGGAAATTCGCGTACCGTACAGAATGCGCGCCAGCACATCGCCGCCGTTGGCATCGGTGCCCAGCCAGTTTTGCGCCGAGGGTGGCGACGGGAATGGGGTGGTAGTGGCAAAGTTAATGCTGTTGGCACCAAAGCGGACCGGGGTCCACAGCACCCAGCCGTGCTCGTTTAACTGCGCCTGTAGCCACGGGTCCTGATAATCCGCCGCGGTGGCAAAGGGGCCGCCAAAGTCGCTCTCGCTGTAGTTTTTGAGCACCGGGACGTACCAGCGATCGTTAAAGTGCACCAGCAGCGGCTTGTCGTTGGCGATGATCTCCGAGCACAGGCTCAGGGCAAAAAACAGGGCGAAGATCCACAGCGACCAGTAGCCGCGGCGGTTGTGGCGAAAGCGAGCCCAGCGGGCCTGGTTGATGGGGCTTAAGCGCGGCATCAGCGACCCTCAAAATCAATACGCGGATCGACCAGCGTATAGCAGATATCACTGAGGATATTCAGCAGCAGGCCAATCAGGGTGAAAATATAGAGCGTGCCAAACATCACCGGATAGTCCCGCGAGACGGTGGCCTCGTAGCCCAGCAGGCCCAGGCCGTTGAGGGAGAACATCACCTCAATAAGCAGGGAGCCGGTAAAGAACATGCTGATAAAGGTGGCCGGAAATCCGGCGATCACCAGCAGCATGGCATTGCGAAAAATGTGTTTCCACAGGATACGCCGCTCGCTCACCCCTTTGGCGCGGGCGGTCACCACGTACTGCTTGCGGATCTCGTCGAGAAAAGCGTTTTTGGTCAGCATGGTCAGCGCCGCAAATCCGCCGATCACCGTCGCCAGCACCGGCAGGGTGATGTGCCAGAGGTAGTCGGCGATATTCTGATACCAGGGCAGCGTGTCGAAATCGGTCGAAACCAGGCCGCGCAGCGGGAAGAGGTCGAAGTAGCTGCCGCCCGCGAAAAAGACAATCAGCAGCACGGCAAACAGGAAGGCCGGGATGGCATAGCCAATAATAATGAAGGTGCTGCTCCAGATATCAAACCGACTGCCGTTATCCATCGCTTTACGGATGCCGAGCGGGATCGAAACCAGGTAGATGATCAGCGTACCCCACAGCCCGAGCGTAATGGAGACCGGCAGGCTCTCTTTGATCAGATGCAGCACCGACGCGCTGCGAAACAGGCTGTCGCCAAAATCAAAGCGCAGGTAATCTCCCAGCATTTTGAAGTAGCGCTCATGGATCGGCTTATCAAAGCCGTAACGCTGGGTGATCTCGGCGATCACCTCGGGATCGAGGCCGCGCCCGCCGCGATAGTGGCTCTCATTGATGTTGCCGACCCCGGTGCGGGCATGGCTGGCGCGCATCCCTTCATCGCCTCCGCCGGGCATCGCTCCGCTGTTGCCAAATTCAATGGCGGCAATGGCCTGATCCACCGGCCCGCCGGGGGCAATCTGCACGATAAAAAAGTTGATGGTGATAATCGCCCACAGGGTGGGGATCACCAGCAGTAAACGACGAAGCAAATAAGCGCCCATTGCGATCCCTTAACGCCGTTCGGCGGGTAATTTCGCCGCTTTGTTAACGTCATACCACCAGTTATCAAACCCGAGGGAATAGACCGGGCGCTGGGCGGGAAGGGAGAATTTATCCCAGCGGGCAACCCTGTCTTCCCCCATAAACCACATTGGCAGCATGTAATAGTTCCAGGTTAACACCCGATCCAGCGCGCGCCCGAGAGGCAGCAGTTTGGCTTTATCCCCCTGCGCGGCGACGATTTGGGCGATCAGGTTATCCACCGCCGGGTTTTTCACCCCCGGTGAGTTATAAGTGGAATCAATGTACTGAGAGGCCCATGAAATCTGCAGGTCAGTGCTGGGCCACGGCGTTGCCCGCCACAGGCGCGGCATCATGTCATAATCGCGGTTGCGCATCCGGTTGGTGATCTGTGAATTATCCACCTGGCGGATATTCAGGACGATGCCGAGGCGTTCCAGGTTGTGCTGGAACGGCAGCACCCACTGGTTATTGCCCCCGGAGGGCAGCAGCAGTTCAAAACTGAGCGGTTTACCGGTTTGCTTGCTGACCCGCTGCTTATTTTTAATTTCCCAGCCCGCCTCATCCAGCAGCCGGCTGGCTTTCAGCAGGTTATCACGATCGTAGCCGTCGCCTTTTGAGACGGGGGGCTGAAAGACGCTGGTAAAGACTTCCGGGGGAACGGCGCTTTTCAGCGGCCCGAGAAGCGTCAGTTCAGCGGCATCCGGATAACCCGTTGCGGCATATTCGGTATTCTGGAAATAGCTGTTGGCCCGGCTGTAGGCGCCGTAAAACAGCGCTTTGTTCATCCACTCGAAATCAAAGGCGAGGGTAATGGCCTGGCGCACGCGGCGGTCGGTAAAGACCGGGCGCTGAATATTAAACGCCAGCCAGCGCGTGTCCTGGGCGGAATCATTTTTGAAGGACTCTTTCACAATATAGCCCCGGTCAAAATTCCTGCCCTTGTAGCGGGTGGCCCAGTTTTTGGCGCTGCTTTCGACCCGCATATCAAACGCACCCGCTTTAAAGGCTTCGAAGGCCACGTTGTCGTCCAGATAGTAGTCGTAGCGCAGGGTGTCGAAATTCCAGCGGCCCCGGTTTACCGGCAGGTTTGCCGCCCAGTAATCCTTAACCCGGGAATAGATCACATACTGCCCCATCTTCCAGCGGGTGATGCGGTAGGGCCCACCGGCCAGCGGCGGTTTAGAGAGCGGGTCGCTGAGCTTGTGATCTTTCCAGAACTTCTCCGGCATTACCGGCAGGGTCAGCAGGCTCAGCATATCCTCTTTATTGGGGCTGGTAAGGGCGATGCGCACCGTCAGCGGCGCGATGGCCGTGATCGTCGCCCCTTTATAGACCAGCCGGAACTGCGGCACGCCTTCGGTCATAAATTTATGGAAGGTGAAGGCGATATCGCTGGCCCTGACCGGCGTCCCGTCGTGAAAACGCGCCAGCGGGTTGATGGTAAGCTCCATCCAGGAAAAATCATCTGCATAACGCGCGGTTTCGGCCACCAGGGGATAATAGCTGCCGGGTTCATCGTCGGAGGTGGTAAAGAGGGTATCGTAGAGGGCGTCGGTGCGCTCTGCCGCTACGCCGCGCAGGGCATAACGGTTGAAGTTATCAAAGGTGCCGTTCGCCGCCAGGGTGACAGCGCCGCCTTTTGGCGCGGCAGGATTGACGTAATCGTAATGATCGAAATTGATAGCGTATTTAGGCTCGCCAATCACCGCGAACGCGTAGCTCTCTTTAATGGTTTGCGCCTGACTGAACCCGCTCATCAACGCCACCAGCAGCAACATCATACGCACAATCATTCCGCTACGTTTTCCTTCTATATTCTCGACGGGCAGGATACCTGAATGATAAGTGACGCAGCGGTGGTTGGGAAATTATTCGCTATCAAGGTGAATATCAGGTTTCCAGCTCAGGAACTGCTCCAGAATCAACGGGCGGCTTATCCAGTACCCCTGCAGCAGATTAACGCCGTGATCGCGCAGCCATTTCGCCTGCTCGGCGGTCTCGACACCTTCTGCGACCGTCACCATGTTCAGCCGTCGCGCCAGGGTCAGCACCGCATCCAGTACCGGAGAGGTGACGGTTTCCATCCCGATGGCGCTCACAAAGCCGCGGTCGATTTTCAGATAGTCCATGGTGAAATGCTCAAGGTAGATCAGGGCGCTGTGCCCGGTACCAAAATCATCCACGGCGATTTCAAAACCTTCCAGATGTAGCCACTCAAACAGCCTGGTCGCTTCCCGCTGATTCAGCATATCGCGTTCGGTAATTTCGAGCACAATCTGGAAATGATCCGGCGGCAGCGAGGCGGCGAATTGACGCATATCGTCTTTAAAGCTGTCGGCGTGCAGATGCCCGGGCGAAATATTAATGCCCAGCTTGGAACCTGGCGGCAGCCGTTTAGCCAGGGCCGGTGCGTCGCGGCGGATCAGGTCGAAGAGATGCAGCGTCAGCGGCACAATAAGCTGCTGGGCCTCGGCAAAGTTAATAAAGGCATCCGGCGGGATAGCCCCTGCGCCGGGATGTTGCCAGCGCATCAGCACCTCCACACCTCGCATCTGCAAATCCTTCGAATCCACCACCGGCTGGTACACCACATGAAACTGATTCTGCTTGATACCGGTGAGGATCTCTTTACGCGGATTGGCGCGCATCATCAGCCAGAAGAAGCAGAGCAGCCCAATACTGGAGCCGCACAGCAGACCGAACAGTAGCGCGAAGATCAGATCTTCCGCCGACCAGATGTCGCCGTACAGATTAATGGTGAGCGGCAGTCCCTTTATCTGGCTTGAACGCAGAGGCCTGTCGTCTAAATCTTTAGTATGGATTAACCGGGTTGAATGCGTCGAAAAAGCCGTATTGCCGATGATAAGGGCAATCCCGGCGAACTCATCCTGACGGGCGGTATAGAGCAGGTACGGCGTCAGATTGAGGTTAATGGAGGTAAATACGCCGCCGTCTTTAATTAGCTGATTACGATGCCACAACACAATGGCCGGTTTTTCCGGCATCATCGGTGTACCCGGCAACAGGGCCATGTCTACCGCTTTATTAACGTCGATATCTGGCACAAGTTCGTTAAGCGGGACATGCATAGGACCGGTGGCTGACGAGCAAAAAGCCATTTTATCTTTAACCAGCAGAAAGGCGCGGACGTTAAGACTGAATGAGGCGCGGGAAGTGAGTTCAGATTTGACGTCCTTGCACTCGCTGAGCGTCAGCGGCTGTAATTTATCAATAGAAGTCTGCAGCTCTTCAAAATAACTTTCCATGTACACGCGAAGGTCGTTAATCAGGTTGTCGTATTTCACGTCGCGCTTATGGTAGCTGTAAAAAAACTGCATACCGCCGCAGAGCAGGGCGACAATAAGAGCTGAAAGCATGCTGAGCATCAGCACTTTTCGGCGGGACGATAAATGGCGGGTAAACATAAATGTTATGGGATCCTGATGTGCCGCCCGCGTTATCATGACGGCTAAACTCACGCTACTACAAGACTATAGCCTGGAACGAGAACTCCAGAATTATCGCGAATCGCGATAAAAAAAAAGCACTGCAATAGCAGTGCTTTTTACCATGCTGTCAGCCAAGGGAAACGGACAGCACAGGCGGTTAACTGCGAGTCAGTACACGACGCGCTTCGTTATAGCGCTTCTTCCAGTATGGCTCGTTCATACTGGAGATCGTCACACCGCTGCTGGTGGACGCGTGGACAAACTGGTCGTTACCGATATAGATGCCGACATGACGGCCGGTTGAACCCGCACGGAACAGAACTAAATCGCCGGTGCGTAAGCTGCTACGCGAAATCGATTTGCCCATTTCCTGTTGTTCATAGGTTGAACGCGGAAGTTCTAAACCAAACTGCTCGCGGAACGTACGCTGTACGAAACCGGAACAATCGATGCCTTTACGTGTTTCGCCGCCAAGGCGATAGCGCACGCCTTTCCAGCTGGCATACTGGTCCATTAATCGGGATTTGATATCCAGATTGCTGACCATCTTTTCAAATTCATCCTGAGAGGCTTGCAGTGAAGAGGCGTCTTCTGACCCCACAACACGCGTCTCAGGATGCATATTCTTTGCGGTGTTCGATGCGCTACAAGCTGAAAGCAGAACCGCGACTGCAATCGCCGGGATTACCCGTGAGAAGTATCTCAAGATCGGTTGAGATTTGACCATGTTGTTTATATTCCCTTGAAGTCCTTAACGACAAATATCGTTATAAAAAATGCCAAGCGAGACGAGACTAAATACCTGCGCACTATCAGACAATTCTTTATGGTCAAATCTGTGGCGAATCGCACAAATTTATTTACAACGATAATAATTGTAGCGCTGAGGTAAAACGAGTCTGAGATTACCTGATTGAGCCAGGCATTGCGAGCAAAAATACGCAGTTTTTTATAAGTAAATGTGATAGCAAAAGTCAGTTGACGGGATAGTGAAAAAACAGGCGAATTTAGGTTAAGGAATGCTCAACGCGTTAATTTCTAACGTGATTAATGTGACAGGAAGATGACGGCGGCCGTTATGTCAGGGGAGAAACTAATCAGGGATCGATAACGATCCCTGTTAGTTATAGTTAATTTCTGTTAGAAACTTGTTTTGGAATTGTTGTATTTGCCAGGCAAATAGCGATCAAACAAGGCTATTAATCGATCGCTCAACGGCGTCATAAGGCACCATGGAAGGCCAATCAAAGCCACCGAAAGCGACCCGACGGCAATATCAGTGAACCAGTGCGCGCCTATCATTACTCGCGGGAAAGCGAAAACCACAAAAATAATCAGGGCTAATGCGAAAGTCTTATGACCGAAATAACGCCACATAAAAGCGGTGAAAATAAGCAGCATCATTCCGTGATCGCCCGGGAAACTGTCTTTCGATGCGTCTTTTGTTGAAATATGCAGCAATTCGCTGACGCGGTAGATATCCGGGAAAAATAGTGTCGGACTTGAGCGTTTCACCGGAATAAAGGCCTGCGCCAGCTGGTTCAGAACCACCGCAGTTAGCAGCATCACCAGGCCAATCATCAGAATACGCCGACGCCCGGCAGGGCTCTCGTTACGCCAGAAGGCGAACATCAACGCGCCCATCGCCAGCAGCGAGCAGCCGTCAAAGGCACGGTTGTTGGTGATAGCCACCATCCACAGGAAAGCGCGGCTCTCAACCAGCTTGTGGTTGAAGAAGTGGAAGATCCCGCTGTCCAGCGGGAACCAGAAACCGTGGTTGGCCGGCAGATACCAGGATAAAAAGAGCGCCACACCGGCAAAATTGAGCAACAAAATGGGTATTAGTCGGGTTTTCATCATCACGCCGTTAACAGTTAAAACAGGGCAACGTTAGTTGCCCGAACTTAAACGAAGCTTCAACAAGCTGGACTGTAAGGCGTTCCAGTCGGTGTTAACCGCACTAATTAACTCTATTCGGCTATCCGGCGGCGCCACGCCCTGCGTTTCGATGAAGAAATCTGCCCCCTGACGATTGATTCGCACCAGCCCGTCGGGCGTACGCATCACCCCCTTCACCCGTTCAACCGGGGCAAGGCGCGCCCACTCCAGTAAACCGATGGTGTCGAAGCAGGTGTCGGCGTCGAACACCCAGCCGCAGGCCTGATGGCCCTGACCGCTGTTCAGGCTGCGACGCCAGCGCTGGTGTGCGGGCAGGCTCAGCGCCGCCAGACCCTGCTTTTCGCCGTGGCTGTGGGCATGGGCTGCGCTGGTGGGCAGTTCAGCAACATTGCGCCGCGGCAGGTCAAGCAGGGCGTTATCCACGTTCCCCTGAGTAGCGTGCGCCAGCTGACGTTCTCCGCCGAAGTGCTGCCACCAGATCTCCAGCGCGGCGCGGCTCTCTGGCGTGGCGCGATCTTCTTTATTGGCAATGATGATGTCGGCGGCGGCAAGCTGATCGCGGAAGTTTTCGTTGTGGACGAATTTTTCGTCCAGCAGCTGACGGGGATCGAGCAGGCACAGGGTGGCACGCAAATCGATCCACGGCTCATAGACCGGCGCGGTCAGCAGGTCGAGGATCTGCTTAGGATGGCCGAGCCCGGTGGGTTCAATCAGCAGCCGGTCTGGCTTGCCCTGGCGCAGCAGGGTATTGAGCCCCACCTGCATCGGCAGGCCGTTCACGCAGCACATGCATCCACCCGGGATCTCCTTTACCAGCGCCCCGTTGTCGGCCAGCAGCGCGCCATCGATGCCTATTTCGCCAAATTCATTGACCAGCACCGCCCATTTTTCGTCGGGATCTTTATTGGCCAGCAGGTGCAGTATCGACGTTGTTTTCCCGCTACCGAGAAAGCCAGTAATGAGGTTGGTTTTAGTCACAGGTGCTCCAGGGTGATAAATGTAATGCTATAACAATTATCAGTAATCCTGGCGGAAAAGAACAGAATTGGGAAGGGGAAGGGCGAACGGGGAGTTCCCCGCTCGCCTTAAGCGCAAAAAAGGTTAAACCGCGAGGGTATCGATAATCGCCTGACGTGCGCCCGACTGGCGGATACGCTGCCAGGCCCCGGTAACGGTTTCCACGAACTGCGGATCCTGCGGCAGGTCGTTGCCAAAAATTTCATTCAGGGCCAGCAGGGCAGTGACGCGCTCCTCTTCGCTGCTGGTCTCGACGATGGCGCGAATTTTATCCCTCAACGGATCGCGCACATCAATGGCATTGCCCGCGTCATCCACGCCGCTGACGTAGCGCATCCAGCCCGCGACGCCGAGCGCCAGCAGTGGCCAGGCGGTGCCGCGCTGAAGATGGTGGCGAATACCCTCCAGCATACGCTGCGGCAGTTTCTGGCTGCCGTCCATCGCAATCTGCCAGGTACGGTGCTGCAGCGCCGGGTTGGCGAAGCGGTCAATCAGGCTGTCGGCATAGGCGATAAGGTCCACACCCGTAATACGCAGGGTCGGCGCCTGTTCGTTAAGCATCAGGCGACGGGCGGCGTCACGCAGCGCGCTATCGGCCATGCAGTCGTTAATGTGGGCGAAACCGGCCAGATAGCCGAGATACGCCAGGAAAGAGTGACTCCCGTTGAGCATGCGCAGCTTCATCTGCTCCCACGGCAATACGTCCTGCACCATCTGCACGCCGGCCACTTCCCACTCCGGACGCCCGGCGACGAAGTTGTCCTCGATAACCCACTGAATAAACGGCTCGCTGCTGATAGCGCACGGATCCTCGACGCCCACTTCGCGGGCGATTTCCGCCAGGGATTCATCGGTGGCGGCAGGCACAATCCTGTCCACCATGGTGCCCGGGAAGCTGACGTTAGCGGCAATCCACTCCGCCAGCTCCGGCGAGCGCTTGTGAGCCATCCCCAGCACCGCGTTTTTTACCACATGGCCGTTATCGGGAATATTATCGCAGGAGAGCACGCTGAACGGCGGCAGGCCGCGCTCGCGACGGCGATGCAGGGCCTCGACCAGGATCCCCGGCGCCGAGTGCGGCGCATCGGGATACTCCAGATCGTGAATGATACGTTCATTATGGGTATCCAGCTTGCCGGTGGCCGGATCGATGCAGTAACCCTTTTCGGTAATGGTCAGGGAGACAATCGCCACCTGTGGCTCGCAAAACTTCTCAATAATGGCTGCCAGCGAATCGAGCTTAGCGTTCAGGCATTCATGCACCGCCCCCACGATAATCGGCTGATTACCGTCGGCACCTTTTTCCAGCACCGTAAACAGATGATCCTGCGTACGCAGCTGGCTCATCAGCGTATCGCCGCTAAACAGGCTAATCTCACATATCCCCCAGTCGCCGCCTCTGGCGTTAAGCACCCGATCGGTCAGGAGCGCCTGATGGGCGCGATGGAAGGCGCCAAAGCCGAAATGCACGATACGGGAGCGTAACGTCTGGCGATCGTACTGCGGCTGTAACACGTGGGCAGGTAGCGCGGTGGAGGCAATTGTCTTCATGAAATAAACACCTGATTAACCATTAATTAACAAGCCCAGTGTAAAGTTATATGACAACAAATTGAATTGGTGAGCCGTAAATATCCGGGAACTGTGAGATGGATCAATCAATATAGCGAGGCGTATTGACCTGTTGCAGCATGCATGTATGGTAGTCGTCATCACATGTCGAAATATTGGTATAACAACTTTAGAGGGTGAATCAATGGAACAAACCTGGCGTTGGTACGGGCCGAAAGATCCTGTTTCTCTTGATGATGTGCGTCAGGCTGGCGCGACGGGCGTTGTCACGGCGCTGCACCATATTCCTAACGGCCAGGTGTGGCCGGTAGAGGAGATCAAAGCGCGTCAGGCGCTGCTGGCCGAGAAAGGGCTCACCTGGTCAGTTGTCGAGAGCATTCCGGTACATGAAGAGATCAAAACCCACTCCGGCGACTATCAGACCTGGATTGCCAACTACCAGCAGAGCATCCGCAATCTCGCGGCCTGCGGCATTGACACCGTCTGCTATAACTTTATGCCGATCCTCGACTGGACGCGTACCGACCTCGAATATACTTTGCCGGACGGCTCAAAGGCGCTGCGTTTTGACCAGATCGCCTTTGCCGCGTTCGAACTGCATATTCTGAAGCGCGACGGCGCGGCGGCAGATTACACCGCAGAAGAGCAGCAGCAGGCGAAGGCGTGGTTCGAGGCCGCAAGCGAAGGGGATATCGAAAAGTTAACCCGCAACATCATCGCCGGTCTGCCGGGTGCGGAAGAGGGGTATACCCTGGATCAGTTCCGCGCGCGCCTGGCAGAGTATGGCAACATCGACAAAAACCAGCTGCGTGAGAACATGGCCGTCTTCCTGCGCGCGATTGTACCGGTGGCGGAAGAGGCGGGCGTGCGTCTGGCGGTTCACCCGGACGATCCACCGCGTCCTATCCTCGGTCTGCCGCGCATTGTCTCTACCATTGAAGATATGCAGTGGCTGAAAGAGACGGTCGACAGCATCAACAACGGCTTCACCATGTGTACCGGCTCCTACGGCGTGCGCGCCGATAACGATCTGGTGAAAATGATTGAAACCTTCGGCGACCGTATCCACTTTACCCACCTGCGGGCAACCTGCCGGGAAGAGAATCCGAAGACCTTCCACGAAGCGGCGCACCTTAACGGTGACGTGAACATGGTGGCGGTGGTTGATGCGATTCTGGGCGAAGAGAAGCGCCGTAAGCAGGCGGGCGATCTGCGTCCTATCCCGTTCCGTCCGGATCACGGACACCAGATGCTGGACGATCTGCGTAAGAAAACCAACCCAGGCTATTCGGCGATTGGCCGTCTGAAAGGGATGGCGGAAGTGCGCGGTGTGGAGCTGGCGCTGAAGATGACCAAATATCCGGAACTTCTTTAAGCGGTATTGCCGGGTGGCGGCTTCGCCTTACCCGGCCTACAAAAGCACCCATAAAAAAACCGGCTCATTGGCCGGTTTTTCGTAGGCCCGGTAAGCGTAGCGCCACCGGGGAAACAGCCCGCACTTAGTCAGCACGACCCATATAGCGTTTTTCTTCGATATGGATACGGATTTTCTCGCCAGCGGAGAGGTACTCTGGCACCTGAACGACCAGACCGGTGGTCAGGGTCGCAGGTTTGTTACGCGCGGATGCTGATGCGCCTTTGATGCCCGGTGCGGTTTCCACGATCTCCAGGTCCACGGTCTGCGGCAGCTCCAGCGCCAGCAGGACGCCATCCCAGGTCAGAACCTGCATGTCCGGCATGCCGCCTTCAGGAATAAACAGCAGCTCTTCTTCAATCTGATCTTTGGTGAAGATGTATGGCGTGTAGTCTTCTTTGTCCATAAAGACGTACTCGTTGCCGTCAATGTAGGAGAAGTCGACATAGCGACGGGTCAGGGTAACGGTATCCACGATATCGTCGCCTTTGAAACGCTCTTCAACTTTCAGACCGGTACGCACATCGGCGAAACGCATTTTGTACAGCGTTGCTGCGCCACGGGCGCTGGGTGCCTGAATATCAATGTCTTTCACAATCAGCAGTTTGCCGTTGTAATTCAGCACCATACCTTTCTTAATTTCGTTCGCTCTTGGCATTGCAGTAATCCTGTTAACGGGAAGGTCAAAAATATCGCGTCAAAGTACTCGCGCGCGGCTTTTCAGGCAAGCGGATTTCGCGGCTTTTGCTATCAATACGCAAAAGGTGTTACTGTGCGCGCCACGCCCGTGCTCCAGGGTTTCTTTCAGGTAAAGTGCGTATATGGATTGCCGTCCGGACTGTGGAGCATGCTGCACCGCGCCCTCCATCACCAGCCCCATTCCCGGGATGCCCAACGGCAAGCCTGCCAATACCCCTTGCGTGCAGCTGGACGCTCAGCAGCGCTGCAAAATCTTCGGTTCGCCTTTGCGCCCAAAAGTGTGCGCCGGACTCCAGCCCTCGCGGGAGATGTGCCGGGATACGCGCCAGCAGGCCATGACCTGGCTGCTTGAACTCGAGGCGCTCACCGCGCCCTAAATATCCTTAATGCGGCTCAGGCAGATCGTGGTGAGGACGCACATCCCCAGCGCAATCCAGAATACCGCGTGATAACTCCAGATCTCGGCCACGATCCCGGCCACGGAACCGGCAATAATCCAGCCCACGCGGGTGGTATTAGTATATAGCGTGGTAGCAGCACCCGCCTGGCCCGGCATCAGATCCTGGAAATAGAGCATGCCGATCCCGGCGAGAATACCAATATAGATAGCGTTCAGCAGCTGTAAGCCCAGCAGCACTACCGGCGTTTGTGCGGTGAGCATCCCGACGTAAAACAGCAAACCGGCGACGGCGGCAAGGCGCATCAGGAAGCGTTTCCCAAAGCGTCTGGCGTAGTAGCCTGCAATCAGCATCGTTGGGATCTCCAGCCCGGCGGCCGTTCCCATCATCACCCCCGCCAGCTTCTCGGACAGATGCAGTTCATTAATGATAAACAGCGGCATGTTGATGATGTACAGGCTGTTAGTGCCCCACATTAAGGTGCAGATGGTAAACAGCAGCAGGGCGTCGCGACGGTTACGGCGCGGTGATTCCAGCACGCTGCTGGCCAGCTTCGGCTCCTTGCGCATCGTCGGCAGGAAAAACCACACCATCGCGCCACAGACCACAAACGCCACGGCGGCGCTGAGATACATCGTAGGGAAGCCAAACCCCATCGCCAGCGCATAGGCCAGCGGCGGCCCCACCACCCAGGCCAGGGACACCTGGGCACGCAGGATCGAGCTGAACATCACCGCCTCGCGGCCGGTATGGTCGGCATGCTCCCGGGCTAAGGCAAACAGCTGCGGGTTGGCGGTAGATCCAAAGCTGCTGAGAAACACGCCAACAAACAGCAGCACAAAATAGTTACGGTTCCAGGCGAACAGCAGGCAGGCGAATACCCCCAGCAGACAGCAAAAAACAATCAGGGATTTGCGATCGCCTTTCTTGTCTGAACGCCCGGCCAGAAACTGGCTGACCAGGATGCCGATAATGGCGCTGCCGGTGAAGAAGAAACCCACCATGGCAGGACGGGCATGCACCTCGTTGGTGAGGAACAAGCTCAGCGTCGGCGTCTGTAGCGCGCCGGCAATGCCGGTAAGGAAAGCAACAATCAAAAACGCCGATGAGGTCAGATCAAAGGATTTTGGCGAGGCGGCCGCGGGAGTGGTGTGCATGTTTCTGTATCAGTGATATGAAGAGACGCGGATTTTACGCCGCTTGTCAGAAAATAAACAGCTGTCCGCGTCAATTGCCCCACAAAAAATCAAAATAGCATTTCAGATTGCCGTTGCGCTTGCTGAAGTTGCTGAAGCCGAGCGGCTGGCAGCAGGCGACTGAAGCAAAAATGTGCTGTAACTCTAAATTCTGCAAGCTGAAATGACTCTTTACTTGAAAGCTATCCCATAAAGCGCAAGACTTCTTGAAACGTTTCAGCGCTAATTGGTTTACCTAACCCAAACGGATTGGCGCCTTTTTTCACAGTTAAGCTGAATCGATTCAAATTCAGCAGGAGTGGAGAACCATGTTCCAGTTATCCGTGCAGGACATTCATCCGGGCGAACAGGCCGGTACAAAAGAAGAGGCTATCCGGCAGATCGCTGCCGCGCTGGTGCAGGCGGGCAATGTGGCTGACGGCTACGTTGACGGCATGCTGGCGCGCGAGCTGCAGACCTCAACCTTCCTCGGTAATGGCATCGCCATTCCGCATGGCACCACCGATACCCGCGACCAGGTGCTGAAAACCGGCGTTCAGGTTTATCAGTTCCCGCAGGGCGTGCTCTGGGGTGAAGGCCAGGTGGCCTATGTCGCCATCGGCATTGCCGCCAGCAGCGATGAACACCTCGGCCTGCTGCGTCAGCTGACGCACGTTCTCAGCGATGACAATGTGGCTGAACAGCTGAAATCCGCGACCACCGCAGAAGAGCTGCGCGCGCTGCTGATGGGTGAAAAGCAGAGCGAAGCCCTGAAGCTGGATAACGATACCCTGACCCTGGACGTAGCTGCGTCCGATCTGGTGACCCTGCAGGCGCTGAACGCCGGTCGTCTGAAAGAAGCCGGTGCGGTGGATACCGCTTTCGTGGCGCACGCCATCAACGATAAGCCGCTGAACCTCGGCCAGGGCATCTGGCTGAACGACTGTGCTGAAGGCAACCTGCGCAGCGCCATCGCGGTCAGCCGTGCGGCCACCGCATTCGATACCGCCGGGGAAACCGCGGCGATGCTGATTACCGTCGCCATGGCGGATGAACAGCCGGTAGAGGTGCTGAAGCGCCTCGGCGACCTGCTGCTGAACAAAAAAGCTGAACAGCTGCTGAAAGCAGACGCTGCAACCCTGCTGGCGCTGCTGACCAGCGATGACGTAAACACCGATGAACTGCTGAGCGCCGAGTTTGTGGTGCGTAACGAGCACGGCCTGCACGCCCGTCCGGGCACCATGCTGGTCAACACTATTAAGCAATTCTCCAGCGACGTTACCGTCACCAACCTCGACGGCAGCGGTAAACCGGCCAACGGTCGCAGCCTGATGAAAGTCGTGGCGCTGGGCGTGAAGAAAGGCCATCGCCTGCGCTTTACCGCACAGGGTGCAGATGCTGAACAGGCGCTGAAAGCGATTGGCGATGCCATCGCGGCCGGTCTGGGGGAGGGCGCATAATGAGCAGACGTGTTGCCACTATTACGCTGAACCCGGCTTACGATCTCGTGGGCTTTTGCCCGGAAATTGAACGCGGCGAAGTTAACCTCGTGCGTACCACTGGCCTGCACGCGGCAGGTAAAGGGATTAACGTTGCGAAAGTGCTGAAGGATCTGGGTATCGACGTCACCGTCGGCGGTTTCCTCGGCAAAGATAACCAGGATGGTTTCCAGCAGCTGTTCAGCGAGCTGGGGATCGCCAACCGTTTTCAGGTGGTGCAGGGCCGTACCCGCATCAACGTGAAAATGACCGAAAAAGATGGCGAAGTCACCGACCTGAACTTCTCCGGTTTTGAAGTCACCCAGGCCGACTGGGAGCGTTTTGTGAATGACTCCCTGACCTGGCTCGGCCAGTTCGACATGGTCTGCGTCAGCGGCAGTCTGCCGTCCGGCGTCAGCCCGGAAGCCTTTACCGACTGGATGACGCGCCTGCGCAGCCAGTGCCCGTGCATCATCTTTGACAGCAGCCGCGATGCGCTGGTGGCCGGTCTGAAAGCCGCGCCGTGGCTGGTGAAACCAAATCGTCGCGAACTTGAGATCTGGGCTGGCCGTAAGCTGCCAGAATTAAAGGACGTGATTGAGGCCGCCCACGCGCTGCGTGAGCAGGGCATCGCGCACGTGGTGATTTCCTTAGGTGCCGAAGGGGCGCTGTGGGTTAACGCCTCTGGCGAATGGATCGCAAAACCGCCGTCAATGGAAGTGGTCAGCACCGTCGGTGCCGGCGATTCGATGGTTGGCGGGCTGATCTACGGCCTGCTGATGCGTGAATCCAGCGAGCATACTTTACGTCTTGCCACCGCCGTTGCTGCCCTGGCCGTCAGCCAGAGCAATGTCGGCATTACCGATCGTACCCAGTTGGCCGCGATGATGGCGCGCGTTGACTTGAAACCCTTTAACTGACAGCAGGAGAGGCATAATGAAAACGCTGCTGATTATTGACTCTGCACTCGGACAGGCTCGCGCTTATATGGCGAAAACCCTGCTGGGTTCGGCGGGACATAAAGCACACCTTGATTTCATCGACAACCCGGGCGATGCCGAGCTGGTTATCGTGCTGGGCGACAAAATTCCGGCCGACAGCTCGCTGAACGGCAAAAAAGTGTGGCTGGGCGACATCAATCGCGCCGTGGCTCACCCGGAACTGTTCCTGAGCGAAGCGAAAGGCCACGCAGCGCTCTATACCGCGCCTGTCGCAGCGGCTGAACCTGTTGCTGCCAGCGGGCCGAAGCGCGTTGTGGCGGTCACTGCCTGTCCGACCGGCGTGGCGCACACCTTTATGGCGGCTGAAGCCATTGAAACCGAAGCCAAAAAACGCGGCTGGTGGGTGAAAGTTGAAACCCGCGGTTCCGTAGGCGCAGGCAACGCCATCACCCCGGAAGAGGTGGCGGCTGCGGATCTGGTTATCGTGGCGGCAGATATCGAAGTGGATCTGGCGAAGTTTGCCGGTAAGCCGATGTACCGCACCTCAACCGGTCTGGCGCTGAAGAAAACTGCGCAGGAGCTGGATAAAGCCCAGGCTGAAGCCAAACTCTTCCAGCCTACAGGCAACACCGCGGCTGCGGCTTCCGAAGGCAAGAAAGAGTCTGCCGGAGCCTATCGTCACCTGCTGACGGGCGTTTCTTACATGCTGCCGATGGTGGTAGCGGGCGGTCTGTGTATCGCGCTCTCCTTCGCGTTCGGTATCGAGGCCTTTAAAGAGCCGGGTACCCTGGCGGCGGCGCTGATGCAGATTGGCGGCGGCTCGGCGTTCGCGCTGATGGTGCCGGTACTGGCGGGTTACATTGCGTTCTCCATCGCTGACCGTCCGGGTCTGACCCCGGGTCTTATCGGCGGTATGCTCGCCGTGAGCACCGGCTCTGGCTTTATCGGCGGGATCATCGCGGGCTTCCTCGCAGGCTACGTGGCGAAGCTCATCAGCTCGAAGCTGAAACTGCCGCAAAGCATGGAAGCGCTGAAACCGATCCTGATTATTCCGCTGTTCTCCAGCCTGGTGGTTGGTCTGGCGATGATCTACCTGATCGGCAAACCGGTTGCAGGCATTCTCGAAGGCCTGACCCACTGGCTGCAGACCATGGGCACCGCCAACGCGGTCCTGCTGGGAACTATTCTCGGTGCCATGATGTGTACCGATATGGGTGGCCCGGTTAACAAAGCGGCATACGCCTTTGGTGTCGGCCTGCTGAGTACCCAGACGTATGCCCCAATGGCGGCGATTATGGCGGCGGGCATGGTGCCACCGCTGGCGCTGGGCCTGGCGACTATCGTTGCCCGTCGTAAGTTCGACAAGGCGCAGCAGGAAGGCGGTAAAGCGGCGCTGGTTCTCGGCCTGTGCTTTATCACCGAAGGGGCGATTCCGTTCGCTGCCCGCGATCCGATGCGTGTTCTGCCGTGCTGTATCGTCGGCGGTGCCGTGACCGGTGCCATCTCTATGGCGGTTGGCGCGAAGCTGATGGCGCCGCACGGCGGTCTGTTTGTTCTGCTGATCCCTGGCGCAATCACGCCGGTGCTGGGTTACCTGTTTGCGATTATCGCCGGTACCCTGGTGGCAGGTCTCTCTTACGCGGTGCTGAAGCGCCCGGAAGCTGAGGTGGTTGCCGCAAAAGCAGCATAATTTAACGTTCTCCAGAAAGGGCAGAGGCAACTCTGCCCTTTTTTTTGCCTTTAATCGTGCAGCGGTTCGCAGTTTTTTGTAGAGCGAAAAAGTGTATCTACAAAAAACTGTGATTCTGTTCATATACATTTCACGATCTCATTTTGGATCTATTTACTTTCCCCTTCTTACGCATACTATGAACATGTGTTCACATACAAACACGTGCTCTAATAGTGTTTAAAGTAACTCCCTCGCTTAATTATCATTGCGATGGCCTGCGTGCCAGAGGATGTTCTATGCGTGAAAAGGATTATATTGTTGTTATTGGTTCTGCAAATATGGATGTTGCGGGGTATTCACATGCCTCGCTGAATTATGCGGACTCTAACCCAGGTAAAATAAAATTTACCCCCGGCGGCGTAGGCCGGAATATTGCGCAAAACCTTGCGTTGCTGGGGAAACATGTCTGGCTGTTTTCCGCGGTCGGCGATGATTTTTACGGTCAGTCGCTGCTGTCACAAACCCAGGCCGCTGGCGTGCAGGTAGAAAAATGCCAGGTTATCGCGGGCGAGGGCACTTCCAGTTATTTATCGTTACTCGATAACACCGGCGAAATGCTGGTGGCCATTAATGACATGGCCATCTCTGACTACATCAACCCGGAATATCTGGCCCACCATCTGGCCTTTCTGCGTGCAGCAAAAGCGGTGGTGGTGGACTGCAATCTCAGTGAATCCGCGCTGGGCTGGATCTTTGAAAACGCTGGCCAGGCGCCGGTATTCGTTGACCCGGTCTCCGCCTGGAAGTGCCACAAAGTGCGCGACTGGCTGGGCCATATCCACACTCTGAAACCCAACCGCATTGAAGCCGAAACCCTGAGCGGCATCCCGCTGAGCTGTGCCGTCGATGCGCCAAAAGTCGCGGCCTGGTTCCACGAGCATGGCCTGTTCCGGCTGGTGTTAAGCATGGGTGGCGACGGCGTTTATTACAGTGAGAAAGGGGGAGAAAGCGGCTGGTCAGCCCCCTTCAAAACCCGGCTGGTAAACGTGACCGGCGCGGGCGATGCCATGATGGCGGGGCTGGCATTCTGCTGGCTGGAAGGCGCCACCTTCGCCCATTCCGTTCGTTTTGCCCAGGGCTGCTCTTCGCTGGCGCTGGCGTCGATTTATACCAATAACCCTGATTTATCGTCTGAAAATGTTAACGCATTAATGGAGAGAGAACATGTCTGAATTAAACTTATCTGCTGAGTTCCTGCAAATTTCTCCTGAAGTTCAGGACGCCTTAAATAATAAAAAACCGGTTGTGGCGCTTGAATCCACCATTATTTCTCACGGCATGCCTTTCCCACAAAATGCCCAGACGGCACTGGAAGTTGAAGACGCGATCCGCCAGCAGGGCGTTATTCCGGCCACTATCGCTATTATTCACGGCGTAATGAAAGTGGGGCTAAGTAAAGAAGAGATTGAATTATTAGGCCGCGAAGGTCACGCCGTAACGAAAGTCAGCCGCCGGGATCTGCCTTTTGTCGTGGCAGCCGGAATAAACGGTGCCACGACGGTGGCCTCAACCATGATTATTGCCGCGATGGCCGGGATTAAGGTCTTTGCCACCGGCGGCATTGGCGGCGTGCATCGTGGGGCGGAACACACTTTTGATATTTCCGCCGATTTGCAGGAGCTGGCGAAAACCAACGTTGCCGTGGTGTGCGCCGGGGCAAAATCTATTCTCGATCTCGGATTAACCACCGAATATCTCGAAACCAACGGCGTGCCGTTAATCGGCTATCAGACCCAGTCCCTGCCTGCCTTCTTCTGTCGCACCAGCCCGTTTGAGGTCAGCATTCGTCTCGACAGCGCCGAGGGCATCGCCCGCGCAATGGCGGTGAAATGGCAGACCGGCCTCAACGGCGGCCTGGTGGTGGCGAACCCCATCCCGGAACAGTTTGCCATGCCGGAAGAGACCATCAATGCCGCTATCGACCAGGCGGTGAAGGAAGCGGAAGAGCAGGGCGTGACCGGCAAAGCCAGCACCCCGTTCCTGCTGGCCCGGGTGGCGGAATTAACCGGCGGCGACAGCCTGAAATCCAATATTCAGCTGGTCTTTAACAACGCCCGCCTGGCCTGCGATATCGCTAAGTCGTACCAGCGCCTCGCATAACCTTTTCACAGGCAGTTTGCCGTCGCCTGTCTTCGCAGTGGAATCACGGATACCCGGCCTGTCGCCGGGTTTTCAGGTAAGGAAATCATTATGGACGTAATGAGAAGTCTGCTGGGTATGGCGGTACTGTTAGCAATAGCTTTCCTCCTTTCAGTCAACAAACGCCGGATCAGCCTGCGCACCGTCGGCGCCGCATTCGTATTGCAGGTGGCGATCGGCGGCATCATGCTCTATTTCCCACCCGGCAAATGGCTGGTTGAGCAGGCCGCCATCGGGGTCAGTAAGGTCATGTCCTACAGCGATGCCGGGAGCGCCTTTATCTTTGGCGCGCTGGTCGGGCCAAAGATGGATACCCTGTTTGACGGGGCCGGGTTCGTGTTTGCGTTCCGCGTTCTGCCCGCCATTATCTTTGTTACCGCGCTGATCAGCCTGCTTTACTACATTGGCGTGATGGGGTTGCTGATCCGTATTCTGGGCGGCATTTTCCAGAGAGCGCTGCGCATCAGTAAAATTGAATCCTTCGTGGCGGTGACCACTATCTTCCTCGGGCAAAACGAAATCCCGGCTATAGTCAAACCCTTCATCGACAGGCTGAACCGCAACGAGCTGTTTACCGCCATCTGCAGCGGGATGGCGTCGATTGCCGGGTCAATGCTGATTGGCTATGCGGGGATGGGGGTGCCGATTGATTATCTCCTCGCCGCCTCGTTGATGGCGATCCCCGGGGGCATCCTGTTTGCCCGTCTGCTGAGCCCGGCCACGGAGGCGTCACAGGTCACCTTTGAAAACCTGTCGTTCAGCGATACGCCGCCGAAAAGCATTATCGAAGCCGCGGCGACCGGGGCGATGACCGGGTTAAAAATTGCCGCCGGGGTGGCGACGGTGGTGATGGCGTTTGTGGCGATCATCGCCCTGCTGAACGGCATGCTGGGCGGCATCGGCGGCTGGTTTGGCATTGAAAGCCTGAGCCTGGAAGGGCTGTTTGGCTACGCCCTGGCGCCGCTGGCGTGGATCATGGGGGTGGAGTGGCAGGATGCTACCCTGGCAGGCAGCCTGATTGGCCAGAAGCTGGCGATTAACGAGTTCGTCGCCTATCTCAACTTCTCGCCGTATCTGCAAACCGCCGGTCAGCTGGACGTGAAAACCATCGCCATCATCTCTTTTGCGCTCTGTGGTTTTGCTAACTTCGGCTCGATTGGCGTGGTGGTAGGGGCGTTTTCTGCGGTATCGCCTCAGCGCGCGCCGGAGATTGCCCAGCTTGGCGTCCGGGCGCTGGTGGCGGCAACCCTCTCCAACCTGATGAGCGCCACCATCGCGGGCTTCTTTATTGGTTTAGCGGGCTAGGCGCAGGCCGGGTAGGGGATCTACCCGGCCTGTTTACGGCTGGCTGTCCAGCAGCGACAGGGTGTTATCCACCGACAGCGTCGGGTTGTTGATGCTTTCGCTGGCCCTGGAGAGCGCTGCGCAGGCAACGGCAAACCGGGCGCTGTCCGCAAAATCGCTCCCGTCGAGGAAGCCATAGATCAGTCCCGCCATAAAGGCGTCATCAGCACCAAAGCGGTCGACTACCGGGTGGGCTGGCGGCGTCAGCAGGAACGGCTCCGCGCCTTGCTCGCTGCACAGCACCGAATCATCTTCCAGACACACTACAATCCGCTGCACCCCTTTCTCATGCAGGGCGTTGAGCGCGGCCTGACGATCGTCGCACTCCGCCAGAATCTGCAGCTCCTTCAGGGTTGGCTTCAGGGTATGGATACGTGACAGCCAGGGTTTGACTCTCCCGGCTTTGAATTCTGATACCGTGTCGACAAACACCGGCACATCCCCGGCGAGGGTAAAGACCCACTCCAGCGATTCTGCGGTGAGGTTGCAATCCGCCAGCACCACACCCGCATGGGCCAGCAGCTCGCGGGACTGGTTCAGCAGCTGCGGCGTCAGCCCCTGCAGGATATGGGTATCGTTGATCGCTAAAACGGTGTCGTCCTGCGGATTCGCAATCGACAGATAGGTCGCCGTACTTTGTCCGTGCAGGCGGATGGTGCTCTGGACGTTAACGCCCGCCTGACGGGTCTGCTCCAGCAGAGTTTCGCCATAAAAATCGCTGCCGACGGCAGAGATCAGGTGCACCTCACGCCCGAGCAGCGCCAGATTATGGGCAATGTTACGCGCCACGCCGCCCGCCGCACACTGAATGGCCCCCGGATGGGAAGAGGGTTCCGGGAAGCGAATGTCCGCTACGCCGCGAATATCCATATTGATGGCACCCAGCGCCACGCAGTAATCCTGTTCGGTAAGGATATAGCCTTTGCCCTTGATCGCCCCTTTACGCATTAAATCCATAATGTGCGCGGCGACGCGGGAGCGGCTGATATCGAGGATCTGGGCGATCTCATGCTGTTGAATAAGAGGGTTACGCCGCAGGATCTTCAGGATCTGCTTTTCCCTTTCGTTCATCATTATGCGGTGGCCTCGGCATGCTGTTGCGCTTTCAGCCAGGCGATCTCCTCGGCCCAGATATCCGGGTTGATCGTTTCCAGCACCATCGGGATTCCGTCGAATCGCGGGTCCTGCATGATAAAGCGGAACGCGTCATGGCCGATGTTACCTTCGCCCAGGCTGTGGTGACGGTCAACGCGGCTGCCGAAGGCGCTTTTCGCGTCGTTAAGGTGCATACCGCGCAGGTATTTGAAGCCAACGATGCGTTCAAATTCGGCGAAGGTTTTTGCACACTCTTCCGTGCTGCGCAGGTCGTACCCGGCGGCAAAGGCGTGACAGGTATCAATGCAGACGCCGACGCGGGTTTTATCTTCCACGCCGTCGATGATGGCCGCCAGATGTTCAAAGCGGAACCCGAGGTTGCTGCCCTGGCCCGCCGTGTTTTCGATCACCGCCGTGACCCCTTCGGTCTGCGCCAGGACGATATTAATTGACTCGGCGATCCGCGCCAGGCATGCATCTTCATCAATTTGTGACAGATGGCTGCCGGGGTGGAAGTTCAGCAGCGTCAGGCCGAGCTGCTCGCAGCGCTGCATCTCATCCAGGAAAGCGTCGCGGGATTTGTCCAGCGCCTCCTGAACCGGATGGCCGAGATTAATCAGGTAGCTGTCGTGAGGCAGGATCTGACCGGGAGTGAAGCGATATTTTTCGCAGGCCGCTTTGAACTCATCAATCACCTGGGTGGTTAACGGCGCGGCGCGCCACTGGCGTTGATTTTTGGTGAACAGGGCGAAAGCGGTCGCCTCGATTTCGGCGGCGCGAATGGCGGCATTTGCCAGACCGCCGGCAGCGCTGACGTGCGCTCCAACATATTTCATAAAGGGACTCCTGTTAACCCGCAAACGCTTATGATAGCGGGTTAACAGGATAAGGCTACAGCGGTTTATGCTATCAGGCTGTGAACCACCAGGTTAATGGCGCCCCCGCCGACAATCAGCCAGACGAAGAGCAGCAGCGCCATCAGCAGCGGTTTCGCCCCGGCCTTTTTCAGGGCGCTGACGTGGGTGGTTAAGCCCAGCGCGGCCATCGCCATCGCCAGCAGCACCGTATCCAGCGTTACCAGCATATCCACGACGGCTTTTGGCAGCAGATGGAACGAGTTGAAGATGGCCACCACGATAAACAGGATCGCAAACCACGGAATGGTGATTTTGCTCTTCTCCCCGTTACCCGCCGGCGCAAGCTGTTTGACCCGTGCCGCGAGGATCAGCAGGAACGGCGCCAGCATCATCACGCGCAGCATTTTAGCGATCACCGCCGCGTTCTCCGCATCCGGGCTGATGGCGTGACCGGCCGCTACCACCTGGGCCACTTCGTGCATCGTCGAGCCGATATAAATGCCGTAGGTTTCCGGGCTGAACCAGTGCGCCACCAGCGGATACATGGCCGGATAAAGGAAGATCGCCAGGGTACCGAAGATCACCACCGTCGCCACGGCAACCGTCACCTTGCTGGACTCGGCCTTCACCACCGGCTCCGTCGCCAGTACCGCCGCCGCGCCGCAAATGCTGCTGCCCGCGCCAATCAGCCAGCTGGTCTGTTTGTCGAGGCCGAACACCTTCTGGCCGATAAAGCAGGCCAACAGGAAAGTGCTGGTCAGGGTTAATACGTCAATGGCGATCCCGCTGACCCCGACGTCGGCAATCTGCGCGAAGGTGAGGCGAAAGCCGTACAGGATGATCCCGAGGCGCAGCAGATGCTGTTTGGCGAAGATCACCCCGCCGTCGCAGGGCTTGTAAATCTGCGGGTAGACCGTATTCCCGACCACCATCCCCAGCAGGATAGCCAGGGTCAGGGCGCTGAATCCCGCCCCCGCCACCGCCGGAATACTGCCGCCCCAAAGGGCCACGCCGGTGACCAGCGCGCTGAGGGCAAGGCCCGGGATGTAGTGCCACACTGTACGATGATGCTGTAGGGTGAGTGTTGTCATAACCTTCTCCTTTTCTCTGGCTAAAAGGTTACGGCGCTCTGGCTTAAAAATAAAATTGATTATATATTTATAATTAATCTTTATAAGTGGTAAGCAAGGTGCTTACCCTGGTGGATGATCACTATGCACATTACGTTACGCCAGCTTGAAGTTTTCGCCGAAGTGCTGAAAAGCGGGTCCACGACCCAGGCTTCCCAGATGCTGGCGCTCTCCCAGTCTGCGGTCAGCGCCGCGCTGACCGATCTCGAAGGCCAACTGGGGGTTCAGCTTTTTGACAGGGTAGGGAAGCGGCTGGTGGTGAACGAGCACGGGCGGCTGCTCTACCCGCGCGCGCTGGCGCTGCTGGAGCAGACCGTCGAAATCGAACAGCTGTTTCGCGAGGATAACGGCGCCATTCGCGTCTACGCCAGCAGCACCATCGGCAACTATATCCTGCCTGAGGTGATTGCCCGCTACCGCCGGGATTTCCCGGGTCTGCCGCTGGAGATGAGCGTCGGCAACAGCCAGGATGTGATCAACGCGGTGATCGATTTTCGGGTGGATATTGGCCTTATCGAAGGGCCATGCCACAACGCCGACATCATTGCGGAGCCCTGGCTGGAGGATGAGCTGGTGGTCTTTGCCTCGCCCGCTTCTTCTTTATTACAGCAGGAGGTGACGCTGGAGCGGCTGGCGCAGGCGCCGTGGATTTTACGCGAGCAGGGGTCGGGCACGCGCGAGATCGTCGATTATCTGCTGCTTTCGCATCTGCCCCAGTTCCATATGGGCATGGAGCTGGGTAACTCCGAGGCCATCAAACACGCGGTGCGTCACGGCCTCGGCATTAGCTGCCTGTCGCGCCGGGTGATTGCCGAACAGCTGGAGAGCGGTACGCTGGTGGAGATCCCCCTTCCGCTGCCGAACAAGCTGGTGCGCACCCTGTGGCGCATCCACCACCGCCAGAAACACCTCTCTAACTCCCTGCAACGTTTCCTGCGTTACTGCGAAATGTAAGCCCGCCCGGCGGCGTTTTGTCCGCCGGGATCTATTCCTCGCACCAATACTATTCTCTGCTTTACTTATAATCCTGGACCGGTCATGAAGCTCTCTTATAACAGGGCATTTGTGCCGGAAGAGCTGGCGATCGTCTGCTACAATCGCGCCTCATTTTTTGAATGGACAGCATTTTCACATGGTTTCCGAAACTAAAACCACAGAAGCGCCCGCGCTACGTCGCGAACTCAAGGCGCGTCACCTGACGATGATCGCCATTGGCGGATCCATCGGTACAGGCCTCTTTGTCGCCTCTGGTGCGACCATTTCTGCAGCGGGTCCTGGCGGCGCGCTCTTTTCCTATATTCTGATCGGTTTGATGGTCTACTTCCTGATGACCAGCCTGGGCGAACTGGCGGCGTACATGCCGGTATCCGGTTCTTTCTCTACCTACGGCCAGAAATATGTGGAAGAAGGCTTCGGCTTCGCGCTGGGCTGGAACTACTGGTACAACTGGGCGGTCACCATCGCCGTGGACCTTGTCGCCGCACAGCTGGTGATGACCTGGTGGTTCCCGGATACGCCGGGCTGGATCTGGAGCGCGGTCTTCCTCGCGGTGATCTTCCTGCTGAACTACATCTCCGTGCGTGGCTTCGGTGAAGCGGAATACTGGTTCTCGCTGATCAAAGTGGCGACGGTAATCATCTTTATCATCGTGGGCATCGCGATGATCGTTGGCATCTTCAAAGGCACCGAACCGGCTGGGTGGAGCAACTGGACCATTGGCGATGCGCCGTTTGCCGGGGGCTTCTCGGCGATGATCGGCGTGGCGATGATTGTCGGCTTCTCCTTCCAGGGAACCGAGCTTATCGGTATTGCCGCAGGCGAATCCGAAAACCCGGAGAAGAACATTCCGCGCGCGGTGCGGCAGGTGTTCTGGCGTATCCTGCTGTTCTATGTGTTTGCGATCCTGATTATCAGCCTGATCATTCCGTATACCGATCCGAGCCTGCTGCGTAACGATGTGAAAGACATCAGCGTCAGCCCGTTCACGCTGGTCTTCCAGCATGCCGGTCTGCTCTCTGCGGCGGCGGTGATGAATGCGGTGATCCTGACGGCGGTACTGTCGGCGGGTAACTCCGGGATGTATGCCTCTACCCGTATGCTCTACTCCCTGGCCTGTGACGGCAAAGCGCCGCGTATCTTCTCTAAGCTGTCCCGTGGCGGCGTGCCGCGTAACGCGCTCTATGCCACCACCGTAATTGCCTGCCTGTGCTTCCTGACCTCGATGTTCGGCAACCAGACGGTCTACCTGTGGCTACTGAACACCTCCGGGATGACGGGCTTCATCGCCTGGCTGGGTATTGCCATCAGCCATTACCGTTTCCGTCGCGGCTATGTGAAGCAGGGTTACGATATTAACAACCTGCCGTACCGCTCCGGGTTCTTCCCGCTGGGGCCGATCTTCGCCTTTGTGCTGTGTCTGATCATTACTCTCGGTCAGAACTACGAAGCCTTCCTGGCCGACACCATCGACTGGGGCGGCGTGGCTGCCACCTATATCGGCATCCCGCTGTTCCTGATTATCTGGTTTGGTTACAAGCTGGCGAAAGGGACGAAGTTCGTAAGCTATAAGGATATGGATTTCCCGAATAGCTTCAAAAAATAATCGCAACGCCTCTCTTTAACCCGCTCAGTCGAGCGGGTTTTTTTATGTCGTTTTCTGTTCAGCCCGTTCTCCACATTATGCAGTCTTGACATAACTTTTAACAATTGAATTGATAATAGTTATCGTTTGCTTTATCATTAGCATATTAATAAAAATATGCAATGTGAGCAGTACATATTTGATTTTGCTGTGTTTACCTCATGGAGATATGGAATGTTTAGGTTGAATCCCTTCGTTCGGGGAGGGCTGTGCGCGTCTGCTCTTTCCCTGGCGCTGCCGGTTGTTGCGGCGGAATCTGGCGACACTATGGTCGTGACCGCCTCGGCCAACGAGCAAAACCTGAAGGATGCCCCCGCCAGTATCAGCGTCATCACCCAGCAGGATCTGCAGCGTAAGCCAGTGCAGAACCTGAAAGATGTGTTACAGGACGTGCCGGGCGTGCAGTTAACTAACGAAGGGGACAACCGTAAGGGCGTCAGTATTCGCGGGCTGGACAGCAGTTACACGCTGATCCTCGTTGACGGTAAACGCGTCAACTCGCGCAACGCCGTTTTCCGCCATAACGATTTCGACCTTAACTGGGTTCCGGTCGATGCCATCGAACGCATCGAAGTGGTGCGCGGGCCGATGTCCTCCCTGTACGGCTCCGATGCTCTGGGCGGCGTGGTTAACATCATCACCAAAAAAATTGGCCAGAAATGGACCGGCACCCTCACCGCCGATACCACCATTCAGGAACATCGCGATCGCGGTGACACCTACGGCGGCCAGTTCTATACCAGCGGTCCGCTGGTGGATGGCGTCCTGGGCCTGAAAGCCTTCGGCAGCGTATCCCAGCGTGATAAAGACGATCCGCAGAGCTCCTCCACCAGCGCCACCGGCGAAACCCCACGTATCGAAGGCTTTACCAGTCGCGATGCCAACGTCGAGTTTGCCTGGACCCCGAACGAAAACCACGATTTCACCGCCGGGTATGGTTTCGACCGTCAGGATCGTGATTCCGACTCGCTGGACAAAAACCGCCTGGAGCGCCAGAACTACTCCCTGAGCCATAATGGCCGCTGGGGCGTGGGCAACAGCGAACTGAAATTCTACGGCGAGAAAGTGGATAACAAGAACCCGGGCAACGCTAACCCGATTACGTCCGAAAGTAACTCTATTGACGGCAAATATGTCCTGCCGCTGGGTGAGATCAACCAGCTCCTGACCTTCGGTGGCGAATGGCGTCACGACAAGCTGAAGGATCCGGTAAACCTGACCGGCGGCTCCAGCAGCAATACCTCGGCCAGCCAGTATGCGCTGTTCCTGGAAGACGAATGGCGGATCTTCGAGCCGCTGGCGTTGACCACCGGCGTGCGTATGGATGACCACGAAACCTACGGCGACCACTGGAGCCCGCGTGCTTATCTGGTCTATAACGCCACCGATACCGTCACGGTGAAGGGCGGCTGGGCAACGGCATTTAAAGCGCCATCCCTGCTGCAACTGAGCCCGGACTGGACCACCGGCTCCTGCCGTGGTGCCTGTGAAATCGTCGGTAGCCCGGATCTGAAACCGGAAACCAGCGAAAGCTACGAGCTGGGTCTCTACTACAGCGGCGAAGAAGGATGGTTAGAAGGCGTTCAGGCCAGCATCACCACCTTCCAGAACGACGTGGATGACCGTATCAGCATCAGCCGTACCGCCAACGTCAACCAGGCCCAGGGCTACCCTAACTATGTCGGGCTGAATGCCGACGGTGAGCCGATTTTCCGCTATTACAACGTCAACAAAGCGCGCATCCGCGGGGTGGAGACGGAGGTGAAGTTCCCGATTGCCGAAGACTGGCGCATGACGCTGAATTACACCTATAACGACGGGCGTGATATCAGCAATGGCGAGAACAAGCCGCTCTCCGAGCTGCCGTTCCATACCGCGAACGGAACCCTTGACTGGCAGGCAACGCAGGCATGGTCCTTCTACGTGCAGGGCAATTATAAAGGTGAGAAGCGCGCGCTTACGGCTGGCGAGCCAACGCCGGGCGGCTACGTGGTGTGGAACACCGGTGGCGCATGGCAGGCAACCAAAAACGTTAAGCTGCGTGCGGGCGTCATGAACCTGCTGGATAAAGATCTCAGCCGCGACGACTACAGCTACACCGAAGAAGGACGCCGTTACTTTATGGCGGTGGATTACCAGTTCTGATGATGGAAACGCCGGGCGGCGCTGCGCTTGCCCGGCCTACGGGTTGGTGCGGTCTTTTGTAGGCCCGGTAAGCGTAGCGCCACCGGGCAGGAGGCGGGCACTTACTTCAACAACTGCTGCGCATGGAAGCGCAGATGATCTTCAATAAAGGACGCAATGAAATAATAGCTGTGATCGTACCCCGGCTGGATGCGAAGCGTCAGCGGCCAGTCCTTCTGGCGCGCGGCTTCTGCCAGCACTGCCGGTTGTAACTGGGTCGCGAGGAACTGATCGGCATCCCCCTGATCGATAAGCGTCGGGATCGCCTGTTCCGGCTGGCTGGCCAGCATCAGCGCGCAGCTGTCCCACGCCTGCCAGGTCGCCGAATCTTCACCCAGATAAGCCGTGAACGCTTTCTGTCCCCAGGGCACCTGGGTCGGGTTGACGATCGGCGCAAAGGCCGACACGCTGACATATTTGCCCGGGTTTTTCAGCGCCATCACCAGCGCACCGTGACCGCCCATCGAATGACCGCTGACCGCACTGCGATCCGATACCGCAAACTCCGCCTGGATCAGCGCCGGCAGCTCGTCGCGCAGGTAATCGTACATGCGGTAATGCTGCGCCCACGGCGCCTGGGTTGCGTTCAGGTAGAAACCGGCACCTTTACCGAGGTCGTATCCGGCATCGTCCGCCACGTCGTCACCGCGCGGGCTGGTGTCCGGCATCACCAGGGCGATCCCCAGTTCCGCCGCCACGCGCTGGGCACCCGCTTTGGTGGTGAAGTTTTCATCATTGCAGGTCAGGCCGGAGAGCCAGTACAGCACCGGTGGTTTTGCGTTGCCGCTCACCGGAGGAAGAAAAATGCTGAACGTCATCGCGCAGTTCAGCACCCTGGAGTCATGACGCCAGCGCTGCTGTCGGCCTTCAAAACAGTGGTGCTCTTCGAGCAGTTCCATGCAGGGCTCCTTAAGGAAGAGGATATTGGGTATGAAAGCCATAATACAGATAATTCAGTTACGTGTGAGTAACTTTCACTTCCGCATTGACGTCATATCCTGCATCATGAATTTACGAAACTTTAACAACTGGAGTGGTCATGGCGCTGCGTATCGCGCTCAGCGGATTTGTGGTTCTGGTGGTGGCGATGGGAATAGGGCGCTTTGCCTTTACCCCGCAGGTGCCGCTGATGATTGCGGCAGGCGAGCTCACCCTGACCAGCGCCGGGCTGGTGGCGGCGATGAACTATCTCGGCTATCTGGTGGGGGCGTGGGATGCCATGCGCGCGCACCGGTTTGTCGAAGGGCGTTTATGGCTGGGCATAACGGGGGCGGTGGCGCTGACCTTGCTTTCCGCCGTGGCGGATAACGCCATTGTTCATGGCCTGCTGCGCTTTGTGATTGGCTGCATGAGCGGCTGGTCGATGGTGCTTATCGCCGCCTGGACCAACGAACGGCTGGCCCATTTCGGCAAGCCGGGCCTGAGTGCCGCGGTGTTTGCCGGGCCAGGGGCGGGCATTGCGATAAGCGGTCTGCTGGCGGTGTGGATCCAGGCCCAGGCGCTGTCGGCCAGCGCCGCCTGGCAAATTTACGGCCTGCTGGCGCTGGTGCTCGTCGCGCTGGTGGCGCGTTACCTGCCGCGTACCGGGCATCTGCATCGCCCGGGCACCACGCCGGAGCCGCTGACCCTGACCCGGGATCTGCGTCGTCTGGTCTGGAGCTACAGCCTCGCCGGGTTTGGTTACATCCTCCCGGCGACGTTTATGTCGCAGATGGCGGCGCTGCGCTTTCCCGGTAGCGCCTTTGCCCAGTTTGTCTGGCCGGTGTTCGGGTTTGCCTCGATGCTGGGGATTGCCCTGAGTATCGCTCTGCGCCACGTCTCTACCAGCCATCGTCGGCTGGCGGTGGTGCTCTGGTTGCAGGCGGTGGGGGTGATTGCCGCCTGGCTGATGCCTGGGATGGCCGGTCTGGTGACCGGTGCGCTGCTGGTCGGCGGCGGATTTTTGTGTGCGGTGCAGCTCTCGTTACTCTACGGGCGCGAGCTGGCGCCGAATCATACGCGTTACATGGCCGGTTTACTCACCACCGGCTATGCGGTCGGGCAGCTGATTGGCCCGATGACCTCGGCACTGTCGAGCTGGCTTACCCATCAGCTTGAGCCCGCGCTGGGCCTTGCCGGTATCGCATTGTTTATTGCGGGCGGACTGGTCTGGCAGCGTCAGGTTGAAAGGTAACGGCAATTGGAATAATTATCGCGGTGAATACTGGATTATGCTCGCCGCCTCACGCACAATGAGTGCACATTTTGCCCCACGGAGGGCAGAAGAGCACCGCACCTGCAGGAGAAAAGAATGTCATCAATGAGTAAAGAAGCAGCACTCGTCCACGAAGCGCTGGTCGCACACGGTCTTGAAACCCCGCTGCGTCCACCGGTTCAGGATCTGGACAACGAAACGCGTAAACGTCTTATTTCCGGACACATGACCGAAATCATGCAGCTGCTCAATCTCGATTTGAGTGATGACAGTCTGATGGAGACCCCGCGTCGCATCGCCAAAATGTATGTCGATGAGATTTTCTCCGGGCTGGATTACGCTAACTTCCCGAAAATCACCGTCATCGAAAACAAGATGAAGGTCGATGAGATGGTGACCGTGCGTGATATCACCCTGACCAGCACCTGTGAACACCATTTCGTGACTATCGACGGTAAAGCGACCGTGGCCTACATCCCGAAAGATGCGGTGATTGGTCTGTCGAAGATTAACCGTATTGTGCAGTTCTTTGCTCAGCGTCCGCAGGTGCAGGAGCGTTTAACCCAGCAGATCCTTATCGCGCTGCAAACGCTGCTTGGCACCAACAACGTGGCGGTATCGATTGATGCGGTGCATTACTGCGTGAAAGCGCGCGGTATTCGTGATGCGACCAGCGCCACCACCACCACCTCGCTGGGCGGTCTGTTCAAATCGAGCCAGAATACCCGCCAGGAGTTCCTGCGCGCCGTACGTCACCACAACTGATCGTCAGGGCAGGGTACATGGAAAGAAATGTCACGCTGGATTTCGTTCGTGGCGTCGCTATTCTGGGTATCCTGCTGCTGAATATAAGCGGCTTCGGTTTGCCGAAAGCCGCTTACCTCAATCCCGCCTGGTATGGCGATATCACCCTCAGCGACGCCTGGACATGGGCTGTGCTGGATCTCTTCGCTCAGGTCAAATTCCTCACCCTGTTTGCGCTACTGTTCGGGGCAGGCCTTCAGCTATTACTGAAACGTGGTAAACGCTGGATCCAGGCCCGGCTCTCCCTGCTGGTGCTGTTTGGCTTTATTCATGGGCTGCTGTTCTGGGATGGCGACATTCTGCTGGCCTACGGACTGGTGGGGCTGATCTGCTGGCGCATCATCCGCGACGCCCATGATGTCAAAAATCTCTTCAATACCGGCGTTGTGCTGTTCCTTATCGGCGTGGCCATTTTGCTGCTGCTGGGCGTGATCTCCGGCGGCTCGACCAATCGCTCCTGGGTGCCGGATGCGGCCAATCTGCAGTATGAGCAGTACTGGAAGGTAGGCGGCGGTATGGAGGCCATCAGCAACCGGGCGGATATGATCGGAAATACGCTGCTGGCCCTCGGGGCGCAGTATGGCTGGCAGCTGGCAGGCATGATGCTGATCGGCGCTGCGCTGATGCGAACCGGCTGGCTGAAGGGCGAGTTCAGCCAGCGCCATTACCGGCGTACCGGGATGTGGCTGGTGCTGGTGGGGCTGGCTATCAACCTTCCGGCGGTGATCGCCCAGTGGTATGTGGGCTGGGATTATCGCTGGTGCGCCTTCCTGCTGCAGGCGCCGCGCGAGCTGAGCGCCCCGTTCCAGACCATTGGCTATGCCGCGCTGATGTACGGTTACTGGCCGCAGCTCTGCCGTTTCAGGCTGGTGGGGGCGGTGGCCTGCGTCGGTCGCATGGCGCTGAGCAACTATATTTTACAGACGCTGATCTGCACCACGCTGTTCTATCACCTCGGCTTATTTATGAAATTCGATCGCCTGCAGCTGCTCGGCTTTGTTCTGCCCATCTGGCTGGTGAATATTAGTTTCTCGGTTCTCTGGCTGCGTCATTTCCGTCAGGGGCCGCTGGAGTGGCTGTGGCGACAATTGACAGCACGTGCGTCAGGGGTTTCATCAAGTAATACATCCGGATAACGATCTGGATCACAATCATTAACAAAACGGATGTAACCGTTTTCATCCTTGTGACCTTCTTCACGTAGTCCTCCTCTTCTCGCTGCCAGAATAGTCACCTTGCTAAACACAGGGGGTGTCTGTGAGTTGCTGCAATCTAAATAAGGGTGGTGAATATGATCACCATTCGTGACGTCGCGCGTCAGGCGGGCGTTTCTGTCGCCACCGTTTCCCGGGTTCTGAACAATAGCGCGCTGGTCAGTCCGGAGACGCGGGAGTGCGTGATGAAAGCCGTCACGGCGCTGGGCTACCGGCCAAACGCGAACGCCCAGGCGCTGGCAACGCAGGTCAGCGACACCATCGGCGTAGTGGTAATGGATGTGTCGGATGCGTTCTTTGGTGCGCTGGTGAAAGCCGTGGATATGGTCGCCCAGGAGCACAATAAATACGTGCTGATCGGCAACAGCTATCACGAGGCGGAAAAAGAGCGTAACGCCATTGAGGTGTTGATTCGCCAGCGCTGTAACGCCCTGATTGTGCACTCAAAAGCGTTAAGCGATGAAGAGCTTTCCGCGCTGATGGAGCAGATCCCCGGCATGGTACTGATCAACCGAATCGTCCCTGGCTACGCCCATCGCTGCGTCTGCCTTGATAACGTCAGCGGCGCGATGATGGCGACGCGGATGCTGATGAACAACGGCCATCAGCGCATCGGCTATCTGGCCTCCAGCCACCGCATTGAGGATGACGACATGCGCCGGGAAGGCTGGCAGAAAGCCATGCTGGAACAGGGCATTACGGCTTCTGAAAGCTGGATCGGCACCGGCGCGCCGGACATGCAGGGCGGGGAAGCGGCGATGGTGGAACTGCTCGGGCGTAACCTGCAGCTGACCGCCGTCTTTGCCTATAACGACAGTATGGCCGCGGGGGCGCTCACCGCGCTGAAAGATAACGGCATTGCGGTGCCACAGCATCTGTCATTGATTGGTTTCGATGATATCCCGATTGCCCGTTACACGGACCCTCAGCTGACGACGGTTCGCTACCCGATCGCCTCTATGGCGCGCCTGGCCACGGAGCTGGCGTTACAGGGGGCTGCCGGCAAGCTGGATATCAATGCAACACACTGTTTCATGCCGACTTTAGTGCGTCGCCACTCGGTTGCCATTCGGCAAATTGTGGTGCCGATCACTAACTAATAATTCGTCGTGATGTAACCGTTTTCAATTTGTGAGTAAATTCACAGTAACTTAACAATGCGCTGTCTATGATGTCAGCGTTTTAGCAACTGAAACGCTATGTAACGGTGATTAATCACTTTGACTATAGCCAAGGTACGTTAAACAACCAAAAAAACGCATTCTGGAGCGTTACCGACCAAGGAAGATAGAAATTTTATAAGTGGACTTCGGCCGGCAGCAACGTTTCTTTAACATGTGCCCGCCGAGCCTTATTCACACGAACTACCCTGCATAAAAATCGGAGATATCATGAATAAGAAGGTGTTGACTCTGTCTGCTCTTATGGCAAGCATGTTTTTCGGTGCCGCCGCGCACGCTGCAGATAGCCGTATTGGTGTGACTATCTATAAGTATGACGACAACTTTATGTCTGTTGTGCGTAAGGCAATCGAGAAAGAAGGCAAAGGTGCGCCAGACGTTCAGCTGCTGATGAATGACTCCCAGAATGACCAGTCCAAACAGAACGACCAGATCGACGTTCTGCTGGCGAAAGGCGTGAAAGCACTGGCAATCAACCTGGTTGACCCGGCTGCTGCAGGTACCGTTATCGAGAAAGCACGTGGCCAGAACGTGCCAGTGGTATTCTTCAACAAAGAACCTTCCCGTAAAGCGCTGGATAGCTACGACAAAGCGTTCTACGTCGGTACTGACTCCAAAGAATCCGGCATTATTCAGGGCGACCTGATTGCTAAACACTGGGCGGCTAACCCGAACTGGGATCTGAACAAAGATGGTCAGGTTCAGTTCGTACTGCTGAAAGGCGAACCGGGCCACCCGGACGCTGAAGCACGTACCACCTACGTTATCAAAGAGCTGAACGACAAGGGCCTGAAAACCCAGCAGCTGGCATTAGATACCGCAATGTGGGATACCGCTCAGGCGAAAGACAAGATGGACGCATGGCTGTCCGGTCCTAACGCTAACAAAATTGAAGTGGTTATCGCAAACAACGATGCGATGGCAATGGGCGCGGTAGAAGCACTGAAAGCACACAACAAATCTTCTATCCCGGTATTTGGTGTGGATGCCCTGCCTGAAGCGCTGGCTCTGGTTAAATCTGGCGCAATGGCCGGTACCGTGCTGAACGATGCTAACAACCAGGCGAAAGCCACCTTCGATCTGGCGAAAAACCTGGCAGAAGGCAAAGGCGCTGCTGACGGTACTAACTGGAAAATCGAGAATAAAGTTGTTCGCGTACCGTACGTTGGCGTAGATCAGGAAAACCTGGCACAGTTCACCGGTAAATAAGTTATTGCATTCTACTGGGCGCAGTTTCTGCGCCCTTTTATCACGCGACGCGAGGCCGAGAAGGTATAATTATGGTCAGCACAACGACTCAGTCGTCCGGTGAATTCTTGTTGGAAATGAGCGGTATCAACAAGTCTTTTCCCGGTGTTAAAGCACTGGATAATGTTAATTTAAAAGTACGGCCTCACTCCATTCATGCATTAATGGGGGAGAACGGTGCGGGTAAATCAACGTTATTGAAATGCTTATTTGGGATCTATCAAAAAGATTCTGGCAGCATTCTTTTTCAGGGGAAAGAGATCGATTTCCATTCCGCCAAAGAGGCACTGGAAAACGGTATTTCGATGGTTCACCAGGAGCTTAACCTGGTACTTCAGCGTTCTGTTATGGACAATATGTGGCTGGGTCGTTATCCGACCAAAGGCGTATTTGTCGATCAGGACAAAATGTATCGCGACACCAAAGCTATTTTTGATGAACTGGATATTGATATCGATCCGCGCGCGCGCGTCGGTACTTTATCTGTTTCACAGATGCAGATGATCGAAATCGCCAAGGCTTTCTCCTATAACGCCAAAATCGTTATTATGGATGAGCCAACCTCTTCGTTAACGGAGAAAGAGGTGAACCATCTGTTCACCATTATCCGTAAGCTGAAAGATCGCGGTTGCGGCATCGTTTATATCTCCCACAAAATGGAAGAGATTTTCCAGCTGTGCGATGAGATTACGGTGCTGCGCGACGGCCAGTGGATTGCCACCCAGCCGCTGGAAGGGCTGGACATGGACAAGATCATCGCCATGATGGTTGGCCGCTCCCTGAACCAGCGTTTCCCGAACAAAGAGAACAAGCCGGGCGAAGTGATCCTGGAAGTCCGCAACCTCACGTCGTTGCGCCAGCCTTCAATCCGCGATATCTCCTTCGATCTGCATAAAGGGGAGATCCTCGGGATTGCCGGTCTGGTGGGCGCCAAGCGTACCGATATCGTCGAAACGCTGTTTGGTATTCGCGAGAAATCGGGCGGGACCATCACCCTGCACGGGAAAAAGATTAATAACCACAACGCCAACGAAGCCATTAACCACGGCTTTGCGCTGGTAACGGAAGAGCGCCGCTCGACCGGTATTTATGCCTATCTGGATATTAACTTTAACTCCTTAATTTCGAATATTCATAATTATAAAAACAAAATCGGTCTGCTGGATAATTCCCGCATGAAGAGCGATACCCAGTGGGTAATTGACTCCATGCGCGTAAAAACCCCAGGACATCGCACGCAAATTGGCTCGCTCTCCGGTGGTAACCAGCAGAAGGTTATTATTGGACGCTGGTTGTTAACCCAGCCTGAAATTCTGATGCTGGATGAACCTACCCGCGGTATCGACGTAGGTGCAAAATTTGAAATCTATCAGCTGATTGCTGAATTAGCCAAGAAAGATAAAGGGATTATTATTATTTCTTCCGAAATGCCGGAATTGTTAGGGATCACAGATCGTATTCTGGTTATGAGCAATGGTCTCGTTGCCGGAATTGTTGACACCAAAACGACAACGCAAAACGAAATTTTGCGTCTTGCGTCTTTGCACCTTTAAGATCAGGGGCTCCTCATGAGTGCGTTAAATAAGAAAAGTTTTCTTACTTATCTGAAAGAAGGCGGTATTTACGTTGTTCTTTTAGTTTTACTGGCCATTATTATTTTCCAGGACCCGACCTTCTTAAGTCTGCTGAACTTAAGTAACATTCTGACCCAGTCTTCGGTGCGTATTATTATCGCCCTGGGCGTGGCGGGTCTGATCGTCACCCAGGGTACTGACCTGTCAGCCGGTCGTCAGGTTGGTCTGGCGGCGGTGGTCGCGGCAACGCTCCTGCAGTCGATGGAAAACGCCAACAAGGTGTTCCCGGAAATGGCAACCATGCCAATTTTCCTGGTGATCCTGATTGTCTGCGCCATCGGTGCCATCATTGGCCTGATTAACGGCATCATCATCGCGTACCTGAACGTTACGCCGTTCATTACGACTCTCGGCACGATGATCATCGTTTACGGTATCAACTCCCTGTACTACGACTTCGTGGGCGCATCGCCGATTTCCGGTTTCGACAGCGGCTTCTCGACCTTCACGCAGGGCTTTATCGCGATGGGCAGCTTCCGCTTGTCCTACATCACCTTCTACGCGCTGATTGCGGTGGCGTTCGTCTGGATCCTGTGGAACAAAACCCGCTTCGGTAAGAACATCTTCGCTATCGGTGGTAACCCGGAAGCGGCGAAAGTCTCCGGTGTTAACGTTGCGCTGAACCTGCTGGTTATCTATGCCCTGTCCGGCGTGTTCTACGCATTCGGTGGTCTGCTGGAAGCGGGTCGTATCGGCTCCGCCACCAACAACCTCGGCTTTATGTATGAGCTGGATGCGATTGCCGCGTGCGTGGTAGGTGGCGTGTCGTTCAGCGGTGGCGTGGGTACCGTGCTGGGTGTGGTAACCGGTGTGATCATCTTCACCGTTATCAACTACGGCCTGACCTACATCGGCGTGAACCCTTACTGGCAGTACATCATCAAAGGCGCGATCATTATCTTCGCCGTTGCGCTGGACTCCCTGAAGTACGCGCGTAAGAAGTAATTATCCTGTCGCTGAAAAACCCGCTCACGAGCGGGTTTTTTTATGCCCGGCGGCGCTGCGCTTGCGCGGGTCTGGGGTATGGCGGGTTTTAAATGCTCGCCGGGGTATAGGTTTTGTAGGCCGGGTAAGGCGAAGCCGCCACCCGGCGGGGGTTATTTCTTCTTCTGCATTTCCAGCAGCTGGTCAGGCGTTACCGCCGGATAACCCTGGGCATCGGCCGGAACTTCCGTCATTGCCGGGATCGGCACCAGCGGGCCCAGGAATCGTGGTTCACGTTTGAAGACATAGAGATCCGCCAGCGCCCCCAGGCGAGCGCCAAATTCGCGTACCCGGACGGTGAGCATGTCTTTCGGTGACGGAACCGCATAGCACTGCGCCTGAATGCCCATATGCAGGGCGATAAACAGCGCACGCTCGCAGTGGAAACGCTGGGTGATGATGATGAAATCGTTGGTATCAAACACCTTACGGGTGCGGACAATGGAATCGAGGGTCCGGAAACCGGCGTAGTCGAGCACGATATCGGCCGGGTCAACGCCTGCGGCAATCAAATCCTTGCGCATGGTGACCGGCTCGTTATAGCTCTGGAGCGCGTTATCGCCGCTCAGCAGCAGATAATTAACTTTGCCGCTGTTATAAGCGTTGAGCGCCCCCTGAATGCGGTAACGGTAATACTGGTTGATCACCCCGGTGCGGTAATACTTGGCGGTACCGAGCACCACGCCGACCTGACGGTAGGGCAGATCCTGAAGGTCATCGAAGATATAAGGAGCCGTTTTCCAGCTCATCCAGCGGTCGAGGCCAAGCGCAGTCAACAGCACGATGCCGATCAGGACAACCAGGCTGTAAAACACGCGCTTTAACATACAGATGACTCTTACCAAAGGTGAAATTTCACTCAGGCTACTTTACCCGTCTGGTAAGCGCAAGAAACGGCGGTTTAATTGGGGGGATTTTCATCAGTTGAGCGGGCATTGCTGCCCGCATCAGAGACTTACGCCAGCAGTACGCGATCGATACTGGTACAACCCAGGGCGCGCAGCGTGGCTGCGGTAGCATCCCACTGGATCAGCGGCGCATCGGCTTTTTCCGCCAGAATGGCGCGCTGGATATCCGGGTAGTCGTAACCGTTCAGGCTGAGCAGGTTCAGCGCACCCTGCAACGGGGGCAGCGTCGGGTTAAAGGCGGCGTTTTCGGCATAGCTGCCGGTAAAGATACGCCCGTCACGGCACTCCAGCGCCACGCCGCTCGGGGAGTTACTATACGGCGCGTGTGCCTTGTTGGCGGCAAGAATGGCGGCCTGAGCCAGTTCATCTCCGCTTACGGCGTAACCGTGATCCTGCTCATCCATCAGCAGGGATTTAATCTCGAGATCTTTTGGTCCGAACGCATCCGGCAGGTAATCCGCCAGCGTATGCGGGGCGCGACCCGGCAGGTTGATACGCAGCTCTAAACCGCTGTTGAGTTCGTTCATAAACTGACGGCAGTGGCCGCACGGGGTGTAGTTGACGGTGATTGCCTGCAGGGCTTTTTCACCGCGCAGCCAGGCGTGGCTGATGGCGCTCTGTTCAGCGTGAACGGTCTGCTGCATGGTGGCGCCGAGAAACTCCATATTGCCGCCGAAGTACCAGGTGCCGCTCACGCCGCGGGCAATGGCACCCACGTTGAAATGCGAAAGGTCAGCACGGGCGCAGGACGCCGCCAGCGGCAGAAGCGCAAAGGCCAGCGCGTCATCATCCAGCTCCGTAGCACGTTTAAGCCCGGCGACCTGTGTAGCCGTCAGCAGGGCGGGGAAGTGTGCATCCGCCAGAATCGGGGCCAGGGCTGACTGCAAATTCTCTGCAAGCTGAGCGAAAGCTGATTGAAAACGTGGATGCATGGCGATGTCTCATAAAGGTTAATGGATCGGTAGTGTACGGAGCCGTTGGGGCTTTATATGTGATTCAGATCTCATTATGTGTGCAACTTATGAAACTCAAATGAAAAATGCGCGACGCGTCGCAAATTTTAGCCCACTACCGCCAGAATAATCGGGAACAGGAACGGCGCGATCAGCGAGGTCAAAATCCCGCAGATCACCAGCGCCAGAGAACTGAACGCCCCTTCCTGATAATCCAGCTCCGCACAGCGGGCGGTGCCGAGGGCGTGCGAGGCGGTACCCATCGCCAGACCGCGGGCTGATTTAGTGCGAATGTGCATGGCATTCAGCAGCGTATGGCCTAATACCGCACCCAGAATACCAACATAAATCACGCACACGGCGCTGATCGCCGGAATACCGCCGAGGCTACCGCCCACCGCCATCGCGATTGGGGTGGTGACCGATTTCGGCAGAATGGAGGCCGCAATTTCCGGCGTTGCGCCCATCAGCAGCGCCACTGAGGTGCCGGTGATCATTGCCACCACGCTTCCGGCCAGGCAGATGGTAATAATTGATTTCCAGCGGGCGCGGATCTGGTGCAGCTGTTCGTACAGCGGAAACGCCAGCGCCACCACCGCAGGCTGGAGCAGGTCGTTGAGCACCTTGCTGCCCTGGAAATATTTCGCGTAGGGAATGCCGGTTAGCAGCAGGAAAGGAATGATCACCACCATCGCCACCAGCAGCGGGTTGAGAAGGGGGAACTTCAGGCGCACCGCCAGCTTGCGGGCGGCGAAGAAGACCGCAATGGTAAGCGGCAGGGACCACCAGATATTAGCCATCATTTTTTCTGTCCTTTCTGCCCAACCACGTTACGTTCTCCGTGCGCCAGATGCGTGCTCCAACTGACCACTAAAAACACCACCAGGGTGCTGATAGTGCAGGAGACGAATATCGGACCGAACTGCGCGCTCAGCAGATCGTAATACTGCATCACGCCCACGCCGATGGGGACGAACAGCAGCGCCATATAGCGGATCAGCACCGAACAGCCGGGCTTAACCCAGTTTGCCGGGAGGATTTGCAGCGCAAGCAGCACAAACAGGATCAACATGCCAATAATGCTGCCGGGGATGGTGATTGGCAGCAGGGAGGCGAGAAAAATACCGGCGTACAGGCAGGCATATATCAGGACGAACGCGCGCAGGTACTGCCAGACGACTATCAGAGATTTATTCATGGTGAAAGCCCTTGATGAAACGCATTCATCATACAATTAAAACCCGAAACGTGCTACGGATCACATCATGACTTTTGAGCATACCAGACATTCCCATCCGGAACCCTGGGCATTCCCCCGGGAATAGGGGTAAAAACATTATAAATCAGTCTGGTTCCGCGAGCCCCGAAACAGGGCTTTCCACCGTTACACAGAGCAGATACCATAGCGCGTCTTTTTTTACGGGTACTGATATGCGTGTATTACTGGCACCGATGGAAGGCGTGCTCGATTCGCTGGTGCGCGAGCTGCTGACCGACGTTAACGATTATGATCTCTGCATCACCGAGTTCCTGCGGGTGGTGGATATGTTGTTGCCGGTAAAATCGTTTTACAGACTCTGCCCGGAGCTGCATCGCCAGAGCCGTACCGCCTCCGGTACGCTGGTGCGCGTCCAGCTATTAGGCCAGTATCCCGAGTGGCTGGCGGAAAACGCCGCCCGCGCCGTCGAGCTGGGATCCTGGGGCGTGGATCTCAACTGCGGCTGCCCGTCGAAAATGGTTAACGGCAGCGGCGGCGGGGCCACGCTGCTCAAAGATCCTGAGCTTATCTACCGTGGCGCAAAAGCGATGCGCGAAGCGGTGCCCTCGCATCTGCCGGTGACGGTGAAGGTGCGCCTCGGCTGGGACAGCGGCGACAGGCAGTTTGAAATTGCCGACGCCGTGCAGCAGGCGGGAGCCACCGAGTTGGTGGTGCACGGGCGCACCAAAGAAGATGGCTACAAAGCTGAACGCATCAACTGGCAGGCCATCGGCGAGATCCGCAAACGTCTGACCATCCCGGTGGTGGCGAATGGCGAGATCTGGGATCGCGAGAGCGCCCTGGCCTGCATGGCCGCGACCGGCTGCGATGCCATTATGATCGGGCGCGGGGCGCTGAACGTGCCTAACCTCAGCCGGGTGATTAAATACGACGAACCGCGCATGCCGTGGCCGGACGTTGTCACGCTGCTGAAGAAATACTCCCGCCTTGAAAAGCAGGGTGATACCGGCCTGTATCACGTGGCGCGCATCAAACAGTGGCTGAGCTACCTGCGCAAAGAGTACGACGAAGCCCTGGATCTGTTCCAGGAGATCCGCACCCTGCAAACCTCGGCGGACATTGCCCGGGCGATCCAGGCGAAGTAACTGTTCGATCTGCGTCACGTTTTTTAGCGGGGCGCATTGTGGCTCAGAACGAAACTGATAAAGTGCGTTAACTGGATTGTTACTGCTGCGGCAGGCAAAACCTGATTTTCTGGCTTCTGCCGGAGGTCAGGTTTTTTTGTTTCTGGGGCATGGAATGAAAATCGCCAAAATACTGAATAACAATGTGGTGGTTGTTCTGGATGAACAGGGGCGCGAACAGGTGGTGATGGGCCGTGGGCTGGCCTTTCAGAAACGCATCGGCGACGTGGTCCCGAAAGAGAACATCGAGAAAGTGTTTGCCCTGCAAAGTGACGAGCTGGTGCATCGGCTGGGGGAGTTACTCAGCCAGATCCCGCTTGAGGTGATGACCACCTGCGACCGCATTATCGGGCTGGCGACGCAGCGGCTGGGCAAACTGCAGGAGAGTCTGTACATCACCTTAACCGACCACTGCTACTTTGCCATTGAGCGGCAGAAAAAGGGACTGGCGATCAAAAACGTCCTGCTGTGGGAGATAAAGCGGCTCTACCCGAAAGAGTTTGAGCTGGGCCAGGAGGCCCGGGCGATCATCGCGAAACGGCTGGAGGTACAGCTGGATGAAGATGAAGCCGGATTTATTGCCCTGCATCTGGTCACCGCCCAGCTGCACAGCGAGATGCCGGAAGTGATGCATGTCACCCGGGTAATGCAGGAGATCCTGCAGCTGGTGAAGTACAGCCTGCAGCTGGAGTATGACGAAGAGTCGCTAAGCTATCAGCGCTTCGTCACCCATCTGAAGTTTTTTGCCCAGCGGATGCTGACCCGCACGGTGGTGGCCGATGACGACGCGTCGCTGCATTCGGCGGTAAAGGACAACTACGCGAAGGCGTGGGGCTGTGCCGAGAAAATAGCCCGGCATCTGCAAAAGAGTTATCAGCGCGAGCTGACCACCGAAGAGATTATGTTTCTCACCATTCATATTGAGCGCGTGAGAAAAGAGGGGCGCTAAGTCCCCACAACTGGATTGTTACTGCATAACGCAGGCAAAACCTGAGCGCGGCTCCCGAAAGGGCGTCGTTCTCGGGTTTTTTTTATTTTCAGGACTCAGTCAAACCCTGCCTGCGGGCAGTGAAGAAGGATAAAGAGATGGAATATCAAGCACTGGCGAAGGATATTCTCGCCCACGTGGGCGGCAAAGAGAACATCGTCAGCCTGGTTCATTGCGCGACCCGGCTGCGTTTCAAACTGAAAGAGCCGCAGCATGCGAACGCCGAAGGGCTAAAGCAAAACCCGGGCGTGATCATGGTGGTGGAGAGCGGCGGGCAGTTCCAGGTGGTGATCGGCAACCACGTGCACGACGTCTGGCAGGCGGTGCGCAGCGAAGCGGGCCTCAGCGACGAGACGCCGGTGGCGGATAGCGCAGGGGAGAAGGGCAACCCCCTGAATCAGCTGATCGATATTGTGTCTGGCATTTTTACCCCGTTTATTGGCATCCTGGCCGCCTCCGGTATCCTGAAAGGGCTGCTGGCGCTGGCGGTGGTCTGCGGCTGGCTGGCTACCGACAGCGGCACTTACAAAATCTGGTTTGCCGCCAGCGATGCGCTGTTCTTCTTCTTCCCGCTGGTGCTGGGCTACACCGCCGGGAAAAAGTTTGGCGGCAACCCGTTTATCACGATGGTGATTGGTGGGGCGCTGGTCCATCCGGTGATGATTCAGGCCTTTGAGGCCAGCCAGCAGGCCGGGGCGGCTGGGGACGCCTTCCTGTCCATTCCGGTGACCTGGTTTAATTACAGCTCATCGGTCATTCCGATCATTCTCGCGGCGTGGGTGAGCTGCTGGCTGGAAAAACAGAGCGCAAAACGCCTGCCGTCGGCAATGAAAAACTTCTTCACGCCGCTGATCTGCCTGGGGGTGACGGTGCCGCTCACTTTCCTGGCGATTGGCCCGGTGGCCACCTTGCTCAGCCAGATGCTGGCCAACGGCTATCAGTGGGTTTACGCGCTGGCGCCCTGGCTGGCGGGCGCGGCGATGGGTGCCCTGTGGCAGGTCTGCGTTATCTTCGGTCTGCACTGGGGGCTGGTGCCGCTGATGATCAACAACCTGGCGGTGCTGGGGCACGACTCCATGCTGCCGATGCTGCTGCCTGCCGTATTCGGCCAGGTCGGGGCGGCGCTGGGGGTATTCCTGCGCACCCGTGATGCCCGGCAGAAGATGCTGGCGGGCTCTTCGGTGACGGCGGGGATCTTCGGCATTACCGAACCCGCGGTCTATGGCGTCAATCTGCCGCTGCGCCGTCCGTTTATTTTTGGCTGCGTGGCCGGGGCCATCGGTGGGGCGATTGTCGGCTTCAGCGATACGCACGTCTACTCCTTCGGTTTTGGCAATATCTTCACCATTGCGCAGATGATCCCCCCTGGCGGCGTCGATGCCACCCTGTGGGGCGGCGTTCTCGGATTACTGGTCGCGCTGGTGCTGAGCTGCGTGCTGACGATGGTCGCCGGGATGCCGCGCCGCGCGGCAGAAGCGACGCCGGTCGCCGTCAATGCGGGTGAAAACGATGTCCTGTCACCGATGAACGGTAGCGTGCTGGCGCTGGATCAGGTGCCGGACGCCACCTTCGCCAGCGGCCTGCTCGGACAGGGCGCGGCGATTATTCCCGCCGACAACAAGGTCATCGCCCCCTTTGCCGGGGAGGTTGCCTCGCTGTTTGCCACTAAACATGCCATCGGCCTGCTGAGCGACAGCGGCATCGAAGTGCTGATCCACGTCGGGATCGACACCGTGAAGCTCGACGGCAAGCCGTTTACCGCCCACGTAAAGGTGGGGGACAAAGTGCAGCCGGGCGATCTGCTGCTGGAGTTCGATCGCCAGGCCATTATCGATGCCGGATACGATCTGGCGACACCCATTATTATCAGTAACAGCGACGACTACAGCGATGTCGTTACCGTGGCAGCAACCGCTGTCCAGGCCGGCGCGCCGCTGCTGTGCGTCAGCCATCAATAACAGGAGAAGAGAATGAAAACGTTCCCGGATAATTTCTTATGGGGCGGCGCGGTTGCCGCTAATCAGGTCGAAGGCGCTTACCTGGAAGATGGCAAAGGTCTCTCTACCTCTGACGTTCAGCCCCAGGGAGTGTTTGGCCCGGTGGTGGAGCGCGTGGCGGGCGACAGCGGCATTAAGGATGTAGCCATCGATTTTTATCATCGCTACCCCGAGGACATCCAGCTGTTCGCCGAGATGGGCTTCAGCTGCCTGCGCGTCTCCATTGCCTGGACACGTATCTTCCCGAACGGCGACGAGCAGCAGCCCAACGAAGCCGGACTGGCCTTCTACGACAAGCTGTTTGACGAGCTGGCGGCGCACAACATCACGCCGCTGGTGACCCTCTCACACTACGAGATGCCGTGGGGGCTGGTGAAACAGTACGGCGGCTGGGGCAGCCGCCGGGTGATTGGCTTCTTCGAACATTACGCCCGCACCGTCTTCACCCGCTATCAGGATAAGGTGAAGCTGTGGCTCACCTTCAACGAGATCAACATGTCCCTGCACGCGCCGATGACCGGCGTCGGCCTGCCGGAGACCAGCAGCAAGGCGGAAGTGTATCAGGCGATCCACCATCAGCTGGTGGCGAGCGCGCGCGCGGTGAAGGCCTGCCACGAGGTCATTCCGGACGCGAAAATCGGCAACATGCTGCTGGGCGGTCTGGTCTATCCACTGACCTGCAAGCCGGACGATGTGCTGGAAGCTTTGCAGGAAAACCGCGCCTGGCAGTTCTTCGGCGACGTGCAGTGCCGCGGGGCGTATCCGGGCTATATGCTGCGTTTCTTCCGCGATAACGGCATTGAGCTCGACATTACCGATGCCGATCGCGAGGCGCTGAAATCGACCATCGATTTTATCTCCTTCAGCTACTACATGACCGGCTGCGTGACCACCGATGAAGCGCTGAACCAGCAGGCGCGCGCCAATATTCTGAATATGGTGCCGAACCCGCACCTGGCAAGCTCGGAGTGGGGCTGGCAGATTGACCCGGTCGGCCTGCGCACCCTGCTGAACGTGCTCTGGGATCGCTATCAGAAGCCGCTGTTTATTGTGGAGAACGGTCTGGGGGCCAAAGACAAGCCGGACGCCGACGGCGTGGTGCAGGATGATTACCGCATCAGCTACCTCAACGACCACCTGGTGCAGGTGCGTGAGGCCATTGACGACGGGGTGGAGGTGATGGGCTACACCAGCTGGGGGCCGATTGACCTGGTGAGCGCCTCCAAAGCAGAACTCTCCAAACGCTACGGCTTTATCTATGTCGATCGTGACGACAGCGGCGCTGGCACCCTGGCGCGCAGTCGTAAGAAGAGTTTTTACTGGTACCAGGAGGTGATTGCGACCAACGGCGCTTCGCTGAAAGCGTAATCACGCAAGGGCCCGGCGCTATGCCGGGCACCTTTGCCGGATATGTAAAGGTATGACAAATTGTGCATTGCCACCCATTCCTAAAAAAAGGAGACAAAGCGGGCGTATTTTGCAGCCTTCTTTTTTGGGTGAATAACGTGATGAAACGTTCGAGTTTTTATTTCTGCTGCCTGCCTCTCTCTCTTCTTCTGGTTGCCTGTGCGCCCGGCCACGATACGGCGGCGTCGCTGCCTCAACAGATCCCTGCCGCGAAAATTGACACCGGGCTCACTGCCGGTCAGTGGCCAAAAAACAGCTGGTGGGAAGATTTTCACGATCCCGAACTCACCAGCCTTATCATCAGAGCGCTGGCCGATGCGCCGGATATGAATATTGCCCGTCAGCGCATTGCCCTTGCCGAAGCCCAGGCCAGAATGGCGATGGCCGCCGATGGTCCGGAAGTGGATTTTTCCGCCGATGCCGAGCGGCAGAAAATGTCCGCCGAAGGGCTGATGGGGCCCTTTGCGATAACCGATCCGGCAGCCGGAACCACCGGCCCCTGGTACACCAACGGCACCTTCGGCTTAACCGCGGGCTGGGATCTGGATCTGTGGGGCAAAAACCGCGCTCAGGTTGAATCCCGCATCGGCAAGGTCAACGCGCAACAGGCGGAGCTGGAACAGACCCGCCAGCTGCTGGCCAGCAGCGTGGCGCGCCTGTACTGGGAATGGCAGACCGAGGCGGCCATCGGGCAGGTGTTAACCACTATCAAGCAGGAACAGCTGGCGATCGTTGGCACCGACCGCGAGCTGTATCAGCATGGCATTACCTCTTCCGTGGAAGGGGTCGAAACCGACATCAACGCCAGCAAAACCGATGAGCGGCTGGCGGAGGTGACCGGGAAGATGAAAGCCATCGAAGCGCGTCTGGAGGCGCTCACTAATGCCCCGACGGTGAAGCTGACCCCGCATGCCTTGCCTGCGGTAGAGAGCCACCTGCCTTCCACCCTGGGCTATGAATTACTGGCCCGCCGTCCTGATTTACAGGAGGCGCACTGGTACATCGAGGCCTCGCTGCGCGAGGTAGACGCGGCGAAAGCGGCGTTTTATCCCGACGTAAATTTAATGGCGTTTCTGCAACAGGACGCACTGCACTTAAGCGATCTGTTCCGCTCCTCGGCGCAGCAGATGGGCGTCACCGCCGGTCTGACCCTGCCGATTTTCGACAGCGGACGCCTGAACGCCAACCTCGATATCGCCCAGGCGCAAAGCAACCTGTCGATCGCGAACTACAACAAAGCGGTGGTGGAGGCGGTCAATCAGGTGGCCCGCAGCGCCAGCGAGGTGGAAACGCTGATGGCGAAAAACAGACACCAGCAGCGCGTGGAAGCCGATGCCGCGCGGATGGTGGCCCTGGCGCAGGCGCGTTTCAACGCCGGGATCGTCGCTGGCGCGCGGGTCAGCGAAGCCAGAATTCCCGCCCTGCAGGAGCAGGTGGCCGGGCTGACCCTGCAGGGGCAGTACGTTGACGCCACCCTGCAGCTCACCTCCGCCCTGGGCGGCGGCTATCACCACGGGTAGAAAATGAGAAGTAACTATACTTATCTCTTTGTCTTTTATTATTCCGGAGGTGAGTATGGGTTCAACCAATCGTGTAGCTATTGTAACGGCATCGGATTCGGGGATCGGCAAAACTACGGCGCTGATGCTGGCGGAGCGTGGGTTTGATATTGGCGTGACCTGGCACTCGGACGAAGAAGGGGCGATGAAAACCTGTCGTGAGATCGAGGCCCGGGGGCAGCGGGCAGAGGCCATTCAGCTCGATCTCAGCCAGCTGCCGAACGGAGCAAAAGCCATCGAGACGCTGATTGAACGCTTCGGGCGTATCGACGTGCTGGTCAATAACGCCGGGGCGATGACCAAAGCGGCGTTTCTCGATATGGAGTATGACCAGTGGCGGTCGATTTTTAGCGTCGACGTGGACGGGGCGTTTCTCTGCTCGCAGATCGCCGCCCGGCAGATGGTCAGGCAGGGGGAGGGCGGACGTATCGTCAACATCACCTCGGTGCATGAGCATACCCCGCTGCCGGAGGCCAGCGCCTACACCTCAGCCAAACACGCCCTCGGCGGCCTGACCAAGTCGATGGCGATGGAGCTGGTGCATCACAATATTCTGGTGAACGCCGTGGCGCCTGGGGCTATCGCCACGCCGATGAACAACATGGACGACAGCGAGGTGGAGCCTGGCTCCATGCCAAACATTCCTCTGGCAAGGCCGGGACATACCAAAGAGATCGCCAGCCTGGTCGCCTGGCTGTGTGACTCTGATGCCAGCTACGCCACCGGTCAGTCGTTTATCGTCGACGGCGGCTTTATGCTGGGCAATCCGCAGTTTAAACCGGAGCAGTAATTTTTAGCGGCGATCCCGGCGTTTCAGCCACCAGCGCACCGCGAAGACCAGCACCAGCACCACAATAAGCCAGATCCAGTGGCGCAGGTGCTGGTCCAGGGCGTGCAGCCACGGCTCCAGCACTTCACCGCCCACGTAGCCCAGAGTGGTGAAAATCAGCGCCCAGACGATGGCACCCACAATGTTCAACGGCAGGAAGATTTTCGGCGGCAGGCGGCTGGCACCGATCAGCAGCGGGCCGATGATGCGAAAGCCGTACATAAAGCGGGTGCCGATGACGAAAAGATAGGGGTGGCGCTGGATCAACTGCTGAGCGCGGTCGATTTTCTTCTGATGGCGGGAAAAGCGTCGCAGGATCGTCGGACCAAACCGCACCCCAATCAGGTAAAGAAGCTGGTCACCGATCATGCCGCCCAGTGCCACCGCGGCCACCACCAGAGGAAAGCGAAGCAATCCCTGATGCGCCGCCACGCCACCCAGCAGGGTGATGGTTTCGCCTTCCGCTATGCTGCCGATAACCAGCGCGGCATAGCCATACTGTGCAATGAGAGTATTGATATCCATACGTTAAGCGTAGCGCAGGAAACGTTAACGTAATAACAACCAGCCGATTAAACCAATAACGGGGACGATGAGCCCGCAAAACAGGGCGCCTGTCGCCCAGACAAACGGGCCTAACTCTTCTTCTTTTTTGATATCGTCAAAGCGCGCCAGCGCGTGCTGGCCATCAGGGGCGGTAATCTCTTCAAACTGCCTGATATACCCCTGTTCAATCAACATCCTGGCGCCCTGCGCGTCGGCTTTATCCAGCGCCGCGACGTTATTTCCCTTTTTGAAAAAAATGAATTCTGCCATCTGAGATTCCCTCCCGTAAGCTGCTGTTTAGCAGGGATTAATATACCAGAGCGCTGAACCCGTCGCTGCATTTTTAGGCTGTATAAAAAATAATCTCAGGCCTGCATTATACTTGAGTTATTGCTAGCGGGCCGACAACAAGGGGGCGTTATGAACCATGTCTGGGGACTCTTTTCCCATCCCGATCGTGAAATGCACGTGATCAGAAGCGAAAACGAAACGGTCAGTCATCACTATACCCACCATGTGCTGCTGATGGCCGCCGTACCGGTGATTTGCGCGTTTATTGGTACCACGCAAATCGGCTGGGATTTTGACGACGGCAATGTCGTAAAACTCTCGTGGATGACCGGCCTGGCGCTGGCCGTGGTGTTTTACGCCCTGATGCTGGCGGGCGTGGCGGCAATGGGGCGGGTGATTTACTGGATGGCGCGCCGGTATCCGCAACGGCCATCGCTGACACACTGCATGGTATTCGCTGGTTACGTGGCAACCCCGCTGTTTCTGAGTGGGATTGTGGCGCTCTACCCGATCGTCTGGCTGTGTGCGCTGGTGGGGACGCTTGCGCTCTGTTACACCGGCTATCTGCTCTATATCGGCATTCCGACCTTCCTGAGTATCAACAAAGAAGAGGGGCGCAGTTTTTCCGGCTCGACCCTCGCCATCGGCGTGCTGCTGCTGGAAGTGTTACTCGCGCTGACGGTTATTCTTTGGGGTTATGGATATCGTCTCTTCTGAGGTCACTGCATTGCTGGCGTAAATGCCAGCAATGCAGCATCTGTTCACGATTAACTGCTGGTAGCAAGGCATCCGGACGGCTATGATGCCTTAGCCAGCCCGTGTTCTCGCTTCGGCCCGGGCGGCGTACGTTATTACGTGCATGAATAATTATCCGAAATCTCACCATGCTGAAATTCCGCGTTTCTTTACTGAGTCTTGCACTGTTGCTGGCTGTGCCAGTGGCGACCCCTGCGATCGCCAAACCTGCCGCTGTGGCTACGGCGGCCCAGCCGGAGATTGCCTCCGGTAGCGCCATGATCGTCGATCTGGAAACCAACAAAGTGATCTACTCCAGCCACCCGAATCTGGTGCGCCCGATTGCTTCTATTACCAAATTAATGACCGCGATGGTGGTGCTGGATGCACGGCTGCCGCTGGATGAAAAACTGCGCGTCGACATCAGCCAGACGCCGGAAATGAAAGGGATTTACTCCCGCGTGCGTCTGAACAGCGAAATCAGCCGCAAGAACATGCTGCTGCTGGCGCTGATGTCCTCGGAAAACCGCGCCGCCGCAAGCCTGGCGCACCACTATCCGGGCGGCTATGACGCCTTTATCCGCGCCATGAACGCCAAAGCGAAGGCACTGGGGATGACCCAGACGCGCTTTGTGGAGCCAACCGGCCTGTCGATTCATAACGTCTCGACGGCGCAGGATCTGACGAAGATGCTGATCGCCAGCAAGCAGTATCCGCTGATCGGCCAGCTCAGCACCACCCGTGAAGAGATGGCGACCTTCTCGAACCCGGCCTATACCCTGCCGTTTCGTAACACTAACCACCTGGTCTACCGCGATAACTGGAATATCCAGCTGACCAAAACCGGCTTTACCAACGCCGCGGGCCACTGTCTGGTGATGCGGACGGTCTTTAACGGCAAACCGGTCGCGCTGGTGGTGATGGATGCGTTTGGCAAATATACCCACTTTGCCGACGCCAGCCGTTTGCGTACCTGGATTGAAACCGGAAAAGTCACCCCGGTTCCGGCCGCGGCCCTGAGCTACAAAAAGCAGAAAGCCGCGCAGATGGCCACCGCGCAGAACGATTGAGCTGTCTGTAATTGCCGGGTGGCGCTGCGCTTACCCGGCCAACAAAGCCCGTAGGCCCGCGCAAGCGAAGCGCCGCCGGGCAAAAAACTACTCCGGCAGCGTCCAGTCACCGTCGTTGAGGGGACGCTGCAAAATCAGCGTATCGCGCCAGTCACCTTTCTTGTAACCCACGCTTCTGAGCTGTCCCGCCACTTCAAACCCGTGCTTTTTATGCAGGCGTAACGAGCCGGCGTTGTTTGGCCCATCGCCCACCACGGCGATCATCTGCCGCCATGGGCCCTCTTCGCTGCGGGCGATCAGGGCACTCAGCAGCGCGCTGCCAAAACCGCGCCCGGGAGTGCTGGCCTCGACGTAAATCGACTCTTCAAGGGTATAGCGGTAGGCGGGGCGAGCGCGATAGTGGGTGGCATAGCAGTAACCCACCACAATCCCGCGATAGAGCGCCACCAGCCAAGGCAGACCCTGGCTGGTCACCGCGTTAATGCGATCCCGCATCTCGTCGACGGTAGGGGGAACTTCTTCAAAGGATGCGCGCCCGTTAAGGACATGCCAGGCGTAGATGGCAGCAATGGCATGCGCATCCTCGGCCCCGGCATCGCGTATCACAACGTCAGTTTCGGATAATGTTTCAACAGCCGACATGGTCTGCCCGCTCCTCGTTAAAAAAAGCCAGAGAAATGTTTCTCTGGCGTCGTGAAGCTACTCTAGTCCTATTTATGTGGGCTTAACAGCGCCCATGCGAGGCCTAACTGGTTTGATCAGTGGCTTGCGCACCATCACGCGCTGTTTCCGGTTCGCCTGCCCAGTTTTTATGCTTGGTTGTTTTACCGATGCCGGGGTTCATGCTGTTTGTTGGGTCGTTAGCGCGATAAAACTGTTTTAATGCCTCCGGCGCTTCGTAAATGTGACCCACATTATGTTCCGCCGGATACTGCGCCCCGCGCGCCTGCAGCAGCTCCAGCATCTGCGCCTTCAGGGCGTGGGCATCAACCCCTTTTTTAACGATGTAATCCTGATGGAAGACGTAGCACATAAAGTGGCCGTAATAGAGCTTATGCACCAGCTGGCTGTCGATCTCCGGCGGCAACTGCTCAAACCATTCGGTATCGTTGCGGCGCAGGGCGATATCCAAGGCCAGAATATCCTCCACCTCGTCGGCGTGAACCGCCTGATAGCGGATCGCGGCCCCGGCGGCGGCAAAGCGGTGTAAGAAGGCCTTGCTGCCTTCTTCCGGCGTGCAGGCAAAGAAGTCGCCCTCGGCGGTTTTGAAGAACTCCGCCAGCCAGCTCTGCGCTTCGGCAATGCCGTCGCCCGCCATTTTCAGCAGCAGGTGATGCTCGTACTTATCGCGCCAGCTCTTCATGCGCGGCGGCAGATGCGCCGGGAAGGCGTTGCCCAGCTTCTGCATAAAGCGGTCGGTAAAGTTAGGTTTAAACAGCGACACCTTCTCCAGCATCGCATCGGTGCGCCCCTTCATGGTGAAGAAGAAGGGCATCTTGTCGGTGCCGAGCTTGTCGATCATCAGGAAAGTATCTTTGCCGTAACGCTCGGCGATGTCGTAGATATCCCGGTGCATGTATTCCCCGGCGACCGGCAGATGGGTGAACTCCCCGAGAATATGGCGGCGGATGGTGGTCAGCACGTCCGGCTGGTTGGTGCCGATATAGAACACCTGCTGGCGTTTCTCAGCCGGGAAGGTGTCCAGGCGCACGGCGAAGACCGCCAGCTTGCCGGCACAGCCGGAGGATTCAAACAGACGATCCGGGTCGGCGTTGTAGCGCGCCGGGGTGTCGGCATCAATCTCGCGCACCCGGGTGATGTAATCATGATCGTGGGCGTGACGTCCGTCGTGCAGCACGTCGCTGTCTTTCACGCGGTCGTCATCCAGCTTGCTGAGGATCTGCTCCGGCGTCACCCCCAGGTCGATGCCCAGATGGTTCACCAGCGTCAGCTTGCCCTGTTCGTCAATGCGGGCGAAGAGCGACATTTCGGTATAGGCCGGGCCGCGCTGCACCAGCGAGCCGCCGGAGTTGTTGCAGATCCCGCCGATCACCGAGGCGCCAATGCAGGAGGAGCCAATCACCGAGTGCGGCTCGCGGCCCAGCGGCTTCAGCGCCTTTTCCAGCGAATAGAGCGTGGTGCCCGGATAGGCCAGCACCTGCTCGCCCTTATCCAGCAGATGCAGCTTGTCGAGGCGCAGGGTGCTGATAATCACAATGTCGCGATCGTAATCGTTGCCGTTCGGCGTGGAGCCTTCGGTCAGGCCGGTGTTGGCCGCCTGCATCAGAATAATTTTGTCAGCCTCGACGCAGGCGCTGAGCACCCGCCACAGTTCCAGCAGCGTGCCCGGGAACACCACCGCCAGCGCGTCCCCTTGTCCGGAGCGAAAGCCCTTGCGGTAGCGGGCGGTTTTCGCGGCGTCGGTAAGCAGGTGCGCATGACCTACCAGACGTGCCAGGTCGTTTATAAAGTTGGTGTTATCGTGCAGTCGTTCAGAAGACATCGTCCACCCCTTGTGGTTATTCAAATGCGTCGTCGAAAATCATAGCGCGATTAATGTTTATGCGAACGACTATTCGCCAGAAAAATCAGAGAATAAACCCTGCAACGTTAACAGGGTTTATGGCACACTGCGCTTTTCGTACGGTCTGGCCGCGACTATCCGGCGGTTATTGATGAGAGAGTAAACGAGATGAAATGGCTCTGTTCTGTAGGGGTAGCTGTAAGTCTGGCGCTGCAACCCGCGCTGGCTGACGACCTGTTTGGCAATCATCCGCTAACGCCGGAAGCCCGGGACGCCTTTGTGACCGATCTGCTCACAAAGATGTCGGTAGACGAGAAAATCGGCCAGCTGCGCCTGATCAGCGTCGGACCGGATAATCCAAAAGAAGCCATTCGCGAGATGATCAAAAACGGGCAGGTAGGGGCGATCTTCAACACCGTCACCCGCCAGGATATCCGCAAAATGCAGGATCAGGTGATGGAACTTAGCCACCTGAAAATCCCGTTATTCTTCGCCTATGACGTGGTCCACGGCCAGCGTACCGTCTTCCCGATCAGCCTGGGCCTGGCCTCCTCCTTTAACCTCGAGGCGGTGAAAACCGTCGGCCGCGTGTCGGCCTACGAGGCGGCGGACGACGGCCTGAACATGACCTGGGCGCCGATGGTGGACGTCTCCCGCGATCCGCGCTGGGGCCGCGCCTCGGAAGGGTTCGGGGAAGACACTTACCTGACCGCGACGATGGGCAAAACCATGGTGGAAGCGATGCAGGGCAAAAGCCCGGCAGATCGCTACTCGGTCATGACCAGCGTCAAACACTTCGCCGCCTATGGCGCCGTCGAAGGCGGAAAAGAGTACAACACCGTCGACATGAGCCCGCAGCGCCTGTTCAACGACTATATGCCGCCGTACAAAGCCGGTCTTGATGCCGGAAGCGGCGCGGTGATGGTGGCGCTGAACTCCCTGAACGGCACGCCGGCGACCTCCGACAGCTGGCTGCTGAAAGATATCCTGCGCGATAAGTGGGGCTTTAAGGGCATCACCGTCTCCGATCACGGGGCGATCAAAGAGCTTATCAAGCACGGTACCGCCGCCGATCCGGAAGATGCGGTGCGCGTGGCGCTGAAGTCCGGCATCAACATGAGCATGAGCGACGAGTACTACAGCAAGTACCTGCCGGGTCTGGTGAAGAGCGGTAAGGTCACCATGGCAGAGCTGGACGACGCCACGCGCCATGTTCTGAACGTCAAATATGACATGGGGCTGTTTAACGATCCGTACAGCCACCTGGGGCCGAAAGAGTCCGACCCGGTGGATACCAACGCCGAAAGCCGCTTGCACCGCAAAGAGGCGCGTGAGGTCGCGCGCGAAAGCCTGGTGCTGCTGAAAAACCGTCTCGACACGCTGCCGCTGGCGAAATCCGGCACCGTGGCAGTGGTCGGCCCGCTGGCCGACAGCAAGCGCGACGTGATGGGCAGCTGGTCTGCGGCGGGCGTGGCGGATCAGTCCGTCACCGTGCTGACCGGCATTAAAGATGCGCTGGGTGACAAGGGCAAAGTGATTTACGCCAAAGGGGCCAACGTCACCAGCGATAACGACATCGTCACCTTCCTCAACCAGTATGAAGAGGCGGTGAAGGTCGATCCGCGCTCCGCCCAGGAGATGATTGACGAGGCGGTTAACGCCGCGAAGCAGTCCGATGTGGTGGTGGCCGTGGTGGGTGAAGCCCAGGGGATGGCCCATGAAGCGTCGAGCCGGACCGATATCACCCTGCCGCAGAGCCAGCGCGATCTGATCGCCGCCCTGAAAGCCACCGGTAAGCCGCTGGTACTGGTGCTGATGAACGGCCGTCCGCTGGCGCTGGTGAAAGAAGATCAGCAGGCAGACGCGATTCTGGAAACCTGGTTCGCCGGTACCGAGGGCGGTAACGCCATTGCCGACGTGCTGTTTGGTGACTACAACCCGTCGGGCAAACTGCCGATGTCCTTCCCGCGCTCCGTCGGGCAGATCCCGGTGTACTACAGCCACCTGAACACCGGTCGCCCGTATAACGCCGACAAACCGAACAAGTACACCTCGCGTTACTTCGACGAAGCCAACGGTCCGCTTTATCCGTTTGGTTACGGCCTGAGTTACACCACCTTCAACGTTTCTGAGGTGAAAATGTCTGCGCCGACCATGAAGGCGGACGGCACGGTGACCGCCAGCGTCGAGGTTACCAACACCGGTAAACGCGAAGGGGAGACGGTTGTCCAGATGTACGTTCAGGATGTGACCGCCTCCATGAGCCGTCCGGTGAAACAGCTGCGGGGCTTCGAGAAAGTGAACCTGAAACCGGGCGAAACCAAAACCATCAGCTTCCCGATTGACGTGGATGCGCTGAAGTTCTGGAACCAGCAGATGAAATACGACGCTGAGCCAGGCAAGTTCAACGTCTTTATCGGTACGGATTCAGCCCGCGTGAATAAGGGCGAGTTCGAGCTGCTGTAAAATCGCCGGGCAATAGCTAAACCAGGCCGCCATACACAATTTGTGAATGGCGCGCTAAAACCCTGGTTATCGACTACGCTTTTCTCTCAAGCGTCTGAAAAAGGCGGCAAAATCATGAGGAAAGCGGAATGACTATCTTTAAGGGGATTGTTGGTTCAACGGCGCTGCTGGCGGCGTTGAGCCTGCCATTACAGGCGGCGGAGCCGGTTAAGGTCGGGTCGAAAATTGATACGGAAGGCGCGCTGCTGGGCAACATCATTTTGCAGGTGCTGGAGAGTCACGGTGTTAAAACCGTCAATAAAGTGCAGCTGGGCACCACCCCGGTGGTACGCGGGGCCATCACCTCGGGCGAGCTGGATATCTACCCGGAATACACCGGCAACGGGGCCTTCTTCTTCAAAGATGAAAATGACCCGGCGTGGAAAAACGCGAAGAACGGCTACGAGAAAGTCAAAAAACTCGATGCCGAGCAGAACAAGCTGATCTGGCTGACTCCGGCCCCGGCCAACAACACCTGGACCATCGCGGTTCGCAAGGACGTGGCGGATAAAGGCAAGCTCACCTCGCTTGAGGATCTCAGCCGCTACCTGAAAGAGAAGGGCGATTTCAAACTCGCAGCTTCAGCCGAGTTTATCGAGCGCCCGGACGCTCTCCCTGCCTTTGAAAAAGCCTACGACTTCAAGCTCGATCAGAGCCAGCTTCTCTCCCTGGCGGGGGGCGATACGGCGGTGACCATTAAAGCGGCGGCCCAGCAAACTTCGGGCGTCAACGCGGCGATGGCCTACGGCACCGACGGCCCGGTCGCGGCACTGGGCCTGCAAACCCTCACCGATCCGAAAGGCGTTCAGCCTATTTACGCCCCGACGCCGGTAGTGCGCGAGGCGGTGCTGAAGGCATACCCGGAGCTGGACGCCTGGCTGAAGCCGGTATTTGAAACGCTGGATGAAAAAACGCTGCAGCAGCTCAATGCCAGCATTGCAGTGGAAGGGCTGGATGCCAAAAAAGTGGCGGCAGATTACCTGAAGCAAAAAGGGCTGGTGAAATAACCCGCCGCAGGACTGCGATGTGCCGATAAAATGTCATAACCGCGTGCTGCTGCTGATGGCGCTTATTGCCCTTGCAGCAGCCGCGTTACCCTTTGTGAATTTTGCCCCGAACCGGCTGGTGTCCGGGCAAGGGCGCGCCGTCTGGCAGGTCTGGACGTTTTCCCCTGCGCTGCTGCTCATCCCGCTCTGCCTGTTGCTGGGGCTGACGCTGGTTCGCGGGCGCTGGGCTTTAGCGTCGACGCTGGTGGTCTGCGAACTGCTGTTTGCCGGGCTGGTCTGGAGCGCGGGGCTTGCCGCCTCGCATCTTGCCAGCAGCGAAAGCCCGCTGGCGCGTACCGCCGTGGGCAGCGGCCTGTGGCTCTGGATGGCGCTTTGCCTGCTGGCCTGTAGCGATGCCATTCGCAGGCTCAGCCCGCAGCCACTCTGGCGCTGGCTGCTGCAGGCGCAAATCTGGATCCTGCCCTTGCTGCTGCTGTTCAGCGGCGAACTCAACGCCCTCTCGCTGATGAAAGAGTACGCCAACCGGCAGGATGTCTTTAACGATGCCGGGCAGCAGCATCTCACCCTGCTGCTGGGTACTCTGGTTCCGGCGCTGCTGATTGGCGTGCCGCTGGGGCTCCTCTGTTACCGCCGCCCGGCCTCTCAGGGGCCGGTATTCGCGGTGCTGAACGTCATTCAGACTATCCCCTCCGTGGCGCTGTTCGGCCTGCTGATTGCTCCGCTCGCCGGGCTGACCCGCGCCTGGCCGTGGCTTTCGTCGCTGGGTATTGCCGGGACCGGCATGACCCCGGCGCTGATCGCCCTGGTGCTTTATGCCCTGCTGCCGCTGGCGCGCGGGGTGCTGGCGGGGCTCAGCCAGGTGCCTGCCGAGGTGCTGGAGAGCGCCGACGCCATGGGGATGAACAGCCGCCAGCGCTTCTGGCAGATCCAGCTTCCGCTGGCGCTGCCGGTGCTGCTGCGCGGACTGAGGGTGGTGGCGGTACAAACCGTGGGGATGGCGGTGATCGCGGCGTTAATCGGCGCCGGAGGATTCGGGGCGCTGGTGTTCCAGGGGCTGCTGAGCAGCGCCCTGGATCTGGTGCTGCTGGGCGTCATACCCACCATCGTGCTGGCGGTGGTGGTGGATGCGCTGTTTGCGCTGTGGATAGCCCTGCTGCGAAGGAGAACCAATGATTGAATTTCATGATGTAAGTAAAACCTTTGCCGGGGAGCCCGCGGTCAGCAATCTGGATCTGACCTTTGCCGAAGGCGCTTTTTCGGTGCTGGTGGGCACCTCGGGCTCGGGTAAATCGACCACCCTGAAGATGATCAACCGGCTGGTGGAGCACGACAGCGGCCTGATCCGCTTTGCCGGGCAGGAGATCCGTAGCCTGCCGGTGCTGGAGCTGCGTCGCCGGATGGGGTACGCCATTCAGTCCATCGGACTGTTTCCGCACTGGACCGTGGCGCGCAACATCGCCACCGTGCCGCAGCTGCAAAAGTGGTCGCGGCAAAAAATTGACGATCGGGTGGATGAGCTGATGGCGCTGCTGGGGCTGGAGCCGGGGCTGCGCGAGCGCTTCCCACACCAGCTCTCAGGCGGCCAGCAGCAGCGGGTTGGGGTGGCGCGAGCGCTGGCCGCTAATCCGGAAGTGCTGCTGATGGATGAACCCTTTGGCGCGCTCGACCCGGTGACCCGCAGCGCGCTGCAGCTGGAGATGACCCGTATTCACCGCATCCTGGGTCGCACCATTATTCTGGTGACCCACGATATCGACGAGGCGCTGCGCCTGGCGGACCATCTGGTGCTGATGGACAGCGGCAGGGTGGTGCAGCAGGGCACGCCGCTGGAGCTGCTTACCCGGCCCGCGAACAGCTTCGTGCGCGAGTTTTTTGGCCGCAGCGAGCTGGGCGTACGCCTGCTGTCGCTGCGCACGGTGGGCGAATCGATGCGCCCGGACATCACTCCAGGCGAAAGCCCGCTGCGGGCCTCCATGAGCCTGCGCGATGCGCTCTCGGCGTTTGTCAGCCAGGGATGCGAAAGCCTGCCGGTGGTGGACGAAGAGGAAAGAGCGTGCGGCACGTTGTACTTTCGCGATCTGCTGATCCGGGAGGCAACATGAGGTGGCTACGCGATCCGCTCCTGTGGCTGGTGGCGCTGTTTGTCGCACTCCTGCTGCTGATGCCCTACAGCGCGCCGCTCTTCAGCACGCTGTTCCCGGAACTGCCGCGCCCGGTCTATCAGCAGGAGAGCTTCGTTACCCTGACGCTCGCCCACTTCTGGCTGGTGGGCGCCTCAAGCGTCTTTGCCATCGTGCTGGGGGTCGGGGCCGGAATTGCGGTCACGCGGCCTTCGGGGCGCGAGTTTCGCCCGCTGGTGGAGACTATCGCCGCCGTCGGCCAGACCTTCCCGCCGGTGGCGGTGCTGGCGATTGCGGTGCCGGTGATGGGTTTTGGTCAGCAGCCGGCAATTATTGCGCTGATCCTGTATGGCGTACTGCCGATTTTGCAGGCGACGCTTGCCGGGCTGGCGGCGGTACCCGCAGCGGCAATCAGCGTGGCAGAAGGAATGGGGATGAGTGGCTGGCAGCGCCTGCGTAACGTCGAGCTGCCGCTGGCCGCGCCGGTGATGCTGGCCGGGATCCGCACCTCGGTGATCGTCAATATTGGCACGGCGGCCATTGCTTCAACGGTGGGGGCGAATACGCTGGGAACGCCGATCATTATCGGCTTAAGCGGCTTTAATACCGCCTATATTATCCAGGGTGCGCTGCTGGTGGCGCTGGCGGCGATTGTGGTGGATCGCGCTTTTGAGCGGCTGGCAAGAAGCCTCAGCCGACACCGCCACGGACAATAAACGAATAACCTGCCAGCATCACGCCACCAATACCGCTGACGGCCATGAGAAAGAACAGGGTGATAACCGCGACTTTGGTTGCCTTCATAATGTGCTCCTGATGTTAACAGGGCGATTATACGGTGAAGCGCGGGTGTTAATGAACCATTAATTGCCTTTCAGCGGGAAGACGGGATACCCGTGCTCCTGCCACTGGGTCAGCTGCAGCTCCTGCGCCGCCGTCGGTGATTCACCGCACCACACCAGCAGCGTCTGCCCGTCGAACAGCTCCGGGCGCAGCTGCACAAGGGAATGGGCCAGCACGTCGACCCGCCAGCCCTGCTGGGCGGCAATCCACGCTTCCAGCCACAGGCGTGTGGTGTCGTGCACGTTCCAGCCAACCACCAGCGCATCCTTGCTGTTCTTCTTTCGCGCTGTCGCCAGACAAATACAGATGTAGTTGATCAGCACCCCGTCCAGCGCGCTCAGCAGCGCCTGCAGCGTGGGCTGCTGCGACTGCAACCGCCTTCGTAACGGAATAAAGAGTTGGGTGATTAAGGTTTGCGCAGGGTATTCGCTGCCTCGCTCCTTGATCCACACGCGCAGGCGATGCAGATGGCCGGACTGCAGATAACGCAGCAGCACCTCCTGCTGTTCGCGCCAGATGTCCAGTTCGTCCTGACCTTCCGGGCTCAACAACGTTTTGACCTTCCCGACCTGCACGCCGTTATCGATCCAGCCTTTGATCTCGCGGATCCGGTCGATATCCGCATCCGTAAACAGCCGGTGTCCGCCGTCGGTTCGCTGTGGTTTAAGCAACCCGTAACGACGCTGCCATGCGCGTAACGTCACTGGATTGATATCACACAGGAGTGCCACTTCCCCTATCGTGTAGAGCGCCATGTTATCCCCCGGCTTGCACATACCCAGATTAACTGTAGACGCAGAATGCTGAACCAGGAAGGATTGCTCTTTTTTTGCACAAATAATGCGAATATCAGATTATGTTCGGCAAAAGGTGTGATGGGTGGCACGAAAACACATTTTCATGCTTTTACTGCAAAGAAAGTTAATGCGCTTCGGTGTATGTTACGCGCTTTTAGAATTTCCGGTTTGTGGGCATGTACGAATTTAATCTGGTGTTGCTGCTGCTTCAGCAGATGTGTGTGTTTCTGGTCATCGCGTGGCTGATGAGTAAAACACGCCTGTTCATCCCCCTGATGCAGGTCACCGTCCGTCTGCCGCACAAGCTGCTCTGCTACGTTACCTTCTCCATCTTCTGCATTCTCGGCACCTATCTGGGCCTGCACATTGAAGACTCCATTGCCAACACCCGTGCCATTGGCGCGGTGATGGGCGGCCTGCTCGGCGGCCCGGTGGTCGGCGGGCTGGTGGGGCTGACCGGGGGGTTACATCGCTACTCGATGGGCGGAATGACGGCCCTGAGCTGTATGATTTCGACCATTGTCGAAGGGCTGCTTGGCGGCCTGGTTCACAGCGTGATGATCCGCCGCGGTCGCCCGGATAAGGTCTTTAGCCCCCTCACCGCAGGGGCTATCACCCTGGTGGCCGAGCTGGTGCAGATGCTGATCATTTTGCTGATCGCCCGCCCGTTCGAGGATGCCCTGCATCTGGTGGGCAGCATTGCCGCGCCGATGATGGTCACTAACACGGTCGGCGCCGCGCTGTTCATGCGCATTCTGCTCGATAAGCGGGCGATGTTTGAGAAGTATACCTCGGCGTTTTCAGCGACGGCGCTGAAGGTCGCGGCCTCGACGGAGGGGATCCTTCGCCAGGGCTTTAACGAAGAGAACAGCATGAAGGTGGCGCAGGTCCTGCACCAGGAGCTGGATATCAGCGCGGTCGCCATCACCGATCGCGAAAAGCTGCTGGCCTTTACCGGCACCGGGGACGATCACCACCTGCCGGGCAGACCGATTTCGTCCGCATATACGCTTCGTGCAATTGAGACCGGTGAGGTAGTCTACGCCGACGGTAACGAAGTGCCGTACCGCTGCTCCCTGCATCCGCAGTGCAAGCTGGGTTCGACGCTGGTGATCCCGCTGCGCGGCGAAAATCAGCGGGTGATGGGCACCATCAAGCTCTACGAGGCGAAAAATCGCCTGTTCAGCTCCATCAACCGTACCCTGGGGGAGGGGATCGCCCAGCTGCTCTCGGCGCAGATCCTGGCCGGACAGTATGAGCGGCAGAAGGCGCTGCTCACCCAGTCGGAGATCAAGCTCCTGCACGCGCAGGTGAACCCGCATTTTCTGTTTAACGCCCTCAATACCCTGAAGGCGGTGATCCGCCGGGACAGCGAGCAGGCGACGCAGCTGGTGCAGTTTCTTTCGACCTTTTTCCGCAAAAACCTGAAGCGGCCTTCGGAAATCGTCACCCTTGCGGATGAAATTGAGCATGTGAACGCCTATCTGCAAATTGAGCAGGCCCGGTTCCAGTCGCGCCTGCAGGTCACATTGTCGGTGCCGGATGAACTGGCCTGGCAGCAGCTGCCGGCCTTCACCCTGCAGCCGATCGTTGAGAATGCAATTAAGCATGGCACCTCCCAGCTGTTGGGTATCGGGGAGATTGCCATCACCGCCAGCCGCTTTAATCGCTATCTGGTGCTGGATATTGAAGACAATGCCGGGCTCTACGCTACGGCAAAAGAGGGGGGCGGCCTGGGAATGGGGCTGGTGGATAAACGCCTGCGCGCCCATTTCGGTGAGGATTGCGGCATTACCGTCACCTGCGAGCCCGACAGCTTTACCCGCATAACCTTAAGACTGCCCCTGGAGGAACACGCATGTTGAATGTGCTGATTGTCGATGATGAGCCTTTAGCGCGAGAAAACCTGCGGTTTTTGCTGCAGGAGCACAGCGATATTGAGATTGTCGGCGAGTGCGCCAACGCCATCGAAGCGATTGGCGCGGTGCATAAGCTGCGTCCCGACGTACTGTTTCTGGATATCCAGATGCCGCGCATCAGCGGCCTGGAGATGGTGGGCATGCTCGACCCGGAGCATCGCCCCTATATTGTGTTTCTCACCGCCTTTGATGAGTACGCGGTTAAGGCGTTCGAAGAGCACGCCTTCGACTATCTGCTGAAACCCATCGAAGAGCCGCGGCTGGAGAAAACGCTCAATCGCCTGCGCCAGGAGCGCAGCGTGCAGGATGTGTCCCTGCTGGCGGAACACCAGCAGCCGCTGAAGTTTATTCCCTGCACCGGCCACAGCCGAATCTGGCTGCTGCAGATGGAGGATGTGGCGTTTGTCAGCAGCCGGATGAGCGGGGTGTATGTGACCAGCCATGAAGGCAAAGAGGGCTTTACCGAACTGACGCTGCGCACCCTGGAGAGCCGTACCCCGCTGCTGCGCTGCCATCGCCAGTACCTGGTGAACATGGCGCATCTGAAAGAGATCCGCCTTGAGGAGAACGGACAGGCGGAACTGGTCCTGCGCGCCGGGCAGACGGTGCCGGTCAGCCGTCGCTACCTGAAGAGTTTGAAAGAGGCGATAGGGCTGTAAAACTGCTACACTGCGCGCCATTGCATCATCGACACTCGAAGGCTCTATGCTCAGTAATGATATTCTTCGTAGCTTGCGCTACACCCTGAAAGCCAATAACAACGACATGGTGCGCATTCTTGCGCTTGCCGACATGGAATCCACCTCGGCCGGGTTCGACACCTGGATGACCAAAGAGGAGGAGGACGGTTTTGTTCGCTGCCCGGACATCATCCTTTCCGGCTTTTTGAACGGCCTGATTTACGACAAGCGCGGCAAAGATGAATCTGCGCCTGAGCTTGCGCTGGAGCGTCGGGTGAACAACAACACGGTGCTGAAAAAGCTGCGTATCGCCTTCTCGCTGAAGACCGACGATATTCTGGCGATTATGACCGAGCAGAAATACCGCGTCTCGATGCCGGAAATTACCGCCATGATGCGTGCCCCGGATCATAAAAATTACCGCGAGTGCGGGGATCAGTTCCTGCGCAATTTCCTGCGCGGCCTGACCCATCGGGTGCATCACCCGAAACCGTGATTTTTGCCCGGTGGCGCTGGGCTTGCGCGGGCCTGCGGGTTGGTAGGCCGGGTAAGGCAAAGCCGCCACCCGGCAAAAAAGCGATAAAAAAAGCCGGAGATAATCTCCGGCTTTTTCGTTTATTTCACCTGATGACCAGGCAGCGCACCGCTGTCCGGGCTTAACAGGAAGATATCTTTCCCGCCAGGCCCTGCGGCCATCACCATCCCTTCCGAGATACCGAAGCGCATTTTACGCGGCGCGAGGTTGGCGACCATTACGGTGTGGCGACCGATCAGCACCTGCGGGTCCGGGTAGGCGGAGCGAATGCCGGAGAAGACGTTGCGCTTCTCGCCGCCCAGATCGAGGGTCAGGCGCAGCAGCTTGTCGGAGCCTTCAACAAATTCCGCGTTCTCGATCAGCGCCACGCGCATATCGACTTTAGCGAAATCGTCAAACGTGATGGTCTCCTGAATCGGATCCTCCGCCAGCGGGCCGGTAACCGGTGCGGCAGCGGCTTTCACCTCTTCTTTAGAGGCATCAACCAGGGCTTCAACCTGCTTCATCTCGATACGGTTGTAGAGCGCCTTGAACGCGTTCAGCTTGTGGCCGAGCAGCGGCTGATTAATGCTGTCCCAGCTCAGCTCGGTGTTCAGGAAGGCTTCAGTACGCGCGGCCAGCTGCGGCAGAACCGGCTTCAGATAAGACATCAGCACGCGGAACAGGTTGATACCCATGGAGCAGATCGCCTGCAGGTCGGCATCGCGGCCTTCCTGTTTGGCGACAACCCACGGCGCCTGCTCGTCAACGTAGCGGTTAGCCAGATCTGCCAGCGCCATGATTTCACGCACGGCTTTGCCGAACTCGCGGCTTTCCCAGGCTTCGCCAATTACGGTAGCGGCGTCGGTGAAGGTTTTGTACAGCTCAGGATCCGCCAGCTCAGCCGCCATCACGCCGTCGAAACGCTTGGCGATAAAGCCCGCGTTACGGGAGGCCAGGTTCACCACTTTGTTGACGATGTCGGCGTTCACGCGCTGAACGAAATCTTCCAGATTCAGGTCGATATCGTCGATTCGGGAAGAGAGCTTCGCCGCGTAGTAGTAGCGCAGGCTGTCGGCATCAAAGTGGTTCAGCCAGGTGCTGGCTTTAATAAAGGTGCCGCGGGATTTGGACATCTTCGCGCCGTTCACCGTCACATAGCCGTGGACGAACAGGTTGGTTGGCTTGCGGAAACCGCTGCCTTCCAGCATTGCCGGCCAGAACAGGCTGTGGAAGTAAACGATGTCTTTGCCGATGAAGTGATACAGCTCGGCGTCGGAATCTTTCTTCCAGTATTCGTCGAAGCTGGTGGTGTCGCCACGCTTGTCGCACAGGTTCTTGAAGGAGCCCATGTAGCCGATTGGCGCATCCAGCCAGACGTAGAAATATTTGCCCGGTGCGTTCGGGATTTCGAAACCGAAGTACGGCGCATCGCGGGAGATATCCCACTGCTGCAGGCCGGATTCAAACCACTCCTGCATTTTGTTCGCCACCTGCTCCTGCAGCGCGCCGCTGCGGGTCCAGGCCTGCAGCATTTCGCTGAATGACGGCAGGTCGAAGAAGAAGTGTTCGGAGTCACGCATCACAGGCGTTGCGCCGGAAACCACGGATTTCGGCTCAATCAGCTCGGTCGGGCTGTAGGTTGCGCCGCACACTTCGCAGTTATCGCCGTACTGATCCGGTGACTTACATTTCGGGCAGGTGCCCTTCACGAAACGGTCCGGCAGGAACATGCCTTTTTCAGGATCGTAGAGCTGAGAGATGGTGCGGTTTTTGATAAAACCGTTCTCTTTCAGACGGGTGTAGATCAGCTCCGACAGTTCGCGGTTTTCGTCGCTGTGCGTGGAGTGATAGTTGTCATAGCTGATGTCGAAGCCAGCAAAATCGGTCTGATGCTCCTGACTCATTTCAGCAATCATCTGCTCAGGGCTGATACCAAGCTGCTGGGCTTTCAGCATGATTGGCGTGCCGTGTGCGTCGTCTGCACAGATGAAGTTTACCTGATGGCCGCGCATTCGCTGGTAACGGACCCAGACATCAGCCTGGATATGCTCCAGCATGTGGCCGAGGTGGATTGAGCCGTTAGCGTACGGCAGAGCGCACGTCACCAGAATTTTTTTCGCGACTTGAGTCATAGTAAGCATTACTTCTTTGGTAGTGAAAAGGGTTTTGATAGTACCAAAAGGGGCATTATTAAGTAAGCACAAACCATGGCCTTTCAGGTAAACTTGTTCAACAAAGGTCTTATCCACAAAAACAAAAGGAGTCGGGATGAGTTCTCAATCCCAGGCCAAATCACCGGAAGCCTTGCGCGCAATGGTCGCCGGGACGCTGGCTAATTTTCAGCACCCCACCCTGAAGCACAATCTCACCACGCTGAAAGCGTTACATCACGTAGCGTGGCTGGATGACATTCTGCATGTCGAGCTGCATATGCCTTTTGTCTGGAACCATGCGTTCGAGACGCTGAAAGAGCAAACCAGCGCCGAGCTGCTGCGTATCACCGGGGCGAAGGCTATTGACTGGAAATTGACCCATACCATCGCCACGCTGAAACGGGTGAAAAACCATCCGGGCATCAATGGCGTGAAAAATATCATCGCGATCAGCTCCGGCAAGGGCGGGGTAGGGAAGTCCTCTACCGCCGTGAACCTGGCGCTGGCGCTGGCCGCTGAAGGGGCGAAAGTCGGTATTCTCGATGCCGATATCTATGGCCCGTCAATTCCTAACATGCTGGGCGCGGAAAATCAGCGTCCGACCTCGCCGGATGGCACCCATATGGCGCCGATTATGGCGTACGGACTGGCGACCAACTCGATTGGCTATCTGGTCACTGACGATAATGCCATGGTGTGGCGCGGGCCGATGGCCAGCAAAGCGCTGATGCAGATGCTGCAGGAGACGATGTGGCCGGATCTCGATTATCTGGTGCTGGATATGCCGCCGGGCACCGGTGACATTCAGCTGACGCTGGCGCAGAACATCCCGGTTACCGGGGCGGTGGTCGTGACTACGCCACAGGATATCGCGCTGATCGACGCCAAAAAAGGGATCGTGATGTTCGAGAAGGTCGACGTGCCGGTGCTGGGCATCGTTGAAAACATGAGCATGCATATCTGCAGCAACTGCGGTCATCATGAGGCCATCTTCGGTACCGGCGGGGCAGAAAAACTGGCCGCGCAGTATCACACCCAGCTGCTGGGTCAGATGCCGCTGCACATTACGCTGCGTGAAGATCTCGATAGCGGTAAGCCGACCGTGGTCAACCGTCCTGAAAGTGAATTTACGGAGATGTATCGCCAACTGGCGAATCGCGTTGCCGCCCAGCTTTACTGGCAGGGTGAGGTGATCCCTGCGGATATCTCATTCCGCGCGGTGTAACGCTTTTGCGCGGGTGCTAACACAAAAAACGGTCACCTCAGGTGACCGTTTTGCTTTTACCTCGCCACCCGGCACAACAAACGGTTAACGGTGGTAGAAAATATCGCCGTTATAGGCTTTGTAGATCTTGCCGTCAGTATCGCCCACCAGCACGTAGTTCTCGCCCATATAGGTCCAGTGCGTGCCTGCATCCGGTGCAGGGAGATTACGCAGGTTATATTGCTTGATGGTGTACTCAGGTGTCAGGTACTGCGCCGGGGCGAAATCACCAATCTTGTATTTCGTAAAATCGGCTACAAACTCCTGTTCCTCATAGGCCTGGATGCCAGAGGGCGCCGCTGTGGCTTGTGGGGCAGCAAAGGCTGCACTCGCCAGTGACATCAATACGCCCAGAAGTAGAATTTTACCTTTAGTCATTTTTTCTCCAGATTTACCGTGGCCATTACTCTTGTTTTGCCGTTTCGTGGCTGAGCAACAGAGAGTCTATTTTATGTTTTGCCGTTTGGCTAAGTTGGTAAAAAATGTAACAAATCAACACATCCTTGCCACCAGCAGGGCCGAATTAATTATTTGTGGCGCAAATTTTTCATTAAATCGAATTTGTGTAATGTATTATTAATTTTATAAAATCTGAAAGTGACGCTTTAGGGGCATAATAGCCGTTATTGTACTGTATAATTCCTTCCCTGAAATGCTTATGATGTGTGTTAGTTAATTTGCGTTTTTTGGTTTTCCTCTTATTTAAAGATAATACCAGACAGTTATCAACATGGTTGGTGCTTTTCTTTTATCGGGTTTTTTCTGTAAGTGATTAATTGTAATTGATATTTTATTTTTAATGATGTGGCTAATTTAATGTGAGCTACAAGGAAGTTATAGGGCTATTAACGGAATATAATAGAGCATCCATTATTAATGACAATCCCACTCCGCAACAGTGCAGCTTTTATTTGCGCAATATTATTATCGGGCTGCACCCTTATGCCCGGCCAACATATAAATATATCTGGAAAAAATAACGTTGCTGTTAAAGACAACCCGCTTGATTTGGATAAGAAAGTGGACGTCTGGCCTTTGACGCCTTCAGTGATTGAGCAGCTTCGCACCAACCAGGTAAAATCTCAGGCAAATCCGAATCTCGATGAACAGCTAAAACGTTGGGAATACCGGATCGGCCCCGGGGACGTGCTAATGATCACCGTCTGGGATCACCCCGAGCTCACCACGCCTGCCGGTCAGTATCGCAGCGCCAGCGACACCGGCAACTGGGTGGGCGCAGACGGAACGATCTTCTATCCCTACGTTGGCAAACTCCATGTCGCCGGAAAGACCCTCGCTCAGGTGCGCGAAGAGATCACGGCCCGGCTGGACAGAGTCATTGAAAGCCCGCAGGTCGACGTCAGCATTGCGGCGTTTCGTTCACAAAAGGCCTATGTCACCGGCGAAGTGGTGAAATCCGGGCAGCAGCCAATTACCAATATTCCCCTGACCATCATGGATGCGATTAACGCGGCGGGGGGCCTTTCGACGGATGCAGACTGGCGAAACGTGGTGCTGACCCATGACGGCCAGGACACGCGAATTTCGCTGCACGCCCTGATGCAGCACGGCGATCTGACGCAAAACAGATTGCTGTGGCCGGGCGATATCCTGTTTGTACCGCGCAATGACGCCCTGAAAGTCTTTGTGATGGGCGAAGTGGTGAAACAGAGCACCCTGAAGATGGATCGCAGCGGCATGACGCTGGCAGAAGCCCTGGCAAATGCCGGTGGTATGAATCAGGACATGGCTGATGCGAGCGGCATCTTCATCATCCGCTCCACCGGCAAAAACAGTAAGGACGGTAAAATCGCGAACATTTATCAGCTGAATGCCCGCGATGCGTCGGCGATGGTGCTCGGCACTGAGTTTCAGCTCCAGCCCTACGATATCGTCTACGTCACCACAGCCCCTGTCTCACGCTGGAATCGGGTAATTACGCAGCTGGTGCCTACCATCAGCGGCGTGCATGACCTGACCGAAACCGTGCGCTTTATCAGGTCGTGGCCTGAATAATGATCCAGTCAATTCTGGTGGTGTGCACGGGAAACATTTGTCGCTCTCCGATTGGCGAGCGGCTTTTGCAACAAAAGTTGCCCACATTTACCATCGCCTCGGCGGGTATCTGCGGTCTGGCCGGACGCCCGGCGGACAGTCATGCGCAGAAAATAGCCAGCACCTATGGAATCTCGCTGGAGGATCACGCTGCGCGTCCACTGACGGCGGTAATGATGCGGGAATACGATCTGATCCTTGCTATGGAATCCGCGCAAATAAACCGTATTTCGCTTATTGCGCCGGAAATGCGTGGCAAAACCCTGCTGTTCGGCCAATGGCTCAGGCAACAGGAGATCCCCGATCCGTACGGTAAAAGCATGGAAGCATTTGAGTATGTTTTTCGCCTGCTTGGCGAAGCAAGTCAGGAATGGGCCAACCGACTTACAGTTAAGGGATTACGTACATGTCGTCGAAAATCGTAAATGCGCAGGCTTATTCTGTTGATAGTCATGAGCTGGATCTGGCGCGGCTTCTGGGAGAATTAATTGATCATCGCGTGTCTGTTTTTATTTGTACGTTACTGTTTGCGCTCAGCGGCGTGCTCTATGCGTTATTTGCATCGCCGGTATATATTGCAGATGCCCTGGTGCAAATTGAAGAGAAGCAGCAGAACAGCCTGCTCAAATCGTTAAATCAGCTATCGCCCACTTTCACTCAGGACTCATCTGCTGAAATTCAGCTGCTGAAATCCCGCATGATCCTTGGCGAAACCGTGGACGCGTTGCGCCTGCGTGATGAGATAACCCCGATCCGCTTCCCTCTGGCAGGAGAGGGCTGGGCGAGGCTGAGCGGCCAGCCAGCCGTCTACCTGATGCTCGACAGTCTGACGCTCCCCGCCATGCCGGGTAAAGCGATGTCGCTGACCCTCACTGCTGAAAGCAACGGTAAATATCGTCTTGAAGGGGAAGGGATTAACCTGCAGGGGAGCGTCGGGGCGTTGGTGCAACAGGCGGGCGTGACGATTAAGGTTCGTGAGTTGTCGGCACCGCCAGGAACCCGTTTTCGGGTGAGTCAGCGTTCGCAGCTTGAAGCCATCAACGCCCTGAGCCGCCAGTTTACCGTGACGGAGCAGGGTAAGGAGAGTGGGATCCTCACGCTGAGCATGACGGGGTCGAATCCCGACCAGATCGCCAACATTCTGAACCACATTGCCGAGAGCTATCTGAGACAAAACATTGCCCGCCAGGCGGCGCAGGATTCGCAAAGTCTTGATTTTCTGCAGCGCCAGCTGCCGCAGGTGCGCAGCGAACTGGAGCTGGCAGAAGAGCGGCTGAACACCTACCGTAAACAGCGCGACTCGGTGGATCTATCGCTCGAGGCAAAAGCTGTGCTGGAGCAGATCGTTAACGTCGATAATCAGCTCAATGAATTAACCTTCCGCGAAGCGGAAGTGTCGCAGCACTATAAAAAAGATCACCCGACCTATCGCGCACTGCGCGAGAAGCGTCAGACGTTAGAGCAGGAAAGGGCGCGGCTGAACAAACGGGTCAGTGCGATGCCGTCGACCCAGCAGCAGATCGTACGCCTCAGCCGCGACGTGGATTCTGGTCGCGCCGTCTATCTTCAGCTGCTGACGCGCCAGCAGGAGCTGAACATCTCCCGCTCCAGCGCCATTGGCAACGTGCGTATCATTGACCAGGCGGCCACCCACCCGGTTCCAATAAAGCCGCGTAAGGCGCTTGTTGTCATGCTCATGACAATTTTTGGCGCGTTCCTTTCTGTGGGCCTGGTGCTGGCGAAATCCGCTCTGAGACGGGGGATTAACTCGCCGGAGCAGCTCGAAAGCGAAGGGATTAATGTCTATGCCACCTTACCGCGCTCGGAATGGTTAAACAGTAAAACCCGTTTAGGCGGGAGATATTTCTTCCGCTACTGCTTCAGGCATAAAACCTCAGGCGTGCCCTTTTTGCCCGTCGACCAACCGCTGGATATTTTTGTCGAGGCGGTGCGCGGATTACGCACCAGCCTGCATTTCGCCATGATGGATGCCGGGAACAACATTCTCATGTTCAGCGGCCCGGGCCAGGACTGCGGTAAAACCCTGGTCAGTACGTCGCTGGCGGCGCTGGTGGCACAGGTGGATCAGCGGGTGCTGTTCGTTGATGCGGATATGCGCAAAGGCTACGTGCACAACATTCTGGGGCTTAATAATGATAAGGGGTTATCTGACGTCCTGTCAGGCAAAGTGTCCTTCACCCAGGCCGCCCAGACCTTTACCAGCGGCAATTTCGACGTGGTGACCTGCGGTCAGTACCCGCCGAATCCGTCTGAACTGCTGATGCACAGCCGTTTCCGAGAATTTATGGCCTGGGCGAGTGAGCATTACGATATCGTGATTGTCGATACGCCGCCGATCCTGGCGGTGACTGACGCGGCATTAGTGGGGAGTATTGCGGCATCTACGCTGCTGGTCGCCCGCCACAACATCACGACCGTGCGGGAGATGCTGATCAGTCAACGGCGTTTGCAGCAGATGGGGGTGAATATCAAAGGTGCCATTCTGAATGACGTTGTGAAGTCTGCAGCCAACTATTACAGCGAGAGTTACGGCACCTACAGCTACGTCTCGCAACACGACGCAGAGAAAAAATAGGGCTAAGAGCAGTGAAGAAGGGAAAGAAATCCGGCGGCAGGGCGCCGCCGGATAGAACAACTTACTTAGCCAGCAGCTCGCGCGCCGTGCGTTCCACCAGTGACAGCAGGACTTTAACATCCTCCAGGGTCACAACCGGGTTCAGCAGGGTCAGCTTCAGGCAGGTGATACCGTTATGCTCGGTAACCCCGACGTTAGCGCGGCCGGATTCCAGCAGGGCGTCGCCGATTTTCTGGTTCAGCAGCGCGATGGCCGCGTCATCCAGCTGATGCTCAGGACGGAAGCGGAACAGAACGCTCGCCAGCTGTGGCGGCATGACCAGCTCCAGCAGCGGCTGTTCGGCTACGTACGCGGCAACCTGCTGCGCCATGGTGACACCGTGATCGATGATCTCCGCGTATTTCTTCTCGCCCAGAGCTTCCAGACTCATCCACAGCTTCAGCGCGTCGAAACGACGAGTGGTCTGCAGGGATTTGGATACCAGGTTTGGCACGCCAGCCTCTTCGTCAAACTCAGAGTTCAGGTACGCCGCCTGATAGCGCATCAGCTCATAGTGACGCGCCTCTTTCAGCAGGAAAGCGCCGCAGCTGATGGTCTGGAAGAACTGCTTGTGGAAGTCCAGAGTCACGGAATCCACCAGCTCGATACCATCGAGGTAATCGCGATACTTTTCGGACATCAGCAGCGCGCCGCCCCATGCCGCATCGACGTGAACCCAGATATTCTGCTTCGCCGCCAGCTCTGCAATCGCACGCAGCGGATCGATAGCGCCCGCGTCCGTGGTACCTGCAGTGGCAACGATCGCCAGAATCTGTTCGCCGTTGGCATTGCACTGCTCAATTTTCGCGGCCAGATCGTTCAGATCCATACGCGAACATTCGTCAGTTTTAACCTGGATAACGGACTGGTAGCCCAGACCCATCAGAGCCATATTCTTCTGTACGGAGAAGTGTGCGCTGTCGGAGCACAGAACACGGATCTTACGCAGATCGCCCACCAGACCATCCTGCTGGACGGAGTGGCCCTGACGCGCGAAGAAGGCATCGCGCGCCAGCATCAGACCCATCATGTTGCTCTGGGTGCCGCCGCTGGTGAAGACACCCGCGTCGCCCGCCTGATAACCCAGGCGGGTACGCAGCCACTCGATCAGTTTTATCTCGATAATGGTCGCAGACGGGCTCTGATCCCAGGAGTCCATGCTCTGGTTAGTGGCGTTGATCATCACTTCCGCCGCCTGGCTTACCACCAGGCTCGGGCAGTGAAGATGCGCCACACACTGCGGATGATGCACCGCCAGGCTGTCTTTCAGGAAATATTCAACGGCGCGCTCGATAGCGGTTTCGTTGCCCAGCCCTTCCGGGCTGAAGTCCAGGTTAATACGTTCGCGCAGCTCGGCGACCGTTTTACCCTGGTACATTTCCGGCTGTTTCAGCCACTGCATGACCGCCTGGGTGCTCTGCTCGATGGCCTGCTGATAGGCTTCGATGCTTTGCGCCGAGGACGACAAAATCGGGTTTAAATCTGACATTGTATCCATTGTCTCCGGTTAGACTGGGCGAACGCCCGCAGCAAGCAGCGCCTGCTCAAATTTATCCAGGAACACATTCAGCTCCTGATCGCTGATCAGCAGGGAAGGCAGCAGACGCACGACGTTACCGTTACGACCGCCACGCTCCAGAATCAGGCCCGCTTCGAAGCACTTCTTCTGGATCAATGCAGACAGCTCGCCGTCGCCCGGGAAGCAGCCCATGTGGTCGGCAGCTTCGTGCGGCTTAACGATCTCAATCCCGATCATCATGCCCAGACCGCGCACGTGACCAATAACCGGATAGCGTTTCTGCAGCTCAACCAGCTTCGCTTTCAGCCACTCGCCCTGGGCGGCAACTTTATCAGCGATGTTCTGCTCTTTGAGGATCTGCAGGGTGGTGAGGCCGGTGGCCATTGCCAGCTGGTTACCACGGAAGGTACCGGTGTGGTGGCCAGGAGACCAGGCGTCGAACTGCTTTTTGATACCGAGAACGGCCAGCGGCAGACCGCCGCCCACAGCTTTGGACATCACAACGATGTCTGGCTGAATACCCGCGTGTTCGAAGGCGAAGAATTTACCGGTACGGGCAAAGCCAGCCTGAACTTCGTCGAGGATCAGCAGAATGCCGTGCTCTTCGGTCACTTTACGGATGCGCTGCAGCCACTCAACCGGTGCCGGGTTCACGCCGCCTTCGCCCTGGACTGCTTCCAGGATCACGGCAGCAGGTTTACGCACGCCGCTTTCAACGTCGTTGATCAGGTTTTCGAAGTAGTAGGTCAGGGCTTTAACACCGGCTTCACCACCGATACCCAGCGGACAGCGGTACTCGTGCGGATAAGGCATGAACTGGACTTCTGGCATCATGCCGTCAACCGCTTCTTTCGGAGACAGGTTGCCGGTCACGGACAGTGCGCCGTGGGTCATGCCGTGGTATGCACCAGAGAAGCTGATGATGCCGCTGCGGCCGGTCACTTTTTTCGCCAGCTTCAGCGCAGCTTCTACAGCATCCGCGCCGGACGGGCCGGTGAACTGCAGGCAGTACTCTTTGCCCTGGCCTGGCAGCATAGAGAGCAGGTATTCTGAAAACGCGTCTTTCAACGGCGTGGTCAGATCCAGGGTATGTAACGGCAAGCCGCTGGTAATGACACTTTGGATGCTTTTCAGCACATCAGGATGGTTATGACCCAGCGCCAGCGTTCCCGCACCGGCCAGGCAATCAAGATACTCTTTGTTATCCGCGTCGGTGATCCACACCCCGTCCGCCTTAGTAATAGCTAAAGGCAGCTTGCGCGGATAACTCCTGACATTGGATTCCATTTCGGCCTGACGGGCCAGATAGGTTTCGTTGGTTTTGAAAGAAGAGGCATTCAAAGTATCAATACGGACTTTATCCGTCATCATATCACTCCTACAACCGCAGCTCAGCACGTGGCTCCGATTGAATAATTAATTAAGAAAATGAGAAGGGCATCAAAAATCGCGGCCAATATAGAGCCTTTTTGCCCGGGGCTCAATGGTTAATTGTTTATCGTTTTGTTACGCGCGTTGAATCAACGCGCGTAGGGCGTAACCCCGCATGGCACCTGAGGTTTCCAGGGGGAGGCTTCGGGTATAAAAGCGGGGCGTTTTAGAACGCTTTAGAACTACTTTTGGACGACGTTCAGAATACCGTGATCGCGGCCATGGGTTTTATTCCATGAAGCGTCGGTCACGCCGTTCGCATCCAGTGAGATCGACAGCACATAACCCGCGCCTTTCACCTCGTAGAAATTCGCATTTGAGCGTTTCACCACGGCTTTCTTGCCGTTGATGGTGGCCTGGGTGAAGCCGTTATTGATGCTGGCTTTAATACCGTTGGCGCTGAAGGAGGCTTCACGCAGCGGATCGGCAACGTGCGCCGCCTGGCCATGCTGTACGGCTTCATGCGCATTCTCGAGCGCCTGTTTTTCCGCTGCGGCATTGATGGTGGCCTGACGGTTCTGGTCAGCAATGTAGCAGGCATCACGGCTTACGCCTTTGGCCTCACACTGCGCTAAGCGCTGCTCTTCAGAGACACAGCCCGCCAGCAAAGCGGCAATCACACCTACCAACAGAATCTTTTTCATACATTAACCTTAAAGGAAAGGGGAAATCGTCTGTTCCCCGGTTGTTGATTCGATAATTATTATTGGCCTGGCCACCTTTTGCTGGTGTCTATATTAGAGACGCACCAGTGGCGCGCGCTGAATATCACGCAAGGGGCGTTGTCTCAGGTTGACGAAGATCACATTTAGCACGAATAGCTTAAAACTTGAGATTTGTCCTGGTGAGTGGTTACTCACGAGTTACGGGATGGTTTAAGGGATGTATGTCCGAGTGCTGAGAGAAATGTTAGAACTTAGAAAGGTTAGTGCATTCCATTTAGCACGCGATTTATTCTACTGCAATGTATGTAATTGATATAATCGGTCCTGGGTGATTTCTTTATAATAGAACTACAGGGGCATTGCTACCCCTGATTATTCAAAAAATTATTCAGCTATAAATTTAAACATAATTAACAAACCGATAAAGCACAATGTTCCAATTACCATTGCAAAATATTTTATATAAAACCATGAAATGTCAGTTTTGTCTAAATTTTTAAAAAAACTAATTTCCTCTTGTGTTAATGTCTTTTTTGTTGCTGGGGAATTCGTGAAAAGTAATGCGCAAATCAAATAGGACTCTTTATAACCCCAAAAGAAAAAACCACCAGTTTTCCCCACTGTCATTGAGAATGGTGTATACCCAAACTGTTTTTTAAATTTTTCGGCTATAGCATCAAAATTTCTTTCTGTTAATTTACCATAGATTAGATAGAATAAAAAAGATAGAAAAAATAAAGACAGTAAAATGATTAAAGATATATCAAAAGGTTTCATTCAGCCTCCTCGAACAGTGTATAGAGCAAATTACCTACTTTCTCTCCTCCCCAGTTGCCAGCCATACCAGCAGTGCAACCTGGAATTCCACCAGTCATAACCGAACCAGCTTCTCGCTCTTGTCTGCACCGTTCAGCGTAGCAAATAGCTTTTTGGCTCCTGCTGGTGGAGTGCCTGTATATAACAGACGTTGCCAGGCTGCCATAGTACCACCGTAGGGGAGAACGGCGATTACTGCGTTCGATTCGTCATTGTTTTTGCTCTCTTACATTGGCTAGGTGAAAAACATTCTGCATTTACAGCAAACCCAAGATCACGAGAACAGTGGAGGGAGCACTAAACGCTATTATATACGTTTCCTTTATCTTCAGTTTCTGATGTAATTGAATGAGATTTAATAAATAGCCAAGCGTAAAACTTGGCTATTTATTTTATTGTGGTCAAATGAAATAGGGTAAATAGAATACTGTTAACATCATGATTAGAAGACTAAAACCGACGATGGAAAGTCGTACTTTTACACGTAGCCAATCCGTATACTGATTAGGAAGTTCTTTAATGAAGCGAATTTGTTCATTATCCATTCCTCTGGTATGAAACGAGTTTTCCCTAAAGTATAATGCTTTAATAAAGAACGCATCACGCATAAACGAGAAAAAGAACCCTCCCTCTTGGTAAATTAAAACTTCTGCTGGCCTTGCTCCAAATTTATCTACGAATAGGGAGCAAAGCGTAAGAAATTGTTTTTTGGATAATTTTTCATGAATTATGCTGAAAGCGGATGTTATTATTCCGAGAATCATAAAGATTCCAGAAATCTCAATACGATGCATGGTTAACAGATTAATTGCCGTAAAAATCATACAGCACCTCCCCGCTTAATTCCCCAAAAGTACTCCCTACTTTGCTTCCAGCATATCCCAAACCAATACCGGCAATGACAGTACAAACAAGCCCACCAACACCTGCACTACCAACGCCGATTGCGACACATAATGGTATGGCGTAACTACCAGCGTAAACACCACCGCCTGTACCCAAAGCAAAACTACCGATCTCGGTATACTTTTTCTTAGAGCATTCTTTCTCACGACCCACTGAGCATGCATGTTTTATTTCATTTAGTGAATGCAATCCGCCAAAGCCAATGCCTAAATAACCAGTGTAACGCATAGCTTTAACGTATTTAGCTGCTCGTTCAATGTGAGTGGCATAACCGTCAATGTCGCTGATCCCCGTTTCATTCCATTTGTGGGTAATAGAACTGCTGGAGAGGCCGAGCGCGTTTTTTATTTTGGTATACTCGCCGAATTTCATCACCTTATTCAGAAAGCTGACTTTGAGTATGGACTCAAGTTCTTTAAATAACTGGCTACGTCTTACGTAAAATTGTTCACCAATCAACGCACCTCTTGTTAAGTAGGTATTCTTATATATATCCTGAATCTCTTTAAGAATTTTTTCGATATTCTCAAAGTATTTCCCAACAGGATCAGCAGCAAGGCCAATTCCAGTATCAGCGTAACTGGTGAAATTAGCGATGGTAGCGTAATGCTTATGCAGGAAGTTAGCTTCCTGGTGTGTCAACGGTTCCAGTGCGGTATCAATGCGCTGTTTTGCCGCTTTTATGTGAGTGATTTGTTCGTCGTCCTGCATATCAGGATCAACCAGAAGCATAATCGAACCGGCTTTATAGCTTTTGTCTGTACCGTTCAGCGTAGCGAATAGCTCTTTTGCTCCTGCTGGCGGAGTGCCTGTAAATAGCAGACGTTGCCAGGCTTCTGTAGTACCGCCGTAGGGGAGAACGGCGAAACCTGCATCTGTGCCTGTTTTTTTCTTCGCTGTCTGGGCGTGTTGTTCTGGTTCTGCCTCTGAACTTAAGTTCGGCATAAGCGCATTTGGTACAAGAGCAACAGCCGCAGCACTTGAATTTCTTGATGGAAATGGAGTTTCTTGTTCGTAACAGTCAGGAATAGAAGGGATGAATTTGGCTTTGCAGGGGCAGGAACTGATACTATCCAGTGTTCCAGCCAGTCTTCTACCTTCGTCCCAGATGTCAGTGGTACCACCCAGTATTTTATATGTACCAAAATGTTTTCCGCATGATACCAGGTCACCTTCGCGCGCTCCGGCTACACCATACCAGCTTAATGTTTCATCACCTGTCAGTATCTTCCCTTTACAGGTTGTTGGATCACCAACACGTAGATAAAAACCTAGCGCCATAACTCTCTCCGTTTGTTATGTAAAGATTTATGATGGCTATTTTACAAACAAAAACCTGGTTAGCAATAAACATCATACTTAAGTGAAATTTAGTTTGTTTATATCAGCTTGGTTGAACGTTGATGTAAATCAACTCCAATTTACTATTCACGTTAAAAATATCTCGTTGCTGATGGAAATGTATTAAGTATCGTCAATGATTGCTTATCTCAGGGAGCAAAAGTGGAGTGCACCGGCGATCATTGCATTCAATTCGTCATAATGTCTGCTTTTCGGCACTGGCTGACTTGGTGAAAAACATTCGGCACCTACAGCAAAGTTTAGGCCAAGGGAAAAGCGGAGGGATCGCTCAACGATATTGACATACGATCCCCTTATCCTCTGTTTCTTATGTGATTGATGGGTTGGGCTGAGAATAAATGGTTAGAATAAGAAAAAGCCAAATAAAAATATATTTGGCTTTTTTGTCACGCTTTGATAAATAGATAAGAGGAAATGATATTAGAAAGGAGTAAAATAGTAGTTATCAAAAATAATGTGAACTTGACTTTTAGCCATGATGTCATTTCATTGGGTAAAGTTCTGATAAAATCATAATGGTCTGAGTTCATACCTCTAACTATGAAACTGCTTTTTTTTACAATAAGAGGGAAGAGGAAATAAAAATCTTTTTGGAATGTAAAAAACAGCCCCCCCGCCTGAGCAAGTATTATTCCATTTGGTAGAAATCCAAATCGCTCGCGGAAAAGCTCACACAATATAATATGATGCTTATTTTTTAATGCAGAATACCCATACGTTATAATTGTAGAAACCATAAAGAGTACGAATAAAATAGCAGATGTAATATTCACGCTATTTACCTACTGAGTTATAAATCATCTCACCAAAGCCTTCGCCTTTGTCTGAGAAGTATTCACCAGCCAGGATTCCGCCACCACTCCCAAGTATTACACCACAGGCTAATGCGCCAGCCCCACCTACCTCTATTGTTGCAACACCCAAAACTAAAGAGCAGATATCCATACCAATAGCACCTCCTGCATATCCGCCAGCAAGCCCACCTGTAAAGCTACCAATCTCAGTATATTTTTTCTTAGTACATTCAGCCTTACGACCGGTTGAACAAGCCTCATTTATCTCATTGATTGAGTGAACCGCACTAAACGCTATTCCAACGTAACCCGTATAACGCATCGCCTTAGTATATTTAGCCGCTCGCTCGATATGCGTTGCGTAACCTTCAATATCACTTATCCCTGTTTCATTCCATTTATGAGTGATTGAACTGGTAGATAAGCCAAGCACATTTCTAATTTTCGTATACTCACCAAACTTCATCGCCTTATTTAGGAAACCAACTTTTAGCAGACGATCAATCTCTTTGAATAGCTGAGCACGTCTAACATAAAACTGTTCGCCGATTAATGCGCCTCTGGTTATGTACGTATTTTTATAAGTTTCCTGGATCTCTTTAAGAATCTTTTCGATATTCTCAAAATATTTCCCAGCCGGATCGGCAGCAAGCCCTATACCTTTATCGGCAATATTAGAGAAGTTAGCAATCGTGGCGTAATGCTTATACAGGAAGTTAGCTTCCTGGTGTGTCAACGATTCCAGTGCGGTATCGATGCGCTGTTTTGCCGCTTTCATGTGAGCGATTTGTTCGTAGTCCTGCATATCAGGATCAACCAGAAGCATAATCGAACCGGCTTTATAGCTTTTGTCTGTACCGTTCAGCGTAGCGAATAGCTCTTTTGCTCCTGCTGGCGGAGTGCCTGTAAATAGCAGACGTTGCCAGGCTTCTGTAGTACCGCCGTAGGGGAGCACGGCGAAACCTGCATCTGTGCCTGTTTTCCTTTTCACTGTCTGGGCGTGTTGTTCTGGTTCCTGCTGGGCTTGTTGCACCAAAGGAACAGCAGCGACTGCTGATTTAGCGCTCATGATTTCCGGATGACGTTCCCCAGTGAAGCCGGACATGGCGATCACAAAGTTATCTTTGCAGTGTCATAAAACCAGATCTCCATCACCCGCGATGAAACCCGCTTCGAGGAGTCCTGTATAGGTTGCATTGATTTCAAAAGCATCTTTGCAAACATCACACCATGCTTTATCACCAGCCCTCACCAATGGATTGTGGTCTTCATCAAAAATAGTTGATGAGGCAGAAACGATGTGCCCGTACCTCGTTTTATTACCCAGCTTTGCAAGTGTTCTTTGCGTTACCATCAGTGATCCCTCAGTGAGCAGTTTCTGCTGCCAACATTTTGTGATGCTGTTTGAGTTCGGTTTGCTGTTTGGCAATGATTTCCTGCCATTCTTGGCTCATTCCGGCAACTTGGTCATCAATGAACGCTGGTTTATCAAAAGATGCCAGAATTTCAGGAGTAAGATCGCTATTGTACTGTTTCATAAGTCCCTCTACTTTTTATGGAAATTATTGCTGCGGTCATTTTACAAACAATTACCACTTGCGCAACAGGTATGAGACTTAAGTAAAACGTCGTTTCGTAACAGAAGGTTTTCCATAAAAGCACATTTCAACAGTGCTTTAATGAGAGGGGTTGTGTCTCTGTTTACCTGCTGGCATGATCCTGACTGGGATTAATGCAGAGCATTAATCGCCAGTTTTGATGTAAATGACTCGGGGTGCCCTTCTTCGTTGAAGGCTGAGAAATACCCGTACCACCTGATCTGGATAATGCCAGCGTAGGGAAGTCAGATGCCCTCCGGGCTATCGCTTCTTCGCGCAAGGCAGGAGCGATACCATGCAGCCTGACCTGCTCAATTTACACGCCTTACACCACTTCCGAACCCGTTCTCCGCTGACCCACTGTATGACCAACGACGTCGTGCAGACCTTTACCGCCAACGTGTTGCTGGCGCTCGGCGCGTCACCGGCGATGGTGATTGAAGCCGAAGAGGCGGAACAATTCTCTGCCATCGCTGATGCGCTGCTGATTAACGTCGGGACGTTAACCGCGTCACGCGCCCAGGCGATGCGCCGGGCCATTGAGAGCGCGGTTGCCGTCGGTAAACCCTGGGTACTCGATCCGGTAGCCGTCGGCGCGCTGGGGTATCGCACCCGGTTCTGTCAGCAGATCCTCGTCCTCAAACCGGCGGCCATTCGCGGCAATGCCTCGGAAATCCTCGCCCTCGCCGGGATGAACGCGGGTGGACGCGGCGTGGACACCACCGATACGGCGGCCAGCGCGCTGCCTGCGGCCCAGGCGCTGGCGCGGCAAACGAATGCCATCGTGGTAGTGACGGGGGAGGTGGATTACGTCACCGACGGGCTGCGCACCCAGACGGTTACCGGGGGCGATCCGATGATGACCCGGGTGGTGGGTACCGGCTGCGCGCTGTCGGCGGTAGTGGCGGCCAGCTGTTCACTGCCGGGCGACCGGCTGGAAAACATCGCGGCGGCCTGCGGCTGGATGAAACGGGCCGGAACCCTTGCGGCAGCCCAAAGCCGCGGACCGGGCAGTTTTGCCACGGCGTTTCTGGATGCCCTGTGGGAACTGGGGGCGCAACAATGAAACGCATTAATGCCCTGACCATTGCCGGCACCGACCCAAGCGGCGGCGCCGGGATCCAGGCCGACCTGAAAACCTTCTCGGCGCTGGGGGCGTATGGCTGCTCGGTGATCACCGCCCTGGTGGCGCAGAATACCCGCGGAGTGCAGTCGGTCTATCGTATTGAACCCGATTTTGTGGCGGCGCAGTTGGAATCGGTGTTCAGCGATGTGCGCATCGACACCACCAAGATCGGCATGCTGGCCGAAACCGATATCGTCGAGGCCGTGGCGGAGCAGCTGCTGCGTCATCAGGTTAAAAACGTAGTGCTGGACACGGTGATGCTGGCGAAAAGCGGCGACCCGCTGCTTTCACCCTCTGCCGTCGAAACGCTGCGTAAAAAGCTGTTGCCGCAGGTGGCGCTGATCACGCCAAACCTGCCCGAAGCCGCAGCGCTGCTCGATGCCCCTCACGCCCGCAGCGAACAGGAGATGAAAGAGCAGGGTTATGCCCTGCTGGCGATGGGATGTGAAGCGGTGTTGATGAAGGGCGGTCATCTTGACGATCCCGAGAGCCCCGACTGGCTGTTTACCCCCGACGGAACGGTGCGCTTTACCGCCCCGCGCGTGAAGACCAAAAACACCCACGGCACCGGCTGCACCCTCTCGGCCGCGCTGGCTGCGCTGCGCCCGCGTCACGATAGCTGGGCGGATACGGTGCGCGAGGCCAAAACCTGGCTCTCCTGCGCGCTGGCGCAGGCGGACACGCTGGAGGTGGGGCAGGGCATGGGTCCGGTCCACCATTTCCATGCGTGGTGGTAAAGGTTACCGCCCATAGCTGGAAAATTCGCTACCCACAGACCAGGCTTAGGGGGCTCGCAATCCTGTGAGCCTGGAGAAAACATGCCGACAGCCTGTCGGCACTAAGGGGAGCAAAACTATGACTGATATTGCGCAGTTGCTTGGCAAAGACGCCGACAGCCTGTTACAGCATCGTTGTATGACTATTCCAGCCGACCAGCTCTATCTGCCTGGCCACGACTACGTCGACCGCGTGATGATCGACAACAACCGCCCGCCAGCGGTTTTGCGAAATATGCAGACGCTGTATAACACCGGGCGTCTGGGCGGAACCGGCTATCTGTCGATCCTGCCGGTGGACCAGGGGGTGGAGCACTCGGCCGGTGCGTCGTTTGCCGCCAACCCGCTCTATTTTGATCCGAAGAACATCGTTGAACTGGCGATTGAAGCAGGCTGTAACTGCGTCGCCTCTACCTATGGCGTGCTGGCGTCGGTTTCCCGGCGCTATGCGCACCGCATTCCGTTCCTGGTCAAGCTCAACCACAATGAAACCCTGAGCTATCCAACCGAATATGACCAGACCCTCTATGCCAGCGTCGAGCAGGCGTTCAACATGGGCGCGGTGGCGGTCGGGGCGACCATCTATTTCGGCTCAGAGCAGTCGCGCCGTCAGATTGAGGAGATCTCCGCCGCCTTTGAGCGCGCCCATGAGTTAGGAATGGTGACGGTGCTGTGGGCCTATCTGCGTAACCCGGCCTTTAATAAAGACGGCACGGATTACCACGTTTCCGCCGATTTAACCGGACAGGCCAACCATCTGGCGGCCACCATCGGGGCGGATATTGTGAAGCAGAAAATGGCCGAAAATAATGGCGGCTATAAGGCGGTCAAGTTTGGCTATACCGACGATCGGGTCTACAGCAAACTGACCAGCGACAACCCTATCGACCTGGTGCGCTACCAACTGGCGAACTGCTATATGGGCCGCGCGGGGCTCATCAACTCCGGCGGTGCAGCGGGGGGCGAAACCGATCTCACCGATGCGGTACGCACGGCCGTTATCAATAAACGCGCGGGCGGCATGGGGCTGATCCTCGGTCGTAAGGCGTTTAAAAAATCGATGGCGGATGGCGTGAAGCTGATTAATGCGGTGCAGGACGTCTATCTGGATAAGAAGGTGACTATCGCGTAATCCCTAACCCCTCTCCCCTCACCCTAACCCTCTCCCCATAGGGGAGAGGGGACTTCCACTCCCTCGCCCCTTTGGGGAGAGGGCCGGGGTGAGGGGATTTGTCCCCCTCCGGACATGATCGAAACCCCATTTCATTTCATTCAAACACCCCTCCCGATCCACCTCACATTTCCCCTCTCTTTTGTGAAAAGTATCACTCCCCCCCGTGCAGATGCACAAAAAACGGTCGACGCTTAGCGGAATTTGTCTAAGGCAGTGGATGAATTTTGCGCTTAAAGTTAGATTCGAAACGGCTTTTCAAAATGAAAGAACACGCTGAACCTACGCAGTTTTAAGGACAATAAATGAAAATCGAATCCGTAAACGTCACCGTCTTTCAGTATCCCACCCGCCGGGTTTCCGACAGCGCCGGGCACTCTCATCCGGGGCCGGAAAGCCTGGCTAAAATGGCGATGCTGACCATTACCGCAGACGATGGCACCAAAGGGTACTCTTTTGCACCGCCGGAAGTGGTGCGCCCTTTTGTGGTCAACACCTTCTTCCGTAAGGTGCTGATCGGCCAGGACGCCTTTAACCGCGAAAAGATCTGGCAAGAGCTGGCCCACTGGCAGCGCGGCAGCGCCCATCAGCTGACCGAACGCGCGCTGGGCTTCGTTGAGCAGGCGCTGTGGGATCTGATTGGCCGCAAGCTCAATATGCCGGTCTGGAAGCTGCTGGGCGGCTACCGCGACAAAGTGCCTGCCTACGGCAGCACCATGTGCGGCGACGACCTGCCGGGTGGCCTCTCCACCCCGGAAGAGTACGCGAGCTTCGCAGAAACCCTGGTCGCCCGCGGCTACAAGGCCATCAAGCTCCACACCTGGATGCCGCCGGTCTCTTTCGCGCCGGATCCGAAGATGGATATCAAAGCCTGCGCCGCGGTGCGTGAGGCGGTCGGGCCGGATATCGACCTGATGATCGACGGCTATCACTGGTACAGCCGTGCGGAAGCACTGTGGATCGGTAAAGAGCTGGAAAAACTCAACTTCGCCTGGTTTGAAGAGCCGATGGAAGAGGAGAGCATGGCCTCCTACGCCTGGCTGGCTGAAAACCTCTCCATTCCCATCGTCGGGCCGGAAAGCCTGGGCGGCAAGCACCACAGCCGCGCCGACTGGGTAAGAGCCGGAGCGTGCGACATCCTGCGTGCGGGCGCCAATGGCGTAGGCGGCATCTCGCCAACCCTGAAGGTAGCCAACCTCGCCGAGTCGTTCGGCATGGACTGCGAAGTGCACGGCAACGGCGCGGCCAGCCTGGCGGTGATCGGCGCTATTAAAAACTGCCGCTGGTACGAACGCGGTCTGCTGCATCCGTTCCTCGACTACGACGAGCCCGCGGCATATCTGCACAGCCTCATCGACCCGATGGATGAAAACGGCATGGTCAGCCTGCCGGATCGCCCGGGACTGGGCGAAGACATTAATTTTGCGTATATCGAAGCCAATACCCTCAGCCACGACTGATAAATAAAACTTCTACCCTACAAACGGTATACACAGATGAAGAAAAACTCCCTCACCGGGGCGTGTTTACTCGCGCTCTCGCTGATGATGGGGAGCGGCGCGGCGTATGCAAAAACGCCGCCCGATCAGCTCATCATCGGTATGAACATGAACAACCTGCTGACCCTCGATCCGGCCGCGATGACCGGCAACGAGGTGGTCGGCATTGTGGTCAATCTCTACGATTCACTGGTGGAGCTCGATCCCAATACCCTCACCAACGTCAAACCGGCGCTGGCGAAATCCTGGGACATCTCGCCGGACGGCAAAACCCTCACCTTCCACCTGCGCGATAACGTGACCTTCCACTCCGGCAACCCGCTTACCGCCGAAGACGTGGTGTGGTCCATGCGTCGCCTGTTGCACCTGAATCTTGCCCAGGCGTCGGTGTGGAAATCTTACGGGTTTTCAAAGAAGAACATCGACCAGCAGGTGAAAGCCCTGGATGACTACACCGTGCAGCTCACCCTGCCGAAGGCCAACGATCCGCAACTGGTGATCTACTCCCTCGGCGCGCTGGGCAATCTTGGCGTGCTGGATCGCAAAACGGTGCTCAGCCACGAGGTGAACAGCGACTGGGGCAACCGCTGGCTGACCACCAACGAAGCCGGTTCCGGACCGTTTATGCTGGAGACCTGGCAGGCAAAAGACGTGCTGCGCATGAAGCGGAACCCGAAATACTGGCGCGAAGAGCCGAAGATGAACCGCGTGGTGCTGCGCCACTTCCAGGAGTCGCAGACCCTGCGCCTGATGGTGGAGAAGGGCGATCTGGATATCGCCAGCAATATGGCGGTGGCCGACATTAACGCCCTGCGTAAGGATCCGCAGCTGACGGTGGAAGCCGTGCAGAAGGGCACGGTCTACTACGTGGCGATGAGCATGAAGGAGGCGCACTTCGCCAATCCGAAGGTGCGCGAAGCGGTGCGCTATCTCATTGACTATCAGGGGATCAACAAGGCGCTGATGCCGGGCTACGGCGTGCTGCACCAGCGGCCGATCAAGGCGGGGATGCCCTCCACGCTGCCGGACCCGGGCTACAAACTCGATATCCCGCGCGCCAAAAAGCTGCTGGCGGAAGCGGGCTACCCGGAAGGCTTCGACACTACCCTGCGGGTGCTGGCGGATCAGCCGTTCCTCAATATCGCCATCGCCGTGCAGTCCACCCTGATGCAGGCGGGGATCAACGCCAAAATCATCACCGGCACCGGGAACCAGATCTACGGCGCGATGCGCGAGCGTAAGTTCGACATGCTGGTCGGGCGCGGCGGCAGCGGCGTGGAGCCGCATCCGCACTCCAGCCTGCGGGCGCTGGTCTACAACCCGGACAACAGCGACGAGGCCCGGCTGACCAACTTCCAGGGCTGGCGTACCAGTTTTTACGACAAGCCGCTGAACGAGATGATCGACAAGGCCCTGCTGGAGCGCGATCCGCAAAAGCAAATCGCCGACTACCAGCAGATTCAGGTGCGCTATGACCAGCTGATCCCGGCGCTGATCCCGCTGTCGCAGATGGTTGATTCGGTGGTGGTGCGTAATGAGGTCAAAAACTTCCAGTCGCATCCGTCCGCCACCACCTTCCTTCGGGAAGTGTACAAAACCGGAGGTGAAAAATGAGTGTAGCGATACTCGCCCCAGGCTCCCGCACCCGGCGTTTTTCAAAGCGCTTAACCCAGGTGCTGGTGACGCTGTTCGGCCTGCTGGTGCTGACCTTTTTCATTGGCCGCGTGATGCCGGTGGATCCGGTGCTGGCGATTGTCGGCCCGGATGCCGACCAGAGCACCTATCAGCAGGTCTACCAGCAGCTGGGCTTTGATAAATCCCTCCTGACCCAGTTTGGGATCTACCTCAACAACCTGCTGCACGGCGATTTTGGCAACGCCCTGCTGACCGGCAAACCGGTGCTGGACGACATTCTGCGCGTCTTCCCGGCGACCCTTGAGCTGGCCACCATGGCGATTATCGTCGGTGCGGGCTTGGGCATTCCGCTGGGGGTGCTGGCGGCGTCGCGTCGTAACAGCGTCTCGGATTACGTGGTGCGCATCATCAGCCTCGCCGGTTACTCCACGCCGATCTTCTGGGTGGGGATGATGGGGCTGTTGCTGTTCTACGCCTGGCTCGGCTGGGTGGGCGGCGCCGGACGGCTGGATTTAGGGCTGGATGGCATTGTACCGCGCCGCACCGGGCTGATGACCGTCGATGCCCTGCTGGCAGGCAATAGCGCGGTGTTCTGGAACGCCATTAACCACCTGGTGCTGCCCGCCTCGCTGCTGGGCTTCCACTCCCTGGCCTACATCAGCCGTATGACCCGCAGCTTTATGCTGGCCCAGCTGTCCCAGGAGTTCATCATCACCGCCCGGGTGAAAGGCTTAACCGAGCGTCAGGTGATCTGGAACCACGCGTTTCGCAACATCCTCGTGCAGCTGCTGACGGTGGTGGCCCTGGCCTACGGCTCGCTGCTGGAAGGGGCGGTGCTGATTGAAACCGTCTTCTCCTGGCCGGGCTTTGGCTCCTATCTTACCGGCAGCCTGCTGCTGGGCGATATGAACGCGGTGATGGGCTGCGTCCTGCTGGTGGGGATGATCTTCGTGATGCTCAACCTGCTCTCCGACATGCTGTATCAACTCTTCGACCCGAGGACGAAATCATGACCGTTTCTCTGGATACACCGCTGCAAGGCGTTCGCAGCGAAGGACGCCAGCGCCTGGCGCGCATGGCCCGCCGCGGCTTCGGCTTTGCCGGGCAGATGGCGCGTAACCCCCTGACGGCTATCGGCGGCGGCATCATCCTGCTGCTGCTGATCGTCGCCGCCTTCGCGCCCTGGATCGCCCCCTACAACCCGCTGGTGCAGGATCTGAATAACGCCCTGGTGTCGCCGAACGCGCAGCACTGGTTCGGCACCGACGAGTTTGGCCGGGATATCTTCAGCCGCCTGGTGTACGGCTCGCGCATCACGCTCTATATCGTGCTGCTGGTGTCGGTCACCGTCGGCCCGCTGGGGCTGCTGCTGGGCGTCACCGCCGGGTACTTTGGCGGCAAGGTGGATGCGGTCCTGATGCGCGTCACCGATATCTTTATCTCCTTCCCGAGCCTGGTGCTGGCGCTGGCGTTTGTCGCAGCGCTCGGCCCGGGGCTGGAACACGTGGTGATCGCCATTACGATCACCGCCTGGCCGCCGATTGCCCGTCTGGCGCGTGCCGAAACCCTCTCCCTGCGCCAGGCCGATTTTATCTCCGCCGTGCGTTTACAAGGGGCGTCTCCGGTACGGGTGCTGTGGCGTCACATCGTGCCGCTGTGCCTGCCGTCGGTGATTATTCGTATCACCATGAACATGGCGGGGATCATCCTGACCGCCGCCGGGCTTGGCTTCCTTGGCCTTGGCGCACAGCCGCCGGAGCCGGAGTGGGGGGCGATGATCTCCAGCGGGCGCACCTACATGATGGAGTGCTGGTGGGTAGTGACTATTCCGGGGCTGGCGATCCTGATTAACAGCCTGGCGTTCAACTTCTTAGGAGATGGCTTACGTGACATCCTCGATCCTCGCAGCAACTGATTTGCCGCTGCTCGACGTGCGCGATCTGCACGTCGACTTTATCAACGGACGCGCGGTCACCAACGCGGTGCGCGGCGTCTCCTTTCAGCTGGGCCGGGAGAAGCTGGCGATAGTCGGCGAGTCGGGCTCCGGGAAATCCACCGTCGGGCGGGCGCTGCTGCGTCTGCATCCGGCAAAGGCGCAGATCGCCGCCACGCGGATGCAGTTTGGCGACGTCGATTTACGCACCGTCAGCGAGGCGCAGATGCGCGGCATTCGCGGCAAGCGCATCTCGATGATCATGCAGGATCCGAAATACTCCCTTAACCCGGTGGTGTGCGTCGGGGATCAGATCGCCGAAGCCTGGCTGACCCACCATCCGGGGCGCAAGGCGGAGGCCAAAGCTAAAGTGCTGGAGATGCTGGACGTGGTGCGTATTCGCCAGCCGGAGCGCGTTTATCACCTTTACCCGCACGAGATCTCCGGCGGGCAGGGACAGCGCATCATGATCGCCATGATGCTGATCACCGACCCGGAGCTGGTGATCGCCGATGAGCCTACCTCGGCGCTGGACGTCTCGGTGCGGCTGCAGGTGCTGGGATTGCTGGACGACTTAGTCCAGTCCCGCGGGCTGGGGCTGATTTTTATCAGCCACGACATCAACCTGGTGCGCAGCTTCTGCGACCGGGTGCTGGTGATGTACGCCGGGCGGGTGGTGGAGTCCATCGCCGCCTGCGATCTGCACAATGCGCAGCACCCCTATACGCAGGGGCTGATTAACGCCCTGCCAGAGATGAACCGCCGCCGCCCGGTGCTGCCGGTACTGCAGCGTCAGGCCAGCTGGCTGACCGAATAAGGAGCAAAGATGATCGAGGTAAAAAACCTGAATCTGGCCTTCGGTGAAGGGGAAAAACGCAGCCAGGTTCTGTACGACGTCAATATTAACGTCCAGCCGGGGGAGATTTACGGCCTGGTGGGGGAGTCGGGTTCCGGCAAAACCACGGTGCTGAAATGCCTGGCGGGGCTGTTCACCCACTGGGAAGGGGCGCTGGCGATTAACGGCCAGCCGCTGGAGCGGCGCATCAGCCCCCAGCGCTGCCGTCTGGTGCAGATGGTGTTTCAGGACCCTTACGGTTCGCTGCACCCCCGGCACACCATCGGCGATATTCTGGAAGAGCCGCTGCAAATTCACGGCATCAACGACCGGGATCGGCGCATTCACGCCCTGCTGGATAAGGTCGGCCTCAATCGCGCCTTCCGCGATCGCTATCCGCATCAGCTTTCCGGCGGCCAGCGCCAGCGCGTGGCGATTGCCCGGGCGCTGATCCTGGAGCCGCAGGTTCTGCTGCTCGATGAACCTACCTCGGCGCTGGATGTGTCGGTACAGGCTGAGATCTTAAACCTGCTGGCGGAGCTGCAGCGCGAGTCGAAACTCACCTATCTGATGGTGACCCACGATCTCGGGGTGATTGCCCATCTGTGCCAGAAGGTGGCGGTGATGCAGTACGGCAAGATCCTCGAAACCCTGTCGGTGGACGATCTGGTGGCAGGGCAGGCCAGAACCGATTACACCCGGATGCTGGTCAACGCCAGCCAGCAGTATTCCCGCGAGATGGCGAGGGAGGTGGCGGTATATTAGTTTTTTGCCCGGCGGCGGAGGTAAAAGCAAAACGGTAACGCATGTTACCGTTTTTAGTGTTTGCACCCTCTCCCGGTGGGAGAGGGTCGGGGTGAGGGCATCAGGCCGCACTTATCAGCGCAGAAGCGGACAATCCGGCGGCAGCCGGCACTGGATCGCCCCTGGCAGGAGCGCGATGCGGAAACGGTCGCCGCTCAGCGGTTCGCCATCGAGATTAAAGGTCATCCCGTGCGGAGCCTGGATTTCAAACCACGCCGACTGTCCATCCACCAGATGCGGGCTGTCCTCCGCTTTGGTCAGGGTGGTGAACAGCGCCGGGAGCAGTTCATCGCCGGTAATGATACGTACCCCGAGCAGCCCGTCGTTGATCAGCGCGTCCGGGCACAGCTGCTGCCCGCCGCCCGCCTGACGGCCATTGCCGATACCAATCACCAGCGCGTTACCCTGCCAGTGGAAGTTCTCGCCGCAGATTTCACACAGATCCGGTTTCAGGGTATCCAGTCGGGACAGGCCGTGGATCAGGTAAGAAACGCCGCCCAGCGCCGCTTTCAGCTTTTCAGGCGTTTCACTGGTAATGCGGGTGCCAAACCCGCCGGTCGCCATATTAATAAAGCAGGTTTCGTCGTTCACCCGGGCAATATCCACCGCCGTGGCTTTACCGGCAATCGCCAGCTGGAGAGCCTTATCGAGCGCCTCCGGGATCCCGGCGCTGGTGGCAAAATCGTTGGCGGTGCCGAGCGGCAGAATGCCCAGCGCAGGACGGTGGTCGCCCTGCAGATTAATCAATGCGGTCGCTACCTCGTTGATGGTGCCATCGCCGCCGCCTGCAATCACCGTCTCGACGCCGAGGGTGCGGGCTTCGTCGATATAGCGCGCCGCGTCGCCTTTTTCCCAGGTCACGCGCACGTGGATATGAACGCCTTCGTCGCGTAAAAGTGTCACCGCCTCGCGCAACAGATCGTTGCCCGCGCTTTTACCATTGAGAATTAATAAACTTGCCGGATAGGTCGCCATCCACGTTGCTCCTGTGCTGATCTTCAAGAAGTGTATCGCAGCGCGGGAAAAAGCGGTTAAGAAGAGGATGAAAGGCGAGAAATTAAATGAGTGGCGAGCTCGGGTTTACGCCACTCGGTCCAGACGGTTTAGGTCGGTAGTGCGCCATAAGGACATAACGCGAACATACAGTGCTGGCGATATGGACAGCGGATAATCAGCCCACCCTCGTTGCCGGGGCAGCCTGAGCTTTCAACAAATGATGACCAAAGTTTTGATGTATACGGGAATGTTCGAAGGATGTGTAACGCTCTGATTTTGCCATCTATAGCAATTCCGAAGGGGCTGGTGACAAGAACCGATCCGGTGCTGATAAAGTAATCTCCTTTATACCAGATTATCAGCCTGAGATTTTTAACGGTGAGTACGTGTATAAAAATTGTTCCAGTACGAGGGCAAACCATCCTGTTTTCAACCACCCAGTACATATATCTCCTCCTTCTCCTTAAGTGAAATTTCATTCGTAAGAAGAATAGCATCTGATATGTGTATGAATACCCTGCCTTTAATAAATTGATAATTAAAGGGGCTTCTCGTCGTAAATAGAAACAAATTTACGTTAAGGGGGGGCAATAGTACGTCAGATGCGCAGAAAGAGAGGAGAGGGGGAATTTCAGACAAAAAAATTAGCCTGCGTAAGGGAGATTACTCAGGCTAAGGAGGTGGTTCCTGGTACAGCTAGCATTTATGGGTTATGTTTTTCAGCGCCTGCAATAATACCCGCATCAAACGCAGCGGTATGTGATCGAATTCTAAGAATCATCTCATACCAAAAAATAACCCCTTTTCACTACTTAGCGTGCGGCGCCTGGGTGTTTTCGCCGTCAAAGTTACGCATCAGCAGCGCGTATTCCAGGTTGATCTCTTCCGGTACTGGCAGCCAGACGGTATGACCGTCGCCCGGCGCGACGGAGACTGACTCGCCTTTGCCGTTCACCATATGCTCCAGAGTAAAGTTGATGTTGCCCTGTGGGGTCATCAACTCCAGGCTGTTGCCCACGAGAAACTTGTTTTTAACCGCCACCGCCGCGAGGTTGCCCTTGCGCTCGCCGGTGAACTCGCCGACAAACTGCTGGCGATCGGAAACGGAGTGGCCGTATTCGTAGTTCTGGTAGTCGTCATGGGTGTGGCGACGCAGGAAGCCCTCGGTGTAGCCGCGATGCGCCAGCCCTTCCAGAGTTTGCAGCAGGGTACTGTCGAAGGGTTTGCCTGCCGCCGCGTCGTCAATCGCCTGGCGATAAACCTGGGCGGTACGCGCGCAATAGTAGTAGGACTTGGTGCGGCCTTCGATCTTCAGGGAGTGCACGCCCATCTGGGTCAGGCGCTCAACGTGGGCGATGGCGCGCAGATCTTTGGAGTTCATGATGTAGGTGCCGTGCTCGTCTTCGAACGCGGTCATGTATTCACCCGGGCGCTGGGCCTCTTCAATCATAAACACGCTGTCGGTAGGTGCCCCGATGCCCAGCGTCGGCTCAATGTTCTGCACCGGAATAGGCTCGTGCTTGTGGACGATATTGCCCACCTCATCCTGCTTGCCTTCCTGGACGTTATATTCCCAGCGGCAGGCGTTGGTGCAGGTGCCCTGGTTCGGGTCACGCTTGTTGATGTAGCCGGAGAGCAGGCAGCGGCCGGAGTAGGCCATGCACAGTGCGCCGTGGACGAAAATTTCCAGCTCCATGTCCGGCACCTGGGTGCGGATCTCTTCGATCTCTTCCAGTGACAGTTCGCGGGACAGAATCACCCGGGTCAGCCCCATCTGTTTCCAGAATTTTACCGTCGCCCAGTTCACGGCATTAGCCTGCACCGAGAGGTGAATGTCCATCTCCGGGAAATGCTCCCGCACCAGCATGATCAAACCCGGGTCCGACATAATCAGCGCGTCCGGGCCCATCTCTACCACCGGTTTCAGGTCGCGGATAAAGGTTTTCAGCTTGGCGTTATGCGGGGCGATATTCACCACCACGTAGAATTTTTTACCCTGCGCGTGGGCTTCGTTGATGCCGAGCTGCAGATTCTCGTGGTTGAATTCGTTATTACGCACGCGCAGGGAGTAGCGCGGCTGGCCCGCATAAACGGCATCGGCGCCGTAGGCGAAAGCGTAACGCATATTTTTCAGCGTTCCCGCCGGGGAGAGGAGTTCCGGTTTAAACATGTTCGTTCTCGTTCTGATGACAGGTCAGATGCGCACACGGGTGGGCGCCGGGAGGAGATCCCATACATTAAGGGCGGGCATTGTAGCGCTGCGGGAAGGGGAGGTAAACCATTGAGTGAGTAAAGGCCGACGGCAGGACAGTACCGTCGGCGTTTAGCTCAGGGATGGGGCAATCAGAGGTCGTCCTGGGTATGATCGACAATAATTTCCAGGGTCTTACGAATGATATCGGCGCGGACAACGTCGCGCGTAGACTCGATCTCATGGATCAAACGTAAAATAATCGCTTTATTAGTCAGCGGTTCCTTCGCATCCAGAATGGCGCCTGTCACAGTTTGAAGCAGCGCCCACTCTTCGGCCAGCAAACCACCGGCACTACGAAAGTAGTTGGACAATGCAGCATTGGGCAGTTCATCGTAAAAGTCATTTTTCTGGAGCATAGCCTGGCTCATAGTGTCACACCGGTTCAGTTAATAAATTAATGGTGCAGTTAATGCTTATTCCTGTTGGCTTGCGGGCTATTGCCAAACAGGGGATACACATTGCTGCTGCTGTGTCGACCATCCGTGTCCCACTCCTGCTGCTCACTTTTGGTATTACGCCGGGTGCCACCCTTACCATCGTTGGAAATTTCCAGAATAATTTGGGATAGCACGTTCCGCCGCTGCCCGTCCCGCTCAATCGATAACATCTGTTGCAGCCTCTCCAGCAACAGCTTCATGCTTATGGGGCCGTTATCTTTGAGCAAAGAAAGAGTAGCTTCGCCAATAAGTTCGTCAGTTAATCGTTCATGGTCACTTCTGTTCATAACTACGTCTCTGTCGCCGCATCTTCCTGCAGGAAGAGATGCGGCATAAAGTCAGTCTGTCGTGACAGTATAAAAAATCTGTCGCAAAGAAAAAACTGACTCAAAAAACAAGGTAATCATATGCTGTGGCGTATCGTTTATCGATCAAACAGCAGGCCAACCAGCGTCTGATAACGGCTCTCCTCTTCCCGATCCGAAGCCTGGTCCATCCGGTAAAGCAGACGGGTACAAATGGCTTTTCGATTGAGGATTTTTCCTTCCCGTAGAATTTCAACCACAATTTGACCCAGCGTCTCCTGCTGGGAGGGTTGGTTTGCTTTGTTAAAGTACTGGGCAATGGCATTGGCTGTGTTCGGTGAGTACCCGTTCTCGCGCATATGTCACTCCTGAAATCCGCTGTATTTAGAAGGTTAATATCTTGTTAACTTGTAAATACTGTACACACCAATTGTACAAGTTAACAAATATATTTTTACCATTACGTGCTAATCCATATTATTCAGTAAGTTAAAATAGATAAAATTTGTAAAACAAGCTAAAAAGATTGTACATTGGCGACGATTTTTGTCGTTATGGCGGGTACAGGTGACGGAATTTACTTCGTCCGGGGAAGCTTATAAGAAGTTAAGCGAACCATCTGATACTGTGGACTTTCATTCACCTCCTCTATTGGAAACCCTATGCTCACTACCATCATTTACCGTAGTCATTTTCGTGACGACGTACCGGTTACCGTGCTGGAAGACATGGTTGTTGCAGCAAATGAAAAAAACAAAGAAGCCGGGGTTAGCGGCATTCTTCTGTTTACTGGCAAGCTCTTTTTTCAGCTGCTCGAAGGACCTGAGGAGAATGTAAGAGCCATTTACCGCGCGATCTGTGAAGACCCGCGTCACCACAACGTGGTGGAACTGTTGTGCGATTATTCCCGCGCCCGGCGCTTCGGCAAGTACGGCATGGAACTGTTTGATTTACGCCACTATGACCGTCACGAAGTGCTGCAAAACGTGCTGGACAAGGGCACCACAAAGTACCAGATGTTTTATAACGACAGGGCGCTGCACTTCTTCAGAACCTTCGTCGAGGAGAGTGAAAAAGAGAACTACTTTGAGCTGCCGTCAGGGGACCATTGGGTGTTTGTTCCTGATAGCGAAGATCCCAGCGTACGCACCCTGCCGGGGCGTTACAGCGAGTCGTGCAGCTTCGCGTTCCAGCCGATTATCGACCCGCTGGCCCGCGAAGTTGTCTCTCTCGAAGCCCTGATCCGCACCCCGGAAGGGGAGCCTGCCCAGCGCTGGTTTGAGGGGCTGGAAGGGGATGCTGTTTATGAAGCCGACCTTAAAAGCAAGAGCGTTGCCTTTGCGATGGCAAAGGAGCTGGGGCTGGGTGAACAGAGCCTGTCAGTGAACCTTTTACCGATGACGCTGGTCAATATTCCCAACGCGGTCGACTATCTGATTCGTGAGATAGAGGCCAACGGACTGGTGGCAGAGCAGATTGTGGTGGAGTTTACCGAGCACGAAGTGATCTCCCGTCTGGATGAGTTCACCGGTGCGGTACGCGAGTTAAAAGCCGCAGGTATTGGCGTCGCGATTGACCACTTTGGCGGTGGTTTTGCCGGTCTGCTGTTGCTGGCGCAGTTCCAGCCAGACAGAATTAAGATTAATCGCGATCTGATTCGCGACGTTCACAAGAGCGGACCGCGGCAGGCAATTGTGCTCGCGATCATAAAATGTTGTACAGCTTTAGAAATTCTGATCTCCGCAGTGGGTATCGAGCAGCCGGAAGAGTGGATGTGGCTCGAATCTGCAGGCGTTTCTCAGTTCCAGGGGCACCTGTTTGCCCACCCTGAACTGGCCGGGATCCCGCCAGTTTCGTGGCCTGAGCCGCGCGAGGAGGTTCTTCTTTAACCTTCACCGGGCAGTGATACAATTCTGTTGTACAATATAACGAGTTGTACAGCCCGGTGAGATTCGTTACCTTGAACGATGAATATATTGATCAGCCATGAGGAATTGATGGCCTTTTACAGTATTGGCGATGTGGCAGAACGTTGCGGCATCAACCCCGTCACTCTGCGTGCGTGGCAGCGCCGGTATGGCCTGCTAAAGCCGCAGCGTAGTGAAGGCGGACATCGGCAATTTGATGACGACGATCTACAGCGCATTGAAGAGATCAAGCGCTGGATTGAGCGTGGCGTACCGGTGGGTAAGGTAAAAGCCCTGCTGGATGGGGACAAAGCCCCTGAGCCAGGGAACTGGGGTGTGCTGCAGGAAGAGATGATGGGCACGCTGCGCCAGGTGAACCCGGCTAAATCGCGGGCGCAGATCGCGATTTTCTGTCAGCACCATCCTGTGGACGTCCTGATCGACAACGTGTTTATTCCCGTGCGGGAGACCTTAAGCCTTGACCACGCTACCGCGCGCATTATGGGCAGCATGCTGGACGGCATTCTGATCGAACAGGCGATCACCAGCCTGACCGATTCGCGTACCAAAGCGGGCAGGGATGCGTTGCTCATTGGCTGGGGGGTTGAGGATCGTACCCGCCTGTGGATGGAGGCGTGGCGTCTGTCGCACCGGGGGTGGCGCATCAACGTCTTTGCTGAACCGCTGGAGTTACCCCATCCGGAGTTCTTCCCGGGCCAGCATATTCTCGTCTGGGCAGGTAAAACCCTGTCGGATGAACAGCGCCAGCAGCTGGAGCACTGGCAAAAGCAGGGTTATGTCATTACGGCGCACGGGGCGGCTGACGTCCTCTGATGCCATTACCCGCCGCAGCGGGTAATTTTTCTTCCTTCACCCGCCGATCCGGCAGGCATCCGCTTCCCAGCGATACCCCACACCGTATACCGCGCGAATAAACGACTGCTCGGCATCCAACGCTTCCAGCTTGCGGCGCAGATTTTTGATATGGCTGTCGATGGTGCGATCCGTCACCACCCGGTAATCGTCATACAGATGGTTCAGCAGCTGCTCGCGGGAGAACACTTTCCCCGGCTCGCTGGACAGGGTTTTCAGCAGGCGGAATTCCGCCGGCGTCAGGTCCAGCAGCTTGCTGCGCCAGCTCGCCTGGAAACGGCCTTCGTCGATAATAAGCGGACTTTCCGCATCCAGCGCCTGTAGCTCACGGTGCGGCTTGCAGCGGCGCAGAATGGTCTTCACCCGGGCCACCACCTCGCGCGGGCTGTAGGGTTTGCAGATATAATCATCGGCGCCGATCTCCAGCCCCAGCAGGCGGTCGATCTCTTCGATTTTGGCGGTCACCATCACAATCGGCACCTCGGAGAAGCGGCGGATCTCCCGGCACAGGGTCAGGCCGTCGGTGCCCGGCAGCATCAGGTCGAGCAGGATCAGATCCGGCGGGGTCTGGCGCACGTAAGAGAGCACCTGATCGCCATGGCTGATAAGCGACGGGGCATAGCTCGCCGCCCGCAGATAGTCGATTAATAACTGCCCAAGCTTAGGCTCGTCCTCCACAATCAGGATGCGGGGTGTGTTTTCGTCAATGGGTAACTCAGTCATGCTTCTCTCGATAAATCGCGTTCCAGCGGTAGCTCTACTGTAATGCTAACCCCGCCAAAAGGCGAATGGGCGGCACGGAGGGTGCCGCCGTGGGCTTCAACGATGTTCACGCAGATCGCCAGCCCCAGCCCGGAGCCGCCGCTGGCGCGGTTGCGGGACCCTTCGGTGCGGTAAAAGCGCTCAAACAGCTTGTTGAGCTGCTCGTCAGAGACGCCGGGCGCGGTGTCGGCAAAGGTCAGGGCGAAGCGTTGCTCTTCACATTTGCCGGAGATGCGCAGCGCGCCGCCCGCGTCGGTGTAGCGCAGGCAGTTTTCCAGCAGATTGTTGAACAGCTGCATCAGCCGGTCGCGATCGCCAAACACCACCGCGTGTTCCGGCAGCGACAGCTCAATGCGCAGATCCCGGCTGGCAAAGCGCTCCCGGAAGACACCGCTGGCCATCTCCAGAATATTAATCACATCCACCGGCGCTTTCTGATAGGCCAGCGCCCCTTCGTCGGACATCGACAGCTGATGCAGATCGTCCACCAGCTTGGTGAGGGTGCCCACTTCCGCCTGCAATGAGGTCACCGATTCCGGCGTAAACTTACGCACCCCGTCCTGGATCGCCTCCAGCTCGCCGCGCAGCACCGCCAGCGGGGTGCGCAGCTCGTGGGAGATATCGGCCATAAAGTCCCGGCGCATCTGCTGATTCTTCTCAAGGGTGCTGGCGAGCTGGTTAAAGTCCTGCGCCAGCTTGCCCAGTTCGTCCTGGCTGCGGGTATCGACGCGGGTGGAAAAATCCCCCGCCGCCAGCCGGTGGGTGCCGTCCACCAGCCGCTTGACCGGCGCCAGCAGGCCGCGCGCCAGCGGGAAGGTGGCCAGCGCCGCCAGCAGGGTGGACAGGGCCACAATCAGCCAGCTGGTCTGGCGCTGCTGGCGGTCAAAGTTGATGTCGGTATTGCGCGTCAGCCGTTCCACGGGGGAGGCGATCACCCAGCCGACGGCATTGCCGTTCACCGTAATGGCCCGCCTGGTACCGTCCGGCGGCACCGGGGCGCGCGGGCCGACCAGCACCCGCATATCCTGGTCGATTACCCAGAACTGGGTGCGCCAGCCGTGTGGCGGCATGCCGGGGCCGGGGCGATCGTCGTCGGTGTCGTGCTCCAGCGAGCGCAGGATCTGAAAGACAAAGCGGTCGTTGTTGCGTAAAAAGCGCCAGTTGCCGTGCAGGGCGTACTGCTCGGCGAGGGCATCGCTCAAGCCCTGCAGCCGCTGCTCGTTGCCGTGTTTGATGTAGTCGATAAAGCCGCGCTCAAAGCTGACCCGCACCGCCCAGTGCATGGTGATCAGCAGGACAATACAGGTGGCGAAAATGGCCAGAAACAGCTTGCCGGTAATGCCCGGTCGCCAGAACTTCATGGTTCACTCCTTTTGCGCCGCCTGATGACGACATTCTTGCTGGTATCATCCGGAACCCGGGCGAAAATAAAGGCCGGCAGGGCGATGATCAGCGCCATGCTCAGGTAGGTGTAGAGGAACACCTGATGGACGACGGCGCTGTCGGCGGTGAGCTGGTGCTGCCCGTACATGCCCAGCAGCAGCCCGGCAATGGTGACCCCGACGCTCATTGACAGCTGCATGATCATCGACAGCAGGCTGTTGCCGCTGCTCGCCTGCTCATCGGGCAGGTCTTTCAGCGTCAGGGTATTCATGGAGGAGAAGCGGATGGAGTTGATCATCCCCTGGCAGAAGAGCACCAGCGGCAGGACGTAGTACCAGCCCAGCAGCGCGACGGCCATGAACAGCAGGCTTACCAGCGCCAGTCCCAGCGTGGCGGATACCAGCACCCGGCGATAGCCAAAGTAGTTCACCACCTGCACCACAATGCGCTTCATCCCCATGCTGCCGAGCACCATCGGGATCATCATCAGCCCGGCGTGGAACGGCGAAAAGCCGAGGCCAATCTGCAAAAAGACCGGGGTCATAAACGGCAGCATGCCGCTGCCGATGCGCCCTGCCAGGCTGCCGAGCAGCCCCAGGCGGTAGGTGGTGTTCTGAAACAGCGTCAGGCTGAACAGCGCCCGGTCGTTACCCCTGGCGTGCCACAGATACCACAGAATCGACACCACCCCGATAGCCACCAGCCCGGCCAGCGCCAGCGGGGAGATCCCGAGCCCCTTTTGTCCGTCCAGCGCCAGGGTCAGGGTCGCCATCCCCGCCGCGAGCAGGAAAAAGCCCACCAGGTCAAAGCGCCGGGTCTGCATTTTGTAGTTCGGCATCAGACACAATGTGGCAATCGCCCCGATGATGCCCACCGGCAGGTTAATCAGGAAGATCCAGTGCCAGGAGGCATACTCCACCAGCACGCCGCCAAGGGCCGGGCCCAGCAGCGGCCCCACCTGGCCGGGCAGGGTGACGAAGGTCATCGCCGCCATATACTGCTCGCGCGGCACAATCTTCATCACCGTCAGCCTGCCCACCGGCACCATCATCGCCCCGCCGACGCCCTGCAGCACCCGGGCCATGACCAGCTCGTTCAGCGTCTCCGCCCGGGCGCAGAACAGCGACCCGGCGGTAAACAGCACGATGGCGGTAAAGAAGATATTGCGCACCCCCACTTTGTCCGCCAGCCAGCCGCTGGCGGGCAGCATCACCGCCACCGTCAGCACGTAGGCGACAATCACCATGTGCATATGCAGCGGGCTTTCCCCGAGGCTTTTCGCCATGGAGGGGAGGGCGGTATTGACGATGGTCGTATCCAGCGACTGCATAAAGAAGCCGAAGGCGACAATCCACAGCTGCCAGCGAACGTTAGCGGGAAGATCGGTCATGGGCCTGTTACCGTCTCGTTGGGTTTACGGGAAAAACGCACCCGCAGGCGGTCGAAGAACAGATAGACCACCGGGGTGGTGTACAGCGTCAGCAGCTGGCTCATCACCAGCCCGCCGACAATAGTGATCCCGAGCGGCTGGCGCAGCTCCGCGCCATCACCGCTGGAGATCACCAGCGGCAGGGCGCCAAACAGCGCCGCCAGGGTGGTCATCATGATCGGGCGAAAACGCAGCAGGCAGGCCTGGAAGATGGCGTCCTGCGGCGTCATGTTGCCGTTGCGCTGGGCCTCCAGGGCAAAGTCGACCATCATGATGGCGTTTTTCTTCACGATGCCGATTAACAGCATAATGCCTATCAGCGCAATCAGGCTGAACGGCGCGCCAAACAGCTCCAGCGCCAGCAGCGCGCCCACCCCCGCCGACGGCAGGGTGGAGAGAATGGTCAGGGGATGAATATAGCTCTCATACAGCACCCCGAGCACGATATAGACCGTGGCAATGGCCGCCAGGATCAGGATCACCTGCGATTTCATGGTCTCCTGGAACACCTGGGCGGTACCGGCGAAGCTGCCGCGCACCGAGGACGGCACGCCAAGCTGGGTCATGGTGCGGGTGATGGCCTCGCTGGCCTCCGACAACGACGAGCCGGTCGGCAGGTTAAACGATACGGTCGACGCCGCCGACAGCCCCTGGTGGTTCACCGACAGCGGCGCGTTAGCGGGCTGCCAGTGGGCAAAGTAGGAGAGGGGGATCGCCTTGCCGTCGTTATTAATCACAAACATCTTATCCAGCGCGCTGATGTCCTGGGTATAGCGCGGATCGACCTCCATCACCACCTTGTACTGGTTCATCGGCTGGTAGATGGTGGAGATCTGCCGCTGGCCGAAGGCGTTATTCAGCAGGCTGTTGGCGGCGCTCACGTCAATGCCCAGCCGCGACATGGTTTCACGATCGTAGGTTAAGGCCATCTCCGCGCCGTTGTTCTGGCTGTCGGAGTTCACGTCCGCCAGCTGCGGTAATGCCGCCAGCGCCTTGCGGATCTTCGGCTCCCACTCCCGCAGCGCGGCGAGATCGTCCGACAGCAGGGTGTACTGATAGCTGGCGTTAGACTGACGCCCGCCGACGCGGATATCCTGCACCGCCACCAGGAACATATTCGCTCCCGGCTCTTTGGACAGTTTCACCCGCAGGCGGTCGATCACCTGCTGCGCGGTTTCGTTACGCGCGTCACGGGACTTCAGGGTGATAAACATCATCCCGCTGTTTACCCGCGAGCCGCCGGTGAAGCCGGTAACGTTATCCACCGCCGGGTCTTCGCGTATGATCTTCATAAAGTCCTGCAGCTTGCCGCGCATCGCCTGGAAGGAGATGCTCTGGTCAGCCTGGATCCCGCCCATCAGCACCCCGGTGTCCTGCTCCGGGAAGAAGGTTTTCGGGATGGAGATATACATCCAGACGTTGAGAGCGATGGTGCCCACCAGCACCAGCCCGACGACCCGGGTATGGTTCAGCACCCATTTCAGCGATTTCCCGTAGCCCGTCTGCAGGGCCATCAGCATTCGGCCAAAGCCTTTTTTGCGCGGCTGCGACTGCGGCGGACTACGTTTGAGCATCCAGCCGCACATCATCGGCGTCAGGGTCAGGGACACCAACAGCGAGATGCCAATCGCCACCGACAGCGTCACCGCAAATTCCCGCAGCAGACGCCCCGGCAAGCCGTCCATCAGCAGTAGGGGCAGGAACACCGCCACCAGCGACAGGCTCATGGAGAGCACCGTAAAGCCCACTTCCCGTGAGCCCTGTAACGCCGCCTGCAGCGGCTTCATCCCCGCTTCGAGATGGCGCGAGATGTTCTCCAGCACCACGATGGCGTCATCCACCACAAAGCCAGTGGCGATGGTCAGGGCCATCAGCGACAGGTTGTTGAGGCTAAAGCCGCACAGATACATGGCGGCGAAGGTACCAATCAGCGACACCGGCACGGCGACAGCCGGGATCAGCGTCGCGCGCCCGGAGCGCAGAAACAGGAACACCACCAGGATCACCAGCGCTACCGAGACGATCAGCGACTGCTCCACCTCCTCCAGCGAGGCGCGAATGGTGGGGGAGCGATCCTGGGCAATCTGCAGATCGATGGCCGCCGGAATGGTCTCCTGCAGCTCCGGCAGACGGGCGCGGATGCTGTTCACCGTCTCAATGATATTGGCTTCCGGCAGCTTGCGGATCATCAGCAGAATGGCCGGTTTAGCGTTGGTCATCCCGGCGTTACGCACGTCCTGCACCGAGTCGGTGACGCTGGCCACGTCGCTCAGGCGCACCGCCGCACCGTTGTTGTAGTGAATGATTAACGGCTGGTACTCCGCCGCGGTTTTCAGCTCGTCGTTGGTCTGGATCTGCCAGCGGCGGCTGCCATCCTCCACCGACCCCTGCGGCCTGCGCACGTTGGCGTTGCTGATGGCGCTGCGCACGTCATCCAGCGACACGCCCTGATTAAACAGCGCCTGCGGATTCAGCCCCACGCGCACCGCGGGCAGGGAGCTGCCGCCAACGTCCACGTCGCCCACGCCGTCGATCTGGGCGATGGTCTGCGCCAGCTGGGTGGAGGCGAAGTCGTACAGCTGCCCCTGAGAGTAAGTGTCCGAGGTGAGCGTCAGGATCATGATCGGCGCATCGGACGGGTTGGCTTTGCGGTAGGTCGGACGGCTCGGCATGCCGCTTGGCAGCAGGCTCTGCGCGGCGTTGATGGCCGCCTGCACGTCACGCGCCGCGCCGTTGATGTCGCGGTTAAAGTTAAACTCAAGGATGATGCGCGTACTGCCGAGCGAGCTGCTGGAGGTCATCTCGTTGACCCCGGCGATGCGCCCGAGGGAGCGCTCCAGCGGCGTAGCCACCGACGAGGCCATGGTCTCCGGCGACGCGCCCGGCAGGGAGGCGCTGATCATGATCACCGGGAAATCCACCTGCGGCAGCGGGGCCACCGGCAACAGCCGGAAGCCGAGCACGCCGCAGAGCGTAATGGCAAGCGAGATTAAAATCGTCGCCACCGGGCGGTAAATGAAGAGGGCGAAAAACTTCACTTACGCCTCCTCTTCTTCACGTTTCGGGAAGCGGCTTTTACTCCACAGGGCCAGGCGGTCAAACAGCAGGTAGATCACCGGCGTGGTGAACAGGGTTAACACCTGGCTCACCAGCAGACCGCCCACCATGCCGATCCCTAACGGACGACGCAGCTCGGCACCCACGCCGGTGCTGAGCATCAGCGGCAACGCGCCTAACAGGGCAGCAAGCGTCGTCATCAGGATCGGGCGGAAACGCAGCAGACAGGCCTGGAAAATCGCGTCACGCGGCGACATCCCCTGCTCGCGCTCGGCGGCGAGAGCAAAGTCGATCATCATGATGGCGTTTTTCTTGACGATACCGATCAGCAGAATAATCCCGATAATGGCAATCACATCCAGTTCGCTGCCCGCCAGCATCAGTGCCAGCAGCGCCCCCACGCCTGCGGTGGGCAGGGTCGAGAGAATGGTGATCGGGTGGATAAAGCTCTCATACAGCACGCCCAGCACGATATACATCGCCACCACCGCGGCGACGATCAGCCAGATGGTGCTCCCGAGCGCGGCCTGAAACGCCAGGGTACTGCCCTGGAATTTGGTCTGGATGTCGGTCGGGAAGCTGAGGTTTTTCTCCGCATCGGTAATCGCCTGCACCGCCTCGCCCAGGGAGTAGTCGTCCGGGACGTTAAACGAAATGGTGGTGGACGGGAACTGATCCAGATGGTTCACCGCCAGCGGCGTATAGCGCTCTTCCACTTTGGCAATGGCGCTCAGCGGCACAATCCCGCCACTGCTGCTGGTCAGGCGAACGGTATCCAGCCCTGCCAGCCCCGGCGTCTGCCGGGTGTCGTGCTCCAGTACCACCCGGTACTGGTTGGCCTGGGTGTAGATGGTGGAGATCAGACGCTGGCCGAAAGCGTTGTAGAGCGCGTTATCGACGTCCGCCATGGTAATGCCGAGGCGGCTGGCGCTGTCACGATCGACGTTGATATACGCCGCCAGACCTTTATCCTGCCAGTCGCTGCTGACGTCGGAGAGCTGCGGCAGCTGCTGGAGCTCGTCCACCAGCTGCGGCACCCAGGTGCTGAGGGCATCGAGGCTGGTGGCCTGCAGCGTAAACTGATACTGGGTGCGGCTCACGGTGGTGTCGATGGTCAGATCCTGGGTCGGCTGCAGGTACAGCTCCACGCCCGGCACCTTCGCCACGGCGCTCTGCAGTCGCTCAATCACCGTGTTAACCCGGTCGTCGCGATCGTCCAGCGGCTTGAGGTTGATCTGCAGGCGGGCGCTGTTCAGGGACGGGTTAGTGCCATCCACGCCGACAAAGGCGGTCAGGCTCTCTACCGCCGGATCTTTCATGATCACCTCGGACACCGCCTGCTGGCGCTGGGCCATGCTGGCAAACGACACCGACTGCGGCGCCTGCAAGGTGCCCTGAATAATGCCGTTATCCTGGATCGGGAAGAAGCCTTTCGGGATCATCACCCACAGCAGCACGCTCAGGGCGAGGGTGCCCAGCGCCACGCCGAGGGTCGCCCATGGATGGTTGAGCACTTTTGCAAGCATGCGTCCGTAGGCGGCGATGATCCGCTCGAACATCCGCTCCGAGGCGCGGGAGAAACGGTTCTGCTTGCGCAGGGATTCATGGCTCAGCATCCGGGCGCACATCATCGGCGTCAGGGTCAGGGAGACCACCGCCGAGATCAGAATTGCCACCGCCAGCGTCACCGCAAACTCGCGGAACAGACGCCCGACGATATCACCCATAAACAGCAGCGGGATCAGCACCGCAATCAGCGAGAAGGTGAGGGAGATGATGGTAAAGCCGATCTCACCGGCCCCCTTCAGCGCCGCCGCCAGCGGTTTTTCGCCTTTTTCGATATAGCGGGAGATGTTCTCGATCACCACAATGGCGTCATCCACCACGAAGCCGGTGGCGATGGTCAGGGCCATCAGCGTCAGGTTGTTGATCGAGAAGTCGAGAAACACCATTACCGCGAAGGTGCCGACCAGCGACAAGGGCACCGCCACCGCCGGGATAATGGTCGCCGGGACGTTACGCAGGAACAGGTAGATGATCATCACCACCAGCGCAATCGCCAGCATCAGCTCAAACTGGGTGTCGCTGACCGAGGCGCGAATATTGGTGGTGCGATCCGACAGCACCTTGACGCTGACCGATTTCGGCAGGCTGTCGATGAGCGTGGGCAGCATGGTGCGGATGCTGTCAGCGGTATCAATGATGTTCGCCCCCGGCTGACGCTGGACGTTCATCACGATCGCCTGCTGCTTGTTAGCCCAGGCCCCCAGCCAGCTGTTTTCTGCCCCTTGCTCGACGGTTGCCACATCGCCGAGGCGGATCGGCGCGCCGTTCTGGTACGCGACAATCAGCTGGCGATACTCATCGGCAGACTGCATCTGATCGTTGGCGGAAAGCGTTACTGCCCGGGTCGGGCCATCAAGAGAGCCTTTCGCCGAGTTAACGTTGGCGTTGCTGATGGCGGTGCGGATGGTTTCGCTGGTCAGCCCGAGAGAGGCAATGGCCTGGGCGTTGAGCTTCACGCGAACCGCCGGGCGCTGGCCGCCGGAGAGGGTCACCAGCCCGACGCCGGAGACCTGGGAGATCTTCTGCGCCACGCGGGTTTCCACCATGTCTTCAACCTGGGTCATCGGCATGGCGGAGGAGGTGACGGCGAGGGTCATGATCGGCGGATCCGCCGGGTTAACCTTGCTGTAGACCGGCGGGTTAGGCAGGTCGGAAGGCAGCAGGTTGGTGGCGGCGTTGATCGCGGCCTGAACCTCCTGCTCGGCGACGTCCAGGGAGAGGCTCAGCTGGAACTGCAGCGTCACCACCGACGCGCCGCCGGAGCTCTGGGAGGACATCTGCTTCAGGCCCGACATCTGCCCGAACTGGCGCTCCAGCGGGGCGGTAATGGCCGAGGTCACCACGTCCGGGCTGGCGCCCGGGTAGAGCGTCACCACCTGAATGGTGGGGTAATCCACTTCCGGCAGGGCAGAGACCGGCAGGAAGCGGTAGCCGATGATCCCCGCCAGCAGGATCGCCACCATCAACAGCGTGGTGGCGACGGGGCGCAGGATAAACAGGCGCGACGGGCCGCCCGTGGCGCTCGGAGGCATTACCTGCATCAGGCGTCCGCTCCCTGTTTTTTATGTTCGCGTTTCGCAGGCTCAGCAGGGGTATCGGTGTGGGCTTCCACCACTTCCACTTTTGCCCCTTCGGTCAGACGGTCAATACCGTCGGTCACCACCCGGTCGCCTGCCGACAGTCCGGCGGCAATCACCACGTTCTGGCTGTCCTGAATACCCGGTTTCACCAGATGTTTGCTGACTTTGTTGTCGCTGTTCAGCACCCAGACGAAGTTGCCTTCGTTACCCATCTGCAGCGCCGCGGTCGGGATCACCACCGCGTTCTCTTCGGTCGCCACCAGCATGCGGGCGTTAACGAACTGGTTCGGGAACAGGGCGTCGTCCTGATTGCTGAAGCGCGCTTTCAGCTTGATGGTGCCGGTGGTGGTGTCGATCTGGTTATCGAGGCTCAGCAGGGTACCGTCGCTGAGCTTCTGCTTGTTGGCGCGATCCCAGGCTTCAACGGTTAAGGTCTGGCCCGCTTTCTGCGCCTGGATGACGGTCGCGATATCGCTTTCCGGCAGGGTAAACACTAAATCGATAGGGTGGGTCTGGGTCAGCACCACAATCCCGGTGGTATCTCCGCTGGAGATCTGGTTGCCAATATCCACCTGTTTTAAGCCCACGCGCCCGTCAATCGGGGCGGTGATGCGGCTCCAGTCGAGCTGCAGCTGTGCGCTGGCGACGGCGGCCTGATCGGCTTTGATGGTGCCGAGGCTTTCGCTGACCAGCGCCTGCTGGGCGTCAAGCTCCTGACGGGAGACGAGGTTGGTTTTTACCAGCTGCTGGAAACGGGCCAGATCGCGGCGGGCATTGGCGAGGGTGGCCTGATCTTTGGCCAGCTGTCCCTGAGCCTGGGCCAGCGCAACCTTGAACTGGCTGGGATCGACTTCGGCCAGCAGATCGCCGGCTTTCACCTGTTGCCCTTCCTGGAAGTGCAGGGCGATCAGCTGTCCGTCGACGCGGCTGCGCACGGTGACGGTGTTGGCGGCGGTAATGGTGCCGAGGCCGGAGAGATAGCGCGGCACGGATTTACTGACTGCGGTCGCGGCCTGTACCGGCGCCAGCGGGCCGCTGCGCATCCCGTGGCGTCCACCGCCCGCCGGGCGCTGCGTCTGGCTCGACGCACCGGCAGGTGCAGGACTCTTTTGGTGCCAGTACCACGCGGCGGCAAGGGCCACCACAATGATGCCAGCGGCGATTACCCAGCGGGATTTATTGCGGCCTTTCATCGTTATATGTTCTCGTCCTGAAACAGTGCGGAAAATAATACTAGTTTAGTGAGGCAATTGAGCGGAAAAATGGAGGAAATATGAAAGACTGTCTGGATTTGTCTGAATGGAGGTAAAAGCAAAACGGCAACGCCAGTTGTCGTTTTTAGGGTGTTCTCCCTCTCCCCGTGGGAGAGGGCGGGGTGAGGGCAACAGACCGCACCAGACTAGGCCGGGCAAGCGAAGCGCCCCCGGCAATGCCACCTTAGCTGAACACCACCTGCGCCCAACGGGCCAACCCGGCGGTGACGGAACCAAAATCATCGCCCCCGGCAATTGGGATGCCCGGCAGCTGCTGCGCCAGCGCTTTTTTGATCAGCGGTGAGCGGGCGCTGCCGCCGGTCAGGTAGATGACGTCCGGCTTCTCGTTGCCGTTATCCAGCGCCAGCTGCACCTGCTCAAGGATGCGCTGTAACGGCTGCGCCAGCGCCGCCTCCAGCCCCTGCTGGCTGATGGCCGTCGCCAGCTCATCGCTGATGAACGGCAGGGTCACGGCGTGTTCTGCGGCATCTGAAAGCGCAATTTTGCTCTCTTCCGCGCTGCGTACCACCCGGTAGCTCAGACGCTGACGCCACACTTTATGCAGCAGCGCCACCTTATCGCCGTCCTGGGCGTCGCGCACCAGATCGTTAAGAAAACGCCCGTTGGCAACGCTGTAGAAATCGCTTTGCGCCGGCACGTCGTTGATCGCCACGGCGTTCCACCACGGCAGGATCGGCAGGGCGGTGCCTTTTTCTGTCTGCCCGCCCATGCCGAGCAGCGGCATCAGGCTCCTGAAGGCCAGGGCGATGTCCAGATCGTTCCCGCCGATACGACAGCCGCTGTGCCCCAGCAGGCTGCTCTCGCGATCCCGGCGCTGATGCCACTGTGGCCCCATCAGCAGCAGCGAACAGTCGGTGGTCCCGCCGCCGATATCCACCACCAGCACCCGTTTTTCGCGCTCAAGCGTCGCTTCAAAATCCAGACCGGCGGCAACCGGCTCATACTGGAACACCACGTCGCGGAATCCGGCACGCTGCGCGGCGCGCTCCAGAATCCCCTGCGCCTGCTGGTTAGCCTCATCGCCGCCCAGCCCCTGGAAGTTGATCGGGCGACCAATCACCGCCTGGGTGATCTCATCCGTCAGCTGAGTCTGGGCCTGCTGGCGAATATGCAGCATCATGGCGCAGACCAGATCTTCAAACAGCGCCACCTGCTGCGGCTTCAGGCCGCTGGCACCCAGGAAGGATTTCGGCGACTTAACGAAGTACACCTCCTCCGGATCCTCAATGTAGTGACCCAGCGACGACAGACCAAACTGCACGCTGGCCGGCGTCACATCAATATCTTCTTCGCGGTTAAAACTGACCGCCCGGCGCAGCAGCGCCTGGGTTTCCGTGCCGTTGGCCGGAACCTGATGGTGGCGGTACAGCCACTCGCTCACCGCCTCGCGGGTCGGCGCGCAGAGCATCGACGGCAGCAGCGTGCTGTTGTTTTCCATTTTCAGCAGCTGCGGCTGCCCGTTTTGCATCACCGCTACTGAACAGTTGGCGGTGCCATAGTCAAATCCGATAAACACGTCAGCGTCCCCATGCCATTGAGAAGGGGCGAGACTTTAGCGAAATGTCCGGCTGGCGACAACAGGAATATGAAAGCAAGGCGTAAGGAGCCATCTGCGTTTATGCTGTGACAGGACAAAATAAGGAGCGACGATGTTTACCCTGACCTGGCAGCCGCCCTACGACTGGCACTGGATGTTGAAATTTCTTGGCGATCGTGCGGTCGCCGGGATTGAAACCGTGACCGCCACCGACTACACCCGCAGCTTCGCCTGCCAGGGGCATCGGGGGCTGATCCACGTGACGCCGCAGCCCAACGGCACGCTGGAGGTGGCACTCAGCGACGGGCTGCTGCCCATCGCCGATCTCTGCCTGGCGCGCATCACCCGTCTGTTCGATCTGCACTGCGATCCGCAGCAGATTGAACAGACACTGGGCTCGCTTGGTGCCGCGCGCCCCGGCCTGCGCCTGCCGGGTTCGATGGATACCTGGGAGCAGGGCGTGCGCGCCATTCTCGGACAGCTGGTGAGCGTGGCAATGGCCGCGAAGCTGACCGCTAAGCTGGTGGCGCTCTGTGGCGAGCCCCTGGCGGAAGCGCCGGAATACCGCTGTTTCCCGACGCCTGACGCGGTGGCACAGGCCGATCCGCTGGCGCTGAAGACGCTGGGCATGCCGCTGAAACGCGCGGAATCGCTGATCCATCTGGCGCAGTCGGTGGTGGCAGGAGATTTCCCGACCGAGGCCCCGGATGATATCGACAGCGCCATCAAAGCGCTGCAGACCCGGCCCGGGATCGGCCGCTGGACGGCGAACTACTTCGCCCTGCGAGGCTGGCAGGCAAAGGATGTGTTTTTAGCGGATGACTATCTGATCAAGCAGCGCTTTGCCGGAATGACTCCGGCGCAAATACGCCGCTATGCTGAACGCTGGCAGCCCTGGCGCTCGTACGCCCTGCTGCACATCTGGTACACCGACGGCTGGACGCCGTCAGTTGATGGCGAAGTAGCTGGCATTGAGTAGCAGCTCCAGCGGCTGCGGCTCGCCAATGGTGTTGCCGTAGATGTAGTCGATGCCAATGCCGGAAAGCGTATCCATCATGATCGGCTGATTGCTCGGCCCGGCGATGGTCTTGATCCCCAGACGCTGGGCATGGCCCTGAACAATGGTCACCAGCATCTCATCCATCAGATTCCCGTGGACGTTTGCCACCAGCTCAGGATCGAGCAGCAGGTAGTCGGCCATCTGCGCGCTCAGGTGGTTAAACACCTCCATATCGCGCCCTACATGGCTCAGGATGATACGGCACCCGGCCTCGCGCAGCTTCTGCAGGTTGGCGTGGGTAACGTCATCTTCCTGCGTCAGGACGCTGACGTGGACGATCAGATGCAGCAGACGCGGCTGCAGCGGACAGGCGCGCAGCATCTCCAGCAGTTCATCCACCAGGGTGGCGCTGGCAAGACCGGCGGTGGAGAGCGGCAGGGCGACCCCGGTGCCTTTGTTGGTCAGCGGCGTGGCAAAATTGCGGAAAAACTCCTGCAAAATGCGTCTGTCGAGGGCGTGAATCAGCTCCGGCTCCGCCAGTCCGGCCCGGAAGGCGTGCTCTTCCAGCATCTCGCCGTCGTTGGTCCACAGGCGCAGGGCCAGCATCCAGAAGGTGCTGCTTTCCGGGATGCGTGGCGAAGCGACGCTGCGGGCGATCATCAGCAGATGATTGTCTTTAATCATATGCCACTGCTCGTCCAGCGAGATGGTGCCCGGCGCCTTGAGCATCCGCTCCTGCTGCGGTTCATACACCGTCACCACGCCACGGCCGTTGTTCTTCGAGGAGTAGCAGGCGATATCGGCCTGCGACATCACCTCGGAGGCCTGGTTATTGCGCTCGTCGATCTGGGTGATCCCGGCGCTGGCCCCGATGCGGTGCAGGCGGCCTTCCCACATAAAGTGATAGTCGTTGATGGCGTCGATAATGCGACCGGCAATGTAGCGCGCGCTTTCGGTGTTGCAGTCCGGCAGCAGCAGGCCAAATTCGTCCCCGCCAAGACGGGCCAGCATATCGGTGGAGCGCAGCATGCTCAGCATCAAGGATGAGAGTTCCCGCAGCAGCGCATCCCCCGCCGCGTGGCCTGCGGTGTCGTTGACGGCTTTGAAGCGGTCCAGATCGATAAATACCAGGGCATGACGCTGGCGCGTCTCCTGCACGGTATGCAGCATCCGCTTGAGGCAGGCCTCAAAGCTGACGCGGTTCGCCAGGTGGGTGAGGGCGTCGTGCGAGGCGTTATAGCTCAGCTCGCGCAGCATTTTGCGCGACTCGGTAACGTCCTGAATAACCAGCACCGAGCCGATATTCTGCCCGTCAAGGGTGCTCAGCGGGGTGATGCTGTAGTGAATATCGTAGCTGCCGCCGTTACGGCTGTGCAGCACCACATCCTGCTCGATGTCGCTGCGGGACATATCCCCGCTGTGGATATTCTCCATCAGCGGGCCGTTATCGCCGAAGGTGATGTGCAGGACCGAGAGGATCGGTTGCCCCAGCGCATCCTGCTGCAGCCAGCCGCTCATCTTCTCCGCCACCGGGTTCATAAAGGTGACGTTCATATTGATATCGGTACAAAGCACCGCTTCGCCGATGGAGTCGAGAGTAATGTGCAGACGCTCTTTTTCCTGGAACAGCGCCTCGTTCAGCTCTTTCACCTCGGTCATGTCCATATTGATGCCGAGCAGGCGCTCCACTTCGCCCTGTTTATTCAGCACCCGGTTCGCGAGGGCGCGGATATGGCGAATCCCGTCTTTCACCCGGATGCGGAACTCCAGCTTGAACGGCACCCGGGCTGCGAGAGAATCGCGCACCACCTGCTCCGCCTGGGCGCGATCTTCCGGCAGCATGCACTCGTGCCAGAGCTGCCAGGTGGGTTTGACGTGGGCAGGCACTTCGTACAGTTCGAACATGCGCTTATCCCAGCTGATGACGTTGGGTTTGAGATCCCACTCCCAGATGCCGATGCCGCCCGCTTCGTTCGCCAGGGTAATACGCTCCATCAGGCGCTTGTTGACCCATTCGGTATGCTTGAGATCGTTAATGTCTTCGACCTGGGCGATAAAGTAGAGCGGAGTACCGTCAGCGTGACGCACCAGCGACACCGCCAGCAGCGCCCAGACCACCTCGCCGCTGCGGGTGTAGTAGCGCTTCTCCAGCGAGTAGCTGTTGATTTTGCCCTGCAGGAGCTGGTCCAGCTGCTCCAGATCGTTCTCTAAATCTTCCGGCCAGGTGAGCTGCTGGAAATTAAGGGAGCGCAGCTCGGACTGGGAGTAGCCGAGGAACTGGCACAGCGCCTTGTTCGCCTGCAGCCACTGACCGTCGGTGCTGACCAGCGCCATACCGATAACGGAATACTCCATCGCATTGCGAAAACGCTCTTCGCTCTCGGTAATGTGCTTACGCTCGGCGCGAAACGCGTACATCACCATGGTCATCACGTTAGCGGGCAGGAGCATCATCAGGAACGGCAGCCACGGGGCGTTGATCAGCGCGCCGAAATTCTGCATGGTCAGCGGGTCGGGATCCCTGGCAATCATCAGCGACACCATCATCACCGTCACCAGGAAGACCAGGAAGGCTTCCAGACGCGGCAGGCGCACGGCGCTCCACATCAGCAGGACAATGATGGCCGTAAATGGCCAGGGCAAATAGTGCAGGGAGATCCAGCTGAGAAGCAGCGTTACCGCCATGGTCAGCAGGGTTTCAAACAGCAGGCGCGGGTTGCGGTGGCGCAGCAGGTAGTGCGGCTTAAACAGCAGGCCTAACGGCACCAGCGCCAGCGAGCCGATGGACTCCGACAGCACCCAGACCATGAAACTGCGCAGCGGCTCGTTGCTGGGCACCGCCAGCCAGACCAGCACCCCGCCCAGCAGAGGAGGGATCAGGGCGCTGCCGATCGCCAGACGGATCCAGTCCCCGAGATTCTGCAACGGGTTGTAGCCGGGGAGCAGTTTACGCAGCAGCAGGGCGCCGACAAACGCCTCCACGACGTTGACACCCGTGTACCACAGGTTAATGGAATCCCAGGAGTAGATCAGACAGGAAGCAGAGAGGTTACCAAGGCTGCAGGCGAGGGCGATGCCGGGCCACATCTTCCCGGCGTGACGGTAAAACGCCACCATCATAATGGAGGTCGGGAACCATAAGGGCGCCAAAAAAGTTCCGAAACGCGTTAATTCGAGCGAGAAAAGAGTGAATATGAAGGTAACCAGTCCAAGACTGACAAGCCGTAGTAAAGGATGTGGCGTAGTTACCAAAACGCGCTGGTATTTTTTATTCATTACCGCTTTATCCGAAGACGCCATGCCGCCAGGAGTCATCTCCGGACGCGTTGATTTTTTAATTTGGTTCATGCTAGTACAAACAATTTACAATTTATATGGTATGCGCTCATAAATTGACATCACAGAGTTATTAAACAGTTATCCTGCAATAATTTCATCTCAGGTGCTGGAAAAGTAACCGGATTAATGGTGGCCAGGATTATTCTGCATGGACTTTGAACGTCTCTCGCAGAACATTTCTATTCGGCTGGTATCATACCGACGAAATCCCTATAATTGCCGCGTTTGACGCTCAGGCGTCGTCCTTCCTTACATCCAGGTTACTCAGGTCGCAAAAATTTATGACTGATAAGTCTCATCAGTGCGTCATTATAGGCATCGCCGGCGCATCGGCTTCAGGTAAAAGTCTCATTGCCAGTACGCTTTACCGTGAATTACGTGAACAGGTCGGCGATGAGCACATCGGCGTTATTCCAGAAGACAGCTATTACAAAGATCAAAGCCATCTGTCGATGGAAGAGCGTGTTAAGACCAACTATGACCATCCAAGCGCGATGGATCACAGCCTGTTATTCCAGCATCTTCAGGCTCTGAAAAACGGCACCGCCATTGAGCTGCCTGTCTATAGCTACGTTGAACATACCCGCCTGCAGGAAACTGTTCGCATTGCGCCGAAAAAGGTCATTATCCTCGAAGGCATCCTGCTGCTCACCGACGCCCGTCTGCGCGAATCGATGAACTTCTCCATTTTTGTTGATACCCCGCTGGATATCTGCCTGATGCGCCGCATCAAACGCGACGTTAACGAACGCGGCCGCTCCATGGATTCCGTGATGGCGCAGTACCAGAAAACGGTACGCCCAATGTTCCTGCAGTTTATTGAACCATCCAAACAGTACGCCGATATTATCGTGCCGCGCGGGGGTAAAAACCGCATCGCCATTGATATTCTGAAAGCGAAAATCAGCCAGTTTTTTGAATAACACGCGCGAATTGTGTACCGTTCAAAGATAACCGGGTTCGCCCTCCGGCTCGCAAGGCCGGAAGGCGCGCTGCACGAAAGGAGAAAGTGATGCGTCTTTGTGACCGTGATATTGAAGCCTGGCTGGACGAAGGCCGTCTGAGCATCACCCCGCGCCCGCCCGTCGAGCGCATTAACGGCGTGACTGTGGATGTCCGTCTGGGGAATAAGTTTCGTACCTTTAGCGGTCATACCGCACCATTTATCGACCTGAGCGGGCCGAAAGATGAAGTCAGCGCCGCACTCGACCGGGTGATGAGCGACGAAATCGTGCTCGACGACGGCGAGGCGTTCTACCTGCATCCGGGTGAGCTGGCGCTGGCCGTAACCTTTGAATCCATCACCCTGCCTGCGGATCTGGTCGGCTGGCTCGACGGGCGTTCGTCTCTGGCGCGCCTGGGGCTGATGGTGCACGTGACCGCCCACCGTATCGATCCAGGCTGGTCCGGACGTATCGTGCTGGAGTTTTTCAACGCCGGCAAACTGCCGCTGGCGCTGCGCCCGGGCATGATGATTGGCGCGTTGAGCTTTGAGCCGTTAACCGGCCCGGCGGCACGTCCGTATAACGCCCGCCAGGATGCCAAATATCGCGACCAGCAGGGTGCTGTCGCCAGTCGTATTGATAAAGACTAAGTCCGAACCGGTCCATTGAGGAAGCCATGAGAAGAGTTCTGACCACGCTGATGATTTTGCTGGTGGTGCTGGTTGCTGGCCTGTCAGCGTTGGTTCTGCTGGTCAATCCCAATGACTTTCGCGCCTACATGGTGCGTCAGGTTGAGGCGCGCAGCGGTTATGCTCTGAAGCTGGATGGCCCGCTGCGCTGGCACGTCTGGCCGCAGCTCAGCATTCTTTCCGGGCGCATGTCGCTCACCGCGCCGGGGGCCTCCGCGCCGCTGGTGTCTGCTGACAATATGCGCCTCGACGTGGCGTTGATGCCGCTGCTTTCGCATCAGCTCCAGGTCAATCAGGTGATGCTCAAAGGGGCGGTGATCCAGCTCACCCCGCAAACCGAAGCCGTTCGTAATGCCGAAGCCCCCGTGGCGCCGCGCGAAAATACCCTGCCTGATAAAGCGGATGACGCTGGCTGGTCATTTGATATTGGCCGCCTGAAGGTGGCCGACAGCGTGCTGGTGTTCCAGCACGAAGGGGATGAGCAGGTCACGGTGCGCAATCTCAACCTGCAGATGGACCAGGATGAGCATCATAAAGGCAAGATCGACTTTAGCGCCCGGGTGAACCGCAATCAGCGCGATCTGACCCTGGCCTTCTCCGCCAACGTCAACGCCTCCGACTATCCGCACCTGCTGAGCGCCGACATTCAGCAACTCAGCTGGCAGCTGACCGGCGTCGATCTGCCGACGCAGGGCATCAGCGGGCAGGGCACGCTGCAGGCGCTGTGGCATGAGGAGCAGAAGCAGCTCGAACTCAATCAGCTTAATTTGCAGGCCAATGACAGCGCCCTGACCGGTGAGGCCAGTGTGCTGCTGGGCACCGACCCGCAGTGGAACATCAACCTGCAGTTCGACAAGCTCAATCTGGAAAATCTGCTCCCGGCGCAGGCTGCCGCGGCGACAAACAGCGAGGCGGTACAGCAGGGACAAACCCAGGCCAGGTCGCAACGTCCGGTGATCGCCTCTAATCTGGACGAACCGGATTATAACGGCCTGCGCGGCTTTAGCGCCGATGTCCAGCTGAAAGCGAACAGCGTGCGCTGGCGCGGAATGGACTTCACCCAGGTCAGCAGCCAGCTGAGCAACAAGAACGGCCTTCTGACCATTGCGGAGCTGAGCGGTAAACTGGGGGAGGGGAGCCTGTCTTTACCCGGTACACTCGATGTGCGGAAAGCCGCTGCCCAGACCGCCTTCCAGCCGCGTCTTGATAACATTGAGATCGGCACCATCCTGAAAGCGTTTAACTATCCGATTGCCCTTACCGGCAGCCTGACCATGGCCGGTGACTTCTCCGGCAGCAAGATTGACGCCGAAGCCTTCCGCCGCAACTGGCAGGGTGAGGCGCATCTGGAAATGCACAATACCCGCATGGAAGGGCTTAACTTCCAGCAGCTGGTGCAGCAGGCGGTAGAGCGCAGCAGTAACGTGAAGGTCAAAGAGAACTTTGACAACGCCACCCGTCTGGACAGCTTCGTTACCGACCTGACGCTCGACAGAGGGCAGGTGACGCTGGAGGATATGCAGGGCGAGTCGCCAATGCTGACCCTTGAAGGAAACGGCACGCTGGATCTGGTTAAAGAGACGGCTGATACCCGCTTTAAAGTCCGCGTGCTGGAAGGATGGCTTGGCGAAGGCAAGCTGATCGATTTCCTGAAAACCACGCCGATCCCGCTGAACGTATACGGCAACTGGCAGGCGCTGAACTACAGCCTGCAGGTGGATCAGCTGATGCGTAAGCATCTGCAGGATGAAGCGAAACGCCGGTTAAGTGACTGGGCCGAGAAGAATAAAGAGTCGAAGAACGGTAAAGATGTGAAGAAGCTGCTGGAAAAGATCCAGTAGGTTTAAACACCTTCACACCCCACCCCTCACCCCTGCCCTCTCCCCATAGGGGAGAGGGGGAAAACCCGATCGAGCTCATGCTTAAAGACCGCACCTGACTGTTCCCTCTCCCCTATGGGGAGAGGGTTAGGGTGAGGGGTGAGGGCCACAGCATCAAACCTCGTAATCCACATCCTCCTGCGTGATCAGCGGAATCAGCTGCACTTTCTGCACCCGGTGGTTCTCCACCTCCAGCGTTTTCAGGGCGTAATCTCCCACCTGTACCTCTTCGCCCGGCTGCGGTATCCGCTGCAGGTACTCCATCAGCAGGCCCGCGATGGTGTGGTATTCGCGCTTGTCGTCCAGCGGCAGGGGCACATACTGCACCAGATCCTCCAGCGGCATATGGCCGTTGGCGGTCCAGCTGCCGTCGGCATTCTTCTGGATATCATGCCGGGCGTCGATCTCTTCCACCTCGTTCGGCAGATTGCCCGCAATGGTCTCCATCACGTCGCTGAGCGTCACGATCCCCTCCACGGAACCAAACTCATCCACCACAAACGCAAAATGGGTACGCGCGTTGCGGAACTGCTCCAGGGCCTGCAGCAGCGGCAGCACCTCCGGGAACACCAGCGGCTGGCGGATCAGCACCCGCAGGTTTAACGGCTCGCCGCGCAGCTGCTGATTAAGCAGGTCGATCACATGCACCACACCCAGCAGCTCCTCTTCCCGATCGCTGCCGGTGACCACGATGCGGGTGTGCTGGTTTTTATCCAGCAGGGCGCGGATATGTTCTTCCGGCGCGTTAAGGTCGATATGCTCGATATCGTGGCGCGAGGTCATAATGCTGCTGACGGAGCGCTGGTTAAGGTGCAGCACCCGCTCAATCATCCGCCGCTCCTGCGGGGCAAAGATCGGGCTGTCGTCATGGTCGGCCAGCAGCGAGGCAGACTGCGCGTCCAATTCGGCATCCTCCTTTTTCCCGCTCAGCAGGCGGATCACCGTATCGGCGGTGCGCTGGCGCAGGGTCTGGTTGGCAGAGAGAAAACGGCGGCGGTTAAAGATCGCCAGCTGGTTCAGCGCCTCGATAATCACCGAGAAGCCAATTGCGGCGTAGAGATACCCTTTCGGAATATGGAAGCCAAAACCGTCTGCCACCAGGCTGAAGCCAATCATCAGCAGGAAGCTCAGGCATAAAATGACAATCGTCGGGTGATCATTGACGAAGCGCGTCAGCGCCTTGCTGGCCATCACCATCAGCGCGATGGCGATGATCACGGCGGCCATCATGACGGGCAGGTGATCGACCATGCCCACGGCGGTGATCACTGAATCCAGCGAGAAGACGGCGTCCAGCACCACGATTTGCGCCACCACCGCCCAGAATTTCGCGCCGCGGCGTTGGGTGGGGTTTTCGCTGTCCTTACCTTCCAGCCTTTCGTTGAGTTCGACAGTGGCTTTGAAGATCAGGAAAAAACCACCAAACAGCATAATCAGATCGCGAGCGCTGAAGCCAAAACCGTGGACGGTAAACAGCGGGCGGGTGAGGGTCACCAGCCAGGAGATAGAGGCCAACAGCAGCAGGCGCATGATCATCGCCATTAACAGACCGGTAATGCGGGCGCGGTCGCGCTGAGCAGGGGGCAGTTTTTCGGCGAGAATAGCGATAAAGACCAGGTTATCGATACCGAGCACAAGCTCCAGCACCACCAGGGTGACCAGGCCGGCCCATATTGATGGATCTGCTATCCATTCCATAGTGAGAGTAATACCTTTCGTTATATGACAATTGTCACATTTCGATCATGGATACTGCGCCAGAAAAATGCAATGCCAGCCGGGCATTTATCTGCACAGATTTTACTTAACGCGTATGAAATAAACCCCTCACTCTGTGGGCTAATAGTGGAATAAATCCGAATAAAGTAAAATAAGAAATATCGCAGGTCGATAAGTGTATTTAATAATGTCAATATCAAGCTATTCCTAAAAACACAGAAATGCGACCGTTAATATTAATCTTAAAAGCCACGCCTTGGGTGATGTTTCCTTGCCTGCTTTTCAGATAGCTGCAACAATTCTTTCAGCATCAAATAGCGGTCATTTTTGATGCTATTTCTGTGTCGGTTTAATGACGTGATAAATCTATATTGGGTTCGGAATTATCCTGTCCTTTATATTTTTCATTAAACGCTATCAAAGAGGGTGTTTATCCCTAACTTGCTGTTTAAGCAGTGAATTGGTAACTGAAAGCCAAGGGCGGTAGCGTGCCTGAAAGCGTGTTAATCAGCCTCGATTATTCTGTCAATAGCCTGAGAGCGAATAAGCTTCTTTTAGGACTGATGCCAGTTATATTTCTCTTTTATTGACTGCATGCTAAAAGTAATACGCCTTCGCACTTATTTAAATGCACAGGATAATTACTCTGCCATAGTGATAAATAATCAATGATGAAATCCAAAATGAAATTGATGCCATTATTGGTGTCTGTGACCTTAATGAGTGGTTGTACGATCTTTCCCGGCAGCAATATGTCAACCTCGGGCAAGGATGTGATTAAACAGCAGGACGCTGACTTTGATATTAACCGCATGGTGAATGTTTATCCCATGACCCCGCAGCTGGTTGAACAATTACGCCCCCGCCCGGTTGTCGCGCGACCTAACGTCAGCCTTGATGAAGAGATCGCCAACTACCAGTACCGCGTCGGGCCTGGCGACGTGATTAACGTCACCGTCTGGGATCACCCCGAACTGACCACTCCCGCCGGGCAGTACCGTAGCTCCAGCGATGCCGGTAACTGGGTCCAGTCGGACGGCACCATGTTCTATCCCTATGTCGGCAAGATCCGTGTTGCAGGCAAAACCCTTAGCCAGATCCGCAGTGATATTACCGGCCGTTTAGCGCAGTACATCGCTGACCCGCAGGTGGACGTTAATATCGCCGCATTCCGCTCGCAAAAAGCCTACGTCTCCGGCCAGGTGAATAAATCCGGCCAGCAGCCAATCACTAACGTGCCGTTGACGGTGCTTGATGCCATCAACGCCGCGGGCGGCCTCACCGATGGCGCCGACTGGCGCAACGCGGTGCTGACCCATAAAGGCAAAGAGGAGCGTATCTCCCTGCAGGCCCTGATGCAGAACGGCGATCTGAGTCAGAACCGTCTGCTCTATCCGAGTGACATTCTGTTCGTGCCGCGCAATGACGACCTGAAAGTGTTCGTGATGGGTGAAGTGAAGAAACAGAGCACCCTCAAGATGGACTTCAGCGGCATGACCCTGACCGAAGCGCTGGGCAACGCGGAAGGACTGGATATGAGCACCTCCGACGCCAGCGGCATCTTCGTCATCCGTCCGATTACTGGAAACGGTGCGAAGGGCAAGATTGCCAACGTTTACCAGCTGGATATGTCTGATGCCACCTCGCTGGTGATGGCGACCAGCTTCCGCCTCCAGCCGTATGACGTGGTCTATGTCACTACCGCGCCGATAACGCGCTGGAACCGTGTGATGAACCAGCTGATGCCGACCATCAACAATATCCACACGATGTCCGATACGGTGCATCAGTACCACAACTGGTGATAGCGATGTTTAACAAGATTCTGGTGGTGTGTGTGGGGAACATCTGCCGTTCCCCTACCGCTGAACGGCTTTTGAAACAGTATCAACCGCAGCTCACCGTGGCGTCAGCCGGGCTGGGCGCGCTGGTGGGCAAAGGTGCCGACGAGCGTGCGCGTCAGGTTGCCGCAGAGCATCAGCTTTCACTCGACGGGCACTGCGCCCGTCAGGTGTCGGCCAGCCTGTGCCGCGATTATGACCTGATCCTGGCGATGGAAAAACGCCATATCCACGCCCTGTGCGATATCGCACCGGAAATGCGCGGCAAGGTGATGCTGTTTGGTCACTGGGATAACGAACGTGAGATCCCCGACCCCTATCGCAAAAGCCACGAAGCGTTTGAGGCGGTTTACACCTTACTCGACCAGTCTGCCCGCCAGTGGGCACAGGCACTGAACGTTCAGCAGGGATAATAATGACAGCAAACGTAAAACCTTCTGCCGCGCCGAGTGCGGGCGGTGATGAAATTGATATTGGTCGCCTGATCGGCACCGTGGTCGAGGCGCGCTGGTGGGTGATTGGCATTACCGCCGTGTTCGCCGTTGCGGCGGTGATCTATACCCTCTTCGCCACGCCGATCTACAGCGCCGATGCGCTGGTGCAAATTGAGCAGAACAGCGGCAGTTCCCTGGTGCAGGACATTGGTTCGGCGCTGGCGAACAAGCCGCCCGCCTCGCAGGCGGAAATTGAGCTGATCCAGTCCCGCCTGGTATTGGGCAAAACCGTGGACGATCTGGATCTCGATATCGGCGTCAGCAAAAACAGCTTCCCGGTGTTTGGCGCGGGCTGGGATCGGTTGATGGGCCGTCAGAACGACACCGTCAAAGTGACCACCTTCACGCTTCCTGCCGGGGGGGCCAGCCAGGTCTTTACCCTTGAGGTGCTGGGAAAAGATCGCTATCAGCTCACCAGCGACGCCGGGTTTAGCGCCGAGGGCAAGGTGGGGGAGATGCTGACAAAAGACGGCGTGAGCATGATGGTCAGCGCCATTCATGCCCAGACCGGCAGCGAGTTTACCGTCAGCAAATTCTCGATGCTGGGGATGATCAATAACCTGCAGGGCAACCTGACCGTCACTGAAACCGGAAAAGACACCGGGGTGCTGAGACTGAACTTTACCGGGGAAGACAAGGATAAGATCCGCGACATCCTCAACAGCATTACCCGCAACTACCAGGCGCAGAACGTGAAGCGCAAGTCGGAAGAGGCGTCAAAGAGCCTCGAGTTCCTTGCGAAACAGCTCCCGGAAGTGCGCGGCCATCTGGATCAGGCCGAGAACAAGCTCAACGCGTTCCGTCAGGATAAAGACTCCGTCGACCTGCCGCTGGAGGCGAAGTCGGTGCTGGATTCGATGGTCAACATCGACGCCCAGCTGAACGAGCTGACCTTTAAAGAGGCGGAAATCTCCAAGCTCTACACCAAACGTCACCCGGCCTACCGCACGCTGCTGGAAAAACGCCAGACCCTGGAAGAGGAAAAGGCGAAGCTGAATAATCGCGTCACCGCGATGCCAAAAACCCAGCAGGAGATCCTGCGTTTGACCCGCGACGTTGAATCGGGCCAGCAGGTCTATATGCAGCTGCTGAATAAACAGCAGGAGCTGAAGATCACCGAGGCGAGCACCGTGGGCGACGTGCGCATTGTCGACCCGGCCATCACCCAGCCGGGCGTGCTGAAGCCGAAGAAAGCGCTAATTATTCTCGGCAGCATTATTCTCGGCCTGATGCTCTCCATCGTTGGCGTGCTGCTGCGCTCCCTGTTTAACCGTGGGATCGAAAGCCCGCAGGTGCTGGAAGAGCACGGCATCAACGTCTACGCCAGCATCCCGCTGTCGGAGTGGCAGAAGTCGCGTGACAGCGTCAAAACCACCAACGGCGTCAAACGCTACAAACAGAGCCAGCTGCTGGCAGTGGGCAACCCGACGGATCTGGCTATCGAAGCCATCCGCAGCCTGCGCACCAGCCTGCACTTCGCCATGATGCAGGCCAGCAACAACGTGCTGATGCTCACCGGGGTCAGCCCGTCCATCGGGAAAACCTTCGTCTGTGCCAACCTCGCGGCGGTGGTCAGCCAGACCAACAAGCGCGTGCTGCTGATCGACTGCGATATGCGTAAGGGCTACACCCACGAGCTGCTCGGCACCAACAACGAGAACGGTCTGTCGGACATTCTGCTGGGCAAGGGCGATATCAGCCAGTGCGCGAAGCCGACCTCGATCCCTAATTTTGACCTGGTCACGCGCGGGCAGGTGCCGCCGAACCCATCGGAGCTGCTGATGAGCGAGCGCTTTACCCAGCTGGTGGAGTGGGCGAGCAAAAACTATGACCTGGTGCTGATCGACACCCCGCCAATCCTCGCGGTAACGGATGCAGCGGTTGTCGGCCGCCATGCGGGCACCACCCTGATGGTGGCGCGCTATGCGGTGAACACCCTGAAAGAGGTGGAAACCAGCCTCAGCCGCTTCGAGCAGAACGGCATCGCGGTGAAAGGGGTGATCCTCAACTCCATCTTCCGCCGCGCCAGCGGGTATCAGGATTACGGGTATTACGAGTACGAATATAAATCGGACAGCAAGTAATGAGCCATTCGGGGAATACCATGACACCACGTCCTTTGATTTCCATTTATATGCCGACATGGAACCGTCAGCAGCTGGCGATCCGTGCGATAAAATCGGTATTGCGCCAGGATTATGACCACTGGGAATTGATCATCGTTGATGATTGCTCCTCCTCGTACGAGCAGCTGCAAAAGTTTGTCGCTGACCTGAACGATCCGCGGGTGATCTACACCCACAACGCCATCAACTCCGGTGCCTGTGCGGTCCGTAACCAGGCCATTTTGCAGGCCAAAGGCCAGTACCTGACCGGCATCGACGATGACGATGAGTGGACGCCGAACCGGCTGTCGACCTTCCTGTCCCATCAGCATCACCTGGTGACCCACGCGTTTTTATACGCCAACGACTACGTCTGCGAGGGGGAGGTCTACTCCCAGCCCGCCAGCCTGCCGTTGTATCCAAAATCGCCGTACTCGCGCCACCTGTTCTACAAGCGCAATATCATCGGCAATCAGGTCTTTACCTGGGCATGGCGCTTCAAGGAGTGCCTGTTCGATACGACCCTTGCCGCCGCCCAGGATTACGACATCTTCCTGCGGATGGTAGTGGAGTACGGCGAGCCGTGGAAGGTGGAAGAAGCCACGCAGATCCTGCACATCAATCATGGCGAAATGCAGATCACCTCGTCGCCGAAAAAGTTCTCCGGCTACTTCCACTTCTATCGCAAGCATCGGGACAAGTTCGACCGCGCCAGCCGCAAATATCAGCTGTTTACGCTCTATCAGATCCGCAACAAGCGCATGAACTGGCGCACGCTGCTGACCCTGATTTCAGTGCGTAACGGTAAGCGTCTGGCTGATGGACTGCGGGGGAAATAATGGTGCTGGAAGATTGTCGCGCAAACAGCTGGAGCCTGCGCCCCTGCTGCATGGTGCTGGCCTACCGGGTGGCCCATTTTTGCTCGGTGTGGCGCAAAAAGAACGTCCTTAACAATCTGTGGGCGGCGCCGGTGCTGGTGCTTTATCGCATCATCACCGAGTGCTTCTTCGGCTACGAGATCCAGGCCGCGGCCACCATCGGTCGTCGCTTCACCATTCATCACGGCTATGCCGTGGTGATCAATAAATTCGTGGTCGCCGGGGATGATTTCACCATTCGCCACGGGGTGACCCTTGGCAACCGCGGCCCGGACAGCCTGGCCTGTCCGGTGATCGGCAATAACGTTGAGCTGGGCGCCAACGTGGTGATGATCGGTGATATCACCGTCGGCAATAACGTCACTATTGGGGCGGGAAGCGTGGTGCTCGACAGCATCCCGGACAACGCGCTGGTGGTGGGCGAGAAGGCCCGCGTGAAGGTGATCAAATGAACATTCTGCAATTTAACGTGCGTCTCGCCGAGGGCGGGGCGGCAGGGGTGGCGCTGGATCTGCACCAGCGCGCGCTGCAAAAAGGACTTCAGTCGCGCTTTGTCTACGGTTACGGCAAGGGCGGCAAGAAAAGCGTCAGCCACGATCGCTATCCTAATGTGGTGAAACACACTCCGCGGCTGACCTCGGTGGCCAACATCGCGCTGTTCCGCCTGTTTAACCGCGACCTGTTTGGCAATCTCAACAGCCTGTACCGCACCGTCACCCGCACGCCGGGCCCGGTGGTGCTGCATTTCCACGTGCTGCACAGCTACTGGCTTCGGCTTGCAGAGGTGGTGGCGTTCTGCGAGAACGTGCAGGCCCATAAGCCGGACACCACGTTCGTCTGGACCCTGCACGATCACTGGAGCGTGACCGGCCGCTGCGCCTTTACCGACGGCTGCGAAGGGTGGAAAGACAACTGCCAGAAATGCCCGACCCTCAGCAACTACCCGCCGGTGAAGGTGGATCGCGCCCATCAGCTGGTGGACGGCAAACGCCAGCTGTTCCGCGACATGCTGGCGCTGGGCTGCCAGTTTATCTCCCCCAGCCAGCACGTGGCCGATGCCTTTAACAGCCTGTACGGGGCAGGGCGCTGCCGGATCATCAACAACGGCATCGACGTGGCGACGGAGGCCATTCTGGCCGAGCTGACCCCGGTCGCGGTGACCGCCGGCAAGCCGAAAATCGCCGTGGTCGCCCACGATCTGCGCTACGACGGCAAAACTAACCAGCAGCTGGTGCGTGACATGATGGCGCTCGGCGACAAAATCGAACTGCACACCTTCGGTAAATTCTCGCCGTTTGAGGGGCCGAACGTGGTGAACCACGGCTTCGAAACCGACAAGCGCAAACTGATGAGCGCCCTTAACGGCATGGATGCGCTGGTGTTCAGCTCCCGGGTCGATAACTACCCGCTGATCCTGTGCGAAGCGCTCTCCATCGGGGTGCCGGTGATCGCCACCCACAGCGACGCCGCGCGGGAAGTGCTGGAAAAATCCGGGGGCAAAACCTTCAGCGAAAACGACGTGCTGCCGCTGGTGCAGCTGGCGAAGGCGGAGATCGCCCAGGCGGTGTTCGGCACCTCCCTTGAGGCGTTCCGCGCCCGCAGCCGCCAGGCCTACAGTGGACAACAGATGCTGGAGGAGTATGTCTCGTTCTATCAGAATCTGTAGCTATCTGCTGCTGCCGCTGGTCTACCTGTTGGTCAACGTCAAAATTGCCCAGCTGGGGGAAAGTTTCCCCATCACCATCGTCACCTTCTTACCGCTGCTGCTGTTGCTGTTTGTCGACAAAATCAGCGTGAAGAAGCTGATGATAGCCCTGGGATTGGGCGTGGGGCTGACGGCCTTCAACTACATCTTTGGTCAGTCGCTGGATGCCAGCAAATATGTCACCTCCACCATGCTGTTTGTCTATATCGTGATTATCATCGGCATGGTGTGGAGTATTCGCTTTAAAACGATATCGCCGCACAATTATCGGAAGATCCTCAGGTTCTTTTATCTGGTCATTGGCATCATCGTTTCTATTGCTGCCCTGGAGATGGCGCAAATTATTCTCACCGGCGGCAGTAGCCTGATGGAAATAATTTCGAAATATCTTATTTACAGTAATAGCTATGTACTGAATTTCATTAAATTTGGCGGAAAACGTACCACGGCGCTCTATTTCGAACCGGCATTCTTCGCTCTGGCGTTAATCTCAATTTGGCTCAGCATCAAACAGTTTGGTATCAAAACGCCCAAGAGCGATGCTATGATTCTTGCAGGAATTGTTCTGTCAGGTTCGTTCTCCGGGGTAATGACCTTTATTCTGTTTTACCTCCTTGAGTGGGCGTTTCAGTACCTGAATAAAGAGGCGATCAAGAAAAAGTTACCTTTAGCGATCATTTCATTGTCAGTGTTTTTAGTCGGGGTGGTCTTTGCCTTCCCGTATATTTCCGAACGTCTGGGTGATTTAGGTACCGAAGGGTCGTCATCTTATTATCGTATTATCGGTCCGCTGGTGATGGTTGGGTACTCTTTAACCCATATTGACGGCGTTGTCAGATTCGGCTCACTTTATGAATATGTCGCATCATTCGGAATCTTTAACGGTGCGGACGTCGGAAAAACAATAGACAATGGCTTGTATCTGCTGATTATTTATTTCTCATGGTTCGCAGTATTATTAACGGCGTGGTATCTGTTTAAAGTTTTCAAAATGACGATCAGCGCCTTTGGTGATAATCAGAATTTTCGCGTACAGCTTTATCTTTTTACGCCGGTGTCGCTGTTTTTTACCGGGTCAATATTTAGCCCGGAGTACGCATTCTTAATTGTTTGCCCGTTTATTTTGCGCAAGGCGCTGAATATTACGCATTCATAACGAGGTGGTTTATGTTACTCAGCGTTATTACTGTTGCCTTTCGTAACTACGAGGGTGTGGTAAAAACCTGGCGGTCGCTGCGCAATCTGGCAGGCGATCCCAGCCTCAGCTTTGAATGGATTGTGGTGGATGGCGGTTCGAACGACGGCACTGCGGAGTTTCTCGAAAAGCTCAACGGTGAGTATAACTTACGTTATATCAGCGAGAAGGATCGCGGTATCTATGATGCCATGAATAAGGGTATCGATATGGCGCAGGGGCGCTACGCCATTTTCCTGAACTCCGGCGATATTTTTCATGACGACGTGGCGCAGTTTGTGCGTCAGCTCAGCCGGGCGAACGACAATGCCATGTACATGGGCGACGCCTTACTCGATTTTGGTGACGGAAATAAAGTACGCCGTGCGGCGAAACCGGGCTGGTATATTTATCACAGCCTGCCGGCCAGCCATCAGGCGATTTTCTTTCCGCTGAGTGGGTTAAAAACTTACCCGTACGATCTGCAATATCGCGTCTCATCGGATTACGCCCTGACCGCGCGACTGTATAAAGCCGGTTATCCGTTTAAACGCCTGCCGGGTCTGGTCTCTGAATTTTCGATGGGCGGGGTGTCAACCTCGAATAATCTGGAATTATGTCAGGACGCCAAAAAAGTTCAGCGCGAAATATTGCGCATGCCGGGCGCGCTCGCGGAATTATCTTATTTATTACGTCTGAAAACGACGGGTAAAACCAAAGCCTTATATAACAAAGTCTGAATATAAGGAAAGAGTATGCAGGAATTAAGCGGCTTCTCTGTGCCAAAAGGGTTTCGCGGCGCAGGCGGCATTAAGGTGCAGTTATGGTGGGCCGTTCAGGCAACGTTATTTGCCTGGTCACCGCAAATTATGTATCGCTGGCGCGCATTTTTATTACGCTGCTTCGGCGCAAAAATCGGAAAAAACGTAGTGATTCGCCCCTCGGTAAAAATTACTTACCCGTGGAAATTAACCTTAGGGGATAACGCCTGGGTTGGCGATGACGCGGTGTTATACACCCTCGGCGATATTTCGATTGGTGCGAATGCGGTGGTATCACAGAAATGCTACCTGTGCACCGGCAGCCACGATTATATGAGTCAACATTTTGATATTAACGCGCAGCCAATAATCATTGGCGAGAAATGCTGGCTGGCGACCGACGTATTTGTCGCCCCCGGCGTCTCAATTGGTAACGGTACCGTTATTGGCGCGCGCAGCAGTGTTTTTAAGTCGCTACCGGCAAACAGGCTTTGCCGTGGCAATCCCGCAGTGGTGATACGCGAACGCGTTGAAACTGAATAACTTCTGATAAGTCTGGAGAAAATAAACATGTCTAAAGTCGCTCTCATCACCGGCGTAACCGGACAGGATGGTTCTTATCTGGCGGAACTCCTGCTGGAAAAAGGCTACGAAGTGCACGGAATCAAACGTCGTGCCTCCTCTTTCAATACCGAGCGCGTGGATCATATCTACCAGGATCCACACGCAACGAACCCGAAATTCCACCTGCACTACGGCGATCTGACCGATACCTCCAACCTGACCCGTATTCTGCAGGAAGTGCAGCCGGACGAGGTCTATAACCTGGGCGCCATGAGCCACGTTGCGGTCTCCTTCGAGTCCCCGGAATACACCGCTGACGTAGACGCCATCGGTACCCTGCGTCTGCTGGAAGCGATTCGTTTCCTCGGTCTCGAGAAGAAGACCCGTTTCTACCAGGCTTCTACCTCCGAGCTGTACGGCCTGGTGCAGGAGATCCCGCAGAAAGAGACCACCCCGTTCTACCCGCGCTCCCCGTATGCGGTGGCAAAAATGTACGCCTACTGGATCACCGTTAACTACCGTGAATCCTACGGCATGTATGCCTGTAACGGCATTCTGTTCAACCACGAATCCCCGCGCCGCGGCGAGACCTTCGTGACCCGCAAAATCACCCGCGCTATCGCCAACATCGCCCAGGGCCTCGAGAAGAAGCTGCACCTCGGCAATATGGACTCCCTGCGTGACTGGGGCCATGCCAAAGACTACGTCAAGATGCAGTGGATGATGCTGCAGCAGGAAAAACCGGAAGACTTCGTTATCGCCACCGGCGTGCAGTACTCCGTGCGTCAGTTCGTTGAGATGGCAGCGGCTCAGCTGGGCATCAAACTGCGCTTCGAAGGCACCGGCGTGGAAGAGAAGGGCATTGTGGTTTCCGTGACCGGCCACGACGCACCGGGCGTACAGCCGGGCGACGTGATTGTGGAAGTTGATCCGCGCTACTTCCGTCCTGCCGAGGTTGAAACCCTGCTGGGCGACCCGACCAAAGCGCATGAAAAACTGGGCTGGAAACCAGAAACCACGCTGCAGGAGATGGTCTCCGAAATGGTGGCTAAAGATCTCGAAGCGGCGAAAAAACACTCCCTGCTCAAATCCCACGGCTACGAGGTTGCCATCGCGCTGGAGTCCTGAGAATGACCAAACAACGTATTTTTGTTGCCGGACATCGCGGGATGGTGGGTTCGGCGATCGTCCGCCAGCTGGAACAACGTGGCAACGTCGAACTGGTGCTGCGCGGTCGTGACGAGCTTAACCTGCTGGATGCGCAAGCGGTAGAGGCCTTCTTTGCCGAACAGCGCATCGACCAGGTCTATCTGGCGGCGGCAAAAGTGGGGGGTATTGTTGCCAACAATACCTACCCGGCGGACTTCATCTACGAGAACATGATGATCGAGAGCAACATCATTCACGCGGCGCACCTGCACAACGTGAACAAGCTGCTGTTCCTCGGCTCATCCTGTATCTATCCGAAGATGGCGAAGCAGCCGATTGCCGAGAGCGAGCTGCTGCAGGGCACGCTTGAAGCCACCAACGAGCCGTACGCCATCGCCAAGATTGCCGGGATCAAGCTGTGCGAATCCTATAACCGCCAGTATGGCCGCGACTATCGCTCGGTAATGCCGACTAACCTGTACGGCCCGAACGATAACTTCCACCCGAGCAACTCCCATGTGATCCCGGCGCTGCTGCGCCGGTTCCATGAGGCGAAGGCCGGTAACGCGCCGGAAGTGGTGGTGTGGGGCAGCGGCACGCCGATGCGCGAGTTCCTGCACGTGGACGATATGGCGGCTGCCAGCATCCACGTGATGGAGCTGGCCCAGGAGGTGTGGCAGGAGAACACCGAGCCGATGCTGTCGCACATCAACGTCGGCACCGGCGTGGACTGCACCATCCGCGAGCTGGCGCTCACCATCAGCCAGGTAGTGGGGTACAAGGGGCGCGTGGTGTTCGATGCCACCAAACCTGACGGCACCCCGCGCAAGCTGCTGGACGTGACCCGTCTGCACCAGCTGGGCTGGTTCCACGAGGTGACGCTGGCGCAGGGGCTGGCCAGCACGTACCAGTGGTTCCTGGAAAACCAGCACCGATTCCGGGGGTAACTATGTTTTTGAGTCAGGAAGATTTTGCCACTGTGGTGCGTTCCACCCCGCTTATCTCCATCGATCTGATTGTGGAGAACGAGCGCAGTGAGTTCCTGCTCGGGCAGCGTACCAACCGCCCGGCGCAGGGCTACTGGTTCGTACCGGGCGGGCGGGTGCAGAAAGACGAGACGCTGGAAAATGCCTTTGCGCGTCTGACGGAGGCGGAGCTGGGGCTCCGTCTGCCGATGACGGCGGGGCAGTTCTACGGTGTCTGGCAGCACTTCTATGACGACAACTTTTCCGGCACCGATTTCACCACCCACTACGTGGTGCTCGGTTTTCGCCTGAAGGTGGATCGGGCGGACCTGCGTCTGCCTGATGCACAGCATGACGACTACCGCTGGCAGACGGCAGAACAGCTGCTGGCAAGCGATAACGTGCATGACAACAGCCGGGCCTATTTTCTGCAGCAGGCCGGAGTGCCGGGACTATGAAGATCCTCGTATACGGAATTAACTATTCCCCCGAACTGACCGGTATCGGTAAGTACACCGGCGAGATGGTCGAATGGATGGCCCGCCAGGGCCACGAGGTGCGGGTCATTACCGCACCGCCTTACTACCCGGAGTGGCAGGTGGGCGAGTCCTACTCCAGCTGGCGCTACCGTCGTGAAGAGGGCGCCGCCACCGTCTGGCGCTGCCCGCTGTACGTGCCGAAGCAGCCATCGACCTTAAAACGTTTGATTCATCTGGGCAGCTTTGCCCTGAGCAGTTTCTTCCCGCTGATGGCGCAACGTCGCTGGAAGCCGGATCGCATTATCGGCGTGGTGCCAACCCTGTTTTGCACCCCGGGCATGCGCCTGCTGGGCAAACTCTCGGGCGCGCGCACCCTGCTGCACATTCAGGATTACGAAGTGGACGCCATGCTGGGCCTGGGAATGGCCGGGAAAGGCAAGGGCGGCAAGGTGGCGAAAATGGCCAGCGCCTTCGAGCGCAGCGGCCTGCACAACGTCGACTACGTCTCCACTATCTCGCGCTCAATGATGAACAAGGCGCAGGAGAAGGGCGTGGCGGCGGAGAAAGTGATCTTCTTTCCCAACTGGTCAGAAGTGGCGCGTTTTCGCGATGTAACACAGGCGGATGCCGAAGCCCTGCGCGAGCAGTTGGGTCTGCCAGAGGCCAAAAAACTCATTCTTTATTCGGGCAACATCGGCGAGAAGCAGGGGCTCGAGAACGTCATTGAGGCCGCCGAACAGCTCAGCGGTCAGCCCTGGCAGTTTGTGATTGTCGGGCAGGGCGGTGGCAAGGCAAGGCTGCAAAAAATGGCCCGCGAACGCGGCCTGCAGAACGTCAGCTTCCTGCCGCTGCAGTCTTATGACGCCTTACCGGCGCTGCTGAAGATGGCCGATTGCCATCTGGTGGTGCAAAAGCGCGGCGCGGCGGATGCCGTTCTGCCCTCCAAGCTGACCAACATTCTGGCGGTGGGCGGCAACGCGGTGATCACCGCCGAGGCCCACACCGAGCTGGGCCAGCTGTGCGACAGCCTGCCGGGGATCGCGGTGTGCGTCGAGCCTGAATCGGTGCCCGCGCTGGTAAGCGGGATCGAACAAGCCTTATCTATGCCCAAAGAGAACGCGATAGCGCGTGACTATGCCGAACGCACGCTCGAGAAAGAGAACGTGCTGAACCAGTTTATTGCAGATATTCGGGGATAAATCATGAATAAGAATACGTTGTACCCGGTTGTGATGGCGGGTGGCTCAGGTAGCCGGTTATGGCCACTCTCCCGCGTGCTCTATCCAAAACAGTTCCTCTGCCTGAAAGGGGAGCTCACCATGCTGCAGACCACGGTGAACCGTCTTAACGGCGTGGACTGCGAAAGCCCGGTAGTGATCTGTAACGAACAGCACCGCTTTATCGTCGCCGAGCAGCTGCGTCAGCTGAACAAGCTCACCGAAAACATCATTCTTGAACCGGCCGGACGCAACACCGCCCCGGCCATCGCCCTGGCGGCCCTGGCGGCGAAGCGCAGCAGCCCGGATTGCGATCCGCTGATGCTGGTGCTGGCGGCAGACCACGTCATCCAGCAGGAAGAGGCGTTCCGCGAAGCGGTGCGGGCGGCGATCCCGTATGCCGACAGCGGCAAGCTGGTGACCTTCGGCATCGTGCCGGATCTGCCCGAAACCGGCTATGGCTATATCCGTCGCGGCAACGTCACGCCGGGCGAGGGCGACAGCCTGGCCTTTAACGTGGCGCAGTTCGTCGAAAAACCCAATATGGAAACCGCTCAGGCCTACGTCGCCAGCGGCGAGTACTACTGGAACAGCGGCATGTTCCTGTTCCGCGCCGGACGCTATCTGGAAGAGCTGCAAAAATATCGCCCGGACATCCTCGAAGCCTGCGAACGCGCAATGGCTACCGTCGACCCGGATCTGGACTTTATCCGCGTGGACGAAGCTGCGTTCCTCGCCTGCCCCGAGGAGTCGGTAGATTACGCGGTGATGGAAAAAACCGCCGATGCGGTGGTGGTGCCGATGAATGCGGGCTGGAGCGACGTCGGCTCCTGGTCCTCTCTGTGGGAGATCAGCGCCCAGTCACCGGAAGGTAACGTCCATCACGGGGATGTGATCAGCCATAAAACCGAAAACAGCTATGTGTACGCCGAGTCTGGCCTGGTCACTACCGTCGGGGTGAAGGACCTGGTGGTGGTGCAGACCAAAGACGCGGTGCTGATTGCCGATCGCAACGCGGTGCAGGACGTCAAAAAAGTGGTGGAGCAGATCAAGGCCGATGGCCGTCATGAGCACCACATTCACCGCGAAGTTTACCGTCCGTGGGGCAAATATGACTCCATCGACGAGGGCGACCGCTACCAGGTGAAACGCATCACCGTTAAGCCGGGCGAGGGGCTGTCGGTGCAGATGCATCACCACCGCGCGGAGCACTGGGTGGTGGTGGCGGGTACCGCCAAAGTCACCATCGACAACGTCGAGACCCTGCTCGGTGAAAACGAGTCGATTTACATCCCGCTGGGGGCGACCCACTGTCTGGAAAATCCGGGGAAAATCCCCCTCGATCTGATTGAAGTGCGCTCCGGCTCGTACCTGGAAGAGGATGATATCGTCCGCTTTGAGGACAGATACGGGCGGGTCTAGCGCTCACGCATTTTGCCCGGTGGCGCTGCGCTTACCGGGCCTACAAAACAACAAAATTAAATTGGCCCTGTCCGGGTCGGGCCAACTGTTGCCTGAAAAAGGGGTAATGATGCAAAAATTAACCTGTTTTAAAGCCTACGACATTCGCGGCAAGCTCGGTGAAGAGCTGAATGAAGACATTGCGTGGCGCATTGGCCGCGCGTACGGCGAATACTTAAAACCAAAAACCATCGTGCTGGGCGGTGACGTGCGCCTGACCAGCGAAGCGCTGAAGCTGGCGCTGGCGAAAGGGCTGCAGGACGCGGGCGTCGACGTGCTGGATATCGGTCTTTCCGGCACCGAAGAGATCTACTTCGCCACCTTCCACCTGGGCGTCGACGGCGGGATCGAAGTGACCGCCAGCCATAACCCGATGGACTACAACGGCATGAAGCTGGTGCGCGAGGGGGCTCGCCCGATCAGCGGCGATACCGGCCTGCGCGACGTGCAGCGTCTGGCGGAAGCCAACGACTTCCCGCCGGTGAATGAGGCGAAACGCGGCAGCTATCAAAAAATCGATCTGCGCGGGGCCTACATTGACCACCTGCTGGGTTACATCAACCTGGCAAACCTCAAGCCGCTTAAGCTGGTCATTAACTCCGGAAACGGCGCGGCAGGCCCGGTGGTGGATGCTCTCGAAGCCCGCTTCAAAGCGCTCAACGTGCCGGTCACCTTCGTGAAGGTTCACAACACCCCGGACGGCAACTTCCCGAACGGTATACCGAACCCGCTGCTGCCGGAGTGCCGGGCCGATACCCGCAACGCCGTTATCGAACACGGCGCCGACATGGGCATCGCCTTTGACGGCGACTTTGACCGCTGCTTCCTGTTCGACGAAAAAGGGCAGTTTATCGAGGGCTACTACATTGTCGGCCTGCTGGCGGAAGCATTCCTCGAGAAAAACCCCGGTTCGCGCATCATCCATGACCCGCGTCTCTCCTGGAACACGGTGGACGTGGTCGCCGCAGCGGGCGGCACCCCGGTGATGTCCAAAACCGGGCATGCCTTCATCAAAGAACGCATGCGCCAGGAAGACGCCATTTACGGCGGCGAGATGAGCGCCCACCACTACTTCCGCGATTTTGCCTACTGCGACAGCGGGATGATCCCGTGGCTGTTGGTGACCGAGCTTCTGTGCCTGAAGGGCCAGTCGCTGGGTGAGCTGGTGCGTGACCGCATGACGGCCTTCCCGGCGAGCGGGGAGATCAACAGCACCCTTGCGGCGCCTGCTGAGGCGATTGCCCGTGTGGAGCATCACTTTGCCCTGCACGCGCTGGAGATCGACCGTACCGACGGCATCAGCATGACCTTCCCGCAGTGGCGCTTCAACCTGCGCTCGTCAAACACCGAGCCGGTGGTGCGCCTGAACGTGGAATCCCGCGCCGATGCGGCGCTGATGGCGGCGCGAACGCAGGACATTATGGCGCTGCTGAATCAGTAATGTCAGACCTTACCCCTCACCCCGGCCCTCTCCCCAGAGGGGAGAGGGTGTTCAAATTCCCTCTCCCCTCTGGGGAGAGGGTTAGGGTGAGGGGATAAACAACAGGAACAACGATGACAAATCTAAAAAAGCGCGAGCGAGCCAAAACGAATGCATCGTTAATCTCTATGGTGCAGCGTTTTTCTGATATCACCATCATGTTCGGTGGGTTGTGGATGGTGTGTAAACTCAGCGGGCTGCCGTTCCTCTACATGCACCTGCTGATGGCGCTGATCGCCCTGGTCGTCTTCCAGATGATCGGCGGGATGACCGACTTTTACCGCTCATGGCGCGGCGTCAAAATCACCACCGAGTTGCAGCTGCTGCTGCAGAACTGGACCTTAAGCCTGGTCTTCAGCTTCGGGCTGGTGGCCTTTAATAACGACTTTGATAATCGCTTTGCCACCTATTTTGCCTGGTATCTGCTGACCAGCGTGGGCATGCTGGTCTGCCGATCCCTTATCCGCTTTGGCGCGGGCTGGCTGCGTAACCGTGGCTACAACACCCGCCGGGTGGCGGTGGCCGGAAGCATGCCGGCCGGACTGGCGCTGCTGGACGGTTTTCGCAAAGAGCCGTGGCTGGGGTTTGATGTGGTCGGGGTCTATCACGACGCGCAGCCCGGCGGCGTGCCTGCTGACTGGGCCGGTAATTACTCCCAACTGGTGGACGATGCCAAAGCGGGCAAGATCCACAACGTCTACATCGCCATGCCGATGAGCGACGAGGCCCGAATTAAAACTCTGATGCGCAAGCTGGCGGACACCACCTGCTCTGTGATCCTCATTCCGGATGTGTTCACCTTTAACATTCTGCACTCCCGTATCGAAGAGGTGAACGGCGTGCCGGTGGTGCCGCTGTATGACACGCCGCTCTCCGGCCTCAACCGGGTGCTGAAGCGCGTGGAGGACATCGTCCTCTCCTCTCTGATCCTGCTGCTGATCTCCCCGGTGCTGTGCGCCATTGCCCTGGCGGTGAAGCTCACCTCGAAGGGGCCGGTGATCTTCCGCCAGACCCGCTACGGCATGGACGGTAAGCCGATCATGGTGTGGAAATTCCGCTCCATGAAGGTGATGGAGAACGACGCGGTGGTGACCCAGGCGACGCAAAACGACCCGCGCGTGACCCGCGTCGGTAACTTCCTGCGCCGCACCTCGCTGGATGAACTCCCGCAGTTTATCAACGTGTTTACCGGGGGCATGTCCATCGTTGGTCCACGCCCGCACGCGGTGGCGCATAACGAACAGTATCGTCAGCTGATCGAAGGCTACATGCTGCGCCACAAAGTGAAACCGGGCATCACCGGCTGGGCGCAGATCAACGGCTGGCGCGGCGAGACCGACACCCTGGAGAAGATGGAGAAACGCATTGAGTTTGACCTGGAGTACATCCGCGAGTGGAGCCTCTGGTTTGATATCAAAATCGTTTTTCTTACCGTCTTTAAAGGCTTTGTGAACAAAGCGGCGTACTGACATGAGCTTACGTGAAAAAACCCTCAGCGGGGCAAAGTGGTCGGCTATCGCCACGGTGATCATCATCGGCCTTGGGCTGGTGCAGATGACGGTGCTGGCGCGTATTATCGATAGCCACCAGTTTGGCCTGTTGACCGTCTCGCTGGTGATCATCGCCCTGGCCGATACGCTGTCGGACTTTGGCATCGCCAACTCGATTATTCAGCGCAAAGAGATTAGCCAGCTGGAGCTGACCACCCTCTACTGGCTGAACGTCGGCCTGGGTATCCTGGTGTTCGTGGTGCTGTTTCTGCTGAGCGATCTTATTGCTGACGCCCTGAACAACCCTGAACTTGGCCCCCTGATGCGTGCGCTGTCGTTCGCGTTTGTGGTGATCCCCCACGGCCAGCAGTTCCGCGCCCTGATGCAAAAGGAGCTGGAGTTCAGCAAAATCGGCATGATTGAAACCAGCTCGGTGCTGGCCGGGTTTACCTTCACCGTGGTCAGCGCCCACTTCTGGCCGCTGGCGATGACCGCCATCCTCGGTTATCTGGTGAACTCTGCCGTGCGCACCCTGCTGTTCGGCTACTTCGGCCGCAAAATCTACCGTCCGGGGTTCCACTTCTCGCTGGCGTCGGTGGCCTCTAACTTGCGCTTCGGCGCGTGGCTGACCGCCGACAGCATCATCAACTACGTGAATACCAACCTCTCCACCCTGGTGCTGGCCCGTATTCTGGGTGCCAGCGTCGCCGGGGGCTATAACCTGGCGTACAACGTGGCGGTGGTACCGCCGATGAAGCTCAACCCGATCATCACCCGCGTGCTGTTCCCGGCGTTCGCCAAAATTCAGGACGATACCGACAAGCTGCGCATCAACTTCTACAAGCTGCTGTCGGTGGTAGGGATCATTAACTTCCCGACCCTGCTGGGGCTGATGGTGGTTTCCGGCAATCTGGTGCCGCTGGTGTTTGGCGAGAAGTGGTTAAGCATTGTGCCGATCCTGCAGCTGCTGTGCGTGGTGGGGCTGCTGCGCTCCGTCGGTAACCCGATTGGTTCGCTGCTGATGGCCAAAGCCCGCGTCGATATCAGCTTTAAGTTCAACGTATTCAAAACGTTCCTGTTTATTCCGGCGATCGTTATCGGCGGCCACCTGGCGGGCGCGATGGGCGTCACGCTGGGCTTCCTGCTGGTGCAGATTATCAATACCGTCCTGAGCTACTTCGTGATGATTAAGCCGGTGCTGGGCTCCAGCTACCGCCAGTACATCCTGAGCCTGTGGCTACCGTTTTACCTCTCGCTGCCGACGCTGGCGGTGAGCTATGGCTTAGGGATTGCCCTTAACGGCCATCTGCCGCTGGCCGCGCTGCTGGCGGTGCAGGTCGCCGCCGGGGCGCTGGCCTTCGCGGTAATGATTGTGCTGTCGCGCAACGCGCTGGTGGTGGAGATCAAACGCCAGTTCTGCCGCAACGAAAAGATGAAAACGCTGCTTCGCGCAGGTTAATTATTTCCTCCCCCTCACCCTTTGGGGAGGGGAATCTTTTAAGAGGTTATTATGAAATTATTGATTCTGGGCAACCATACCTGTGGTAACCGTGGTGACAGCGCCATCCTGCGCGGCCTGCTGGATGCTATTTACGCCCTGTCGCCTGAGACAGAAGTGGATGTGATGAGCCGCTACCCGGTGAGCTCCTCCTGGCTGCTGAACCGCCCGGTAATGGGCGATCCGCTCTACAGCCAGATGAAGCAGCATAACAGCGCCGCCGGCATGATGGGCCGCGTGAAGAAGGTGCTGCGCCGCCGCTATCAGCATCAGGTGCTGCTGTCCCGCGTGACCGACACCGGCAAGCTGCGCAATATCGCCATCGCCCAGGGTTTTACCGATTTTGTCCGTCTGCTCTCCGGCTACGACGCCATCATTCAGGTAGGGGGATCGTTTTTTGTCGACCTCTACGGCGTGCCGCAGTTCGAGCATGCGCTCTGCACCTTTATGGCGAAAAAGCCGCTGTATATGGTCGGCCACAGCGTCGGGCCATTCCAGGATCCACAGTTCAACCAGCTGGCAAACTATGTGTTTGGCCACTGTGACGCGCTGATCCTGCGCGAGTCGGTGAGCCTGAATCTGATGCAGCGCAGCGAAATCGACACCACCAAAGTGGAGCAGGGGGTGGATACCGCCTGGCTGGTAGATCATCAGGAAGCGAACTTTACCCCGAGCTATGCCGTGCAGCACTGGCTGAACGTGGCCGCGCAGCAGAAGACCGTTGCCATCACCCTGCGCGAGCTGGCGCCGTTTGATAAGCGTCTGGGCACCACCCAGGCGGCCTACGAAAAGGCCTTTGCCGAGGTGGTCAACCGGGTGCTGGACAGCGGCTACCAGGTGCTGGCGCTCTCCACCTGTACCGGGATCGACAGCTACAACAAAGATGACCGCATGGTGGCGCTGAACCTGCGCCAGCACGTCAGCGATCCGTCGCGCTATCACGTGGTGATGGACGAACTTAACGACCTGGAGATGGGCAAATTGCTGGGCGCCTGCGACCTGACCGTGGGCACCCGCCTGCATTCGGCCATTATCTCCATGAACTTCGGCACCCCAGCGATTGCCATTAACTACGAGCACAAGTCAGCCGGGATCATGCAGCAGCTGGGTATGCCGGAGATGGCGGTGGATATTCGCCATCTGCTGGACGGCTCCCTGGGGGCGATGGTTGGGGACACGCTCGGCCAGCTTCCGGCTATCAACGAACGCCTGGCGGTGGCGGTGAAGGCCGAACGTGAAAACGGCATCAACATGGTGAAATCGGTGCTGGATCGGGTCGGGGAGGGCAAATGAAGGTTGGTTTCTTCTTACTGAAATTCCCGCTCTCGTCTGAGACCTTTGTGCTTAACCAGATCACCGCCTTTATTGATATGGGATATGACGTGGAGATTATCGCCCTGCAAAAGGGCGATACCCAGAACACCCACGCCGCCTGGACGCAGTATGACCTGGCCAGCAAGACCCGCTGGCTGCAGGATGAGCCCCAGGGCAAGCTGGCGAAACTGCGCTACCGCGCCCGCCAGACCCTGCGCGGGCTGCATCGCCCCGGCACATGGAAGGCGCTGAATGTCTCCCGCTACGGCGCCGAATCGCGCAATCTGATCCTCTCCGCCATTTGTGGCCAGACGCAGCGCCCCTGGCGTGCGGATGTGTTTATCGCCCACTTTGGACCGGCCGGGGTGACGGCGGCCAAGCTGCGCGAGCTGGGTGTCATTGAGGGGAAAATCGCGACGGTGTTTCACGGGATTGATATCTCCAGCCGCGAGGTGCTGAACCACTATACGCCTGAATACCAGCGGCTCTTTCAGCGCGGCGACATGATGCTGCCAATAAGCGACCTGTGGGCCGGGCGACTCAAAACCATGGGCTGTCCGCCGGAGAAAATCACCGTTTCGCGCATGGGCGTGGACATGCAGCGCTTTACCCAACGGCCGGTTAAAGCGCCCGGCAGCCCGCTGCAGATTATCTCTGTTGCGCGCCTGACCGAGAAAAAAGGGCTTCACGTGGCGATCGAAGCCTGCCGCCAGCTGAAAGCGCGCGGGGTAGATTTCCACTACCGCATTCTGGGCATCGGCCCCTGGGAGCGCCGCCTGCGTACCCTGATCGAGCAGTATCAGCTGGAGTCCTATGTCGAGATGCCAGGCTTCAAGCCCAGCCATGAAGTTAAGGCGATGCTTGATGCTGCCGACGTCTTTTTACTCCCGTCCGTCACCGGTACGGACGGCGATATGGAAGGCATTCCTGTAGCCCTGATGGAGGCGATGGCGGTGGGCATTCCGGTGGTCTCCACGGTACACAGCGGCATTCCTGAGCTCATCGAGCCCGGCCATTCCGGCTGGCTGGTGGAAGAGAACAACCCGGAGGCGCTGGCCAACCAGCTGGAACGGTTTGCCGCCATCGCCCATCAGGAGCTCTCCCCCGTGCTGCATAACGCGCGCAAAAAGGTGGAGACCGATTTCAACCAACATCTTATCAATCGACAGTTAGCCACTCTGCTACACACGCTTTAAACGGAGGCGATATGCCGAAAGAGATGACGCGACGCGCGTTTGTCACCACCTGTTCCGTACTGGCGGCCGCGCCGCTGGTAGGGGTACGGGCCGCCACGAACAGCGCCACGGTAGACATCAGCCGGTATGACCTTCGTGACGGGATCGCCGCTTTCAAAAAGGCCTTTGCTGAGGGTGATACCGTGGTGGTGCCCGCGGGGCTCACCTGTGAAAATATCAACGCCGCCATTTTTATCCCCGAAGGCAAAACCCTGCGCATTCGCGGGGCGCTGACCGGCAACGGCCGGGGCCGCCTGGTGCTGCAGGATGGCAGCAAGGTGATTGGCGAAGGGGAGGGGCGTAGCGAAAACATCACCCTCGACGTGCGCGGCTCCGACTGCGTGATCCAGGGCCTGGCGATGAGCGGCTATGGCCCGGTGACCCAGATTTATATCGGCGGCAAACAGAAGCGGGTGATGCGCAATCTGCTGATCGACAACCTGCGGGTCACCAAAGCCAACTATGCGATCCTGCGTCAGGGATTTCATAATCAGCTGGACGGGGTGAAGATCACCAACTGTCATTTCAGCTACCTGCAGGGCGACGCCATCGAGTGGAACGTGGCGATCAACGACAAGAACATCCTGATTTCAGACCACGTCATCGACCATATCGACTGTACCAACGGCAAGATTAACTGGGGGATCGGCATCGGTCTGGCGGGCAGCACGTACGATAATAATTACCCCGAAGACCAGGCGGTTAAGAACTTCGTGGTGGCGAACATTACCGGCAGCAACTGCCGCCAGCTGGTACATGTTGAAAACGGCAAACACTTTATCATTCGTAATGTTAAGGCCCGGAATATCACCCCGGACTTCAGCAAAAAAGCGGGTATTGATAACGCAACGGTAGCGATATACGGCTGCGATAACTTTGTCATCGATAATGTTGAGATGATCGACAGCGCCGGGATGTTAATTGGCTACGGGGTGATCAAGGGCGATTATTTGTCGATACCGCAGAATTTCCGCCTCAACAATATCCAGATGGACAACTGGAACCTTGCGCGAAAATTGCGCGGAATACAGATCTCCTCCGGCAATAAAACCTCTTTCGTGGCGCTCACCAATATGGACATGAAACGGGCAACGCTTGAACTGCACAATAAACCTCAGCATCTTTTCATGCGCAATATCAACGTCATGCAGGACGCAGAGCGAGGGCCAGCCCTGAAGCTGAATTTCGATCTGCGTAAGGATGTGCGCGGGAAATTTATGGCGCGTGACGAGACGCTGCTCTCGCTGGCGAACATTAAAGCCGTTAATGAGAAGGGGCAAAGTTCGGTGGATATCGACCGAATTGACCATCATACAATCAACACGGAACGGCTGAATTTTAAACTGCCGAAGCGTTAAATATTAGCCAGCCGGCATTTTGCGAGGATTCCTGGAATTAAAGCGCCGGTATTCGGATTGCATCCACTGGAATTTACGCTGTAATTGCGTAACATCATCTCCAGATTTGTAGCAATTCGTGCTGGCGAAACCAGGCTAAAGGGCTATAATTCGGCAACCATTTTAAGGTGGAAGATATATGATTAATTTGAAAGCGGTCATTCCGGTAGCCGGTCTGGGCATGCATTTGCTCCCGGCCACAAAAGCCATTCCTAAAGAGATGCTGCCGATCGTTGACAAGCCGATGATTCAGTACATCGTCGACGAGATTGTTGCTGCAGGGATCAAAGAAATCGTTCTGGTTACCCATTCCTCCAAGAATGCGGTGGAAAACCACTTCGACACCTCCTACGAACTTGAAGCCCTTCTGGAGCAGCGCGTTAAACGTCAGCTGCTGGCGGAAGTGCAGTCCATCTGCCCGCCGGGCGTGACCATCATGAACGTGCGTCAGGCGCAGCCTCTGGGTCTGGGCCACTCTATTCTGTGCGCCCGTCCTGTGGTCGGCGATAACCCGTTTGTGGTTGTCCTGCCGGATATTATTCTGGACAACGCCTCTGCCGATCCGCTGCGCTACAACCTGGCAGCCATGGTGGCGCGTTTCAACGAGACGGGACGGAGCCAGGTGCTGGCGAAGCGCATGAAGGGCGATCTCTCTGAGTACTCCGTTATTCAGACCAAAGAGCCGCTGGATTCAGAAGGTAAAGTCAGTCGTATCGTTGAGTTTATCGAGAAGCCGGATCAGCCGCAGACGCTGGATTCCGATCTGATGGCCGTCGGCCGCTATGTGCTGAATGCAGAAATCTGGGCCGAGCTGGAACGTACCGAGCCAGGCGCGTGGGATCGTATTCAGCTGACGGATGCCATTGCGCAACTGGCGAAGAAGCAGTCCGTTGATGCAATGCTGATGACCGGTGACAGCTACGACTGTGGTAAGAAACTGGGGTATATGCAGGCGTTTGTACAGTACGGGCTGCGTAACCATAAAGAAGGGCAGAAGTTCCGCGAAAGCATGACGAAGCTCTTAACCAACGATTAACGATTGGTTCGTCGTTGTCTAACGGCAGTGGATCATTCCGGGCTATCAGGGCCATGAGAATGACGCTGCCGTTTTCTTTTTTTAATATATTCTTAAATTTCAGTAAGTTAATTGCTTGCTTTTTGTCTCGTTAGTCAGATTTTTCCCTTGTTTCTGCTGGCATTTAAGACGACAATTATTAATTGATTTGCGCGCTATCCTGTCGCCATGTTGACGGGAATAGACGGCAAAATACCTCTATTACGATCACGTTCAGTGCACTGGTAGCTGTTAAGCCAGGGGCGGTAGCGTGTCCGGTTTCTGGATATTTAGTTCATTTATTATTCAGAATGCCACCATCCCGATGTATTCATTTAACGGAAAATAACGCGTGAAAATTCTTGTTACTGGCGGTGCGGGTTTTATCGGCTCTGCGGTTGTACGACATATTATTCAAAACACCCAGGATACAGTGGTTAATGTCGATAAATTGACCTACGCCGGTAACCTGGAATCTCTGGCTGAAGTGAGCGACAGCCAGCGTTATATTTTTGAACATGCGGATATTTGCGATAAAGCGGCGATGGACCGTATTTTTGCCGAGCATAAGCCTGATGCAGTGATGCATCTGGCAGCAGAAAGCCACGTTGACCGCTCTATCACCGGCCCGGCAGCGTTTATTGAAACCAACATCGTCGGCACCTACGTCCTGCTTGAAGCGGCTCGCGCGTACTGGTCAACGCTGGATGAAACTGCGAAAAAAGCCTTCCGTTTCCACCACATCTCTACCGATGAAGTGTACGGCGATCTGCCGCACCCGGACGAACATCCTGCCTCTAGTGATTTGCCGCTGTTCACTGAAACGACGGCATATGCGCCAAGCAGCCCTTACTCTGCTTCGAAGGCCTCGAGCGATCACCTGGTCCGCGCATGGTTACGTACCTACGGGTTCCCGACTATCGTGACTAACTGCTCCAATAACTACGGCCCTTATCACTTCCCGGAAAAACTGATCCCGCTGGTAATCCTCAACGCGCTGGACGGGAAAGCGCTGCCGATTTATGGCAAAGGCGATCAGATCCGCGACTGGCTGTATGTTGAAGATCACGCCCGTGCGCTCTACACCGTTGTGACCCAGGGTAAGCCTGGCGAGACCTACAATATCGGCGGCCATAACGAGAAGCAGAACCTGGATGTGGTGCATACCATCTGCGATCTGCTGGATGAGATCGTGCCGAAAGAGGGTTCATATCGCGACCAGATCACCTATGTGACTGACCGCCCGGGCCATGACCGTCGTTATGCCATCGATGCCGATAAGATTAGACAGACCTTAGGCTGGAAACCGCAGGAAACGTTTGAAAGCGGGATCCGTAAAACGGTGCAGTGGTACCTGGCGAACACCCAGTGGGTTGAGAACGTGAAAAGCGGTAACTATCAATCCTGGATTGAACAGAACTACGGGGAACGTCAGTAATGAATATCCTTCTGTTCGGCAAAACAGGGCAGGTGGGTTGGGAGTTGCAGCGCGCGCTCGCCCCGTTAGGTAACCTGATTGCCGTCGATGTGCACTCCAGCGAGTATTGCGGTGATTTCAGCAATCCCGAAGGCGTGGCGGAAACTGTACGTCGCATTAAGCCGGACGTTATTGTCAACGCGGCGGCGCATACCGCCGTGGATAAAGCGGAGTCAGAGCCGGAATTCGCACAGTTGCTCAATGCCACGAGCGTTGAAGCCATTGCGAAAGAGGCGGAAAAAATTGGCGCCTGGGTTGTTCACTACTCCACCGATTACGTTTTCCCTGGCAACGGGGAGAAGCCGTGGCTGGAAACGGATGCGACCGCGCCGCTAAACGTATACGGCGAGACCAAACTGGCAGGTGAAAAAGCACTACAGGAAAATTGTGCCCGGCACTTAATTTTCCGCACCAGTTGGGTTTATGCGGGCAAAGGCAATAACTTTGCGAAAACCATGCTGCGTTTTGCAAAAGAACGCGAAGAGATGGCGGTTATTAACGATCAGTTTGGTGCACCAACAGGCGCTGAGTTGCTGGCTGACTGTACCGCGCATGCAATTCGTGTGGCAATGAAGCAGCCGGAAGTGGCTGGACTCTACCATCTGGTTGCGGGTGGCGTGACCACCTGGCACGACTACGCTGCGCTGGTGTTCGACGAAGCACGTAAGGCTGGCATTGAACTGGCGATCAAGAAGCTTAATGCTGTTCCTACCAGCGCTTATCCTACTCCTGCGCGTCGTCCGAATAACTCCCGTCTGAATACTGAGAAATTCCAGCAGAACTTCGACCTGGTATTACCTGAATGGGAAACCGGTGTTAAACGGATGCTGGCTGAGCTATTTACGACCACTGCGGTCTGACTTTTAATTAAATGCCCGTTTACGGGCATTTTGCACATTAAAGAGATGATGAAATGAAAACGCGTAAAGGGATTATTTTAGCCGGTGGCTCAGGAACCCGTCTGTACCCGGTGACGATGGCGGTCAGCAAGCAGCTTCTGCCAATCTACGACAAACCAATGATTTACTACCCGCTGACCACGCTGATGCTGGCGGGTATTCGTGACATCCTGATTATCAGTACTCCGCAGGACACGCCACGTTTCGAGCAGCTGCTCGGTGACGGTAGCCAGTGGGGCCTTAACCTGCAGTATAAAGTCCAGCCGAGTCCAGACGGTCTGGCCCAGGCGTTTATCCTTGGCGAAGAGTTCATTGGTGATGATGATTGTGCGCTGGTACTGGGCGACAACATCTTCTATGGCCATGACCTGCCGAAGCTGATGGACTCCGCTGTAAATAAAGAGAGCGGTGCCACCGTCTTTGCTTACCATGTTAACGATCCAGAGCGTTATGGCGTCGTTGAGTTTGATAAACAGGGCACCGCTGTCAGTCTCGAAGAAAAGCCATTAGAACCGAAGAGTAACTACGCTGTTACCGGTCTTTATTTCTATGACAATAGTGTCGTAGAAATGGCGAAAAGCCTGAAGCCGTCACCACGTGGCGAGCTGGAAATCACCGACATCAACCGTCTGTATATGGAGCAGGGCCGTCTGTCCGTTGCCATGATGGGACGCGGTTTTGCCTGGCTGGATACCGGTACACATCAGAGCCTGATTGAAGCCAGCAACTTTATTGCGACCATTGAAGAGCGTCAGGGACTGAAAGTGGCGTGCCCGGAAGAGATTGCTTATCGCAAAGGATTTATTGATGCGGAGCAGGTCAGAACGCTGGCGAAACCACTGGCTAAGAATGCTTATGGTCAGTATTTGTTGAAGATGCTCAAAGGTTACTGATATTTAAAGGCCAGATGATTTCGCACCGACCCCGAATGATGAAAATCCAGGAGGGGAATAATGCATCATATTTTGCTTAAAGTTATTAAAAGGGGCTAACGGCCCCTTTATTTATTAAGATGAGATAATGTAAACGGAATGGGATTAATTAAGAATAGTGTCTGGAATTTAGCAGGCTATGTTATACCTACTGCTATCGCTATCCCGGCAATGGGTTATCTTGCTCGGGTATTAGGGGTTGAACTTTTTGGCGTTTACACTTTAGCAATTGCTATTGTTGGTTATGCAGGCATATTTGATATCGGTTTGACTCGTGCAATTGTTAGAGAAATTGCCGTTTACCGGGGCAATAATGATGAACGCAAAAAAATAATTTCTACAGCAACTATATTTCTATTTTTGTTCAGCGTTTTTGGCGCAATCCTCATTTCCGTCTTTACGCCAAATATTATTTCGCTTTTGAATATTACAGCATCCAATCATACTGATGTTCAAAACTCTATTCGTGTCCTCGTCTGGACAATACCTGCTTTCCTGCTTAACCAATTATGGATGTCCATACTTGAGGGCGATGAACGTTTCGCAATATTAAATATACAGAGAAGTTTCGGTAGTTCTATTATCGCAGGCTTACCGGCCTTGTTTGTATTGTTTTCTCCATCCCTGTTTTCTGCAATACTTGGCTTAGCCGTGGGCAGACTACTGTCATTAATCATTGCATTTGTGATTGTCAGAAATGAAATCATCAATGCGGGTTTTATTTTTTACAGAGAAACATTCCGACGAATGATTTTCTTCGGAGGCTGGATCACTGTTAGCAACATCATTAGCCCTGTGATGGTATACTTTGATCGGTTCGTTATCTCAGGCTCATTAGGTGCTGATAAAGTCGGTTATTATACCGCCCCGTCTGAAATCGTATCGCGTTTAGGACTTCTTCCCGGTGCGCTTTCGAGAGCCGTTTTCCCTAAACTCAGCGCAGCAAAAACCTATGATGAGTTAAAGAAAAATATCAGATTCGCCTATCTGATAATGGGGCTTGGGTGTTTACCTTTAGTCGTCATCCTGATTTTCCTGGCAAAATTGATAATGCAGCTATGGCTTGGCGAACAGTATGCCATCCATTCACAGGCTATTTTCCAGATTTTATTAGTGGGCTTTTTCTTTAACTCTATCGCCCAGATCCCTTTTACCGTCATACAGTCTCTGGGAAAAGCGAAATATACCGCCTTTTTACACTGCATTGAGGTCATACCTTATCTGGCCCTGCTGTATTTTCTTGTGAACTCTTATGGCGTACTTGGCGCTGCGTATGCATGGACTATTCGGGTATTTGTGGATTGCGTTTTACTCATTATCGTTTCCCGGGAATGTATAACGAAACATAGAGGGAAAATATGAGTTACGAAGTTATTCTTGCGACTTACAATGGTGAGCGCTATGTTCGCGAGCAAGTTGAAAGTATTCTTGCTCAGTCAGTTAAGCCATCCCGAATCATCATACGAGATGATGGATCAACGGATGATACCCTCACTGTTCTTCAAGCCTTAAAAGCAGAGTCGCAAATTGATATTGATATCATTCATGATGGACTCAATTTAGGCTATATCAAAAATTTTGAGAAACTTACTGAGTATGTAACTGCTGACTTTGTGTTCTTTTCAGATCAGGATGATATTTGGGTAGAAAACAAAGCAGAAACATTACTGGCGGTTTTTTCAAATCAAAGTCATGCCAACGTTGTTTTTTCTGATGCCTGGCTGATAAACAATACTATGGAGAGGTTGGGGACGCTCTGGCATCACGTGAATTTCACGCCAGCCAACGGCGATATAAGGTTAGACAAAATTCTCATCAATAATGTCGTGACGGGTGCCACTATGGCTGTACGTAAAGGCTTTCTTGATACCGTTATGCCGTTCCCGGCAAAAATTCCGCATGACTATTGGCTCGCCAGCAATGCATGTGCTCTGGGATCGTTGGTCCCCGTCGAAGACAAATTGATTCTGTACAGGCAGCATGAAAATAATCAAATTGGTGCAAAAAAAAGTACTTTTGCCGGTAAATTGAAAGCTGCGTTTGATAGTAAAAAAAGAAATAAACGAATCGCCCATTATCGGGAAATCTATGATTTAGTTCATGCGATCCGTAAATCACAGCAGACTTCACAAATTAATCAAACGTCTGAAAGCATCCTTAACTATCTGGATTGTGTTAATACTGTTTATCGTGGCGGAATATTTGATGGTGGAAAAAGGAAAAACCTGCTGTCAGCAGTATTCAGTTCCAGCTATACGAAATACTCAACTAAAAAATCAATCATTAGGGATTTGCTTGATGGATTATTCATTAGATTGAATTTTTCATAATGCTATGTTGAGCTCAGGATGCTATTTGAGAAAATTTAAATGAATAATACAAAAGAAATTTGCGCCATTATAGTAGCCTATAACCCGGTACTCTCTGATTTAACACAAACCATAACATCATTGAAAATCCAGGGATGTGATGTTGTAGTCGTGGATAACAGCCCTTCTGAAACTGAAGAGTTGAAAGGAACAGGGATCGAGTACCGCTGGTTGAAAGGTAATAAGGGAATCGCCTTAGCGCAGAACATCGGTATTGAGTATTGTATTGAAAGTGGATATGAAAATGTTATTTTCTTTGATCAGGATAGCAAAATTCCTGATACTTTCATCACAAACATGCTTCAGTTTTCCGCAGAAAATAATGCGCTGATAGCAGCACCCGTTTTTTATGACGAGGCTCGCGGCTTTGAATATGCCATAACGCACATAAAAAAGAATGGCTTTCGTGAAAAACTTTATTCTCGTGGCGAGAAAAAGACCTTCACTTCATCGGTAGTTATTTCATCGGGCTCACTGGTTAAAAGCGCTCTCTTCGACCAGGTTGGCATGATGGATGCCTCATTATTTATCGATTATGTTGATACCGAGTGGTGTCTTCGCTGTTTCGATAAAGACCATCTGGTATATATAAATCCGAATGCAGTCATGATTCATTCTATTGGAAACTCATCTTTTTCAGTGTTTGGCTTTACTGTACCTGTCCACTCGGCTGCAAGACGATATTACCGTGTAAGAAATGCATTTCGTTTGCTACGCTATCCTCATGTGCCTAAATTGCTGGCACTTCGCGAAATTACATTTTGTGTAGTGCACAGTGTCATTCTCATTTTTCATGAAAATGACAAGAAAAACTACTTCAAATCCTTTGTCTCTGGCGTTTGGGATGGTATCCGAAATGTAGCAGGTGAGAATCCTCGCACGTCTAATACAGCACATAAGTAATTTTGAGATTTTATAATGAATAAAGTGGCAGTTTTACTTGCGGTTTATAATGGCCGGAACTGGATTGATGAACAATTAGAGTCTATCTTAGCGCAAACTGAAGTTAACGTTGATGTGTTTATCAGTATAGATCTTTCAAGCGATGGTTCGTGGGAATATCTGACAGAGAAATACACTCATTTCAAGAATGTTCATTTTTTGCCCTACGGTGATAAATATGGTTCTGCCGGAAAGAACTTTTACCGCCTGGTAATGGATGTGAATTTTGACGGCTATGATTATATCTCTTTCGCCGATCAGGACGATATCTGGTATGCAGATAAACTCCAGCGCGCAATTGAAACCATTGCGAGTAAACATGTTGACGCCTATTCAAGTAATGTCCTTGCTTTCTGGGAAGATGGCAGGACATGTCTGATCGACAAAGCGCAACCCCAGGCTGCATTTGACTATTACTTTGAAGCAGCAGGCCCGGGCTGTACGTATGTTTTTACCAATAAATTAGGAACCGCATTTCGTGAGTTCCTGTTATCAAATGAATTAGCCCAGGATGTATCTTTGCATGACTGGTTGATTTATGCCTACGCGCGTTCACACAACTATACCTGGTATATTGATTCAGTCCCCGGAATGAAGTATCGCCAGCATTCTTCAAATCAGGTCGGCGCCAACATATCATTTAAAATGTGGGTGAAAAGGGTGAAGTTGGTCAATTCAGGTTGGTACCGAACTGAAGTCTATAAATTAAAAAGTCTGTTTGTAACCAACTTTAGCCCGATTAAGCGCATAACAAATGCGCGTAATTACAGCAATAACATTATGCTCATGCCTTTTGTGTCTAAATTGAGACGACGTGGTCGGGATAAAATCATTTTAAGTATGCTTTTGCTGCTCAACTTCTTTTGAATAATTGTAAATTAAACTCATGATAATTTTTGAGAAAAAACGATGAATAAGTTAAACAGGATTTTTATCCTGCTTCTCACCATGGAAATTGTCTTTGGCGGCGGCGGTAGATTGTTAGACCCTCTTGGTGTACCGCCGTTGCGTTATGTCTTCTTCGGTTTGGCGATCGTACTGTTTATTTTAAACGCAATTACATTAACTGCCAGATCAAACAGTAAAACGCTGCTAACCATATTTGCAATAATTGCTCTTCCGGTCTACGGTTGTCTTGCGGGAGCGATTAACGGAAATGATGTGTCTGAAATGGCCTTTGATTTTCAGCCTTACATCTATATGTTAATACTGTTATATCTTTGTACATTAAATGAGTCGTTGACAGAATACTCGTTAGCCATATTTGTTAAAGTAGTAAAGTTTTTTTGCGTTATCGCCTCTTCGATTTACATCCTTTATATTTTTATGCTAAAGGGCGGACTACTCAATTCCGTCGCTATTTACAACGCTCTTTCACTGACATCAGAATTTTTCTTCAGGCCGAGTGGCGCCTTTTTTGCAAAATCATTTTTCTTCCTCGGCATCGGTGCGATTTTCTTCTTTATCGAAAAACGATATCTTTTCTTTATCCTTACCGTTATTGCACTATTTTTAACTGAAACCCGAGGCGTATTCCTGTTTGCTGGGATCGCGATGATGATCGCAAGTTTCAGAATCAACGGCGCAATGAAAAATCTAATTTATATTGCGTTAGCCGTTGTGGCAGGGCTGGGTTTGATGGTTATCGTTGGCGGACGGGCAGGCGACTCTGACTCCGTAAGACTTCAGGACTTCACCTATATAATGAACTCGATGAATGGTCTGGTTTCAGTCTTCGGCCATGGTTTTGGCGCGCAGATTCTGGACAGAGGAAGAATTGAAGTTGTTCCACTGGAACTCTTTTATAAAACAGGAGCGTTAGGCGTGATTTTATCTGTGCTCCCTATTTTTATATTGTCGATAGGGACTATTTTGAAATCATTTACCCTCCGCAAGCTACAGATCGTTTGCGCGCTTATTTTTTCAGCAGGCGTTTCCATTACAAATCCCTTCCTTTATACCCCTATGGGGATATTCGTAATGGCAATGGCAATTAATTCAAATAAAAACACTTCTGCATAACTGCTCATTTAACATGCTGATTTTGTGCTTGTAGCCAAAGTGGCTGTAATCACTCTTATCGCTAATTTTTATTTGTTAAAAAAAAGACGATTTTGTTATTGTGATTCGCGATGTAGAATTGTCTTAAACACACCTGACAGGAGTATGTAATGTCCAAACAACAGATCGGCGTTGTCGGTATGGCAGTGATGGGGCGCAACCTGGCGCTGAACATCGAAAGCCGTGGTTATACCGTCTCCGTTTTCAACCGCTCCCGTGATAAAACTGAAGAAGTGATTGCCGAGAATCCAGGCAAAAAACTCGTTCCTTTCTATACGGTTCAGGAGTTTGTTGAATCCCTGGAAACGCCTCGTCGTATCCTGTTAATGGTGAAAGCAGGCGCCGGCACCGATGCTGCCATCGACTCTCTGAAGCCGTACCTGGAAAAAGGCGACATCATCATTGATGGCGGCAACACCTTCTTCCACGACACCATCCGTCGTAACCGCGAACTTTCTGCTGAAGGCTTCAACTTCATCGGTACCGGCGTGTCCGGTGGTGAAGAGGGCGCGCTGAAGGGGCCATCTATTATGCCTGGCGGTCAGAAAGACGCTTATGAGCTGGTTGCGCCTATCCTGACCAAAATTGCTGCCGTTGCTGAAGACGGTGAGCCGTGCGTGACCTATATCGGTCCAGATGGTGCGGGTCACTATGTGAAGATGGTTCATAACGGTATCGAATACGGTGATATGCAGCTGATCGCAGAGGCCTATTCTCTGCTGAAAGGCGGCCTGAACCTCACTAACGAAGAGCTGGCGCAGACCTTCACCGACTGGAACAACGGCGAGTTGAGCAGCTACCTGATCGACATCACCAAAGACATCTTCACCAAGAAAGATGAAGACGGTAAATATCTGGTCGATGTGATCCTTGATGAAGCGGCAAACAAAGGTACCGGTAAATGGACCAGCCAGAGCTCCCTGGATCTGGGCGAGCCACTGTCACTGATCACTGAATCCGTCTTCGCGCGTTATATCTCTTCCCTGAAAGAGCAGCGTGTGGCGGCTTCTAAAGTGCTGACCGGACCGCAGCCGAAAGTGGCAGGTGATAAAGCTGAATTCATCGAGAAAGTGCGCCGTGCGCTGTATCTGGGCAAAATCGTCTCTTACGCTCAGGGCTTCTCACAGCTGCGCGCTGCGTCTGACGAGAACAACTGGGACCTGAACTACGGCGAGATCGCGAAGATCTTCCGTGCCGGTTGCATCATCCGTGCTCAGTTCCTGCAGAAAATCACCGATGCTTACGCTGAAAATGCGGACATCGCTAACCTGCTGCTGGCTCCGTACTTCAAGCAAATCGCTGACGATTACCAGCAGGCGCTGCGTGACGTCGTGGCGTATGCGGTACAGAACGGTATTCCGGTTCCAACCTTCTCCGCAGCCGTTGCTTATTACGACAGCTACCGTGCGGCCGTACTGCCTGCCAATCTGATCCAGGCGCAGCGTGACTACTTCGGCGCGCACACCTATAAGCGTACTGATAAAGAAGGTGTGTTCCACACTGAGTGGCTGGATTAATCTGATTTAACTCAGTCATGTAGCGAAGCCCGGTGAACATCACCGGGCTTTTTTTATGCGTAATCCCCTGCATTACCTCGCCTGATTCATCCGACAGGTTATACTGCAGCATAAATCACTGTAATCACGCCTTTCTGCAGCCAGCCATTCGCCTTGACATCAACTCAGCATACGAGGTAAAAACCCCAAAAGTTGCTTATTGCGGTGGGGCGGTCGTCGCTCCCGGACACTCAATCTAAAGAAGTTAACTCAATGAAAATAACAATCTCCGGAACAGGTTATGTGGGTCTCTCCAACGGGATCCTGATTGCACAGCACCACGAAGTGGTCGCACTGGATATCGTGCAGGCCAAGGTTGATATGCTTAACCAGAAGATCTCCCCAATTGTAGATAAAGAGATCCAGGATTACCTGAGCAACAAGCCACTGAACTTCCGCGCCACGACGGACAAAGTTGATGCCTACAGTGGTGCGGATTTTGTCATCATTGCGACGCCAACTGATTACGATCCTAAAACCAACTACTTCAATACTTCCAGTGTAGAAGCGGTGATCAAAGACGTAACGGCGATTAACCCAAATGCCGTGATGATCATCAAATCAACCATTCCTGTTGGCTTCACTCAGTCGATCAAAGAAGAGCTGGGTATCGATAATGTCATTTTCTCACCAGAATTTTTGCGTGAGGGCAGGGCATTGTACGATAACCTGCACCCATCCCGTATCGTCATTGGTGAGCGCTCAGAGCGTGCGGAACGCTTTGCTGCGCTGCTGCAGGAAGGCGCTATCAAACAGAACATTGATGTGCTGTTTACCGATGCGACGGAAGCGGAAGCCATCAAACTCTTTGCTAACACCTATCTGGCAATGCGTGTCGCCTACTTTAACGAACTGGACAGCTATGCAGAGAGCCTGGGGCTGAACACCCGTCAGATCATCGAAGGCGTCTGCCTCGATCCGCGTATCGGCAATCACTATAACAACCCATCCTTCGGTTACGGTGGCTATTGCCTGCCAAAGGACACCAAGCAGCTGCTGGCAAACTATCAGGCGGTACCGAATAACTTAATCTCTGCGATTGTAGATGCGAACCGCACGCGTAAAGACTTTATCTCCGACTCCATTCTGGCGCGTCAGCCGAAAGTAGTGGGTGTGTACCGTCTGATCATGAAGAGCGGCTCGGATAACTTCCGTGCGTCCTCCATCCAGGGGATCATGAAGCGTATTAAGGCGAAGGGCGTCCAGGTTATTATTTATGAACCGGTGATGAAGGAAGATGAATTCTTCCATTCACGTGTGGTTCGCGATCTGGATGCCTTCAAAAAAGAAGCGGATGTGATTATCTCCAACCGGATGGCGGAAGAGTTGTCTGACGTGGCGGATAAGGTCTATACCCGCGATCTGTTTGGCAGCGACTGATTATGCTGTAAAAGAAAAAAGCCCGGCGATAATGCCGGGCTTTTTTTTAAACCTTATAGAAGTCGCGATACCAGTCAACGAAGTTCTTCACGCCGTCTTTCACCGATGTCTGCGGCTTAAAGCCGATGACCTCATACAGCGCAGTCGTATCCGCACTGGTCTCCAGGACGTCGCCTGGCTGGATCGGCATCAGATTTTTGTCCGCTTCGATGCCTAAGGCCTCTTCCAGCGCCGTGATGTAGTCCATCAGCTCAACGGGTGAGCTGTTACCGATGTTATAGACGCGATAAGGCGCTGAACTGGTGGCCGGGGAACCTGACTCCACCGTCCACTGGCTGTCAGCCTGTGGGATCACATCCTGCAGGCGAACAATTGCCTCGGCGATATCATCGATGTAGGTGAAGTCGCGCTTCATTTTACCGAAGTTATAAACATCGATGCTCTTGCCTTCAACCATGGCTTTGGTGAATTTAAACAGCGCCATATCCGGACGGCCCCACGGACCGTATACGGTAAAGAAGCGCAGGCCGGTGGTCGGCAGGCCGTACAGATGGGAGTAGGTGTGCGACATCAGCTCGTTGGCTTTTTTGGTCGCGGCGTAGAGCGATACCGGGTGGTCTACGGAATCATCGGTCGAGAAAGGCATTTTACGGTTCAGGCCGTAAACCGAACTTGAAGAGGCGTACAGCAGGTGCTGCACCTTATTGTGGCGACAGCCTTCCAGCACGTTCAGATGACCAACCAGGTTGGCTTCTGCGTAAGCGTGAGGATTATCCAGGGAGTAGCGCACGCCTGCCTGGGCGGCGAGATGAATGACGCGATCGAATTTTTCATCGGCGAAGAGCGTGGCCATGCCTTCACGGTCAGCCAGATCGAGCTTATGGAAGGTAAAGTTCGCGGATGTCAAAAGATCAAGACGCGCCTGCTTCAGGTTCACATCGTAATAGTCATTGAGGTTGTCGATACCTACAACCTGATGCCCGGCATCCAGGAGCCGCTTGCTGACATGTGCGCCGATAAAGCCCGCTGCGCCAGTGACCAGAAATTTCATAACTGTCCTCATCTGTTACTTATCATGTCCGGTGCGTTAAGTACCGGATTTGGGGTATGATAACGCGATGCGCAGGGTTACCAAACATCATATTTTCGATATCGCTCATCGGATTCCTATAGATAATCCGAAAACAATCGATAAACTATATCTCAAACTTTATTCTTTGCGCTTATTTGCATTCTAAGGACTATATGACTCACAACAACAATAACGTGGTCACGCGAAGCAGTGACCCTGAGCAGATTGATTTGATTGATCTTGTTGTCCAGCTGTGGCGGGGAAAATGGATCGTTGCTGCGTTTATCGCCCTCGCACTGATTCTTGCTGGAGTGTACCTGGCTTTTGCCAAAGAGAAGTGGACGTCTACCGCAATTATTACCCAGCCCGATGCAGCCCAGATTGGTGGTTATAGCAACGCGCTGAACATTCTCTACGGTGCTAATGCGCCGAAATTAACGGATATTCAGGAGAGCGTGATTACCCGTTATAACGCCTCTTTCTCCGCATTGTCCCAGACGCTGGAAAACCAGGACATTCCTGAAAAGCTGATCATTGAACAATCAGTGAAAGGCCAGCCTTTGCCGTTGAGCATCAGCTACGTAAATGGTTCGGCTGAAGCGGCGCAAAAGCAGGTGGCGAAATACATTCAGCAGGTAGATGAGCAAATTCAAAAAGAGCTTGAAGTTGATCTCAACGACAACATCAAGCAGCAGGTTCTGACCCTGAAGGACGTTCTGGGTAACCAGGAGACCATTGCTCAGGAGCAGAAAGACCTGCGTATCAGACAGATTACCGAAGCGCTGAAGTACGCCGAGGCGGCAAACATTACGACGCCTAAAATTCAGCAGACCCAGGATGTAACGCAGGAGACGATGTTCCTGTTAGGTACCGAAGCGTTGCAATCCATGATTGCCCACGAGTCTTCGCGTCCTCTGACGCTGTCCGATAGCTACTACCAGAATAAACAGAAGCTGCTGGATATTCAGAAGCTGAAAATCGATCCGACCTCTATCCATGCCTATCGCTACGTGATGAAGCCAGATCTGCCGATCCGCCGTGACAGCCCGAAACGTTCAATCGTGCTGATCCTCGCGGTACTGCTCGGCGGCATCATCGGCTCCGGTGTGGTGTTAGGCCGCAACGCGCTGCGAAACTACAACGCCAAAGCCTGATACAGGTTCAACCGCTGAAAAAAAACCGGGTTTCCCCGGTTTTTTTATTTATGCCGTTGGCGCAGATTCTCAATCACCGTTGTTAAATCGAGATCCTGATCCTGCAGCAGCACCAGCAGGTGATACATCAGGTCAGAGGCTTCATTCGTCAGCTCGGCCCGGTCGTTCACGGTGGCGGCCAGGGCTGTCTCAACACCTTCCTCACCGACCTTCTGCGCGATGCGCTTGGTGCCGCTGGCATAGAGCTTCGCAGTGTAGGAGCTCTGCGGGTCAGCGGTTTTGCGTTCCGCCAGCAGTTGCTCCAGCTGATACAGGAACAGCCACTGGTGGCTGGCGTCGCCAAAGCAGCTGCTGGTGCCGAGATGGCAGGTTGGTCCGATAGGGTTAACCAGCACCAGCAGGGTATCGTTATCGCAGTCCGGGGTGATGCTCACCACATTCAGAAAATGGCCGGAGGTCTCGCCTTTGGTCCACAGACGCTGTTTGGTGCGTGAGAAGAAGGTCACTTTGCCGCTGTCGAGGGTCTTCGCCAGGGCGTCCTGATTCATATAGCCCAGCATCAGCACTTCACCGGACACCGCGTGCTGCACCACCACCGGCATCAGGCCGTCGGTTTTTTCCCAGTCCAGCTGCGCACGTTGTTGCTCTGTTAACATACCCTGATCTCCACGCCCTGATTCGCCAGGAACGTTTTTAACTCACCAATATTAATAATTTGCTTGTGGAACACCGAGGCCGCCAGAGCGCCGTCAACGTCGGCATCGCGGAAGGCTTCCAGGAAGTGCTCCATTGTGCCTGCGCCACCCGAGGCAATCAGCGGCACGTGGCATACTTCGCGCACTTTTTTCAGCTGCGCCAGGTCATAGCCGTTACGCACGCCGTCCTGGTTCATCATGTTCAGCACGATCTCTCCCGCACCGCGCTTCTGCACTTCCTGCACCCAGTCCAGCGTCTCCCATTGGGTCACGCGGGTGCGGCTCTCGTCGCCGGTATACTGATTGACGTGATACTTGCCGGTAGCCTCGTCAAACCAGGTATCGATCCCGACCACAATGCACTGCACGCCGAAGCGGTCCGCCAGGCGGGTGATCAGCTCGGGGTCGGCCAGTGCAGGGGAGTTAATGGAGATCTTATCCGCGCCGAAGGAGAGAATTTTGGCCGCATCTTCCGCCGATTTAATCCCGCCCGCCACGCAGAAAGGAATGTCGATCACTTCCGCGACGCGCGCGACCCAGCTTTTATCCACCACGCGTCCATCACTGGAGGCAGTGATGTCATAGAAGACCAGTTCGTCAGCCCCTTCTTCCGCATAGCGTTTAGCCAGGGGAACGATATCACCGATGATTTCGTGGTTGCGGAACTGCACGCCTTTCACGACCTGACCATCACGCACGTCGAGACAAGGAATTATCCGTTTTGCCAGCATTGAATCGCCTCCGTCACAGTAAATTTTTCTTCCAGCAGGGCGCGACCAACGATAACCCCACGAACGCCCGTACCACGCAGGGCCGCGATATCATTTAAATCACCAATGCCGCCTGAGGACTGGAACGCCACCTGCGGATAACGGGCGCAAACCTCTTCGTACAGCGACACGTTAGAGCCCGCCAGCGTGCCGTCACGGGATATATCGGTGCAGAGGACATGCTTCAGCCCCTCCGGCAGATAGAGATCCACCAGCGCTTCCAGCGTCACGCCGGAGTTCTCCTGCCAGCCGCTGACCGCAACCTGTTTTTGTCCCTGGTCATCGATACGCACGTCCAGCGCCAGCACCAGCGCGTCGGCACCGAAGCGTCTGAACCAGCCTTTTACCGTCTCCGGATCTTTTACTGCCGTAGAGCCTACCACCACGCGCGCCACGCCCGCGTCGAGCAGCGCCGCCACGTCCTCTTCTGTACGCACGCCGCCGCCAACCTGGACCGGGACGTTCACGCCCGCGACCAGTTTTTTCAGCAATGGGATCTGCCGTCTGGCAGGATCTTTCGCGCCGGTCAGGTCAACCAGGTGCAGCACTTCTGCGCCCTGAGCGGCATAGTCCTGCAGCCGTGGCAGCGGATCGTTGCCATAGTCGCGTTGCTGCCCGTAGTCGCCCTGGTGAAGACGGACAACCGTGCCGTCAATTAAATCTAAAGCGGGAATAATCATTACATCTCCAGGAAGTTTTTCAGCAGCTGCGCCCCTGCGGCACCGGAACGCTCCGGGTGGAACTGCACGCCGTAGAAGTTATCTTTCTGCACTGCGGCGGTGAAAGGTTCACCGTAGTGGCACTGGGCGATGGTGTGGGCGTTAACCGGCATCGCATAGCTGTGCACGAAATAGAAGTACGCCCCGTCCTCGATCCCGCGGAACAGGCGATCACCCGCCTTCGGATAGACGCGGTTCCAGCCCATGTGCGGCAGCGGCAAACCGTGATCGGTCATCTTTGGCACGTCTTCATCGATAATGCCCAGCAGATCCACGCCGTTAGACTCTTCACTGCGACGGCCCAGCAGCTGCATCCCCAGACAAATCCCCAGCACCGGCTGGGTACAGGCTTTAATCAGTTCGACCAGCTCACGCTGGTGGATCTGATCCATCGCCGCCTGCGCCGTACCGACGCCCGGTAAAAAGAGTTTGCTGGCGCGCAGGACCACATCCGGATCGCGGCTGACCAGCGGGTCGTAGCCGTGACGGGCGATGGCGGATTTTACAGAGTTAAGGTTGGCGCAGCCGGTATCGAGGATCACCACGTTCATTACAGCACTCCTTTCGACGACGGCAGGGTATCGCCTTCCACGCGAATGGCCTGGCGCAGGGTGCGGCCAAAGGCCTTAAACAGGCTCTCCACGCGGTGGTGATCGTTCTTGCCTTTGGTTTTCAGGTGCAGCGTCAGGCCCATGGTATAGGAGAGGGAGCGGAAGAAGTGCTCAACCATCTCGGTGCTGAGGTCGCCCACGCGCTGGTAGGTAAAGTCGGCTTTGTATTCGAGGTGCGGACGGCCAGAGATATCCAGCGCGCAGCGGGCCAGGCACTCGTCCATCGGCAGCACAAAGCCAAAGCGGTTGATCCCGCGCTTGTCGCCCAGCGCCAGCTTCAGCGCTTCGCCCAGCGCCAGGCCGGTATCTTCCACGGTGTGGTGATCGTCAATGTAGAGATCGCCTTTTACGCCGATCTCCATGCGGAATCCGCCGTGGGTGGCGATCTGATCCAGCATATGATCGAAGAAGCCGACGCCGGTGTGGATCTTGCTGCCGCCTTCGCGATCCAGCCACACCTTCACGTCAATCTGCGTCTCTTTGGTGTTGCGCTCAACGTGGGAGAAACGGTCGCGTCTGGTCAGCTGCTCGCCAATCATCGCCCAGTTGAGGGTATCGCGGTTGTAGCGCAGGCCCGCGATGCCCATGTTCGTGGCGAGTTCAATGTCGGTGGCGCGATCGCCAATCACGTAGCTGTTGGCTTTATCCAGCGCCGCTTCGGCGAGGTACTGCTCAACCAGCTTCACCTTCGGCTTACGGCAGTCGCAGTTGTCTGCGGGTAAGTGCGGGCAGATCAGCACTTCATCAAACGCCACGCCCTGAGAAGAGAGGATCTGCATCATCAGATCGTGCGGACCGTCAAAATCGGCCTGAGGGAAGCTGTCGGTGCCCAGACCGTCCTGATTGGTGATCATCACCAGCTTAAAACCGGCCTTCTGCAGCTTAAGCAGCACAGGAATAACGTCGGCTTCAAACGCCAGCTTGTCGAAACGATCGACCTGAAAGTCCGTGGGTGGTTCTGAAATGATGGTGCCGTCACGATCGATAAAGAGGTACTTCTGGCTCATACTTTCTCCGCATTCAGGGCGTCGATAACGCGCTGGCTTTCTTCCCGGGTGCCCACGGAGATACGTAAGCAGCCACTCAAAGAGGGTTGTTTGTTCTGGTCTCTAAGGATAATGCCCTGATCCCACAAAGATTTAAATACTGCACTCGAGGCGGTGAAGCGCGCCAGAATATAGTTGGTTTCTGACTCGAAAACCTGCTCAACGCAGGCGATGTTTTTCAGCGCGCTGACGAGATACTCGCGCTCGGCAACGATCTGCGCCACCCGAGCGCGCATGGCGGTAATTCCCGCTGGCGCAAGGGCCTGAGCAGCGATATCCGCCACCGGGGTCGAGAGCGGATAGGGCGCAATCACCTTCATCAGCAGATCGATCACCTCTTTATTCGCCAGCGTAAAGCCGCAGCGCAGCCCGGCAAGGGCAAAGGCTTTTGACAGGGTACGCAGGATCACCAGGTGCGGATACTCAGCCAGCCACCCGGCCAGCGTCGCCTGCGGGCAGAACTCAATATAGGCTTCATCGGCGACCACCAGGGCTTTGCCGCGGGTCATCTCCAGCAGGGCGCGAATGTCCTGGGGGTTAATCAGCTGGCCGGTGGGGTTGTTCGGGCTGCAGACAAACACCACCTTCACGCCGTCGAGATTATCGGCGATACCCTGCAAATCGAGCTGCCAGTTTTCAAGAGAGGGCACCTTGCGCAGCTCAACGTTGAAGGTTTCGGCGCTCACGGTGTACATCCCGTAGGTCGGCGGGCAGTAGAGCACCGCGTCCTGGCCCGGCTCGCAGAAGGCACGGATCAGCAGTTCGATACCCTCATCTGCGCCGCGACTTACCAGCACCTGCTCCGGTTGCACGCCAGCATAGGCGGCGTAGTTTTCGATCACCGCTTTCGGCTGGCACTCCGGGTAGCGGTTCAGCGTCTGCTGGGTCAGATCAAAGGCGACAGGCGTCGGAAATTCATTGGCGTTCAGCCAGACATCGCCATTGCCCCCCAGGCGGCGGGCAGACTGATACGGGGTCAGGGCGCGAACGTTCTCGCGGGCTAACTCTTCAATATTCATGCTTGCTCCTTCAGGGCGGCAACGCGCAGCGTCACGGCATTTTTGTGGGCGGTGAGACGTTCGGCGGCGGCCAGCGTTTCAATGGTGGCCGCCAGGCTGGCAAAGCCCTCGCGGGAGAGTTCCTGCACGGTCATGCGCTTCTGGAAATCCGCCAGTCCCAGGCTGGAGCAGGTCGCGGTATAACCGTAAGTAGGCAGCACGTGGTTGGTGCCGGAGGCGTAATCCCCTGCGGATTCCGGGGACCAGTCGCCGAGGAATACCGAACCGGCGCTGGTGATGCTGTCGACCAGTTCACGGGCGTTGCGGGTCTGAATGATCAGGTGCTCCGGGCCATACAGGTTAGAAATGGCGATGCACTGGTCAAGATCCCGGGCCACAATCAGGCGGCTGGCAGAGAGCGCCTGACGGGCAGTTTCTGCGCGGGGCAGATCCGCGAGCTGGCGTTCCACGGCTTCGCCGACCCGTTTTGCCATATCCGCATCCGGCGTCAGCAGGATCACCTGTGAATCCGGGCCATGCTCGGCCTGAGAGAGCAGGTCAGAGGCCACGAAATCCGGCGTTGCACCGCTGTCGGCGATGACCAGTACTTCCGACGGACCGGCCGGCATGTCGATGGCCGCACCGTCCAGCCGCTGGCTGACCTGGCGCTTGGCTTCGGTGACGAAGGCGTTGCCCGGGCCAAAAATTTTATCCACGCGCGCAACGGATTCGGTACCCAGCGCCAGCGCCGCGATGGCCTGCGCCCCGCCAACCTTGTAGACCTCCTGCACGCCGCACAGCTGAGCGGCATACAGAATCTCATCGGCAATCGGCGGCGGCGAGCAGAGCACCACTTTCCGACAGCCGGCGATACGGGCAGGCGTCGCCAGCATCAGCACGGTAGAGAAGAGCGGGGCGGAGCCACCCGGAATATACAAGCCCACCGAGTCGACCGGACGGGTCACCTGCTGGCAGCGCACGCCGGGCAGCGTTTCCACGTCGACGGCGGGCAGTTGCTGGGCGGTGTGGAAGGTATCAATGTTCTGCACCGCAACGGCCATCGCCTGCTTTAATTCATCGCTCAGACGTGCCGCAGCCAGGGCGATCTCCTGCTCGCTCACCTTCAGCGCGCTAACCTCGGTTTTGTCGAATTTCGCGCTGTACTCCCGCAGGGCGTCGTCGCCGCGGGCTTTTACATTGTCCAGGATCTCCGCCACGGTGCGGGTGATGCTCTCCGAGGCGGAAATAGCCGGGCGCATCAGCAGCGCGCGTTGTTGCTCTGCGTCGCAGGTGTTCCAGTCGATGAGGGTATTAAAGCTCATATCATTTTCCTTTTACCGGATGCGCATTGCTTATCCGGCCTACTAGACCCGTAGGCCCGGTAAGCGTCAGCGCCACCGGGCAGCAAAAGTGGAATTACTCCATCATCTTCTCGATCGGCAGCACCAGGATAGAGCTGGCGCCCAGCGCTTTCAGTTTTTCCATGGTTTCCCAGAACAGGGTTTCGCTGCTGACCATATGCATCGCCACACGCTGCTGATCCCCTGCCAGCGGCAGAATGGTTGGGCGTTCGGCGCCCGGCAGCAGGGCAATCACTTCATCCAGACGTTCGGTTGGCGCGTGCATCATGATGTACTTGGATTCGCGCGCCTGAATCACGCCCTGGATACGGGTCAGCAGGCGGTCAATCAGCTGCTGTTTGGCTTCCGGCATGTCGCCGTCGCGCTGGATCAGGCAGGCCTTGGAGCGGTAAATCACTTCCACTTCGCGCAGGCCGTTAGCTTCCAGCGTTGCGCCGGTGGAGACCAGATCGCAAATCGCGTCAGCCAGACCGGCACGCGGCGCGACTTCAACAGAACCATTCAGCAGGCAGGATTTAAACTGCACGCCTTTTTGATCGAGGTAACGCTTCAGCAGGTGAGGGTAGGAGGTGGCGATACGCTTACCGTTCAGCCCGGCCGGGCCGTCCCAGGCTTCGTCAGCCGGGGTGGCCAGCGACAGGCGGCAGCCGCCAAAGTCCAGACGACGCAGCGTGAAGTAACGCGGGTCTTCGCCCTGCGCGCGGCGGGTCAGGAGCTCTTCTTCCAGCACGTTTTCGCCGATGATGCCCAGATCCACCACGCCGTCCATGACCAGGCCCGGAATGTCGTCGTCACGCACGCGCAGAATATCAATCGGCATATTCTCTGCCAGCGCAATCAGGCGCTGGGTGTGCAGGTTGATTTTTATGCCGCAGCGCGCCAGCAGTTCGCGGGAATCGTCGCTAAGACGACCTGATTTCTGCATAGCTATGCGTAAACGTGAATTATCTAACATTGTCGGTTCCTCATGATCCTGTTGTAACTTGCCTGAATACGGTCCAAAAAAAAGCCCCCGGAAGATGATCTTCCGGGGGCTTTTTCTTGCGCTCATGCACCACTGGAAGATCTGAATGTCTTCCAGCACACATCGCCTGAAAGACTAGTCAGGATGATGGTGATGATGGTGGTGTTTAAATTGAACGCGTGTCATAAAATTCTCGATGAATGCTTATTCATGTGATGTCGTTTAACCTAAACCACTTGCGCTACATAAAGCAAGGGCTTTTTTTTATCATTAAATGATTTCATATTGGCGCTATCAATTGTCAGTTCCGCGTGGCTGGCGTAGCCTTACAGCAGAGGCGTAAAAGTCAGGAGAAAACGCATGAAAAAGGTCGCAATTGTCGGTCTGGGATGGCTTGGAATGCCGCTGGCCATGTCGTTACAGGCGCGGGGCTGGCACGTTACCGGCAGTAAAACCACCGCAGATGGCGTCGAAGCGGCGCGAATGTGCGGCATTGAGAGCGTGGAGTTGCGCCTGGAGCCGGAACTGGTGTGCGACGCCGATGACCTGGATGCCCTGATGAATGTCGATGCGCTGGTCATTACCTTACCGGCGCGTCGCACAGGTCCGGGGGAAAACTATTACCTGCAGGCCGTGCAGGAAATTGTCGACAGCGCCCTGGCCCATCATATTCCGCGCATTATTTTCACCAGCTCAACCTCGGTATATGGCGATGTCGAAGGCGCCGTCAAAGAGAATATGCCGCGCCAGCCGGTAACGGCCAGCGGGCGTGTTTTAAAAGAGCTGGAGGACTGGCTGCATAATTTACCCGGCACACAGGTGGATATATTACGTCTGGCAGGGCTGGTAGGCCCGGGCCGTCATCCGGGACGTTTTTTTGCCGGAAAATCAGCGCCTGATGGACAGCATGGCGTCAATCTGGTCCATCTGGAGGATGTAATTAACGCGATTACTCTGCTATTGCAGGCTCCAAAGGGCGGGCACATCTATAATATATGTGCGCCCTCTCATCCAACACGCAGTACATTCTATCCGGTGATGGCCCGTCAGCTTGGTCTGGAGCCACCCCACTTCCACGATGCCCCCGGAGAGGGGAAGGGCAAATTGATTGATGGGAACCGCATCTGTCATGAACTGGGATTTGAGTATCTCTTTCCCGATCCGCTGGTTATGCCAATGGAGTAATGCCGCTGGCGGAGCGTAGGCGCACCACAAGGGGGTGAGCATGAAACCGCTGCTGGATGTCCTTATAATCCTTGATGCACTGGAAAAAGAGGGGAGCTTTGCTGCGGCGTCGGCGAAGCTCTTCAAAACGCCCTCCGCCCTCAGCTACACCGTCCATAAGCTCGAAAGCGACCTCAATATTCAGATCCTCGACCGTACCGGCCATCGGGCGCGGTTTACCCGCACCGGACAGATGCTGCTGGAAAAAGGACGGGAAGTGCTGCATTCCGTGCGTGAGCTGGAAAAACAGGCCGTTAAGCTGCATCAGGGCTGGGAAAACGAGCTGATTATCGGCGTAGACGACACTTTCCCTTTTTCACTGCTGGCGCCGTTAATTGAAGCCTTCTATCAGCATCACAGCGTCACCCGGCTTAAGTTTATCAACGGCGTGCTGGCGGGATCGTGGGAAGCGCTGGTGCAGGGGCGGGCGGATATCGTCGTTGGCGCGTTACATGAGCCGCCCCGGATCAGCGATTTTGGTTTTGCCTGTCTTGGACAACTGGAACAGGTATTCGTCATCGCGCCGCACCATCCTCTGGCCCAGGAGCCGGAGCCGGTTAACCGTCGGGTCATTAAAAGCTACCGCGCCATTGTGGTGGGCGATAACTCACTCACAGCCTCATCACAGCTGCTTGACGATCAGGAAGCCATCACCGTCTTCGATTTTAAAACCAAACTGGAACTGCAAATAAGCGGCCTGGGCTGCGGTTATCTGCCCCGTTATTTAGCTCAGCGCTTTATTGAGAGCGGGGCGTTAATTGAGAAGCAGGTGATGACGCAATCCAGCTATGATTCCGTATGGATCGGCTGGAATGAGCAGACCGCTGGGCTGGCGAGTGCATGGTGGCGGCAGGAAATTTTAGCAAATAGTGCTATTGCTGCGGTTTATGGGCAAAGCGAAGCCGATAAATCAAGCGATTAGTATGAATTTTTTGTTGCACGGGGCCTATGCACTCTTGCCTTTTCGTCCCAAACCAGGGCAAAATGCGCCGCTGCAAACATATAAATAATCGACGATATAAAAGGCGTCGGTTATTTTTTTTTGCATGTAAGAAAATCATTTAAATCCAAGAGGCCGGGCTTCGTACCGGATAGATATTTACTAAAATCCGACAGTTGTTGTCGCTGAGGAAGAAAGAAATGGGGCAATCATTCGCTTACGTGGCGGTATTCACCGTAAAGGAGAATAACTATGTCGCATAACGCAACTCCAAAAACCTCTCGCGTGGAATTACGTAAAACGCTTACGTTGATTCCGGTTGTTATGATGGGCCTTGCCTATATGCAGCCGATGACGCTGTTTGATACATTCGGTATTGTATCAGGCCTCACTGACGGTCACGTTGCAACGGCGTATGCCTTTGCGCTGGTCGCGATTCTCTTTACTGCGCTGAGCTACGGCAAGCTGGTTCGCCGCTTCCCGTCCGCAGGCTCTGCGTACACCTATGCTCAGAAATCCATTAGCCCGGCCGTTGGCTTTATGGTGGGCTGGTCATCCCTGCTGGACTACCTGTTCATGCCGATGATCAACATTCTGCTGGCAAAAATTTACTTCGAAGCGCTGGTGCCTTCCGTACCGTCGTGGATCTTCGTTGTGGCGCTGGTGGCCTTTATGACCATCTCTAACCTGCGCAGCATCAAGACCGTTGCTAACTTCAACACCCTGATCGTTATCCTGCAGATGGGTATCGTGGCGGTGATTGTCGGTCTGATCATCTACGGGGTTTCCCACGGTGAAGGTGCAGGTACGCTGGTAAGCTCACGTCCGTTCTGGTCTGAAGGCGCGCACGTTGTGCCGATGATCACCGGTGCGACAATCCTGTGCTTCTCGTTCCTGGGCTTCGACGGTATCTCTTCTCTGTCTGAAGAGACCAAAGACGCAGAGCGTGTGATCCCGCGTGCCATCTTCCTGACGGCGCTGCTGGGCGGCGTGATCTTTATTGGCGCGTCTTACTTCCTGCAGCTGTACTTCCCGGATATCTCTCGCTTCAAAGATCCGGACGCGTCACAGCCAGAAATCATGCTGTATGTTGCCGGTAAAACCTTCCAGTGGGGCGTGCTGATCTTCTCCAGCGTTACCGTTCTGGCATCCGGTATGGCGGCGCACGCAGGCGTTTCTCGTCTGATGTACGTAATGGGTCGCGATGGCGTGTTCCCGACTCGCTTCTTCGGTTATGTTCATCCGAAATGGCGTACCCCGGCATGGAACGTGCTGCTGGTCGGTGCAATTGCGCTGCTGGCAATCAACTTCGACCTGGTTACCGCGACTGCCCTGATTAACTTCGGCGCGCTGGTTGCCTTTACCTTTGTTAACCTCTCCGTGATCTCTCAGTTCTGGATCCGTGAGAAGCGCAACAAAACGCTGAAAGACCACTTCAACTATCTGGTACTGCCAGTCTGTGGCGCGCTGACCGTTGGCGCACTGTGGGTCAACCTGGAAGAGAGCTCCATGGTTCTGGGTCTGATCTGGGGTGGTATCGGCCTGATTTACCTGGCCTGCGTGACCAAAAGCTTCCGCAACCCGGTTCCTCAGTACGAAGACGTTGCATAACAAATCCTGAGCCCGGCAAGCGTAGCGCCGCCGGGCAAAGCAAAAAAAACCGGAGAACATCGCCTCCGGTTTTTTTATGCCCTGAACTTACACAATTTCCTGCACATACTGATACAGCGCCTTCAACAGCGCCTGCTTCTCGGCGTTGCCTTCATACTCACCGTAGAGCATCTCCAGCTCTTGCGCGTAAGTCTGCAAATACTCCGGCGTAAAGACGTTGCGGCGATGCTGTAACCAGCGCTCCTGCTCGGCCTCATCCAGCGTGCCGGGGAAATTACGGGCGCGGTAGTTAAACATCAGCTTCCTGATGCGCTCATCCACAAAGGTGATATCCAGCGCGGGCAGGTTGCGGGGATCGGTCTTTAACACGATGTTCATGGCATTGCGGTCCGCATCGCTGAAAAAGCCGTTATAGAGCTGGGCATCGACGTTCTCTGAGGGGATGAACGGCTCCGCTTCGGCAAAAATCGCCACCGCTTTTTCGCGCACCTGCGGGTTATCCCGCAGCAACTTCAGGTTAGCCAGGCAGCGCTGCCTGTCGATTCCCAGCCTCTCAGCATCTTCCGGGCGCAGGGTGTTGGCAGGGGCCAGCACCGGACACTTGTTGATGTGCACCAGCTTCACCGGCACGGCGGCATCCTCGCCCAGCGCCTCTTTCGGCGTGTACAGCCGCTCACGAAGCTGGTCGCTGTCGAGGGTCAGCAGTGGGGTGATATCACCCGCCAGATCCACCATAATCACCGCGTTGCGGTTTTCCGGATGCCAGGCCAGAGGGGCGACCCAGCTGGTATTGCCGCGCCAGGCACCAAACATGCCGGAGATATGCATCAGCGGCTTCATCTGCGGTACGTCAATCAGGGTGGTTAATTTTTGCTTGCTGCGATGGCTGAGCAGGTACTCGAACAGCTTCGGCTGCCGGGTCTTCACCAGCTTCGCCATCGCAATGGTGGCATACACATCCGCCATGGCGTCGTGGGCGTTGCTGTGTTCAATGCCGTTCGCGCGGGTCAGATGCTCCAGGCGGAAGCTGGGCAGTCCGTCGTCGTTCTCAGGCCAGTTGATCCCCTCCGGGCGCAGGGCGTAGCAGGCGCGCATTACGTCGAGCAGATCCCAGCGTGAATTACGGTTTTGCCAGCTCCAGGCATAGGGATCGTAGAAGTTACGGTAGAAGATATGGCGGGTCACTTCGTCATCGAAGCGCACGTTGTTGTAGCCCACCACGCAGGTGTTGGGCACGGTGAACAGGTCGTGAATACGACGGGCGAACTCTGCCTCATTCACCCCTTTCTCGCGGGCTTCCTGCGGCGTGATGCCGGTCACCATCACCGCGCCGGGCTGGGGTAAATAGTCATCGGCCGGTTTGCAGTAAAACACCTCCGGCTCGCCGATAACGTTGAAATCTTCATCGGTGCGGATAGCGGCAAACTGAGCGGGGCGATCCAGCGACGGGCTGGTGCCAAAGGTCTCGTAATCGTGAAATAAAAATGTAGGGCGCGCGGCGGAGTCAGACACCAGTAATACCATCCTGTTTATGAGTGACCTCACTATGGTAAACCATCCGGGCTGGCACGCCGAAGGAAATGCGCTGTAACCGTGCAAATTTGCGAAGCATCGTCCGGGAAAACTATGCGTACTGTCACATTTTTTTGCAATTAATCCAGGAATCAACCTGAAAAGTTCCGTAAAAAGGTCAACGATTTTAAACGACCTGAGGATACACCGTTGAAACGCCGTCTGTTTATTGCTGTTTCTTTACTCACTTTGAGCATTTCATCCGCGCTGGCTGCCGACCCAATTAACTATGCGCCGCAGCCGCCGGCTATCCAGGCGGGATCCTGGGTGCTGATGGACTATACGACGGGGCAAATTTTAACGGCGGGCAATGAACACCAGCAGCGCAATCCTGCGAGCCTGACCAAGCTGATGACGGGGTATGTGGTCGATCGCGCTATCGACAGCCACCGTATCACGCCGGAAGACATGGTCACCGTGGGGCAGGACGCCTGGGCAAAGGGCAATCCGGTCTTTGACGGCTCCTCGCTGATGTTCCTGAAAGCAGGCGAGCGCGTTTCCGTGCGCGACCTTAGCCGCGGCCTGATTGTTGACTCCGGCAACGACGCCTGCGTGGCGCTGGCCGACTATGTGGCGGGCGGGCAGCCGCAGTTCGTTACGATGATGAATGATTACGTCAAAAAGCTGAATCTGCGCGATACCCATTTTGAAACGGTCCACGGTCTCGATGCGCCGGGCCAGCACAGCTCCGCCTTCGACCTGGCGGTGCTCTCCCGTGCCATCATCCACGGCGAGCCGGCGTTTTATCACATGTACAGCGAAAAGAGCCTGACCTGGAACGGCATCACCCAGCAGAACCGTAACGGCCTGCTGTGGGATAAATCGCTCAGCGTGGATGGCCTGAAAACCGGGCACACCTCCGGCGCCGGCTTTAACCTGATCGCCTCCGCCGTTGACGGTGAGCGCCGTCTGATTGCCGTCGTGATGGGAGCCGAAAGCCCGAAAGGTCGCGAGGATCAGGCGCGCAAACTTCTCCACTGGGGACAGCAGAATTTCGATACCGTGCAAATCCTGCGTAACGGCAAGCAGGTGGGCAACGAGCGCATCTGGTACGGCGATAAGGAGCGTATTTCGCTCGGCACCGATCAGGACTTCTGGCTGGCGCTGCCGAAGGCGGAGGTGCCGAACATTAAGGCCAAGTACGTGCTGGACAAGAAAGAGCTGGAAGCGCCGGTTGCCGCCCATCAGCGTGTAGGGGAGATCGAGCTATACGATCGCGATAAAGTCGTGGCCCACTGGCCGCTGGTGACGCTGGAAAGCGTCGGTAAAGGCGGGATGTTCTCGCGTCTGAGCGATTATCTGCATCATAAAGCATAACGTATGAAGGAGCAGGCTGGCGACTGTGCGAGCCTGCTCGCATAATAAACAGTTCATCATTGTTAAACCGCTTTTCTCTGCATTACAGTGTATATATATACAGTAAACAATCGGAGGCAGCATGGACTACAGCATCACGCACCAGAATAAACGCAAAATTGCCGGTTTTCATATGGTTGGCCCATGGGAACAAACCGTTAAGCAGGGTTTTGAGCAACTGATGATGTGGGTGGAAGGGCGTCAGATCCAACCCCTGGAGTGGGTGGCGGTTTACTACGATAATCCCGATGAAGTTCCTGCTGAAAAGCTGCGCTGCGACACGGTTGTCACCGTGCCGGACGATTTTGTTATCCCACCTAACAGCGAAGGGGTGATCCTCACCGAAGTGGCAGAGGGCGACTACGCGGTGGCGAAAGCCCGCGTCGAGAACCACGATTTCGCCACCCCGTGGAACCTGTTTTTCGATAGCCTGCTTGAAGATGTCGATTACCAGATCGCGCCAAAAGCCTGCTTTGAACGCTATCTGAATGACGGCAACGCCGACGGTTTCTGGGATATTGAGATGTTTATTCCTGTTCAGAACCGTATCGCGTAAGAGGCCACTAATTCTTACTCTTTCCAGGGTTTTTCTGCCGGGGGGCACAACTCCGGCAGAAAACACAGTACAATCAGGGTTTGCCGTAAAGCTGGAGAGCCTGTGCGCCCCGACAAGTCTCTGACACCTTTTGAAATTCGACTGTATCGTCATTACCGCACCGTACACGGCTGCCGTATCGCACTGGCGTTTATCCTCACCTTTTTACTGGTGCGTCTGCTGGACGTGCCAGAAGGAACATGGCCGCTCATCACCCTGGTGGTCATCATGGGGCCCATCTCTTTCTGGGGGAACGTGGTTCCGCGCGCGTACGAGCGTATTGGCGGCACCATTCTGGGCTCGGCGCTGGGGTTAATTGCCCTGAAGCTGGAGCTTATCTCTCTGCCGCTGATGCTGCTGTGGTGCGCGGCGGCCATGTTCCTCTGCGGCTGGCTGGCGCTCGGTAAACGACCCTATCAGGCGCTGCTTATCGGCATCACCCTCGCGGTGGTTATTGGCGCGCCGACCGGGGACATGCAGACTGCGCTGTGGCGAAGCGGCGACGTTATCCTCGGTTCCCTGCTGGCGATGCTGTTTACCGGCATCTGGCCGCAGCGGGCGTTTTTACACTGGCGTATCCAGATGGCGAACTACGTTACCGCCTTTAACCGGGTCTACCAGGCGGGGTTTTCACCCAACCTGGTTGAGCGTCCGCGGCTGGAAAAGCACCTGCAGACCATCCTCAACGACGTGGTAAAAATGCGTGGCCTGATTACCCCGGCCAGCAAAGAGACCCATATTCAGCGAGCCATCTTCGAGGCGATCCAGACCGTCAGCCGCAACCTGGTCTGCATGCTCGAACTGCAGATCAACGCGCACTGGTCCTCCCGGGCCAGCCATTTTGTGATGCTCAATGCCAGGACGCTCAAAGAGACGCAGCAGATGACTCAGCAAACGCTGCTCACCATCGCCCATGCGCTTTACGAAGGCAATCCGCAGCCCATACTGGCCAACACCGAGCGGCTGAATGAAATTGTTGCCGAGCTGCGTCAGCTGATGAACGATCACCGCAGTGAAAACGTGGCGGAAACGCCCATTCACGGCTATGTATGGTTGAGCATGGAACTTGCCCGCCAGCTGGAATTACTGTCACATCTTATCTGCCGGGCACTGCGCAAATAAAAAGCGGCTATGCGCGGTTGCGTTGTCTGCTGCTTCGATTCAGCAGAAATTGAGGTTATGATAGGGACAAAGGAAAAATTATTGTCATCAGCAATCGCTATCAGTAAGTTAATGCCATAGCGGTTGTTTAAACGAATCCGAATCTCACATTATCAGGGGTGTAAAAATGGAAACTACTAAGCCTTCGTTCCAGGATGTTCTGGAATTCGTCCGCCTGTTCCGCCGCAAGAACAAACTGCAACGTGAAATCCAGGACGTTGAGAAGAAGATCCGTGACAACCAGAAGCGAGTTCTGCTGCTGGACAACCTGAGCGATTACATCAAACCAGGCATGAGCGTTGAAGCAATCCAGGGCATCATTGCCAGCATGAAAAGCGACTACGAAGACCGCGTAGATGATTACATCATCAAAAACGCTGAGATCTCTAAAGAACGTCGTGAAATCTCGAAAAAGCTGAAAGTGATGGGCGAGATGAAGCACGCTGAAGTCAAAGGCGAATAATCGCCGCTGAACAGACTAAGCCCTCCGACCTGTCGGGGGGCTTTTTTTTGGCCGCCGTTTACCCGCCCCGGAAAAGCAAAAAGCCTGCTCGAAAGCAGGCTTCTTAAATGTGGCTCCTCTGACTGGACTCGAACCAGTGACATACGGATTAACAGTCCGCCGTTCTACCGACTGAACTACAGAGGAATCGTTGTGGAGCGTTATCTTAGCGGCGAAAAAACTTTTGTCAAACCTGATCTTAGCCAGGATTGTTCAACTGCCGATTCTGTCATCAGTTTGTCGTAATTACCAACATATTTTTGTGGGAAATACTTTGCAGGATCTGCATTTCTCCCTCATTATTTGAAATGTAGTTTCAACTCTCTCTCTAAGGTCCATTTTGAACGTCACCTCCGCTTTACGCCAGGCCGTGATGCGCACGCGCTGGTATAGCAAACGTAAGAGCTACAAAGTTCTCTTCTGGCGCGAAATCACCCCCCTGGCCGTGCCTATTTTTCTGGAAAATACCTGCGTTCTGCTGATGGGCGTGCTCAGCACCTTCCTGGTGAGCTGGCTCGGTAAAGAGGCGATGGCGGGCGTGGGGCTGGCCGACAGTTTCAATATGGTCATCATCTCCTTCTTTGCGGCCATCGATCTGGGTACCACGGTGGTGGTGGCATTTAGCCTCGGTAAGCGCGATCCGCGCCGGGCCCGGGCGGCTGCCAGACAGTCGCTGGTGATCATGACCCTGTTCTCCATTGTGCTGGCGGCGGTGATCCACTATTTCGGCGAAGAGATCATCAATGTGGTTGCCGGTGAGGCCACCGGCGAGGTGAAAGCCCTGGCGCTGTCGTATCTTGAAATGACAGTGCTCAGCTACCCGGCAGCGGCCATTGCGCTGATTGGCAGCGGGGCGCTGCGTGGGGCAGGGAATACCAAAATTCCGCTGCTGATTAACGGCGGGATGAACATCCTCAACATCATGATCAGCAGCGTGCTGATCTACGGGATTTTCTCCTGGGACGGGCTCGGGTTTGTCGGGGCCGGTCTGGGGCTGACGATCTCCCGCTATATCGGTGCCATCGCGATTATTGTGGTGCTGGCGGTTGGTTTTAATCCGGCGCTGCGTATCAGCCTCAAAAGCTATTTCAAGCCGCTCAATTTCGCCATTATCTGGGAAGTGATGGGCATCGGCGTGCCCGCCAGTATTGAGTCGGTGCTGTTCAACGGCGGCAAACTGTTGACCCAGATGTTTGTGGCCGGGATGGGGACCGACGTCATCGCCGGTAACTTTATCGCCTTTTCCATCGCCGCATTGATCAACCTGCCGGGTAACGCCCTGGGTTCCGCTTCCACCATCATCACCGGTAAACGGCTCGGGAAAGGGCAGATCGGCCAGGCGGAGCGCCAGTTGCGCCACGTCTTCTGGCTCTCGACGATCGGGCTTACCGCCATTGCCTGGGGCACTGCGCCGTTCGCCAGCCTGCTGGCGTCGTTCTATACCCATGAGCAGGACGTTAAGGACGTGGTGGTGATCCTCATCTGGCTTAACGCCGCCTTTATGCCGATCTGGGCGGCGTCCTGGGTGCTGCCTGCCGGGCTGAAAGGCGCGCGCGATGCCCGCTTTGCCATGTGGGTCTCTATGCTCGGGATGTGGGGCTGTCGCGTGGTGGCCGGTTATACCCTGGGGATCATGCTGGGTATGGGCGTGGTGGGTGTCTGGCTGGGGATGTTCCTCGACTGGGCGGTACGCGGCGCGTTGTTCTACTGGCGCATGGTCAGCGGACGCTGGCTGTGGAAATATCCGCGACCCGCGCGTGAAAATGCGGCGGTAATCCCCGAGGAACGGATAGCGAATGTGCAAACTGGGGAATAAATCGGCAAACGATGCAAAAACTGCATTCTGCCTTTGACATCGCCAGGTGGCATCGCTAATATTCGCCCCGTTCACACGATTCCTCTGTAGTTCAGTCGGTAGAACGGCGGACTGTTAATCCGTATGTCACTGGTTCGAGTCCAGTCAGAGGAGCCATATTTAAGAAGCCCGCTTAAGGAAACTTAAGCGGGCTTTTTGCTTTTTCTGATTGCCCCCTCCGCCAGGAGAGGGCGAGTACAGGCTACCGGTGCACGCGCGCCGTTGCCGCGATCAGCCACGGACGGGCCTCACTGCTAACGTGCGGCGAGAGCGCCTCGCGTACCCGGTGGTGGTAATCATTCAGCCACTTAATCTCTTTATCGCTGAGCAGCGCCAGCTGCACCTGGCTCAGATCAATCGGGGCCAGCGTCAGCGACGCGAAGCGGCAGAAGCCCGGCACGCTTTCTACCACCTCCACCTGGTTTTCAATGCGGATACCGTACGCATCGGCCAGATAATAGCCCGGCTCAATAGTCATGATATTGCCTGCCACCAGCGGCCAGGGGTTGACCTTCTTCGCGATCCGCTGCGGATTTTCATGGATCAGCAGCTGGTGGCCGACGCCATGTCCGGTGCCATGATCAAAATCGAGCCCCAGCTCCCACAGCGCAGACCGCGCAAAAGCATCAATCTGATGCCCGCATGTCCCGGTCGGGAATTGCAGGGAAATGAGCGATAAAAAGCCTTTCAACACCGCAGTGTAATGCAGTCGACACTGCTCGCTCAGCGGACCGAAAGCCAGAGTGCGCGTGGCGTCGGTGGTGCCGTTGTGATACTGCCCGCCGGAATCGTTGAGGTAAAAATGCGCGCGGGTGATGGCGGTATTGGTCTGCTCGCTGGAGTGGTAGTGGCACATCGCCGCGTTGCCGGCGGAGGCGGATATGGTGGCAAAACTCTGTTCGATAAAGCCCGGCCGCTGCTGGCGGAAGATAAGCTGCTGCGCCTGGGCCTCCAGTTCGGTAATGGGGTTGCCAGCGGCTTCGCGACGCGGCACCTCGTGCGCCAGCCAGGCAAGGAAGTTGACCCACGCCACGCCATCCTGATGGTGACTGTCGCGGTAGCCCGCCAGCTCGACAGGGTTTTTGTGTGCTTTCATCGCGGTGATCGGATCGGCGTGCCAGACGATCTCTCCCTGCGATTCAACGGCAAAGCGCAGGGCGACAGGCGCTGTATCGGCATCAATCATAAGTCGTTTACCCACACAGAGTTGCTGGCTGCGCGTCAGGAAATCCGCTTCAGGCGATGACGTCAGGCTCTCCAGCAGCGCGGACGGAAGTCCGCGGGTTTTCTCTGGCGTGACAAACCACTCCACCGCACCCTCGTGGCTCAGCAGGGCAAACGAGTTTGGCACCGGGCTCATCGGGATATCGCTGCCGCGCACGTTGAGCAGCCAGGCGATGTTGTCCGGCTGAGTGATAGCCAGATAATCGGCGTTCTGTTTTGCCAGAATAGCGGCCACGCGCTGGCGTTTATCGGCGCTGCTCTCGCCGCTGATCTCCAACGGCATTTCGCGGATGGCACCCACAGGCGGGGCCGGACGATCCTGCCAGAGGATATCGAACGGGGAGTCATTCAGGGCGACCAGCTCGCAGTGGCTGGCGTTCAGCGCTTCGTACTGGGCGTTGGTCATCAGCATCGCTTCAAAAGCGATTCGGGTATCCGCCGCCACGTTCTGCTGCAACCAGTCCGCCAGCGGATCGTTGTGCAGGTGCAGGATCTCAACCTCGGCCAGATTAACCTGTTCACGGGCCTGAACCTGATAACGTCCGTCGACAAACAGCAGGGCGCGATCGCGCAGGATCAGGGCGTGGCCCGCCGAGCCGTCGAAGCCGGTTAGCCAGGCGAGAATATCGTCGTGCGGGTGGCAATATTCACTCTGAAAGGCATCGGCGCGCGGCACGATAATGCCATCCAGCGCCTGGGTTTCCAGCCACTGGCGCAGGGCGGATAGCGGTGATGTGGTTTGCATAACTTTCCTTTTTTATGATTAGCGGAACGGCGGCTCGTTAAAGGTACGCAGTTTACGCGAGTGTAATTTATCGCCCTCGGCGCGCAGCCGATCGATGGCGCGAATGCCAATCTGCAGATGCTCGGAGATGGCCCCCTCGTAGAAACGGTTGGCCTGGCCGGGGAGCTTAATTTCGCCGTGCAGCGGCTTATCGGAGACGCACAGCAGGGTGCCGTAGGGCACGCGGAAGCGGTAACCCTGGGCGGCGATAGTGGCGCTCTCCATATCGATCGCCACCGCGCGGCTTAAGTTAAAGCGCAGCGCCGACGCCGAATAGCGCAGCTCCCAGTTACGGTCGTCGGTGGTGACCACCGTTCCGGTACGCAGACGCTGCTTAACCTCTTCGCCCGGCATGCCGCTCACCTCTTTAGTGGCGTCGTACAGCGCGCGCTGCACCTCGGCGATGCTCGGGATAGGGATATCTGGCGGCAGCACCGCATCCAGCACGTGGTCGTCACGCAGGTAGGCGTGGGCCAGCACGTAATCGCCAATCAGCTGGCTTTCACGCAGCCCGCCGCAGTGACCAATCATCAGCCAGACGTCCGGGCGCAGTACCGCGAGGTGATCGCAGATGGTTTTGGCGTTTGACGGACCTACGCCGATGTTAATCAGGGTAATGCCCTGCCCATCGGCGGTGACCAGATGCCAGGCGGGCATCTGGTGCTTTTTCCACGCCAGATCGGAGATGGCCTGTTCCGGGGCTTCGGTTTCGGCGGTGATCCAGATCCCACCCGCGCAGGAGAGGGCGATGTACGGGCTGTCAGGATCGAGGATCTGACTGCAGCCCCAGCGCACAAATTCATCCACATAGCGGGTGTAGTTGGTAAACAGCACGAACGGCTGGAAATGTTCTGCGGGCGTGCCGGTGTAGTGACGCAGGCGCGCCAGTGAAAAATCGACGCGGCGGGCATCAAAGTGCGACAGCGGGGAAAACTCTGCGGGATGGTAGATCCCGTCCGCCGTCTCATCGCCGATCTGCGACAGCTCGGTAGTCGGGAAGTGGCGCGTCAGGCCCGCGCTCATGGAGCGGTCCAGGGTCAGCTCTGAGCCGTCGATAACGTACGGATAGGGGATCTCATGGCGCGATGGCTCTACGGTGATGTGGGCGCCGTAGTCCTGATACAGCAGCGTCAGCTGCTCTTCCAGATAAGGACGGAAAAGCGTCGGACGGGTAACGGTGGTGGAGTAGCATCCGGCATGGGTAAAACGGCCATAGGCGCGGGTTTTTGGTGGATTAGTGGCGCTACCATCCCAGGTCACGGAAAGTGACGGATAAACAAAGAGGCCATTCATTCTGGCCTCTGGATCGGGGAGCGTTCCGTCTTTGATATAGTTGCTGATGGCGCTGCGCAGGGCGTTGACCGCCTGGTCGTACAGCGCATCCAGCGTTTCCAGTGCCTGAGCCGGGGTCAGGCTGGAGCCCTTATTATTCATCTCTGTCTCCTTGTTCCACAGGTGTACGGCGTTACCCGATAGTATGTCACCTGTATGTGAAACAAAAGTGAGATCAGGCGTCGGCGCGTTTCATCAGCAGGCAGGTCGCGGCAGAGAGCAGGCACCCGGCCAGCAGATAGATAGCCACGCTGTGCCAGTCGCCGCCGGAGAAGGTCACCAGCGCGGCGGCGATAAACGGCGTGAATCCGCCTCCCACCACGCTCGCCACCTGATAGCCAACCCCTGCGCCGCTGTAGCGGTAGCTGGCACCAAACATTTCGGTGAACATCGGCTGCTGGACGCACACCACCATGTCATGAGCAATATTCGCCAGCATAATGGCGAAGACTACAATCCAGAAAACAGACTGGGCTTCGAGGGCCATAAAGAAGGGGAAGGTACTCAGGGCACCTGTTAGCGCACCGGTGATATAGATCCGGCGGCGGCCAAACCTGTCCGCCAGCCAGGCAAAGCAGGGGATGGTGAGGCAACTGATGCCGCCCACCAGCAGGCCAATATTCAAAAACAGCTCGCGAGGCAGGCCCAGGTTCTGGGTCGAGTAGCTTAGCGCGAAGGCGGTGACGATATACATGGTCAGCAGTTCACACAGGCGCAGGGCGATAATTTTCAAAAACGCGCCGGGATGGCGGATCAGCGCGTCCATCACCGGCAGGCGGCGCTGCTCTGCGGGTTGCTGTCGCTGCTGTTCGAACTCGGCAGACTCATCCATCCCCTTACGTACCCACAGCGCCCCCAGCACCAGTACAATGCTGAACAGGAACGGGATGCGCCAGCCCCAGCTCAGGAACTGTTCGTCTGTGGTGAGGGTACTTATCAGCGACACCAGTCCGGTGGAGAGCAGCAGACCCACACCATAACCCACCTGCACGCCGCTGCTGTAGAAGGCTTTTTTACGTGCCGGGGCGCTTTCAACCGACAGCAGCGCCGCGCCGCCCCATTCGCCGCCGACGGCAAAACCCTGAACGGCGCGCAGGGTGACCAGCAGAACCGGTGCCCACCAGCCAATAGCGGCAAAAGAGGGAAGAATACCAATCAGCGCCGTGGCGATCCCCATCATCCACACCGTCAGCATCAGCATCCGTTTGCGGCCCAGCCTGTCGCCGAAATGGCCGAAGATCACTCCGCCCAGCGGGCGAAAGAGAAAGCCGACACCAAAGGTGGCAAAGGCGGCGAGGGTGCCCATTGCCGGGCTTATTTGCGGGAAAAATTCGCGGTTAAAAACCAGCGCGGCGGTAATGCCGTACAGCAGAAAATCGTACCAGTCGACTACCGCACCGGCAAAACTGCCAAGGGCCGCGCGGCGTGCGCGCTGAAGCGATGGTGTTGCCCCGTCGGGGGACGAGGAAGCGAGGGTGGTATCCATAGTGATCCTGTCTGAGGTTATTTTCTTATAGGTATAGGAAGAAGATCGCTCACATTACGGTTGCCTTTAAACAGCGGCGGGTAAGAGACTACCGCGACAGCGGACAGCTGAAAACGTTTTTATCCCGGCATGAGCTAAACGGGTGATATTCATCGTAATGATGATTTGTTGGCTGGCTATAAACGCAGCAACAAGGCTATGCTTGTCAGACACGTGGAGCGACAGAGGAAGGGAATGATGGGTCGTATTAAGAAGTTGGGTTTTATTACTGCTTTACTGGTGAGCCAGAATGTACTGGCGGTGAGCTATCCGTTGCCGCCTGAAGGGAGCCGCCTGGTAGGAAGCGCGCAGACGATCGTCGTTCCGCATGATAATAAATTGCCGCTGGAGGCGTTTGCGGCGCAGCACGGGCAGGGGCTCAGCAATATGCTGGAGGCCAACCCGGGTGTCGATCCGTTTTTACCCAAAGCCGGTACCCAGTTGGTTGTGCCGCAGCAGCTGATCCTGCCGCCGACGGTGCGCGAGGGCATTGTGGTCAACGTGGCGGAGATGCGTCTCTATTATTATCCGAAAGGGAGCAACACCGTTGAGATCTTCCCAATCGGTATCGGTGAAGCCGGGCGCGAGACGCCGCGCAACTGGGTCACCGCCGTTGAGCGCAAGCAGGACGGGCCAACCTGGTCACCAACGCCAAATACCCGTCGGGCCTACGCCAAAGAGGGCAAAACGCTGCCGGCCTTTGTGCCCGCAGGGCCGGACAACCCGATGGGGCTATATGCCCTGTATATCGGCAGGCTTTACGCTATTCATGGTACCAATTCAAACTTTGGCATCGGGCTGCGCGTGAGCCAGGGCTGCATTCGTCTGCGTAACGCCGATATCAAATACCTGTTCGACAATGTCCCGGTCGGAACCCGGGTGCAGCTTATCGATCAGCCGGTTAAAGTCACCACCGAGCCGGACGGCGGCCGGTGGGTCGAAGTTCACGAACCGCTGTCGCGCAATCGCGCGGAATTTGAATCCAGCAATAAAGTGCCGTTGCCGATGACGGCAGGGCTGCGCGCGCAGCTCAACGGTGCAGATGTGGATGCGGTGAAGGTTGACGGAGCACTGGAGCGCCGGTCGGGTATGCCGGTAAATATCGGCTATGGCGCGCGCGAGACGCCGCTGGTGGCAACGCTCGGCCAATGAGCTGACAACATCAGTCAAAACCCGCGCAAGCTTCTCTGCGCGGGTTTTTGCTTTATAAATAGGGTAAAGCATCTCTTAGCATAAAATTACGCTGCGCTTTGATTGTTGGATTTGCTGAAAAGCTAAATACTCTGCCGAACTATTTATCACCCTGTAACGACAGCGCAGGTATCTTTTTCAGCTAAAATCCACTGGTTTATTATGCAACATATCAGAAATAACCTTTTGACAGGTTTGCTGGCGCTATTTTGCGCCTCGTCAGTCTGTGCGGGCGTTAATATTGGCGGAACGCGCGTAATTTACGACGGCGGGAAAAAGGAAGCGGCAATCGGCGTTTCAAATCCAGATAGCGTTCCTTATCTTATTCAGTCATGGTTCGATAACCCGGATAATAGCAGCGGGAAAATTCCCTTTGTCATTACACCTCCCCTGTATCGACTGGATCGTGGACAGGAAAATACCATGAGGATTGTCCGCGCGGGGAGTGTACCGGACAATAAAGAATCAATGTTCTGGCTAAATATTAAAGCCATTCCTGCGGCGGAAAGAAAAGCAAACTCGTTGCAGATTGCGGTGAAAACCCGTATCAAATTAATATACCGCCCGGCTTCGTTAAAAAGAAAAAACCCGGAAGATTTTGCTGACCAGCTGAAATGGACACGTTCCTCTAACAATATTTCGGTGCGTAATCCCGGGAATTATTATATGAATTTTAATGAGATTACCGTTGCGGGAAAAAACGTACCTGAACCCACCTATGTTGCACCGGGGGCGTCTGCAACGTTTTCATTACCGGCTGGCGTAAGCTCAGGGCCTGTAACATTCAAACTGATCAATGATTTTGGTGGGGTAGGAAAGACTCATCACGCCGCTATTTAAAAAGGGGAAACTCTGCAGGGGCATGGGATAAGAATTTTTATGCGCAAGATATTATACTCCTGGTTTACACCGACTCGTCTGGCCTGTTTAATTGCGCTGGCGTTGCCGGGTATTATGCAGAGCGCCAGTGCCGAAGAGTATTTTAATCCGGCACTGCTCGAAGTGGGTAACCCCTCGATGAGAGGTATTGATCTCTCCTCTTTTGCACGTGGCGCGCAGGTGCCAGGTAAATATCGCGTTGAGGTCGTGGTAAACGATCAGACGGTGGATACCCGCGAGATTGATTTTAAATCGGTGGCAAAGGCCGAAGGCGATCAAAGCCTCCAGCCGTGTCTGTCGATAGGATTGCTGCAAAGTTATGGTGTCAAAACCGATCTCTTTCCCGGACTCGATAAAGATCCTGAATGCGCAAATCTTGCGGCGATCCCAAAGGCGACTGCCGATTTCATCTTTGGTGCGCAAAAACTATTGTTGAGTTTTCCTCAGGCGGCACTTACATCCCAGGCGCGCGGCTATGTTGCGCCAGAAATGTGGGACGAAGGCATTAACGCCTTGCTGCTGAATTACAGCATCAGCGGTGATAACACCTGGGGCAGAAATAGCACCTCCAGTAACAGCCAGAGTCAGTACGCGAACCTGCGTCCGGGCGTGAATATTGGCCCCTGGCGTCTGCGTAACTATATGACATGGCGCCGCGATTCTGATGGTAAAGCGCAGTGGGATACGGTTTATACGTATGCCCAGCGCAACATCGTTCCTTTGAAAAGCCAGCTGACGCTCGGCGACAGTTCATCGCCTTCCGACGTATTTGACAGTATTCCTTTTCGCGGTGGGCAGCTGGCCTCCGACGATGAGATGCTACCCGACAGCCAGAAAGGCTATGCCCCTGTGGTCCGCGGTATTGCGCGTACCAACGCTCAGGTGGTTATCCGCCAGAATGGCTACACCATCTACCAGAGCTATGTTGCCCCCGGCGCCTTTGAAATTACCGATATGTACCCTACCGGCGGTGCGGGTGATTTAAGTGTTTCGGTGAAAGAAGCGGACGGCAGCGAACAGGATTTTGTCGTGCCCTATGCCTCTGTGCCTGTTCTGCAGCGAGAGGGGCGACTGAAGTACAGCCTGACGGGGGGGCAATATCGTCCCAGTGATAGCCAGGCAGAAAAGCGCCCGCTGATGCAGGGAACCGCTATGTATGGTCTACCGAAGGGCTTAACCCTTTATGGCGGTATACAGGCGTCCAGCCCCTATCAGTCCTACGCTATCGGCGTTGGTAAAAATATGGGTGAGATCGGGGCGTTGTCTGTGGACGTTACCCAGGCTTGGTCGAGCCCTGAGACGCAGGATAAAACAAGCGGGCAAGCCTGGCGCGTGCGCTATAGCAAAAACTTTACCGATACCGGAACCAATTTCTCGGCGACCAGCTATCGCTATTCCACCGCGGGATATTACGGGATGCAGGACGTGCTTGACGCCGATAGCAACAGTCAGTCGTTGCAGGATCATCGGCGTAACCGCGCTGAATTGACGCTGAGTCAAACGCTCGGCCCTGCCTTCGGCTCGATCACCGGCAGCGCAATCCGTGAAGATTACTGGAACGCTGACAAGACGATGAGTTCATACAGCGTCAGCTATAACAACGCGTGGAACGGTATCACCTGGGGACTGAGTTATACCTATAGCAATAACGCGAGCGCAGAGGGTAGCGACGGGGAGAAAACCTATGATAAAGACCAGATCCTGGCTTTAAATATAAGTGTTCCTTTAGATCGTTTCCTGAGTAATACCTGGGCCAGCTACAGCCTGAATAGCAGTAAGAAAGGGGATACAACCCATACGGTTGGTCTGAGCGGCACGGCGTTGCAGGAAAATGCCCTGAGCTGGGGTGTACAGCAAGGGTATGGCAATGACGGAACTGGTCATAGCGGTAACCTTAGCGCTGACTATCACGGAACCTATGGCGAAGTCACCGGCGGGTATAGCACTGACGATAATATGCAGCGGGTTAACTATGGCCTGAATGGAGGCGTTATAGTGCATGCCGACGGTATGACGCTGGCGCAGCCTTTTGGTGAAACCCTTGCACTGATTAAAGCCCCGGGCGCGTCGGGGGTGGGCGTAACAGGCCAGACCGGCGTGAATACCGATTACCGGGGTTATACCATCGCCAGCAATGTCTCGCCGTATCGTAAGAACAGCCTGAGTCTGGACACTGAAACACTGCCGGATGACGTTGAGCTGGAATTAACTACCCAGACCGTCATTCCCACGCGGGGCGCGGTGGTGAGAGCTGTATATAAAGCCAATGTGGGCACTCGCGTATTAATGACTCTGACCAGGGCAACGGGGCAACCCGTTCCGTTCGGGGCCACAGTCACTGTTGCCACCGATAAAAATTCAGCCGGATTTATTGTGGGGGATCAGGGCCAGGTCTACCTGACCGGCCTGAAAAACCGCGGTGAGTTAATTGCACGCTGGGGTATGGAAGCGAATGAAAAATGTCGAGTTAATTATTTGCTTCAGGGATCTGAAGCGGATTCTGGAGTGGTTTTAATCAATGAAATATGCAAATAAATTTATCGGCTATAAACGCGTTGGTGCCTTAATGATAATGATATTTTGGTGCTTCAGTTTTAATGCTTTTGCTGATTGTTCATTTGTCTCCGGGCAGGGAACGCAAAATCTGAGCTTTTCACCTGATAACGTTACCGTGCAAAGAGATGTGCCCGTTGGAACAGTAATATATTCAGACTCAACGGCGGCGGGTTCAATGTTGCTGGGCTGTAATGGCGATATCAACACTAATTATTATAAGATGCTTTATCTTGGTGGCGTACCAACATCAATTAATCATGCTTATGCGACCAATATTCCTGGCGTAGCGATATCTGTCGATCTTGCATGGGGATATCTTGACAATCCAGCGTCCACTGATAATACGCCATTGGCATCTGTAAGACTCCCCCCGATTATCTATAAGTTGATAAAAACGGGTGATATTCAGTCTGGTCAGTTAAGTACCGGACTCATTGGCACCTGGACGGTATCAGACATTACGGTAGTGAGAATAAACATGACGGGTGGGAGTATAACCCAGGTTGCATGTTCAGTGACTACGCCTAATTTAACGTTTCCGATAGGCAATGTTTCAAAAGCAGATTTTGGTACAACTACAGGATTTACCCCGGCAAAAACCAGTACCCAGAATCTCGGATTAGATTGTGATGGTTCCGCCAATATAAATGTCACGCTGAACGGGCAACAGAATCCGGATGTCAGCGATGCCAGCGTAATGGCCTTAAATAATCAAGGAGGTACGAATATCGCGCAAGGCGTTGGAGTGCAATTATTATATGACGGTAAACCACTCGTTATTAATTCCAGGCTTGCATTAAAAACATCCAGCGGCGGAAAAGAAGCCTTTCCTCTTACTGCCCGTTATTACCAAACCAGAAATACCGTCACCGTCGGCGAAGCTAATACTTCCGCAACGTTGACACTGACATACCAATGAAATGTTCAATGTCTCAACATCATGCCAAGGTGGGCTAAAATGAAAAAAAGTTTATGTTATCTGACCGCATCTATTTCTGCTGTACTTTTTGCGGGTAATATTTATGCGGCAGATAGCGTTAATATCAACATTACCGGGAGAGTAATTGCTTCTCCTTGTACTACATTAAATGGTGGTTCCGATGCGTTAAACGTTGACCTGGGCCAATCCCTCCAGGCTTCCTCTTTTGAAGGGGCAGGCTCGGGTTCAGCAATGAAGACCTTTGATTTACCGGTGACCGGTTGTCCGGCTAGTACCACTAACGTAAAAGTGACGTTTACTGGCAACCCGGACGGCACAGATGCGACGCTGTGGGCAAACAACGCGGCTCAAGCTGCTGCCAATACCGCAGTTGAGTTATCCCAGCAATCTACGGGAGCCATTTTGAGCAATAACAGCTCATTAATTGGTGCCGTTGAAGAGGGGAATACAACCTTTAAGCTTCAGGCGCGTGTCTATTCGAAGGCAGGTAAAGTTATGCCTGGCGATGTCTCCTCAGCGATTGTGGCCTCTTTCGAGTATCAGTGAAACCGATGGTGTCGGCGCTGTCGATACCAAAGCAAAAAGCCCGCTTAAGTTTCCTTAAGCGGGCTTCTTAAATATGGCTCCTCTGACTGGACTCGAACCAGTGACATACGGATTAACAGTCCGCCGTTCTACCGACTGAACTACAGAGGAATCGTGTGAACGGGGCGCATATTATCGACGTCAGGTGCACTTGTCAAAGGGTGATCCCGCCTGTTGGTATCGTTTGCTGACAAAATCAGCAAAGTGGCGTTTTCCACAGCGGTTTGCACGTTTTTGGTGCGGATATACCCCGAATGGGGCAGATCATAAACCGCTGTTTCACTTCAAAAAGCCGCGACAGCAATTGGATTTCCTTATTTTCAGCCGCTTAGCGGACATATCGGACCTCTTTTAAAAACTGGCAAGCATCTTGCAAAACCTTCTGTACATTCGCGCCGGAACCGGCAACGCATTTCGTACAGGGGGCAAAATGAACTTAAGACGACTGAAATACTTCGTAAAAATCGTCGATATCGGTAGCCTGACCCAGGCTGCTGAAGTGTTGCATATCGCACAGCCGGCACTGAGCCAGCAAGTGGCCACTCTGGAAGGTGAACTCGATCAGCAGCTGTTGATCCGCACGAAACGCGGCGTAACACCAACTGAAGCCGGCAAGATCCTCTACACACATGCACGCACTATTTTGCGCCAGTGTGAGCAGGCGCAGCTTGCGGTGTGCAATGTCGGCCAGACGCTAACCGGGCAGGTCTCGATTGGGCTGGCGCCGGGCACGGCGGCCTCTTCTGTGACCATGCCGTTATTACAGGCAGTGCGCGCAGAGCTACCGGAGGTGCTGGTCTACCTGCACGAAAACAGCGGCGCGGCGCTGAACGATAAATTACTCAGCGGGCAGCTGGATATGGCGGTGCTATACGATCGTTCCCCTGTGGCGGGGATCACTAGCCAGCCGGTATTGAAAGAAGATCTCTTTCTGGTAGGCACGCGGGATTGTCCGGGACAGAGCGTGGATTTAAACGCCGTAGCGGAGATGAATCTGTTCTTACCCCGCGATTACAGCGCCGTGCGTTTGCGCGTCGATGAGGCCTTCTCTCTGCGCCGCCTGACGGCAAAAATCATCGGTGAAATCGACTCAATATCTACCCTGACCGCCGCCATTGCCAGCGGGATGGGCGTAACGGTCCTGCCTGAATCCGCCGCGCGCTCGCTTTCAAGTGCTGCCAATGGCTGGATGGCGAGAATCTCCTCGCCGTCGATGAGCCTGCCGTTGTCGCTTAATGTCTCTGCCCGCGGATCTTTATCACCACAGGCGCAGGCGGTGAAAGAGATCCTCATGTCGCTGGTGAGCCGCCCGTCACTGGAGAATCGCGAGCTACAGCTGGTGAGCTGATATTCCATAAAGGTATAAGTTGCTGGTTTTTATTATTTGTTCTCACAACGGGCACACTCTAACAATAGCGTCATGTCAGATTCGCCGGAGTGAACCGTGAATTTCCAGCAACTTAAAATTATCCGTGAGGCGGCCCGTCGGGATTACAACCTGACCGAGGTCGCCAACATGCTCTACACCTCCCAGTCGGGCGTCAGCCGCCATATCCGCGAGCTGGAAGAGGAGCTGGGCATTGAGATTTTCATTCGCCGCGGCAAACGCCTGCTGGGGATGACCGAGCCCGGCAAGGCGCTATTGACCATAGCAGAACGCATTCTCAACGAAGCGAGCAACGTGCGCCGTCTGGCCGATCTCTTCACCAACGATGCCTCCGGCGTGTTGACCATCGCCACCACCCACACTCAGGCTCGTTACAGTCTGCCGCCGGTGATCAAGGCCTTCCGGGAGCTGTTCCCGGATGTGCGTCTGGAGCTGATCCAGGGCACGCCGCAGGAGATAGAAGTCCTGCTGCAAAACGGCGGGGCGGATATCGGCATCGCCAGCGAGCGCTTAAGCAACGATCCGCTGCTGGCGGCGTTCCCGTGGTTTCGCTGGCATCACAGCCTGCTGCTGCCGGTCGACCATCCGCTGACGCAGGTCTCCCCGCTGACGCTGGAGGCTATCGCCAAATGGCCGTTAATCACCTATCGCCAGGGCATCACCGGGCGCTCCCGCATCGATGAAGCCTTTAACCGCAAAGGGCTGACGCCGGATGTGGTGCTCAGCGCCCAGGACTCTGACGTGATCCGAACCTACGTCGAGCTGGGGCTGGGGATCGGGCTGGTGGCGGAACAGTCCGGCGACGAGCGCGAGCAGGGGAATTTGCTACGTCTCGATACTCGCCACCTGTTTGATGCCAACACCGTCTGGCTTGGGCTTAAGCGGGGGCAGCTGCAGCGCAACTATGTCTGGCGCTTTATCGAACTTTGCAACGCCGGGCTGTCGGTGGATGAGATTAAACGTCAGGTCATGGAGCCGGAAGAAGCGGCGATTGACTACCAGATATAGCCTGAACGACCCCGCCATGCGGGGTCTGACAGTTAAAACATAGTAAGCAAAAAGCCCGCTTAAGTTTCCTTAAGCGGGCTTCTCAAATATGGCTCCTCTGACTGGACTCGAACCAGTGACATACGGATTAACAGTCCGCCGTTCTACCGACTGAACTACAGAGGAATCGTGTGAACGAGGCGCATATTAATGGCCTCGCTATTTTGTGTCAACACTAAATTCAACGCCCTGATTCAATTGATTAATTATGACTCAGGCTGCTGATTTAGTGTACTTGCGTGGCGGGACCCTCGCCGGGTCCTTCATTTTCACGCAAACGCTGCAGCGGGTCCTGCTGGTAAAACTGGCAAAAACGCTGCCACAGCGCCGGGAAGCGGGGGGCGAAAAGCTCGGGGGCGCTGAAGAAATATTCCGATAACACCGCGAAGCATTCGGCTGGATCGGTGGCGGCATAAGCGTCAATGCTGGCCGCGCTTTCGCCCACCAGATCGATCTCATCCTGAATGTTGTTCATGGCAGCGTGCAGGTCGTGTTCCCATCCTGCCACTTCACGTAACGGGATAAACGGCACGCCGCTGGCGCGATCGCCGTTACGGGTATCCAGCTTATGAGCCACTTCATGAATGATGAGGTTGAAACCGGATGCGTCGAAGGAGTCCTGAATATCCAGCCAGTTGAGGATAATCGGCCCCTGCTGCCAGCTTTGACCGGACTGTACCATCCGCTGACTATGAACCAGCCCGATGTCATCCTCCCACTCGTCGTCCACCACAAAGGGTGCCGGGTAGATCAGCACTTCATGGAAACCGTCCAGCCACTCGATACCCAACTGCAGTACCGGCAGGCAAAAGAGCAGGGCAATACGGGTGCTCTTGCGATCGTCGAGTTCAAAACCCTGGAGCGGCACCAGGCGTTTCTGCTGTAAGAACCGCATGGCAAGCTGTACCAGACGCGATTTATCCTCATCCGATAAAGTGGACAGAACGGGGATCGCCAGCGCCTCTTCCCACGGCAGCGCCGCGCTTCGGGCGGATTCATTCGATTTCCAGGGCCACTTAATCATCGCTTTGCTCGCAAACTTGTTACTTGAACAAAATTGAACGGTTATGGTCTGTTAAAATGCCAGATTACTCGTCAGAATTTCTGCTCGCTTCTCACCAGACTTCCTGTGCGCTGGTTACCTTATCATTCCGCTTACGAGAAGTAACAGCCCTTTACCGCCTCATAACAATATATGTGAGCTAAATCAGGATGTTTGCCTGAAGAGGCTGTTTTACGGACATTACTCCTGGTGGCAATACTGTCTGAGCAGGGCAATCTGCTCTGGACGCAGGCGATAGCGATATACAGGCCGGCCGGTTGCGCCATAGTGAATGCTGGTGTGCAGAATGTTGACCTGCGCCAGCCAGATCAGGTATTTGCGACAAGATACCCGCGAGATATTGACTGCGTTCGCCAGATCGTCGGTCGAGAACTCTGTCCCCGGATGGGCATCAATCCATAAGCACAATGTACGCAGTGTCTGAGGGGTTAACCCTTTCGGCAGGCGACGACTGTCCGCCAGCTCCGGCGCACCACCGCGTAGCAGTCGGTCAACGTCTGCCTGCTCATAATACTGGTGCGATTCCATCAGCTGTTTTTTCTTGCACCAGCCGTTCAACGCCTCGGCAAAACGCGGAAACTGAAACGGTTTGATCAGGTAATCCACCACGCCATAATGCATGGCGGTTTGAAGGGTGGAGGCGTCCGAGGCCGAGGTGATCATGATAACGTCTGTTTTACGCCCGGATGCGCGGATCGTCGGCAGCAGGCTCAGGCCATTATCGCGCTGCATATAGACATCCAGCAGGATCAGATCCACCTGTCGGGCAGGGGAGTGAAGTACAGCTTCAGCCTCTGCAAGGGAAGTGGCAATGCCGCAGCAGCAAAATCCCTCGACCCGGTCCAGGTACTGGCGGTTAAGATCGGCCACCATGGCATCGTCATCGACAATCAAAACATGTATCACGCGTTTTTCCTTTCACTGTCCCAGGGGAGTTGCACAAAAAACTGGGTAAACACGCCCGGCTCAGATTCCACGGCGATCTCCCCGCCCAGATTTTCGATTTGCTGACGGGCGAGGAAGAGTCCCACCCCCCGGTTCTCACCTTTGGTGGAAAACCCTTTGCTAAAAATGGTCTGCAGATGCTCAGGGGCGATACCCGGGCCATCGTCACTCAACTCGGCACTCAGCCAGCCCTGCTGATAATGCAGCAGCAGACTGATTTCCCCTTCGCCCTGCGTTGCCATGGCATCAAGCGCATTTTCAATCAGATTACCGAGCACGGTAACCAGGCCTGCGACCTGCTGCGCGTTCGGGTTATCGGGAACCTGACTGGCATCAGAGAGTGTGAGGCTAACCCCCAGTTCTCTGGCACGGTTGATTTTGCTCAGCAAAAACCCGGCAACCACCGGCGATTTGACGTTGCGCTGCAGCGTGCCGACATCGCTCTGCCAGGCATTGGCGGTCAGCAGGACGTACTCTTCAAGTCTGGCATATTGCTTCATATGCAGCAGCCCGAGGATCACATGCAGCTTATTCATAAACTCGTGGGAGTGGCTGCGCAGGGCATCGAGATAGTTCACCATGCCGTCCAGCCGCTGCAGAAGTTCGCTGATTTCGGTCTTATCGCGAAAAGTGGTGATGGCACCCATCAGCTGATTATCGCTTTTGACGGGCAGAGTATTACAGAGCAACAATCGACCGTGGCAGTTAATCTCCTGATCCTCAAGAGGATGTCCGCTACGTAACACCTCGCGAAGGTTCGCCAGCAGCGGGGCTTCATGCAGGGTATTGCTGCTGGCGTTGATATTCAGGATCTGCCGGGCGGCATGGTTGACCATCGTCACATGCCCATGCTGATCCACGGCAATGACGCCCTCGCGCAGGGAGTGCAGCATCGCCTGACGCTGTTCCAGCAGGGCTGAGATTTGCCAGGGTTCCAGTCCGAACAGAACGCGCTTCAGCATTTTCACCAGCCCCCAGGCGCCGAGCGCCCCCAGCAGCGCGCTGAACAGTACCAGCCAGATGGCATCCCAGCGGTTGCGGGCTATCTGCTGTTCGACTTTATTGAGCGAGATCCCCACCGCAACCACTCCAATCTGCTGATGCTGTGCGTTGTAGACCGGCGTGAATACGCGCAGCGCCTCGTCGAGCACCCCGTGATTGATGGCGACATTCTCTTTATCCTCCAGCGCCGGGCGGAGATCGTCGCCAATAAAAGCTTTGCCGAGCAGGGTGCTGTTGGGATGCGAATAGCGGATCCCTTGCATATTGGTGACAACCGCAAACAGCAGATTGTTGCGCTGCATTACGGCCAGGGCGACGGGCTGGATAATGTTGCTCTCCGGCGGGAGCGACAAGCCGCGGATAACCTCAGGGCTGTCGGCCAGCGTTCTGGCGACCGCCAGGGCGGTATCCCGCACCCCGTCACGGGTGGCCCGGGTGATTTGCGCGAAATAGAGGACAAAAATCACCAGCAGCACCGCGCCCGTCACGCTGTACACCATCAATGTGACCAGCGTGTTGAGTTTCATTGGGCGCCTGTGCGTGGGGGGAAGGGGCGGCAAATCGCGCATTGAAACTCCGGTAAATACAGAAAGGAGGGCATTATCGCTGATGGCGCTAATTTGTAAAAGGGATGTAAAACGGAGGGCGGCAGAAAGCAAAAAGCCCGCTTCGCAGCGGGCTTAACAGATTGTTGTCGGCCAATCAGAACTGGTAAACGATACCCAGCGCGAACTGGTCGTCAGAGTGACCGCCGGTACGGGCCGCGTCGTCTTCGTCCACCAGGTTAAATTTGTATGCGGTGTAGACGTTCATGTTCTTGTTGAAGTAGTACCAGGTACCCAGTTCAACATAGTTCACGAGATCGGCGTTGAAACCGCCACGGCCGTTCTTCTCACCCAGATCTTTGCCTGAGGAATAGACGTAGCCCAGGGAAGGACGCAGGCCGAAATCAAACTGGTACTGCACCACGGCTTCGACGTTCTGGGTTTTGTTAGCAAATCCAACATCGCCACCGGTCCAGGTCATGTTACGGGTTTCACCGTACATTACCGCTGCGTAAAGGTTGTTTGCATCGTACTTCGCTGCCAGGGACCAGACTTCAGCGTTCTCGCCATAGCCGTCAGCAGACTGCTTGTCAGTACGGTCAGATTTGCCGTATACGCCCACGAAGCCGAAGCCATCAAAGTTGTAGCTAACTGATGAGCTGTAACCGTCGCCGTTGGCTTTCTCCACCTGGTTATCATGGTTTTTGCCCTGGTACTGCAGCGCAAAATCCAGACCTTCAACCGCGCCGAAGAAGTCCGAGTTGCGATAGGTCGCCACACCGGTGGTACGGCCGGTCATAAAGTTATCGGTGTGAACCCAGGAATCACCGCCCCATTCTACGAGCATATCGGTGTAAGCACCGGCGTCGTAGGCTACGCCGTAGTTACGGCCATAATCAAAGGAGCCGTACTCGCCGAATTTCAGGCCTGCGAACGCCAGACGGGTGCTCTGCTCCTGCTGGCCTTCCGGGGCGTTGGCGGGCATGTTGTACTCAAACTGACCGAAACCGGTCAGCCGATCGCTGATTTGCGTTTCGCCTTTGATGCCGAAACGGGCATAGGAGGTATCGGCGTTTTCACTGTTGCTATCATCGGTCTTGTCCCAGACACGCTCACCGACCATCTTTCCGTACAGATCGAATTTATTGCCGTTTTTATTGTAAATTTCCGCCGCGTTAGCCACGCCTGCGCTCAATAAAACGGGGACCAGAACTGCCAGTACTTTTCTTTTCATTATATATTCCCTTTCATGTATTTTCTTCATGAATATACGAAACCCCCTCCGGGGTACCGGGTCAATACTATTTCAGACCGGGTTTTTACTGTTTAAAAATAAATGTAACTAAGTTATTTAGATTATTTCTAAATGTTAATAAGTGAATGTTGATATATCTGTTGAATGGTTTTTTATAAATCATGATTGCTGTGAATTGATATCTATTCAAGTTTTGAATAGAAGCCTTGGTGTTTATTTGCGTGATGAAATGGTCTTGCGAAAAAGGGATAAAAAAATCCCGATAAGAATATCGGGAAAATAAGGGGTAATTTGAGGGTGGTTATGGTGAAGCAAAAAAAACACATAACCTCATGCATCATGGCACACTTATCCGCTTGGTTGAATATATTTTCTCGGGCTTTGCGGCGGCAGGAAACAGCTATTTACCTTTTAGTGGAAAACATTGGTCTTATGAATGTAACTGACTAATTAATAATTATCATCAATATAAAATTGCGCTAAATCAACTTAATTAATTTTTTTAAGGAGGATTCTGTAACGGGGGAGTGTATTTTATAATAAAATGTAATTGATTTATTAATATGGATTGGTGATGTGAATGTTGCCCCGGCATCGCATAAAAGGAGAAAAGATTATGCAAAAAAAACGCAACCGTAGCCCTGGCGGAATACTGGCCTTGTGGGTCTTTTATGCATTTTGCGGCTATTTCATCTGGACAGTGATGCACTATTTGTGGGTGATAGGCAAAGTCACTACATTTCTGGACTCGCTGGCGGGAGACGATCCCTGTGTAATATCCAGTAAATTGTTGGGGGTGATGTTACGTTTTATGGCGTTAAGCGCAGTGGGGGCAATCCTTGCCAGTATTGCCTGGTACACCCGTCCGCGTGATGTGCCAGACCAGTAAATAATTGCTATTGTACGGCTTTTCACTATAGGGAAAGCGCTATGGAACTCGTGCAGTGGCAGCAACGTTTTGAAAACTGGCTGATGGCGCATCATGCCAGCGATGATACCGCGCATGATATTTCTCATTTTCGCCGGGTCTGGAATACCTCACAGCGGCTGATGAAAGACCAGCAGGTTGACGCTCTGGTCATTCTGACGGCCTGTTATTTTCACGATATTGTCAGCCTGCCGAAAAACCATCCGCAGCGGGGCCGCTCGTCGCAACTGGCCGCTGAAAAGACGATCGCTATTCTGGGCGAATACTTTGCGGATTTCCCCAACCGGCTTTACGCTGCCGTTCAGCATGCGATTGAGGCGCACAGCTTCAGCGCCGGGATCCCGCCTCACACCCTGGAAGCGAAAATCGTGCAGGATGCCGACAGGCTGGAAGCCCTTGGCGCCATTGGTCTGGCGCGCGTGTTTGCCGTCTCCGGCGCGCTGGGCGTGCCCCTCTTCGATCCGGACGATCCCTTTGCCGATGGGCGCGAGTTGAACGACCGCGCGTTTGCGCTGGACCATTTCCAGACCAAACTGCTGCGCCTGCCCCGGACGATGCAGACCGCGGCCGGACGCGAACTGGCGCGCCAGAGCGCCGATTTTCTGATCCAGTTTATGGCCCGTCTCAGCGCCGAGCTGCGCGGGGATTACGAAGGCACCGACAGCGGGGTATTACAGCGCTTCCGGGAGGGTCTGTAAGGCCTTTCTGTGTTACTCTGTTTACATCCTTTTTGGTCCGGTTAAATGTATGCAGGAAAATGTATCAGTGACGGAATCCGCGCCTTTGCTGGCAGTAAAATCAACGGCGTCCGTTCAGGCGTTATTGTGCCAACTGCTGGAAATTTACGATGCCAGAACCCTGGCCCATCTTCTGAATGCTCAGGGTGAGAGCCACTGGAGCCCGGCGATCCTCAAGCGGCTGGTGACCAGTGAGCGGGCAGGGCATCGTCTCAGCGACGGCGAATTTGGCATGCTGCAAAACCTGCTCCCGCGTCCTCCTGCCTGTCACCCTCACTATGCTTTCCGCTTTGTCGATCTGTTTGCCGGGATCGGTGGTATCCGCCATGGCTTCGAGGCGATTGGCGGGCAGTGCGTGTTTACCAGCGAATGGAACAAACACGCGGTGCGTACCTACAAGGCCAACTGGTATTGCGATCCTGACGCGCATCAGTTCAACGAAGATATTCGCGAAGTGACGCTCAGCCACCAGAGCGGCGTCACTGACGAAGAAGCGGCGCAGCACATTCGGGACAACATCCCCGAGCATGACGTGCTGCTGGCGGGCTTTCCATGTCAGCCGTTTTCCCTGGCGGGCGTGTCAAAGAAAAACGCGCTGGGCCGTGCGCACGGGTTTGCCTGCGACACTCAGGGGACGCTGTTCTTCGACGTGGTCCGCATTATTGACGCTCGCCGCCCGGCGATCTTCGTGCTGGAAAATGTCAAAAACCTGAAGAGCCATGACGGAGGCAAAACGTTCCGCATCATCATGCAGACCCTGGATGAGCTGGGGTATGACGTGGCGGATGCGGCGGACAGCGGCCCGGACGATCCGAAGATCGTCGATGGCAAACATTTTCTGCCCCAGCACCGGGAGCGCATCGTGCTGGTGGGCTTTCGACGGGATCTCAACCTGCGGGGCAACTTTACGCTGCGCGATCTCCCTGGACTGTGGCCGACCCGCCGCACGACGATTGCCGATCTACTCGAGCCGGTGGTGGACGCCAAATTCATTCTCACCCCGGTGCTGTGGAAGTATCTTTATCGCTATGCCAAAAAGCATCAGGCCAAGGGCAACGGCTTTGGCTTCGGGATGGTCGATCCCACCAATCCGCACAGCGTGGCTCGCACCCTGTCGGCACGCTATTACAAAGATGGCGCCGAGATCCTCATCGACCGTGGCTGGGATAAAGTCCTGGGCGAGCGCAATTTTGATGATGCCGAAAATCAGCGCCACCGTCCGCGCCGCCTGACGCCACGCGAATGCGCGCGCCTGATGGGCTTTGAAACTCCGCAGGGCTACAGCTTCCGCATTCCGGTATCGGACACCCAGGCCTATCGCCAGTTTGGTAACTCGGTGGTGGTTCCGGCGTTTGCCGCCGTGGCACGCTTGCTGGAGTCGCGTATTCTGCAGGCAGTAGAACAACGCAAAACCGGGGCCGCGAATGGCGGACGTTCACAATAAGGCCACGCGCAGTAAAAACATGCGTGCCATCGGTACGCGGGACACCGCTATCGAGAAACGGCTGGCGGGTCTGCTCACGGAGGTCGGGTTTAAGTTTCGCGTGCAGGACGCCGCGCTTCCCGGACGACCTGATTTTGTTATCGATAGCGGCCAATGCGTGATCTTCACCCACGGCTGTTTCTGGCATCGCCACGACTGCTACCTGTTTAAAGTGCCCGCGACCCGCACCGATTTCTGGCTGGAAAAAATTGGCAAAAACGTGGCGCGCGACGCGCGGGATATCACGTTGTTGCAGGAGCAGGGCTGGCGGGTACTGGTGGTGTGGGAGTGCGCGCTGCGCGGAAGAATGAAGCTGGATGACAGGGCGCTTATGGAGCGGCTGGAGGAGTGGATCTGCAGCGGCGGCAAAACCGCGCAGATCGACACTCAGGGCATTCGCCCGCTCAGGGTTTCTCCGCCTGACACGGCGTAACCACCGGTTTGGCCGGTAACAGATACTTGCCGAGCGTCACCAGCACCACCGCCATAATGATAATCCCCAGCGCCAGCCACTCTACGCTTGAGAGCGATTCCCCGCCAAGGCCGGTGCCCAGCAGGACCGCCACCACCGGGTTCACATAGGCATAGCTGGTGGCGACCGCCGGTGAGACGTTGCGGATCAGGAACATGTAGGCGTTAATCGCGATCACCGAGCCGAAAATCGCCAGATAGCCCACCGCCAGCCATCCCGACAGGTCGGGCAGGGCGGTCATTTTCTCTCCCGACAGCACGGACGCCGTCAGCAGGACAATCCCGGCGGTAACCATCTCTATGGCCCCGGCCATCATCCCGGTCGGCAACGCAATACGCGAGCCGTAGACCGAACCAAACGCCCAGCTCATCGAGCCAATCAGGATTAGCACCGCGCCCCACGGATTACCGCTCAGATTGCCGCCGCTGTTGAGCAGAATAATGCCCGCCATGCCGATGGCGATCCCCAGCCACTCCAGCTTGCGCGTTTTGATGCCAAACAGACGACTAAAGCAGAGAGTGAACAGCGGCACGGTCGCCACGACGACCGCGGCGATCCCGGACGGCACGTTCTGATGTTCGGCGACGGTGACAAAGCCGTTACCCACCGCCAGCAGCAGGACGCCAATCAGGGCAGCATTCAGCAACGGACGCAGGGGCGGCAGCTTATTGCCACGCAGGAACAGAAACGCCAGCAGCAGCCCGCCCGCAGAGAGAAAGCGCACCCCCGCCATCATAAGTGGCGGCCAGCTCTCCACCCCGATGCGGATCACGAAGTAGGTGGAGCCCCAGATGATATAGAGCGCGAACAGCGCGCCCGCTAATGGTAATACTTGCCTGAAACGCATACTCCCTCACGGCGTAATAAAAAGGTCGCATATAGTTAACGTGAAAACTATCACTCTGGCGAGTCCTTTAATTGTGTCGCAGATGTGAATAATTTGTTGACTTAATCGGGATGGTTTCGGGGTTCGCGGTTTTACTCCATACTGTTGTGGTAATTAACAAAAAAAAGGAACGTTATTTTGGCGGGAAGTAGCTTATTAACACTGCTCGATGATATCGCCACGCTGCTGGATGATATTTCACTGATGGGAAAACTGGCGGCGAAAAAGACCGCGGGCGTGCTGGGGGATGACTTATCCCTCAACGCTCAACAGGTCACGGGCGTGCGCGCCAACCGCGAGCTGCCGGTGGTCTGGGCCGTGGCGAAGGGATCCTTTATCAATAAGGTGATCCTGGTGCCGCTGGCGCTGCTGATCAGCGCCTTTATCCCCTGGGCCATTACGCCCCTGTTGATGATTGGCGGGGCGTTTCTCTGTTTTGAAGGGGCAGAGAAGATCCTCCACACTATCGCATCGCGTAAAGACAAGGAGAAGGAGAGCCCGGCCGCGCGGCAACAGCGTCTGGAAGCGCTGGCCGCCAAAGATCCTGTCGCTTTCGAGCGCGATAAAGTGAAGGGGGCTATCCGTACCGACTTTATTCTGTCGGCGGAAATTGTCGCTATTACCCTCGGGATCGTGGCGGACGCGCCGCTGCTGAATCAGGTGCTGGTGCTCTCCGGCATCGCCATTCTGGTGACCATCGGGGTTTACGGCCTGGTGGGGCTAATCGTCAAACTGGACGATATCGGCTACTGGCTGAGCGAGAAAACCAGCGCGCTGGCACAGGGGATCGGCAAGGCGCTGCTGGTGATTGCACCCTGGCTGATGAAGTCGTTATCGGTGATTGGCACCCTGGCGATGTTCCTGGTCGGCGGCGGGATTGTGGTACACGGTATCGCCCCGCTGCATCATGCCATTGAGCACTTCGCTGAGGCGCAAGGCGCTGTTATCGCGGCCATTTTACCGACGTTACTGAATCTGGTGCTGGGCTTTATCATTGGTCTTATCGTCGTAGCGGTAGTGAAAGTTGTCGAAAAAATGCAAGGTCGCTCACATTAATAGGCTGCGTCTATACCAGGCATAACTTCTATTCCTCGACTAAATTGATACAGTTTCACACTGATAAAGGAGGCGGTTATGGTCTTTCTGGTCAGCGATGAAGTTAAGCCTAAAAACGGCGGTCCACGTATGGTCGTCACCGGCTATGCAAGCGGAATGGTGGAGTGTCGCTGGTACGACGGTTACGGCATCAAGCAGGAAGCGTTTCGTGAAGATGAGCTTCAGCATGGTGACGGCACCCGGCGACAGGATATGGCTTAAGTCACGCTACGCCCGGCACTGCCGGGCGTTTTTGTTCGCTATAATCGCCAACAGCAGTAGCATTGCAAAACCCGCCAGACGTTAATGTCATGCGGAGGGCAGAGTTGGCTTTCATGGAGAGTGTGTGGAGCACGATAACGTTTCAGGAAAAGACGCTTTTTCGGCGCGACACCGTTTTCATCCGGGCCGGGTTGTTAATATATGCTTTATTGCCGTCCTCATCTTCTCTACGCTGCTGACCTGGCGTGAGGCTGTGGTGCTGGAGGATGCCTACGCCGCCAGCCAGAAAAATCATCTGGAGACAGTGGTCAATTCACTGGATCGACAGCTTGAATTCAGCGTTGAAAAACTGCTGTTCTTTCGCAACGGCATGCGCGACGCCCTTGAAACCCCGCTGGCCTCCACGGTGCTACACAATACTGTCTCCCATTTTAGAGATCTGCAGGGAAAACCCTTCTGGCAGCTGACGTTCGACGTGCGGCGCACCTTACCGCTAAACGGCGTTTCTGATGCTTTTGTGCGGCAAACCACCAGCCTGATACGCGACGAAGAACGGCTTGAAAGAGAGTTGAGCGCCGCCTTCGAAATGGGCTATTTGCTGCGAATCGACGCGCCTGCGGCACACGCAAAGCGCGTGGTCTATGTCTCCCGCGCCGGGTTTTACGTCTCGACGGAACCTGCAGACTGGGGCAATGACATTATCTCCCGCTATTACCAGCTGGTAACACGCCCGTGGTACACCGGCCAGTCGGAACGTGAGAACCGGACCCGCAGCGTGCGCTGGTTTACCCAAGGGGCGGAGGATGGCACCGTCACCGTCAGCGTACCGGTCGATTATCAGCACTACTGGTACGGCGCGCTGGGAATAGACTTTACCCTTACCGGGCTCAAAAAATTGCTGCAGGATGCAGTAGACGGCAACGGTGAAGGGGAGTTCCAGCTCTACGACAACGGTTTTAACCTGCTCGTCACCTCAGAGAGCAATGCCGACGATGTGAACCATTTTGACGAGCGTGAGCGGGCGCAAATCGCCGCTGCGCTGGAAAAAGATACCGAAGGGGATCTCCGTCTGGGGAGCCGCTACGTCAACTGGCAGCATCTGGATCACTTCGATGGCGTGGTGTTGCGCATCCATACCCTGAGGGAAGGGGCCAACGGCGATTTTGGCAGTATTACTATCGCCCTGGCGCTGCTGTGGCTGCTGTTCACCGGCATGCTGGTCGTTTCCTGGATTGTGATCCGCCGGATGGTCAGCAATATGTACCGCCTGCAGCACTCGCTCCAGTGGCAGGCCTGGCACGACCCCCTGACGCGCATCAATAACCGTGGTGCGCTGTTTGAGCGCGCGAAAGCGCTGGCGAAGCGTTGTGAACAGCAAAAGCAGCCTTACTCGGTGTTGCAGATGGATCTTGATCACTTTAAAAGCGTCAACGACCGGTTTGGTCACCAGGCGGGGGATAAAGTGCTGACCCATGCGGCCGGGTTGATCACCCGTACGATACGGGAGCGCGATGTCGCCGGTCGGGTTGGGGGAGAGGAGTTCTGCGTGGTGCTGCCGGACACCGGCCCGGTACAGGCGATGGTGATTGCCCAGCGCATTCGCGAGCGCATCAATCGCCGGGAGATCCTGGTGAAAAAGAGCCAGACGACCCGCGTCAGCGTGTCGATTGGCGTCAGCAGCGCGCAGGAAAGCGGGAATTACGATTTTGAACAGCTGCAGTCCATCGCCGACGCCCGTCTCTACGAGGCGAAGCAGCGAGGACGCAACCAGGTAGTGGGTCAGGACGAGAAGAAGTGATCCAGCCCTTCACGCCATCCGGCAGGGCCGGGCTGGTGGGTATGGTAGACCCGCGCCGGGTCGTCGTTTTTTAGCGCCACGCCCTGGCGATTAATGCCTTTGACCACCACGGCGTAATCGACGCTATCCAGCAGCGGGGCGTCGTTGGGGCCGTCCCCCAGGCCGAGGGTAGTGGGGAGCGCGCCTTCGCGCTGCAGGTACTGCTCGTTAAGCCAGTTAATCGCCTGGTCTTTGCCGCCGCGCTCATCCAGAACGTGCCAGAACCGCGCGCCCTGCACAAACTTCAGCCCCAGCCCGGCCAGGGCATCGTCAAAGGCGGCCATTCTCTCGTCGCTGTCGCGCCAGATAAGGGTCACCGAGGCTTCATGCAGCTTCGCCAGCGCCGCGCGCTCGCGGTTAAGCCCGGTCCACTCGCCAATCACCCGCTCATCCACATCATCAAAGGTGGTGAATTTATAACCCTCCCGGTCGCGCAGCTGGTTAATGACGTTAACGATGTCGGTATGGGCAGCGCCGGTGATTAACCGTGGGGCGTCGGGATGGTCGTTCCAGCGCACGTCCAGCTGGATCACCGCGCCGTTTTCGGCAATAAAGGGCAGGCCATCCAGGCCCAGGTCGCTCTGGATCTCCAGCATCTCCGCCGCGGTTTTACTGCTGCAGAGGATCACCGGGATCTGGTTGTCCCGTAACTTCTCCAGCCAGCCAAGCGCGGGCTGCCAGTCATAGGTGTGAATGTCCAGCAATGTGCCGTCCAGATCGCTATAAATGAGCAGCGGATCGTCAAGTGAAGGCATAGCATCTCCCGTAACTGATAAAGGCCTTTTATAGGATTTTTCTTAAAAGCAAATTCGCTAAAACGGTTTACGTCTGGAACCGATCCCGCGCACCCCGCGCCCCACGCGTGTTGTGGAACCATAACTAATATTTTAATTTCGCGCGGTAACTATAAATGTGAAGAATATTTCCTTGTCTTGCAAAAATTTTGCAGATAATGTTTACCCGACATCAGATTTCCTGGTGTAACGAATTTACAAGTGCTTCTTGCATAAGCAAGTTTGATCCCGGTCACCCCATGACCGGGATTTTTTTCGCCTCAGCGGTTCACTTCCGTTACGCTAAAATCATGAATATCCAGCTCGAAGGCCTCCGCCAGCTCGCGCCAGGTATGGTAATCCCTGTCGTTCACTCTTACCCGGGTAGGGTCATCCTCGATCCGCTTGACCTCGCTCTCGCTAATTTCATTGATTGCGGCGAGCAGGGCGTCAACGTCAACATTCACTTCCCGTTTTGCAGTCTCGCTGTACTCTTTTGCGGTCTTCATTCCTCACTCCTCATTTAACCGAACTCATCTGTAAGTATAGACCGCCGATAAAAGCGGCAATCGCGCGGCAACACGCTGCCAGTTTTCACGTTTTGTTCTACACTGGCTCAAAACCAGAGGAGGATTTTATGAACGTCAACGATCGGGTCACAGTTAAAACCGATGGCGGGCCGCGTCGCCCGGGTGTTGTACTGGCGGTTGAACAGTTTAATGAAGGCACGATGTATCTGGTCTCGCTGGAAGATTACCCGCTCGGGATCTGGTTCTTTAACGAGCTGGGCCACCCTGACGGTATCTTCGTTGAGAGCCAGGAGTAGCGTGGATGTCGGGTGGCGCGGGCTGGCCCGACCGGAATGAAAAATCTCTGGCATAGCCAGAGATCGGATTGCGTGTAAGAAAGGAGAAGGGGTTATCGCAGGTTAACGTAAATTCCGTTGGTCACATTATCTGTCAGACGAACGACATGATAGATCACTTGCTTATTATGCGTTTTTATCTTCCTTTTAATATTTCCCTTATGTGACGATACGGTTTTCGCCTTGATATTCATCTGGTCGGAAATCTGAATCGTTCCCTGTCCAGCCATCCACATTCGCAGCATGCTGGATTCAGTTCGGCTTAATGATAAAGTCGGAAAATTAAATTCTGCTACACTCTTTATCTCTTTGCTTAAATAATCCCCCACCAGTTCATCCAGTGATTCTGGTTTAATAGATTTTGAACTAATCAGAAGATTCTGACGAACCCGCAAATATTCATCGAAATGGATATTGGCTATCGCCATAAAAACAATAAACAGTGTGCCGGGATGTTGATTAATGATGTGCTTTATTTGCTGACTGTTGGCGGGGTCGTGAATGAAACAGTCCTCATTAATAAACACCACACCTGGCGTAAAGGCCTCGCATGCGGCGGCAAGTTCGTCAACGGTATGTACATCGTTGATGTCCTTTTTCTTTACCCCTCTGCTGGCCAGATACCCGGTTAACCCTAGCCGGGTGTAACTGCATAAATCCATAATGATCGTTGACATGGCATACCCTCACTCAATGCATAACGATAATTAACCACCTGCCTGAGAGCTCTATAACAGCCAAACGGGATGGAAAAAATAAATTACCTGTGAGCATTACAAGGACTTTCAGGCGAACTCACTATCCCGTAAAGTTACGTATAATTTGCCAGGAAACATCTTAAAGTAAAGTAAATGTTGAATTATGTGAGTAGCATTAAAACATTCAACCCGCATCAGATATATCCTGGCAGATGTTTCGCGTTCTTTATTTTAGGAATATCCTCAAAGAAACAATATAAAACACAGGGGTTATTATTTCGTCGGAAGTTCGCGCACGATATCGGCCAGCAAATTAAATACTTCACTGAATAAATGTTCGCAGAAAGGTGCAATAAGCGGCATGAGGAGGGAGATAAGCAGAATACCGATGGTCAGGGTAATCGGGAAACCAATGACAAACACCGAGAGCTGCGGCGCCATACGGTTCAGTAAGCCCAGCGACAGGTTGACTGCCAGCAGCAGGGTAATGAGCGGCAGCGCCAGCATCAGTCCGTTGAGGAAAATCAGCCCGGCCGCGCTGACCAGCGCCATGAAAGCGTTGCTGTTAACCGGATTGCCGCCAATGGGCAGCGTGTGGAAGGTATCCACCAGCATTGAAATCAGCCACAGATGGCCGTCAAAGGCCATAAACAGCAGCATCGCCAGCAGGTCGATGATACGGGCGAGGATGGGCATGTTCAGCCGGCTGCCCGGGTCAAAGAAGGTGGCGAACGACAGACCCATCTGCAGGCCAATCAGCTCCCCGGCCGTACGCACGGCGGCAAACGCGAACTGCATCGTAAAGCCGATGGCGACGCCAATCAGGATCTGCTGCAACCCCACCCACAGCGCCGGAGCGGAAAAAATGGGCACGTTTACCGGCGGCAGCGTCGGGGCGACAATAATAGTGATCAGGATTGCCAGACCGACCTTCACCCGCTTGGGAATGGCCCGCTCGCTCAGGATCGGCGCGGTAGAGATCAGCGCCAGAATGCGCAGCAGCGGCCAGAAGTAGAGGCCGAGCCACTCAAGCCATTGAACGCTGGTAACTTGCAGCATGACTAGCCGATGATGTAGGGCAGGTTGGTGAACAGATTGCGCATGTAATCCAGCAGCAGGTTCAGCATCCAGGGCCCGGCGATAATGATCGCCACAAACACGGCGATGATTTTCGGGATAAACGACAGCGTCATCTCGTTAATCTGCGTGGCGGCCTGCAGGATACTGATGACCAGACCGGTGACCAGCGCCACCAGCAGCAGGGGAGCGGCAACGGAAATGGCGACCTTCATCGCTTCCGTGCCCATCATCATGACCGATTCTGGCGTCATTGCGCGCTCCTCAACTGTAGAAACTTTGCGCCAGCGAACCCACCAGCAGCTGCCAGCCGTCCACCAGAACAAACAGCATCAGCTTGAAGGGCAGGGCGATGGTGGCCGGTGGCACCATCATCATCCCGAGCGCCATCAGGACGCTGGCAATCACCAGGTCGATAATCAAAAACGGAATGAAGATCGTAAAGCCAATCTGGAACGCGGTTTTCAGCTCGCTGGTGACGTAGGCGGGCAGCAGAATGCGCATCGGCACCGCTTCCGGCCCCTGAATCGGCCCGGCGTTAGCCAGACGGGCAAACAGCGCCAGGTCGGCTTCACGGGTCTGACGCAGCATAAATTCACGCAGCGGCTGCGCCCCTTTTTCCAGCGCCTCCTGCATCGAGATCTTCTCTTCGCTAAACGGCTGATAGGCGTCGACATAAATCTTGTCGATCACCGGGGACATAATAAAAAAGGTCAAAAACAGCGAAAGACCGAGCAGCACCTGGTTAGGCGGCGCGGAGGGCGTACCCAGCGCGTTTCGCAGCAGGCCGAAGACGATGATGATACGGGTGAAGCTGGTCATCATCAGCAGGATTGCCGGGATAAATGTCAGCGAGGTGATAAACACCAGCGTCTGCACCGGCAGAGACCAGCTCTGGCCACCGTTGGCCATCGGCGTGGAGATAAGGCCTGGCAGCTGGGCATACACGGCGGGAGCAAACAGGCCAAGGCCTGCCAGCGTAAGGGACAACAAACGGCGCATCACGATCTCCCGGAACGCTTAAGCAAACTCTTCATCACGGACTGAAAATCCGGTTGAACATCTGCGCGACTCTCCTCAGAGACCGGCGCAGGCGGCAATGTATGCAGAATAGTAATTTGTGAGGCGGTGACACCCAGCACCAGCCGGGCGTCTTCCACTTCCACGATCACCACCCGCTCACGCGGGCCCAGTGAGGTGCTGGCGGCGAGCTTCAACCCGCGGGCTCCGGCGGTTTTGCCCGCCAGACCCACGCGTTTTGCAAGCCACGCGACAATCAGAATAAAGGCAATGATCCCCAGCAGCGCGCCGCTAACCTGAAGCAGCGGCGAGCCTGGAACGGCAGAGGGTTGTGAGACGATTGCCTGGGTTTTCATACTTAACGGCTCAGACGACGCATACGTTCAGACGGGGTGATGATGTCGGTGATGCGCACGCCGTACTTGTCGGCGACAACCACTACTTCACCCTGGGCAATCAGGTAGCCGTTGATCAGAATATCCAGCGGCTCACCGGCCAGACCGTCCAGCGCCACCACTGAACCCTGCGTCAGGCGCAGCAGCTCTTTGATGGTCATCCGGGTACGGCCCAGCTCCACGGTCAGCTTGACCGGGATATCCATGATCAGATCGATATCCTGCAGCGTACCGCTGACGTCACCGCCGCCCAGCTGCTGGAATACCGCATCGGCAACGCTTTTGCTGGCCGGTGCCTGTTGTTCGTTTAACGCCTCAGCCCACAGATCGTCCAGTGCTCCGGTGTTGTCATCGGACGGATTGTTCATATCACTCATTTGGGCTGTTCCTCATTCAGAGAATTCAAAATCGGGTTGATCAGGTGCTCAACGCGTAACGCGTACTGATTGTTAACGGTGCCATACTGGCTGGTCAGCACGGGCACGCCATCCACATGCGCAATGATGCGGTCGGGTTTTTCTATCGGCAGAACATCGCCGGGTTTTAATTTTAAAATTTGCGACAAACGCAGCGGCACGTCGGCAAAGTTCGCCACCAGCTCCAGCTGGGAGTGCTGAACCTGGCGGACCAGGTTCTCACGCCAGTTCTGGTCTTCATGGCGGGAGTTTTCCAGCGGCGGGTTCACCAGCACTTCGCGCAGCGGCTCAATCATGCTGAACGGCAGGCAGATGTTGAACTCACCGGTCAGGTTGCCGATCTCCACGTGGAACGGGGTGTTGACCACGATGTCGTTTGGCGAGGTGGTGATGTTGGTGAACTTCACCTGCATCTCGGAACGCACATACTCCACGTCCAGCGGGTGGATCGCCTTCCATGCGTCGCTATAGCCCTCAAGAGCCAGCTTCAGCATGCGGTTGATGACGCGCTGTTCGGTGTGGGTGAACTCGCGCCCTTCCACTTTGGTCGGGAAACGTCCGTCGCCGCCAAACAGGTTATCCACGGCGATAAACACCAGGCTTGGCGAGAAGACGAACAGGCCTGTGCCGCGCAGCGGCTTCAGGTGGATCAGGTTGAGGTTCGTTGGCACCGGCAGGTTACGCGCGAACTCATGATACGGCTGAATGCGGATCGCGCCGACGGTGATATCCGGGCTACGGCGCAGCAGGTTAAACAGCCCCATACGGAACTGACGCGCGAAACGTTCGTTAATGATCTCCAGCGCCTGCAGACGCTCGCGCACCACGCGACGCTGGGTATTAGGATCGTAGGGGCGAATGTCGCTTTCGCCCGCCTGGCCCGCTTTTGGTTCGTCGGCCTTATCGCTGTCGCCGTTGAGCAGCGCATCGATTTCCGCCTGAGAAAGAATACTGTCGCCCATGTCGTTACCGCAGAATGAAAGCTGTATACAGAACGTCGGTGACTTCCTGCTTAGGTTGACCGCTGATCAGAGGCGCGGCCAGCGTTTGCTTGATGGCTTCTACCAGCTTCTGTTTACCTTCATCGGTAGAGAGCTGGGCAGGATCCTGACGGGAAAACAGCAGCAGCAGACGGCTGCGCACTTCCGGCAGGTACTCACTCAGACGCGCGCGGGTGGCTTCGTCTTTCAGGCGCAGCGTAACGCCCACGTAAAACACGTGATCGGCGTCGCCCAGGTTAACGGTGAACGTATCCAGCGCGAAAAAGACCGGTGCAGCCGGTGGTGGTGGCTCTACTTTGGCTTCGGCTGAAGGGGCTTTATTCATACGCCAGTAGCTGTAACCTGCGGTGGCGCAGGCGGCGAGCGTAATTAACACCAGCAGCGGGATCCAGATGGAACGCTTACTTTTTTTGGTGATGGCGGAGTCAGTCATCTGTTGCGTGCTTCCTGTTTCGGAACTGCTAATGTGGTGATTATCCCGTGTCCCGTCGCCGTCAAAGGGTCGAAAAGACGGGGATAATCACGCTACCTCTGGCGTTTAGGTTTAGGCGAAGATATCGACAGCGCTGTTTCCACGTGCGGCAGACTGCAGGGAGGCAGGTACCGCCAGCAGCTCATCGTTCTCTTCATCAAATCCGCCGGCATTGCCGGAGCGGGATGCCTGCTGCTGATGCTGAGAAGAGGCCTGCTGTTGACCGTTAAAGTTTTCACTGCTGATGCTGCTTTGGGTCAGCTGAATGCCGTTCTCCGCCAGTTGGGTGCGCAGAACCGGCAGCGCCGCTTCCAGCGCCGCGCGAACGTGGCTATGGCCTGACACCATCTGCAGCTGCGCCTGGTTATCATCCAGCTTGAGGGTGATCTGCACCTGGCCAAGATCTTCCGGATGCAGACGCAGTTCGGCGCTCTGCTGGCCCTGACGGGTAAACAGCGTGATGTGCTGGCTGATGGTCTGCTGCCACTCGTTGCTGCCCAGCTGGGCGCTGACCACCGGTGCGGCGGCAAAGGTCCCCTGTACGGAGGTATGAGTACTGACAATCGGCCCCATCGTGGCGGTTGGCCCGGTCGGGGACGGAGTGCTCTCTGCCGCCTGTTTGTTGATGGTCGCGGCGACGGCTGGCGTCAGTTGGTTGTCGGCAACCAACGCATCTTTATCCTGAGCGACGGTTTTCGTGCTGCCCAGGGCATTGGTATCCAGGGCTGGCTGACGTCCGCGCTCGCTGGTGGCTGCCGCCTTCACGTCAAGGCTGGTGGCGCTGACCGGCTGAGGGGCCGCAACGGTTGCGGTCTGCTGGTGGGGCAGCATTGCCATTAAGGCGCTTAAGCCCGCCAGCTCCTCTTCGCTGAGCTCGGTTTTACTGTCGGCCTCTTTCGCCGCCTGGGTCAGGCTCTTCAGCACGTCGCTTTTGGCTGCGGGCAGCAGACTCTGCGTCAGCCCCGGCGGGGTGGCTTTTTCGTCGGTGAACGTCAGGTCCTGACGCGCCAGCAGTTCGGCCAGCTTACCGGCATCGGCGTCAACGTCGGCGTCAGCCGCACCGGCCTGCAGCGCCGCTTTCGCGAGCTTGCCGCCCGATGCCTGCAGATCGCTCAGCGTCAGGCCAGCTTCTTTGCCCTGGCCTTTTGCATCGCTTAACGCGCCCGCCAGCAGGGCAAGAAAATCCTGCGCGCCATCGGCCGCTTTTCCGCCCCGGACGCCAGCAGTAAGTTCGCTGTCGCTCGAAAGCAGTTGTTGAAGGGTGATCATTCCGGGGTCCTCATTGTTGCCCGCTGGGCAAATTCATCCATTTTTTTCTGATCGAGACGGTTTTCCGCCAGCATAGCGGCGGCAAGCTGGCGATCCTGCAGCGTCTGCCAGGCCTGTAGACGCTGTTTCTTCTCGCGCCAGACGTTCAACGCCCGGTCAACCTTTTCGGTCCACTGAAGTACCTGCTGGCGATGCTGTTCGATCGCTTTTTCCAGCGTCTGAATGAACTGTTGGTAGTTGATCCAGCGCTGGCTGCCGATGCCCTGTGTCATATCGGTATTGAGGTTATTGCGATACTCATGCTGGTAGTCGATCAACATCTTCAGCTGCTCTTCCGCCTGCTGGTAACCGCGGCGCATCGCGCCCAGCTGCTGTGCGGCAGTATCAACGTCTTTTTCGGCCAGATCTTTCAGCGTGGTTAATGCGCCGTGTTGTGCCATGACATTCGCCCTCTACCTGGTTACGCCTGCGGGAAGATCATCTCCAGAGCCTGGATCGAGCTTTCCCAGTCGGCTTTTTCAAAAATACCCTGCTGCAGATACGCCTCCAGGTGCGGCCACAGGGCAATCGCCTTGTCGAGCATCGGGTCGCTGCCTTTGGCATAGGCCCCGACGCTGACCAGATCGCGGTTGCGCTGGAAGCTGGAGAGCAGCTGCTTGAAGTTACGCACCCGGGCGTAATGCTTCTCGGAGATCAGAGCCGTCATCGCACGGCTGATCGAGGCTTCAATATCAATCGCCGGGTAGTGGCCCGCTTCGGCCAGGCGGCGCGACAGAACGATATGGCCGTCGAGGATCGCACGCGCCGAGTCGGCAATCGGATCCTGCTGGTCATCGCCTTCGGTCAGAACCGTGTAAAACGCGGTAATCGAGCCCCCGCCGCTGATGCCGTTACCCGCGCGCTCGACCAGCGCCGGTAATTTGGCAAACACCGACGGCGGATAACCTTTGGTGGCAGGTGGTTCGCCGATGGCCAGGGCGATCTCACGCTGGGCCATCGCATAACGGGTCAGGGAGTCCATGATCAGCAGCACGTGCTGACCCCGGTCGCGGAAATCTTCGGCGATACGGGTAGCATAGGCGGCACCCTGCATACGCAGCAGGGGAGAGACGTCCGCCGGGGCGGCAATCACTACCGAGCGGGCACGCCCTTCGGGCCCGAGGATGTTCTCGATAAAATCTTTCACTTCACGGCCACGCTCGCCAATCAGCCCCACCACGATAACGTCGGCCTGGGTATAGCGAGCCATCATCCCGAGCAGCACCGATTTGCCGACGCCGGAGCCGGCAAACAGGCCCATACGCTGGCCGCGACCGACGGTCAGCAGGGCGTTGATCGGGCGCACGCCGGTATCCAGCACATGCTCGATCGGCGTTCGTTGTAACGGGTTGAAGGGCTGGGTTACCAGCGCGCCGGTCTCGGTGGTATCGGGCGCGGGCAGGCCGTCCAGCGGTTTACCTCCGCCGTCCAGCACGCGTCCGAGCAGCGCCGGGCCGAGCGGCAGTTGTTTGCCGCTGTGCAGTCCGTCGCCGGATAAATTTTTGGCATACACCCGCGCGCCGGGCAGAACCCCTTCGACCTCTTCCAGCGGCATCAGGAACAGGCGCTGGCCGTTAAAGCCGACCACTTCACTCTCGACTTCGCGGATCTCGTTCCCGTCTGGCCGCTCAATAATGCAGGTGGCCCCCAACGGCAGCTGAAGGCCCGTGGCTTCCAGCACCAGGCCGGTGGCGCGGGTTAAGCGGCCATAGCGACGCACGGCGGGCAGCTGCGCCATCTTCGTTTCAAAGTTGTCGAGGGTGTTGAGCCAGCGGGTGAGGCGTGCGGTCATCAGATGACTCCCGGTGCCGCCAGGCGGCACAGTTCCTGCCAGCGGGTGGCTACGCTGGCATCCAGATCCCCTTCATCGGCGGAGACTTTACATCCGCCGTGATGCAGGGTCGGATCGCCGCGCAGACGCCAGCCGTGCAGGCTCAGGGTCGCGCCGAGCATCTCTTCCACGCGCTGCAGATCGTCCGGGTGAACGCGCAGCTGCGGTTTGCCGCTGAACAGCGGCTCCTGTTGCAACAGCCCCTGGATCTGTTTGATCAGCGACGAATTATCTACCGGCGGCGTGTGGCCGATCACCTGGCGTGCCGCCTCCAGCGCCATCTGCATCAGACGCGAGGCGATAACGCTGTCCAGCGCATCAAGCGTGTTCTGGAACTCGCTCACCAGCTGCTGCATACGGGCATGGATCGGCGCCTGCTGCGAGCGCGCCTGCTCTAACCCCTGCGCCAGGCCCTGAGCCAGACCTTCCTGATAGCCCTGATCCTGACCTTTCTGCCGGCCTTCGTTCAGCCCGGCAGCATAGCCCTGATCGTGCGCCTGCATCTGGATCTGTGCCAGCTGCTGCGCGCGCTGCTCCTCTTCGCTTAATTCGGGCGCGTCGTCGTCCTCGCCGGGTTCGGCAGGGGCGACGCTCGCGGGCACAAATTCCGCGCGGGGAGGGGAGAGGTCATCCGGCGTCCAGACCTTCCACGGCAGTTCATCAGACATAGGTATCCTCGCCGCTGCCTACCACCATCTCGCCGGTTTCGGCCAGACGACGCACAATAAGCAGGATTGCTTTCTGTTCGTTTTCCACCTGAGACAGACGCACCGGACCACGGTTGGCAAGGTCGTCGCGCAGGATATCCGCCGCACGCTGGGACATATTGCGCAGGAACTTCTCGCGCAGCGGCTGTTCGGCACCTTTGAGGGCGATAAGCAGCGATTCGGAGTCCACTTCCTGCAGCAGGCGCTGGATACTGCGATCGTCCACGTCGACCAGGTTTTCGAACAGGAACATCTCGTCGATAATTTTCTGCGCCAGTTCGCCGTCGAACTCGCGGACTGCGGTAATAACCGCCTCTTCCTGCTGCGTTTTCATCAGGTTGATAATTTCGGCCGCCGTTCTCACGCCGCCCATTTTGCTGCGCTTGAGGTTCTGGCCGTCGAGCAGGCCGTTCAGCACCTCGGTCAGCTCCGCCAGCGCCGCTGGCTGGACGCCGCCGAAGGTGGCGATACGCAGCATCACATCGTGACGCAGGCGTTCGTCGAACAGCGCCAGAATATCGGCCGCCTGACCCCGCTTGAGGTGAACCAGGATGGTGGCGATGATCTGCGGATGCTCGTCGCGAATAAGATCGGCAGCGGTTTGCGGCTCCATAAAGTTGAGCGTTTCGATGCCGCTGGCGGTGTCGCGGGTCTCGAGAATATCTTCCAGCAGGCTGGCCGCGCGCTCTTCGCCGAGCGCTTTGACCAGCACCGAACGCAGGTATTCGTTGGCGTTGACGTTGAGCGCCGCGAACTGTTCCGCTTCCTGCTCAAACTCTGCCAGCACCTCGGTCAGCTGTTTGTTGGAGATCTGGCGCACGTTGGCCATCGCCGCGCTGAGAACCTGTACTTCGCGCTGGGAGAGGTGTTTGAACACCTCTGCCGCCCGGTCCTCGCCAATGGTCATCAGCAGGATGACGCTTTTATCCGTTCCGGTAAGGTTACTCATTTTCTGTACTCATCCACTGGCGAATGACCAGCGCCACGACGCGCGGATCGTTATCTGACATTTCGCGAATACGCTGGCTCATCACTTCAGCGCCCATGCGCTGGTTAGCACGGCGCTGCTGCATCTGTTCGTCTTTGCTGAGGCGGACTTCCACCGCTTCTTCTGTTTCCTGACGCAGCATGGTCTGCTCTTTCAGCGCTTTCGCTTCCTCTGCGCGACGGACGATCTGCGGACGTACCGCTTTACGCCACAGCAGCCAGGCGACAATCACCACCAGCAGCCAGCGACCGGCTTCCAGCATCTGCTCGATAAACGACTGGGTTTTCCAGAACGGCAGCTCGCCGCTGGTATCGTCAACCGCGCTGAACGGCGAGTTCACGACGTTTAAGGTATCGCCACGCTTCTCGGAGTAACCCATGGCTTCACGGGTCAGGTTTTCGATCTGTTTCATCTGCTCGGCGGTCAGCGGCAGCGGCTTACCGTCCGGCAGGGTTTTGTAGTTGACGACCACCGCCACGGAGAGACGCTGCACATCGCCGGTGTTCATTTTGGTGTGGCGAATGGTGCGATCGACTTCGTAGTTAGTGGTTTCGTTGCGGCTGCTGGTGCGCGGACCGGAATTCGCGGCCGACGCCGTTTGCTGCTGCTGTTGGTTCGCCTGTTGGCCGTTCTGCTGGTTCTGTGCCGGGGCGTTAATGGGCGCGGTGTTAGCCGGGGCAGGCTGGTTGGAGAGCGCGCCCGGCACGCCGCCAGGATTTGGCCCGCCGACCTGCAGGTTTTCATTCACCTGACGCGAGCGCATGACCGCCTGGGCGGCATCGCCGTTCGGACGATATTGCTCTTCGGTCTGCTCTTTATCGGAGAAATCGATCTGCGCGGTGACCTGGGCATGCACGTTAGCTGTCCCGACAATCGGGCCCAGAATCGCTTCGATGCGGCTCTGAACGCGATTTTCCACGTCGGTGGCATATTTCAGCTGCGCGTCATTCAGATCGCGATCGCCGTTATTGGATTTGGTTAACAGGCGGCCCATCTGATCCACCAGGGTCACGTTACCCGGCGGTAAACCCGCCACGGCGCTGGAGACCAGATGCACCACCGCGCTAATCTGCCCTTCATCCAGCGCGCGGCCAGGCTGCAGGTTAACGGTGACGGAAGCCGACGGGGCTTTTTGTTCACGCACAAACAGCGTCGGTTTTGGCATGGCCAGGTGAACACGGGCGCTCTTCAGCGGGCCCAGCGTTTCGATGGTGCGGGCCAGTTCTCCTTCCAGCGCGCGCTGGTAGTTAACCTGCTCGCTGAACTGGCTGATACCGAATTTTTCCTGATCCAGCAGCTCAAAGCCTACCGCGCCGCCTTTCGGCAGCCCTTGCTGGGCAAGACGTAAGCGGAGTTCATGAACTTTATCGGCAGGGACTTCCAGCGCGCCGCCGTTATCCGCGAAGCGGTAAGGGACGTTCATCTGGGTTAACTGGGTGACGATAGCGCCGCCATCCTGGTCAGAGAGGTTGCTGAACAGGGTGCGGTAGTCAGGTTGTTTGGCCCATAAGACCATAGCGACCACAATAGCGATGGCGGCAGCACCTGCCACGATCAATGGCACTTTAGGGTTCGCGCGCAGGCGGCTCATCCATTCGAGAGATTTAGTTTGAGGGCCTGATGTTGCTGACGCAGTCATAGCGCACCTCGTGACTCATCGTGGATTTCATTATTGGTGTGGAGAAACAAAACAGACTCCCGGGTCGGCAAACACAACAAAAATTCCATAATCATGGCCGTGCCATTATTTGATGAATCGGGAATTTCTATGCGTCAAATAACCTGGTTTTTTATCGCTATTTAGCGCCTTTATCTCATTGACAGACTGCTACTCTTGAGCGCGTAAAAAACCATCAGGGGAAAGTCATGGCAATACAGGGGATTGAAGGCGTCATCAGCCAGCTTCAGGCAACGGCAATGACCGCCCGGAATCAGAACGTGGCTGACGTGCAGTCAACCGTCAGCTTCGCGGGCCAGCTGCATGCGGCGCTGGACCGGATCAGCGACACGCAAACCGCGGCGCGCGTGCAGGGCGAAAAATTCACTATGGGCGCGCCGGGCATCGGGCTGAACGATGTGATGACCGATTTACAAAAAGCGTCGGTGTCGATGCAGATGGGCATCCAGGTGCGTAACAAGCTGATGCAGGCGTACCAGGACGTGATGAGTATGCAGGTTTAGTCCTTCTGGTGCTGGCGACGCGACGGCTTTAATGCCACACTATTTTTTTCTCCGTACATGGAATCATGATGAAAAAAATAGCAATTATGGCGGGGCTGCTGGCGTTAACCGGCTGTGTGCAGGTCGATAAATATCAGGACGTGATCAAGCATCCTGTCCCGGCGGAACTGGCGGGGTACTGGCAGTCGAAAGGGCCGCAAAGCAGCCTGGTCAGCCCGGAAGCGATGGCGACGCTGGTGGTGACGCAAGAAGGGGATACCCTGGATTGCCGTCAGTGGCAGCGGGTAGTGGCTGTACCGGGGAAAATCATGCTGCGTTCTGACGATTTTTATAACGTCACCCGCAAGCTGGATATTTATCCGCTGGAGCGTGAAGGCTCGGCCATCGAGTATGACGGGATGATCCTGCAGCGCGTCGATCGTCCTACCGTCGAGTGCGCCGCTTACCTCAGTAAAAATCCGCTCGAAAGCAAGTTGCCGTAACGATCTGCAGACCGGGCAGGCGCAGCGCCGCCCGGCTTTACCGCTTACAACACCGCCTCCAGTACCCACACGCTGACGCTGCCACCGTTGCAGGTAAAGACGCCGGTGCCGGTTTCGTCAGTGGTCACGATCTCCTCCCGGTTGCCGAGAAAATCTTTCCAGCTCTTGTTGCCGTAGTTGTCCCCAAGCGCGATCGTTTTTTCGCCCTCATCGCCGTTAGAGAGCACCACCACGCAGCCGGGATCGTCGTCGGTGCCGCTGCGGCTGAAGGCGATACAGTTAGGGTGATCGAACCACAGGGTCTGGATGCCGTGTGCAAAGCGCTGGCGGGCGAGGATCAGCTGGTCGAGCTGCTCGATCACCGGCATGTCGATGTGGTACGTCTCGCCATCACCGCCGGTGTCGTCGTAGCTGGCACCATACAGGTCGGGGTAAAAGACGCTGGGCACGCCGTTTTCACGCAGCAAAATCAGGGCATAGGCCAGCGGCTTAAACCAGGCTTCGACCGGGGCTTCCAGCGCCTGTAGAGGCTGGGTGTCGTGGTTTGCAACCAGCGTCACCGCATGGAACGGATCGGCCTCCACCAGCGTGCCGGTGAAGATTTGGCTCATGTCGTAATCCCGACCCTGTCGCGAGGCTTCGTGAAACTTCATGTGCAGCGGGGCGTCGAAGAGCATGGTTTTGCCTTCAACCTGATCGATATACTGCTGCAGTTTATCGACATCATGCGACCAGTATTCCGCCACGATAAACAGCGGCTTCGGCGCGACCTCCTGCACATGTTCGATCCACTCTTTATAGAACCAGGCCGGAATATGTTTCACTGCATCCAGACGGAAGCCGTCGCACTGGGTCTGTTCCATCGCCCAGCGCGCCCAGTATTTGATCTCCTCGGTTACCGCACGGTTACGAAAATCGATGTTTTCGCCCATCAGGTAGTCAAAATTCCCCATCTCGTTATCGACCTGATCGTTCCAGCCGTCGCCGGTGTAATCATTGACGATCTTAAAGACGCCATTTTCCTCAGGATTTTCGATATGGTCGATGCCGCTGAAGCATTTGTAATCCCAGATAAACTCTGAGTACTTTCCGGCGCGAACGGGGAAGGTGTAGCGGGTCCAGGCTTCGCATTCAATAATCTCGTCATCGATCTGATTGCGATCGTCGGCGTTGACGCGCTGAACGCGGATGGACTCTTTCTCATCGGCGCCCATTTTGTGGTTCACCACCACGTCCAACAGCACTGCGATGTCGTTGCGTTTCAGCGCGTCGATAGCGGCCAGCAGCTGGTTTTTGTCACCGTATTTGGTGGGAATAGATCCTTTTTGATCGAACTCGCCGAGATCGAAAAGATCGTAGCAGTCGTAACCCACAGAGTAGCCGCCGGTAGCGCCTTTATAGGCCGGGGGCAGCCAGACCATGTTGATACCGATCTCGTTTAAGCCGTCGGCACGCTCGGCCACTTCCGGCCAGAGTTTACTGCCTTCAGGGTAATACCAATGGAAGAACTGCAAAAGGGTGGGGTTTTTCATCTTCCGTGCTCCAGTTTAAGAACACAGAGAGTATGAGCGAGACGGAAGAAGTTAGCGGGTGAAATAGTGAAATATATTCACCCGCCTGTAATCAACCCCCGTTCAGATATCCGCGGGGAAAAGAATATTGCCAGAGAGACGTCCATAAGTTGCATTCAGATTATGTTGTCGGGAAGAGTGCCCAACCAAAGTTCTCAGCTCGTCCATACGCTGTTGCAGCAAGGCTTTAAGCTCAATTTCATTGTCGAGGATCTGACGCAGCATCGGGCGTATTTGCGCCTGTATGTGCGGCGCAATTTCATTCGCATCCTGAAACTGTGTTAGCTTTTCAACGGCGGTCAGATATTTCACTTCAAAAGTAATCAGCTCATCCCAGCGCCCTGATTTTGACAGGGCCAGCATCGAGGCGCTGGTGGTTAGCAGTTGCTGATAGTGTTGGAGCAATCCCAGATTGGCTTCCATTAGTAATTGTCCCGGATATGTTGAGAATTGGGGCCTATCTCTTTCCAGGCATCAGCGATGTTATTGAGTAACCCCGCCACTTCATTAATGGCATCAATGTCATTATGAATATTGGCCTGTAAAAGACGTCGGGTCATGTAGTCGTAGAGGCTGTCCAGATTGGTGGTTAACTCACCACCAACCTCGTGATTCAGCCCTGACTGCAGACCATTACTGATAATATTGATGGCTTTGCCCAGCGCCTGCCCTTTACCGGGAATATCACCTTGCTCAATCAAAATAATGGCTTTTTTCATGGCGCTTAACGCGCCATCAAAAAGTAATACCACCAGTTGATGCGGGCTGGCACTCAGGACGGCACTCTCTACGCTAACCTGCGCATAGGCCTGAATTCCCGATTTTGTATACATCGTAAAACCTCAACTCATCATTCATTAACTGTTCATGGCGTTGAACTGTTGGGTCAGATAGCTCCCGGTTTGATCCATGGAAGAGACCAGCTGACTCAAACTGGTGAACTGCGTTTTGTAGCGCGCCATGGTGGCGGTAATCTGTGCGTTAACACGGTCGTACTGATCGGACAGGTTTTTCAGCGTCTTATTGATACCATCGGTGGCACTCTTGACCGAACCCTCTGTCCCTAACATGTCTTTCAGCAGGTTGCTGGTCTGGGTCGCTAAGCCGGTGGTTTTACCGTCACCGGACAGCAATGCAAGCACGTCGGTAGATTTTTCCGTCAGGGCTTTCCCTAACTTGGTGCTGTCCACGGTCAGCTTACCGTTTACATCCTGGGTAATACCCAACTGCGACAGCGAAGACAGAGAACCGGAACCTTGTGTAGCCGAGACCGCAGAACGCAGGCGCGTCTGGATATTACGCAGCGTGCCATCGCCCAGCAGATCGCCGTTGCTCGTGTCCTGAGAACCATCGCCCTGTTTAACCGCGGTATATTTGGTCTGGTTGCCGATGGTGGTCTGCAACGAGTTATACGCATCGACAAACGCCTGGATCGCATCGGTCATCGGCTGGTTGTCTTTCACTATCGACAAGGTTTCCGGGCTGCCGACGTTAGTTTTGGTCAGGTTGAGCGTCACGCCTTCTGGGGCATCGGTAATGGCGTTGCTGCTACGGGTGATCTTGATGCCATTGATATTGACGATGGCATCGGCGGCCGCGACCTGAACCTTCATTCCCGTTGATGAATCGAGCGGATCGTGGCTGATATATTTCGCCAGTTCACTGTCATCGGTGGTGATCGTCATTTCATTGGCGACACCGCTGTCACGTGAGGTCAGTGACAGATAGTAACTGTTGTCATCCGCTTTAATGATGCTGGCGGTGACGCTTCCCTGCTTGGCGTTAATCGCGTCACGCACATCCGCAAGGCTGGTCTTGTCGCTGGCCAGCGTTACCGTCAGCGGATCTTTCTGACCCGGCTGCGTGATGGTGATGGTGCGCGAGCTCATGCTGCTGTCGCCCAGATCGGTATCTTTGCTGGCAACTTTCGGGCTCAGCAGCGTCTGCGCGGCTGCCAGCTGCGTCACTTCTACCGAGTAAGAACCGGCTGAGGCACTGCTCGCCAGCGTCGCACTGAATGCGGTATTGGTGCTGGTCACTTTGGACTGCGCGATAGCAGAGGTATTTTTCAGCGCGTCTGAAGCAGTTTGTAACTTGGTCAGTGCAGTCTGAACTACGCCCCATGCGGTCAACTTCGCTTTATAAGAGGTCTGCTGCTGCGTAATCGGCGTGAGTTTGGTCTGCTCGGCTGTCTGTAAATTGTCATACAACGTATTGAGATCCAGACTGGTACCTGCGCCGAGTGAGCTAATACTTGCCATTTTTTCATCCTTTATTGAGACAATCGCTGGATGCTCTATCGGCAGAAATTGCAAAAAGATTAGCGTTTTTTTATCGTTTTCAATGCGGAAATAAAGCGGAAAAATAGCGGGCAGTTTGTCCTTTTAAAAAAATGATCTTTTTTCTAAAGGTTGGAAAGGGGAGGTCGATAATCAGGTTAGCGGCGAGAAAGCCGTAGGCAGATGCCTGAATCTAAAACTTTTAAAGGAATACATCATGGCTGTTATTAATACTAACACCTTGTCTCTGATGACTCAGAACAACCTGAGCAAATCTCAGTCAACTCTGGGTACCGCAATCGAGCGTCTGTCCTCCGGCCTTCGTATCAACAGCGCAAAAGATGACGCAGCGGGCCAGGCGATTGCTAACCGCTTCACCTCCAATATCAACGGTCTGAACGTTGCTGCACGTAACGCCAACGACGGTATCTCCCTGGCGCAGACCGCTGAAGGCGCGCTGAGCGAAATCAACAACAACCTGCAGCGCGTTCGTGACCTGACCGTTCAGGCGCAGAACAGCTCCAACTCCGCGTCCGACATCGACTCCATCCAGGCTGAAGTTAACCAGCGTATGGAAGAGATCAACCGCGTAACCAAGCAGACCGACTTTAACGGCATCAAAGTGCTGGACACCGGTTCCGGCTCTGCAAGCTACAGCTTCCAGGTTGGCTCTAAAGATTCTGAGACTATCGCGATCAAACTGAGCTCAAGCGACAGCTACAACCTGGCAGCTGCAGGCCAGTCCGGTACTACCCTGAACACCAAAACCATGGCTTCTGGCACCGATGTCGTTAACGGCAACGCACGTACTACTGCGGCAGAAGGCTTCGACGTTCTGAAAGGTAAAGTGACCGGTGGTACTGGTGGTACTGCTGCAGGTACTACCCCGCTGAAAGATATCGATGCGGCAATCAAAGCGGTTGATGACCAGCGTAGCCTGCTGGGTGCGTCTCAGAACCGTTTTGAGTCCACCATCACCAACCTGAACAACACCGTGAACAACCTGTCTGCTGCCCGCAGCCGTATTCAGGACTCTGACTACGCAACCGAAGTGTCGAACATGTCCCGCGCGCAGATCCTGCAGCAGGCTGGCTCTTCTGTTCTGGCCCAGGCCAACCAGGTTCCACAGACTATGCTGTCTCTGCTGCGTTAATTATTTTTTAACGCCATGCTTAAAAGCGCCGCTTGTCGGCGCTTTTTTCGTTTATAGGCCAAATTAAATTGTTAATGAGTAGTTGCTGGCTTTAATGAATCGAAATTGATCAATTTAGTTGCGAATTATATTTCAAACGATCGTTAAAGTTTGTGGGTATCTGGACGATAACTTGTATGAATTTCCACGGCGTGATTCATAATTTATTTGAAGGATACTTATCATGGCAGTAATTAACACTAACACCCTGTCTCTGATGACTCAGAACAACCTGAGCAAGTCTCAGTCCACGCTGGGTACCGCAATCGAACGTCTGTCTTCCGGTCTGCGTATCAACAGCGCAAAAGATGACGCTGCGGGCCAGGCAATTGCTAACCGCTTCACCTCCAACATTAACGGTCTGAACGTTGCAGCACGTAACGCCAACGACGGTATCTCCCTGGCGCAGACTGCTGAAGGCGCGCTGAGCGAAATCAACAACAACCTGCAGCGCGTTCGTGACCTGACCGTTCAGGCGCAGAACAGCTCCAACTCCGCGTCCGACATCGACTCCATCCAGGCTGAAGTTAACCAGCGTATGGAAGAGATCGACCGCGTGACCAAGCAGACCGACTTCAACGGCATCAAAGTGCTGAACACCGGTTCCGGCTCTGCAAGCTACAGCTTCCAGGTTGGCTCCAAAGATAGCGAAACCATCTCTATCAGCCTGAGCAAATCCAACGACTACAACCTGTTCAATGCCTCCGGTGCAACTTCCCAGACTTCTGGTCAGAGCATCAACGGCACCGCGCGTAGCACCGCTGCAGAAGGCTTCGACGTGCTGAGCGGTACCGTTAGCGCGGCAGGTGTCACCAACGGTAGCCCGCTGGCAGACATCGATGCGGCAATCAAATCGGTTGACTCTCAGCGTAGCCTGCTGGGTGCGTCTCAGAACCGTTTTGAGTCCACCATCACCAACCTGAACAACACCGTGAACAACCTGTCTGCTGCCCGCAGCCGTATTCAGGACTCTGACTACGCAACCGAAGTGTCGAACATGTCCCGCGCGCAGATCCTGCAGCAGGCTGGCTCTTCTGTTCTGGCCCAGGCCAACCAGGTTCCGCAGACCATGCTGTCCCTGCTGCGTTAATCGTCAGTTCGTCATTAAAAAGCGCTGCCGGTCAGCGCTTTTTTTCTTTTCAAATCAAAGCCAAATAAAAAATTAACATTAAAATTACTAAAGTTTGAAAGTGTCCTGTCGATAATCCTGGAGAAGGCGATGAAGCCACTGGCGCATGCCGAAACTCATGACTAATTTGAAGGATACTTATCATGGCAGTAATTAACACTAACACCCTGTCTCTGATGACTCAGAACAACCTGAGCAAATCTCAGTCAACTCTGGGTACTGCGATTGAGCGTCTGTCTTCCGGTCTGCGTATCAACAGCGCAAAAGATGACGCAGCGGGCCAGGCGATTGCTAACCGCTTCACCTCCAACATCAACGGTCTGAACGTTGCTGCACGTAACGCCAACGACGGTATCTCCCTGGCGCAGACCGCTGAAGGCGCGCTGAGCGAAATCAACAACAACTTACAGCGTGTACGTGACCTGACCGTTCAGGCGCAGAACAGCTCCAACTCCGCATCTGACATCGACTCCATCCAGGCTGAAGTTAACCAGCGTATGGAAGAGATCGACCGCGTGACCAAGCAGACCGACTTCAACGGCATCAAAGTGCTGAACACCGGTACCGGCTCTGCAAGCTACAGCTTCCAGGTTGGCTCCAAAGATAGCGAAACCATCTCTATCAGCCTGAGCAAATCTAACGACTACAACCTGTTCAACGCCTCCGGTGCAACTTCCCAGACTTCTGGTCAGAGCATCAACGGCACCGCGCGTAGCACAGCTGCAGAAGGCTTCGACGTGCTGAGCGGTACTGTTTCTTCCGGTGGTACCACCAACGGTAGCCCGCTGGCAGACATCGATGCGGCAATCAAATCAGTTGATAACCAGCGTAGCCTGCTGGGTGCGTCTCAGAACCGTTTCGAGTCCACCATCACCAACCTGAACAACACCGTGAACAACCTGTCTGCTGCCCGCAGCCGTATTCAGGATTCTGACTACGCAACCGAAGTGTCGAACATGTCCCGCGCGCAGATCCTGCAGCAGGCTGGCTCTTCTGTTCTGGCCCAGGCCAACCAGGTTCCGCAGACCATGCTGTCCCTGCTGCGTTAATTTTCAAAACGCGCACAAAAGGCATCTTCGGATGCCTTTTTTTATGCCCAATCGTCAGATTTAACCCCGTTTCGTTCCCCTCCTTTTCCTCTCAATTTTTTCGTTTCAGCGCAAAATATCGTATTACCGAAAATAGGCCTGGAAGCGTCTCTCCCCTGACGTTGAGGACAAAAAATGCCTGGAATTTTGATTAGCGTTGACAAGTTTGACGCCTGGTCCCCCGCTACCACGGAAATCATCGACATTACCGACGCGCTGCTTGCAAAAGAGTGGCACGTTACGTTATGCACCTCCTCAGCCGGCAAACTGCTGCAGCCCGAACTGGATCGGTTAGCGGGCGATCCGCATTTTCAGGCGATCACGGACGCCAGCGGCGAACCAGGATCCCGTTACGATCTGATCTGGATCGTGAAAGGCTTTTTCAGTGAAAAATTACTGACCGCGCTCACGACGCAACGCACGACCGGGGCGTTTATTTTCCGTCACTACACCGATTACAACGACGTTTATATCCCCTGGGGTGCAGAGCTTGAAAACAGGCTGGCGAGCGAGGTACTGGGACTGTGCGAACTGAGCCATCCTGTGCTTGTGCAAACGGGCATTGAGGAGAGCAAGTTGCGCATCGTACCCTGGATGATCCCGTCTCATTTTGCGGAGGTTGCGCGAGCCACGCCTGCACGTCCCCTGCAAAAAATGCTCTATATTGCCGAAACGATGTCTGCGGAGATGTATGAAGTCCAGCAGCACGCAGCCCGGGCAAATATTCAGTTTGAATGGCTTGATATGTCTCAGCAGTCGCGGCGTATTGAACCTGATTGGCTCGCGGGGTATGACGTGGTTATCGCCACGGACCAACATGCGGCCAGGGCGCTGACGCTCGGCATACCGGTGTTTCTGGCACTGAATGGTTACGTTGAAGGCTATCTGAATGATGACAATCTGCCTCGCTACGAACGCAATGCATTTTCCGGGGCTTCGCTGCGTTTTTGCCCGGGTGCGGAAGAGTGGATTGAGCTATTAACCACGGGTTATGAGCGGGCAGCGGAGTGGGCGCAAAGCCACCGTCAGACATTTTTAAATCGCTGGGCTCTCGATCTGCACCTCTCACGACTGCTCACCGATCTGCCTGAGTTGACAGAGCACAGGCTGACGGAAAAAGAGCGTTACGCCTTATCGTTCCACAGTAAGGCAATGCTGGCCCAGCAAGACAGGCAGTACTCCATTCCTCGCTGGCTCGACGATCGTAAAATCACCTCTGCGCGCCGTGAAGCGCTGCACTCCTTTGCTCAGGCTTTGCCCGAACAGGCCAGCATAGGGGTGGTGGTGATTGCGCGTGACGAGCAGAGCGAAGCGTGCCAGCGCACGCTGGCCTCCCTTGCTGCTCAGACACTGGCGGTGCAGTCGCTTGATGTGGTTCCGTCATACGCCGACGTCAATTTACTGCTTGAGCATCGTGATGCTCGTATGTTGCTGCTTATCCCTGAGGGATTCACCCTGTTGGATGATGCGCTGCTGCGTTTTATGGAGCAGGCCATCAATAAGCCAGATGCCAGTGCATTTTATTGTGATGAAATGACACACCAGGAGAGCAGCGAGCCGCTGGTGGTGCTGCGTCCGGGAGTCAATATTGACCTGCTGCGAGGCCAGCCTTACATCGGCCAGGTGATACTATTTAACCGGGAACATGCGAAAGAAGCGGGTGGCATTGACATGCGCTATCCCGAAGCCGCACCGATCGATCTGATCTGGCGGTTGATTGAGAGACAGGGCGTGCCGGCGCTAGCGCATGTTCCTGAAGTGCTGGTGGAAAATCCGCAACCCGCGACGGCCTGGAGTGAGGCACCTGAGGTTGTAGCGCAGTGTCAGGCGAGCGTGCTTGGGCATCTGGCGCGACTGGGTATCTCGGCCTCCTTAGAAGCGGGGCTGGCAGAGCATCTTCCTCGTTTGCGCTACCCATTGAACGCTACGCCACTGGTTTCGATCGTGATCCCGACCCGCGATCGCTTTGCGCTGATCCAGCGCTGTATTGAAAGCCTGATGGAAAAAACGCGCTACACGCGTTATGAGCTGTTGATAGTCGATAACCAGTCAGTTGACGACGATGCCTGTCGCTTTCTGAACGATCTTGCCGGACTGGGGCTCGAGCAGATTCGTGTCCTGCATTACGATGCCCCCTTTAACTTTGCTGAAATGGGGAATGCGGCGGCACAACAGGCCCGCGGCGATGTGCTGGTCTTTTTAGACAATGACTGCGAAATTATTGACGGCGACTGGCTTGAGGCTTTGCTGGAGCAGGCACTGCGCCCGGAAGTCGGGGTGGTTGGGGCACGACTGGAGTACCAGGATGGCCGGATCCAGCATGGCGGCTATCTGCTGGGCGTGCAGAATGGCGTGGAAGTGGCTTTTGATGGCGCGGATCCCCTGAGCAATGGTTTCCAGAACTACTTGAAAACGCCGCACAACGTGGCTGCCGTCAGCGGATCTTGTCTGACGATCCGTAAAGAGACCTTCTTCGCGATCAACGGCTTTACCCAGGAGCGTTACCCCATCTATTTCGCCGATGTGGATTTGGGGTTACGACTGCAGCAGCAGGGTTATATCAACGTCTGGACGCCATTCGCCCGCGTAAAGCATATGGGGGGCGCAACGCGCCTACTGGCGGGTAAATATCAGGTGCCAGAACGCCCGATGCTGGAACACTACGTGCAACTTCGCAACGAGTGGAAAACCGGTCTGCTGAACGATCCGTCGTACCATCCATTGATGCAAAAAACGGGGTCCCCGTTCACGCTGAGCGAAAACAGCGCGCGGATTCATGCCCCGCTGCCCGGTCGTCCTCTTCCGGTGGTACTGGCGCATCACGTGGACTGGAACGGGTGCGGCAACTACCGCATCATGCAGCCGTTCAGGGCGATGGAAAGCCATCTGATGATGGAAGGCGGGCTGATCAATTCTATACCCGGTGTAATGGAAGCCGCATTGCAGCAGCCAGATGTCATCGTGCTGGAGTCGCTCACCGGGAGCCGCTTCCCTGACATTATTACTCAACTGCGCAATGTTTGTGACGCCAAAATTATTGTTGAATACGATGATTTCCTGCTTAACGTGCCGTTGAAAAACGGCAACCGCAGCCATTATCCGCAACACATCGTGAAAAGCTTCCGCAAAATTCTTGAGAGCGTCGATCGGGTCGTGGTATCCACCGCGCCGCTTGCTGAGGCTTACAGTCGTTTTCATCAGGACATCCGTATCGCGCAGAACCGCCTGGCGCCCGATCTATGGGGGCATCTGCAAAGCCAACGCGGCAGCGGTAAAAAGCTGCGCGTGGGATGGGCGGGGGGAAGTACGCATACCGGTGATCTGCAGATCATCGAGCCACTCATCAAAGCGCTGGAGCACCAGGTTGAGTGGGTGTTCATGGGGATGAAGCCGCGCAACGTTCAGTGCGAATTCCACCCTGGCGTGCCCTTTGAAATGTATCCCGAAAAGCTGGCGAGCCTGAACCTCGATCTGGCGCTGGTACCGTTAGATATTAATCAGTTTAACGAGTGCAAAAGTAATTTGCGTCTGCTGGAGATTGGCACCTGCGGCGTGCCGATCATCGCGACGGATATTGCCCCTTACCGCTGTGGCCTGCCGGTGACGCTGGTAGAGAACCGATACAAAGACTGGATGAACGCCGTTCAGCTTCATTTAAATGATGCTGAATACCGCACCCAACAGGGTGATGCGCTGCGTGAAGCGGTTCAACGCGACTGGTATTTGCGCGACGGCGGGCTTGATGACTGGCGCCACGGCTGGCTGGATTTTTGATATGAAACAGGATTACTCATGATGTTTACGGCACATTATCCCTACCTGATTGCGGCTCCGGATTACCGGGAATCATCGCTGGGTATTCAGGTACTACATCGCCTTTGTCATCTCATTAACGAACGGGGCGGCAATGCCTGGATGGTGGGCTGTAAAGTTAATGATGAATGGAATGCCCCGGCGCTGACGGAAGAGGCCTATAGCCAGGTGATGTCCGGCGGGACTCCCTGGATTGCCGTCTATCCGGAGGTGACAACCGGTAACCCATTTTCTGCTCCCGTTGTTGTTCGCTATATGTTGAACCGGGAAGGGGTGATCATGGGGAATGGGATCGAGGCGGGACCGGAGGATCTCTTTTTCTGGTACCGGGCCGAATTTGCGGATAAAGAGCCTGATCCCATTATCCTGGGGATTGAGAGTTATGACCTGTCGCTTTTCGAAGATGACAATCCGGTAAAAGATAAAGATTTTCTTTATCTGAACCGTATTCCGCAATCAGTAATAGATTTTTCATTGTTACCTGAAAACATCACCATCCTTTCAATGCAAAACCCCTTGTCGCTACGTGACCTGGCCTCGCTATTGAAGCGGGGAAGGGTGCTTTATACGTATGAATCGTCAGGCACCTGTTTACTGGCAAACCTCTGTGGCTGCCCAGTGGTGGCGTTAAGCGCCCCTGGTTATGAGCAGTATGCACTGAATGAGCAGACGCTAAAGGATATCGGCGGGGCTGGATTTGGATACTCGGATTCACCGGAGTCCCTGGAGAACATACGTGCCAGCCTGCATATCGCACGTGAATTTCTGCTGAAAAAACGGCGAGCAATGGAGACACAACTCGATAACTTCCTCGCGCTGACCCAGGCGAAAGCGCAGCAGCAACATGAGGAGCAGCACCGGGCCTCTTTCGGGGGCTGGCTGGCGCATCGCACGCTCCCGCAGGCGTTGACGGCGCAGACGGTGCTACTGCACGTGATCCTCTGCCAGGATGCGCAGGAGAATGAGATTGCCGCTTCGCTCGCCTCTCTCGCGCAGCAGGGTGTTGATACGCAGTCCGTGTTGCTGGTTGCCCCCGCGTCACATATCGACGTCAGCCGCTTTAACGCCTGCTCTGTTGGGGTGAGTGAGTGGATAACGTGCATCACCCGGCTTGCCGAAGCTCAGGCGTTTGACTGGCTGCACTGCATTGACGCCGGGGCTGAATATACGCCCGCGAGCATCGGGCTGATGCGCCAGATGCTGGCAGAGGCGGGGGCGTGTCAGGCGATATTTTCCGACGAAGCCATTCGTCATGTGAACGGTGAAGTCACCCCGCTACGTAAGCCCGATTTCAATCTGGATCTGTTCCTCGCTTCGCCGCACCGCTATCTGCGCCGGGTCTGGTTCCGGCGCGAGGGCTGGCTGGCGGCGGGCGGGTTTAATCCTGACCTTCGTCACGCGTTCGAATCAGAACTGGTCATCCACTATCTGCTGGAGTGGGGCACCGGGACTATCGGCCATATCGCCGATGTGGTGACGCTTACGCCAGAAGCGATCTTCTCCCGGCACAGTCCGGAAGAAGAACAGCAGATCCTCGGCGCTTACCTGCAACGGCGTGGCTACCCTGAGGCGCAGCTGGAAAGGCAAAACAACGCCGCCTGGCGTCTGATTTATCATCCGCCACAGAACGAAACTGTCAGTATTTTACTGGATGCCGGAGACGATCCCGCGCTGCTGGTGCGCTGTATTGAAAGCCTGATGAATAACACCGACTGGCCGCACAAAGAGGTTCTGCTGGCGGTGAGTGAAAACGCCAGCGAGCCGATGCGTGACGTCATCCGTCAGATACAGGCCGTAATGCCGCTTAAGGTTCTGGTGTGCGAGGCGCAGCAGAATTACCCCAGCCGGATAAATCATCTCGAAAAAAATGCGACCGGTGACTATCTGTTATTGCTGAATCTTCATACGCTGTTTGTCCTTAAAAACTGGCTTAAGACGCTGCTGAGCCATGCGGTACGAGCCGAAGTGGGCTGCGTCGGGCCTAAAATCATCACCACCGATCAGCGTCTGTTAAGCGCTGGGGTGATTGTGGGGGCCAGGGGATGGGCAGGGCACGCAGGGCAGGGCGAGCCGTGGCAGTCAGAGGGGTATATGTCCCGCTACCAGTGCGATCAAAACTATTCGGCGTTAAGCGGCAACTGCCTGCTTATCCGACGCGATGCCTGGCAACGTATTGAGGGCCTGCCCACCGGTTATGACGATGAACATGCCATCGATATTGTGGCTTCACTGACTCTGAGTGCGTCAGGCTATCTCGCGGTCTGGACGCCATATAGCGTGGTGGCCTCCGATAATGCCCTCCTCTGTGAAGCGGTCTGCGTGAGCGAAAATCCGCAGCGTCAGCTCCTGATGGCGTCAGCTCCGCGTTATTTCACCGACGATCCGGCCTATAACCGCAATTGTGCGCTCCAAGATCCGCTCTTTGTTACTGACATCGCCCCCGCGAACTGGCTGACAAGTTTATCTCCGGCGCACTCCTGCGTGCTGCTGATAAACAATGGCGGAACGGCTGAGTACGTGCAACGTATCACTCATCTGTTTCAAATGATGGCGGCAGAGGGAGAGATCGTTCTGAAACAGGGCAGCCCGTCTCTGACCGTTCCCGATATCCTGCGCGCGGCTCCTGGCACCGTGGTGCTGACAGATGCCCCGAACGCGGCATTATCCGCGCGGCTCGTGGCAGCGAACGCAGTCGCTCCGCTGCGCGTTCTCGCCCTGGCCGACAGCGGAGGCCCGGTAAATAATGTTCCGGCACCTGATGCTGCGGTCAACCAGTGGCTTACCTGGTCGGGTGAACGTGAAATTCTGCTCGCTAAACGTAAAATGGCCGCGGTACGTCTGCCGGTACTGCTGTCGCGTGAAGATATTGCAATGCCTGACCGTGAACCCTCAGCCCGTCGACGCGTCTTGTGTATTCCTGGCTCGTTATCAGACAAAGAGCGGGAGTTTGTGGGGCGGATAATTGCGGCGACACGAGAACACCTGGACTGGGTGCTGCTGGGAAACTGGCCAAAAGCCTGGATCCCGCTGGTGGCGGAAACGGTTCGCTGGCAGGGGGAAAGGCTCTCTGGTGAACAACTGCAACGACTCCGCATTCACTCAGCCGTTCTGTTCAGGCAGAACAGCGACCATAATCGTTTTAAGGATGACTATCTCGCCGTTCAGCTTGCTGCAGGGGGCTGCCGGGTGATCGTCAGCGACGTGCCTTCGCTGCGCAATACTCTGCCGATCCTGCGTCTGAAAGCCGATCCGCAACAGTGGCAGCAGGCACTGATCAATACTGAACGAAACCCTGTTAGCGCCGACGAACTTCGCCCTTACGTCTGGGATCCGCAAAACATACCGACTGCAATTCGTACGTTGTTCATGTAAAAAAAGGCGCTCTTCGGAGCGCCTGTCATTCTTTTTGCGTCGTTCCGTATAATTACACCTCGAAAGACGCCTTGTTTTACCGATAGCTCAGCAGATGATCTCGTTATGATTGGTGATAATCCCCTCATTCCACAGGTTCTCTTATGAGTGATAACGTGTATGTCACCAGTCCGTTGCTCCCCCCTCTGGAGGAGTTTATCCCTTACCTGGAGCAAATCTGGCAAAACAAAGTGCTGACCAACGGTGGGGAATTTCATCAGCAGCTGGAAGCGGCGCTGGCGGACTACCTTGGAGTGAAACACATTTGCCTGTTTGCCAACGGTACGCTTGCTCTTTTAACCGCCCTGCAGGCGCTGCGCGTGACGGGTGAGGTGATTACCACGCCGTACTCCTTCGTTGCCACCTCGCACACGTTGTTATGGAATGGCCTGACGCCGGTCTTTGCGGACATCGATCCCGATACCTTTAATATCGATCCCCGTCGTATAGAAGAGCTCATCACCCCCAATACTACGGCCATTATGCCGGTCCACTGTTACGGTATCCCGAGTGAAATGGACAAAATTCAGCAGATTGCTGACGCCTACGGTCTGAAGGTGATCTATGACGCGGCCCATGCGTTTGGCGTGCGCCAAAACGGCGTCAGCATTCTCAATCAAGGGGATCTCTCTGTTCTGAGCTTCCATGCAACAAAGGTATTTAACACCTTCGAAGGCGGCGCCATTGTTTGCCATGATGCCGCGACCAAGCAGCGCATTGATTATCTGAAGAACTTCGGTTTTGCCGGTGAAACCCGGGTCGTCGCACCGGGCATCAACGCCAAAATGAATGAGGTTGAGGCCGCATTCGGGCTGCTTCAGCTCAAACATATCGATACTGCATTAAACGAAAGAGCATCGATCTATCAGCGCTATTCCGCGATGCTGGCAGACATTGATGACATCGAGTTAATTCAGATTCCTGAGGACGTGAGCTGGAACTATGCCTACTTCCCGATTTTGATCAAGAACGCCTTCCCTCTGACGCGGGATGAAGTGTACGACTTGCTCAAAACGGAGAACATTTATACACGGCGTTATTTCTTCCCACTGATCAGTTCCTTCGCGATGTACCGTGGATTACCTACCTCCTCGCCAGAGAATCTGCCTTGCGCCAATAAGATTGCGCAAGAGGTACTGTGCTTACCGATTTATCCGGGGCTTTCGGTACAAGACCAACTTCGCATCGTCGAGACCATTAAACGGGCCGCCAGTCTGTGCGACGAGAGTCACGACGTGGAACTTATTCTTGAGAGGTGCGCGGGATGAAACAGTTACCTCAGGCTTTAATGCTGGATGCAGGATTTGCCTCTCTGCCGCTGCAGCATGCCGTGAAAGCGGCTGGTTTTCGCACCCTGATATGCAGCGGAAAAGCGGGCGACGCGGGGATGAAATATGCTGATACGTCACGCCTGCAAAACTATGCGCATACCGACGCCGTGCTGGCGATTGCGCGGGAAGAGAATATCGCGGCGCTGCTTCCGGGCGTAACTGACGTTTCCTACCTGAGCGGCTGCCGGGTTGCACATGCGCTGGGACTGCCCGGTTTCGATACACCTGATGTCAGCGACACCATTTTCCTGAAAGATAAATTTCGTGCCTGGGCGCATAATAAAGGTCTGCCCGTGCCGCAGGCCGCCTGGAATGCAGAACAAGCGCGGCGCTTAACGTTACCACTGCTGGTTAAGCCGGTTGATGCCTACAGCGGTAACGGCATTACCAAAGTGACCGACTGGATAATGCTGGAGGCGGCGATCGAAACCGCACGCGAGGCCTCGCCGGGTAAACAGTATGTGGTGGAAAATTTTTGCGAAGGCGATCTTTACAGCCACTCTGCATTTATCCGCAACGGTGAAATCGTCTGCGAGTTTTTTGTTGATGAATACTGCACGGTTTATCCCTGGCAGGTAAACAGCAGCAGCCTCAGTCAGAAACTGTCACCGGCGCTGCGCGACAGGGTCAGCGAGTGCATGCAAAGCATTGTCAGCGATCTGCGACTGGTAGATGGCCTGCTGCATACCCAGTTTATTGCCAGTGAAGGGCAGTTCTGGCTAATCGAATTAACCCGACGCTGTCCGGGCGATCTCTATTCCCGCTTGATTGAACTCTCCACCGGTGTGGCCTATGCCGACTGGTTTGTCGCGCCGTTTCTTGGCAAATCAACACCCGTTGCGCCACGCCGACCGGCACAGATCAGATCTATTGCGCGCCACACCGTCTCTGTCGATCGTCCGATGCGCTTTATGGGCTTCGCGTTTAAATCCTTACCGGCTGATGTGATTGAAATGATCCCGTTGACCAGCCCCGGCACCCTGGTGGGTCCAGCTCCGGGTGACAGAGCGGGACTTATTTTTGCTGAGTTCAGGGATGACGCGACCTTGCTACAGATGACGCCGCAACTAAAAGATTATTTTTTGCTCAATGCTTATGAAGGATATGTTGATGTTTAAGCCACTTTCTCTGGGGTTTATTGGTGGCGGCATAAATTCCGCAATAGGTCAGACTCATAAAATTGCCAGCCAGATGGATGGACACTTCAAATTAATCGCCGGTTGTTTTAGTCGGGACCAGGCCATTAATCTTCAGACCGGGCAGCAGTGGGGCCTCGAGCCAGAAAAGATCTACCGCGACGCAATGGTGCTGCTGGAAGAGTGTCATCAGGATTTAGACGCGCTGGTCATTCTGACGCCGACGCCTGCCCACCGGGAAATCATCCTGGCCTGTCTGGAGTACCGTCTACCGGTTATTTGCGAGAAAGCGTTAGTCGCAACCGTGGAAGAGGCGAAAGAGATTGCTGATGAAGTTGAACGCTTATCGGGCAAGCTTTTTGTGACCTATAACTACAGCGGATATCCAATGATCCGCGAGTTGCGGGAGCGTTTGCTGAGCGGAGAACTCGGTAAGATCCAGCAGGTTATGGTCGAAATGCCTCAGGAAGGATTTGCCAGAGTCAGGGCCGATGGATCGCCAGCAATACCGCAATCATGGCGCTGTAGCGATGGCCCGATCCCGACCGTATCCCTCGATCTGGGGGTTCATGTCCACCACATGGTCGAATTTCTCACCAACAAACAGGCGCTGGACGTATATGCGGTAAACAGCACTTTCGCACGCATTCCGAATGTTGTGGATACCGTACATATTGTCTCGCGTTATACCGACGATTTGGTCTGTAACTACTGGTACGGTAAAGCGGCCATGGGTTATCGCAACGGGTTACGCCTTCGTGTTTATGGTTCGGAAGGTAGCGCAGAATGGGTGCAGATGGATCCGGAAGTGCTGCGTATGAGCGACAGTGCAGGCCGGATCTCGCTGGTGGATCGCACTTCAGGCGATAACCGCGTGGCTCACCATGATCGCTATTGCCGGTTCAAAGCTGGTCACCCGGCAGGTTTTATTGAAGCTTTCGCCAACTATTATGCCGACATTGCAGCGAGTTTGCGGGGTGAAGAGTCCGCTTATTCTGCAGGCGCTGATACGGCGCAGCGTGGTCTGGACTTTTTGCAAAAGACGCAACAAAGTGCGCACTCAGCAAGCCGTGTATGTATTAACAATCCAGCTATCTCTTAAAATGAGGATTCAATGAGCTTATTAAATTTGCTGACAGAGAAAAATAATTACTTTTTCGATACTCTGCAGCGCATGCAAAATAATGGTAACCCTCTGGTGCTATACGGTGCTGGCTGCCTGGGCGAGATGACGTGGAATTTTCTGGCGCGCCAGAATATCCAGTTAGATTATGTCGCACTAAACCGAGCTTATATCTCTGTAGGTGCCGATTTCCATGGCATACCTGTTATTGCTATCGAAGATCTCATTGCTAATAAGACCGCTTTCAACGGTATCGTTGCCTTGCAGCATGTGACACCTGAACTGAGTGCGACATTAAGTGAAGCGGCCTGCGAAGTGTTGATTTACGATCCCGCATTCATCGGTGTTAATACGAACCTGTGGTATACGCCTGAATTTTGCGAAGAAAATTCAGAAGTACTAAACCAGTTTTATGAGCAACTCGCGGATGAGAAATCGAAGCGCACGCTGGTGGCATTTCTCAATCAGCGGTTGAGTGCTAAACGCGGACCGTATCACTCTGTTTACGAACCGAAACATTACTTCCCTCTGGATGTTGTCCAGTTGGAAGAGGGAGAGGTGTTTGTCGACTGTGGTGCCTATGATGGCGACAGCATTAATGCTTTCATGCAAGAGTTTGAAGCACAGGGTTTCGTGCAGCCGGAAAATATTATTGGCTTCGAACCTGACGTTGATAACTTTAATAAGCTTGTGGCGAACACCGCATATATAAAATCATGCCTCTGCGTGAATAAAGGTGTTTGGCATGAAGAAGCCCGGCTCTATTTCCAATCAGGACTGGCTCTCTCATCACGGCTCAGCGATGAAGCTGCTGCAGGGGAAAGTATTGCATTAACCAGTATCGATAATATCTTACAGGGCAAAAAAGCGACCTTTATCAAAATGGATGTTGAAGGTGCTGAGCTCAATGCGTTACGGGGTGCTGAAATAACAATTAGGGAACACAGTCCGGTACTGGCAATTAGCGTTTACCATAAGCCTGAGGATCTGATCACTATTCCGCAATTTGTGCAATCTGTGAACGCGGGCTACAAGTTTTACTTACGTGCCCACCACCCAGAATTAGCATTTGAATTAGTGTTCTACGCGATCCCGGAAGATCGTTGGGTGGGTAAATCCTAAATAACCCCCCATTCCCCCCCCTATTCACACGATTAAAACCCCTCCAGAATCGGATAATCATGCCGATAACTCAACTAACGCAGGGCTGTTTATCGTGAATTCACTCTATACCGCTGAAGGTGTAATGGATAAACACTCGCTGTGGCAGCGTTATGTTCCGCTGGTGCGCCATGAAGCATTGCGGCTTCAGGTACGTCTGCCGGCGAGTGTGGAACTGGACGATCTGCTACAAGCGGGCGGTATCGGGTTATTGAATGCAGTTGACCGATACGACGCTCTGCAAGGAACGGCATTTACGACTTACGCAGTACAGCGTATTCGTGGTGCGATGCTGGATGAACTGCGCAGCCGGGATTGGGTGCCGCGCAGTGTTCGCCGCAATGCACGCGAAGTGGCGCAGGCGATGGGGCAGCTGGAGCAAGAGCTCGGACGTAACGCGACGGAAACCGAGGTTGCGGATCGTCTGGGGATCACCACTGCCGACTACCGTCAGATGTTGCTCGATACCAATAATAGCCAACTCTTCTCTTACGACGAGTGGCGCGAAGAGCATGGCGATAGCATCGAACTGGTGACGGACGATCATCAGCAGGAAAACCCGTTGCACCAGCTAATGGAAGGCAACGTTCGCCAGCGCGTGATGGAAGCCATTGAGGCTTTACCGGAACGCGAACAACTGGTGCTGACCCTTTATTACCAGGAAGAGCTCAATCTCAAGGAGATTGGTGCCGTGCTGGAAGTCGGGGAGTCGCGGGTTAGCCAGCTGCATAGTCAGGCCATTAAACGCTTACGTACCAAGCTGGGTAAGTTATAGGTGATCCCTGTCACCCGTTAAGTGCCGCACAACGTATTGACAACCAGGAGTTATCATGACGGTGCAGCAATCTAAAAGACGGCCACTAAGCCGCTACCTGAAAGACTTTAAACACAGCCAGACGCATTGCGCCCATTGCCATAAATTGCTCGACCGCATCACGCTGGTCCGTCGTGGAGAGATCGTCAATAAAATTGCGATCTCCCGTCTCGATACCCTGCTGGATGAAGCCGGATGGCTGGAAGAGCAGAAAGAGTGGGTGGCGTTATGTCGTTTTTGTGGCGATCTGCACTGTAAAGAGCAGAGCGACTTTTTCGACATTATCGGCTTCAAGCAGTTCCTGTTTGAACAGACAGAGATGAGCCATGGAACGGTGCGCGAATATGTTGTCCGTCTGCGTCGTCTTGGCCAGCATCTGACCTCGCAAAATATCTCACGCGAGCTTTTGACCAACGGTTATCTGGACGAAAATCTGGAGCCGTGGCTGCCTGCGACCAGCACCAATAACTACCGGATTGCGCTGCGCAAATATGCGCAATACAAATCGCAAATGCCGGTGGCGGTGAAGCAGAAAGTCCACCGCGAAACAACTTCTGATATATATTAAAAATGAATAACATGTAGCGCAGTCGTGTTTGACCTTACGGCCGAACACCCTACACTACACTCAAAATTCCTATGATATCGGGGTATGTATGAAATTTGCACTTCTGGGTCGTCAGGCGCTGATGGGTGTAATGGCCGTTGCGCTGGTTGCGGGTATGAGCGTCAAGACCTTCGCAGCAGAAGGTCTTTTAAATAAAGTTAAAGAGCGCGGCACGCTGCTGGTTGGGCTGGAAGGGACCTATCCTCCGTTCAGCTTCCAGGGTGACGACGGTAAACTGACCGGTTTTGAAGTAGAGTTCGCCGAAGAGCTGGCAAAACACCTCGGCGTTAAAGCGTCTCTGAAGCCGACCAAATGGGACGGCATGCTGGCGTCGCTGGACTCAAAACGTATCGATGTGGTGATTAACCAGGTCACCATCTCTGACGAACGTAAGAAAAAATATGACTTCTCCACCCCATATACCGTCTCCGGTATCCAGGCGCTGGTGAAAAAAGGCAACGAAGGTTCGATTAAATCTGCCGCCGATCTGAAGGGCAAAAAAGTCGGTGTCGGTCTGGGTACCAACTACGAAGAGTGGCTGCGCCAGAACGTGCAGGGCGTGGATATCCGTACCTATGATGATGACCCGACTAAATACCAGGATCTGCGCGTAGGCCGTATCGATGCCATTCTGGTTGACCGTCTGGCGGCGCTGGATCTGGTGAAGAAAACCAAAGATACCCTGGCCGTAGCCGGTGATGCCTTCTCCCGTCAGGAAGCGGGCGTGGCGATCCGCAAGGACAACGAAGATCTGGTGAAAGCCGTTGACGGCGCCATTGCAGAAATGCAGAAAGACGGCAGCCTGAAGGCGCTGTCCGAAAAATGGTTCGGGGCAGACGTCACAAAGTAAGCAGTTGACTGAAAAAAAAGGCGCTTTGATAAGCGCCTTTTTTATTTCCTCGCCATCAGCGTGCATAATAAAAAAATCAGACTTAGACAGGGTTATGGAGGTTTTCATGTCATTACAGAATCTGACGCGTTTTCCGCGCCTCGAATTTATCGGCGCGCCGACGCCGCTGGAGTACTTACCGCGCTTATCGGACTATCTCGGGCGCGACATCCTTATTAAACGTGATGACGTGACGCCCATGGCCATGGGTGGCAACAAGCTGCGCAAGCTGGAGTTCCTGGCGGCGGATGCGCTGCGTGAAGGCGCCGACACGCTGATTACCGCAGGGGCTATCCAGTCCAACCACGTGCGCCAGACCGCGGCCGTGGCGGCAAAACTGGGGCTGCACTGTATCGCCCTGCTGGAAAACCCAATCGGCACCAAAGCAGAAAACTACCTCGGCAACGGCAACCGTCTGCTGCTGGATCTGTTCAACGTGCAGGTGGAGATGTGCGACGCGCTGACCGATCCTGTGGCACAGCTGAACGAGCTGGCGACCCGCGTTGAAGCTCAGGGTTTTCGTCCGTATGTGATCCCGGTCGGCGGCTCGAACGCGCTGGGTGCGCTGGGCTATGTCGAAAGCGCGCTGGAGATCGCCCAGCAGTGTGAAGGCGCGGTCGGCATCTCCTCGGTAGTGGTGGCCTCCGGCAGCGCAGGTACCCATGCCGGCCTGGCGGTAGGGCTGGAGCAGCTCATGCCCGAGGTTGAACTGATTGGCGTCACCGTGTCACGCAGTATTGCCGATCAAAAACCGAAGGTGGTCACGCTGCAGCAGGCAGTGGCGCAGCAGCTGGAGGTGAGCGCGAAGGCGGATATCATCCTGTGGGATGACTACTTCGCACCGGGCTATGGCACGCCAAATGATGAAGGCACGGAAGCGGTCAAACTGCTGGCGCGTCTGGAAGGGATCCTGCTCGATCCGGTCTATACCGGCAAAGCCATGGCCGGGCTTATCGACGGGATCGAGCAGAAGCGCTTCAAAGATGAAGGCCCGATTCTGTTTATTCATACCGGCGGGGCGCCCGCTCTCTTTGCCTACCATCCTCATGTCTAAATCACAGGCAGAAAATCATAATGCAAGAAAGTATCCAACTGGTGATTGATTCGTTGCCCTTCCTGCTGAAAGGCGCAGTGTTTACGCTGCAGCTGAGTATTGGCGGGATGTTTTTTGGCCTGGTGCTGGGCTTTTTGCTGGCCTTGATGCGCCTGTCGCCTCTGCTGCCCCTACGCTGGCTGGCGCGTTTTTATATTTCTATATTCCGCGGCACGCCGCTGATTGCCCAGCTTTTTATGATCTACTACGGCCTGCCCCAGTTTGGTATCGAGCTTGATCCGATCCCGGCGGCGATGATTGGCCTGTCGCTCAACACCGCCGCCTATGCCGCAGAAACCCTGCGTGCGGCGATCTCCTCAATTGATAAAGGCCAGTGGGAAGCCGCGGCCAGTATCGGTATGACGCCGTGGCAAACCCTGCGCCGGGCCATTCTGCCGCAGGCCGCGCGCGTGGCGCTGCCGCCGCTCAGCAACAGCTTTATCAGCCTGGTGAAGGACACCTCGCTGGCGGCCACCATTCAGGTGCCGGAGCTGTTCCGCCAGGCGCAGCTGATCACCTCGCGTACCCTGGAGGTATTTACCATGTATCTGGCCGCCTCGCTGATCTACTGGATCATGGCGACGGTGCTGTCGGCGCTGCAAAACTATTTTGAAAACCAGCTTAACCGCCAGGAGCGTGATCCGAAATGAGTGCTATCGACGTTAAAAACCTGGTGAAGAAGTTTCACGGTCAGACGGTGCTGCACGGCATCGATCTGGAAGTGCAGGAGGGCGAAGTGGTGGCGATTATCGGACCCAGCGGTTCCGGTAAAACCACGCTGCTGCGCAGCATCAACCTGCTGGAACACCCGGAAGGCGGCACTATTCGGGTGGGTGATATCACCATTGATACCGGCAAATCGCTGAGTCAGCAAAAGGGGCTGATTCGTCGTCTGCGTCAGCACGTCGGCTTCGTTTTCCAGAGCTTTAATCTGTTTCCCCATCGCACGGTGCTGGAAAACATCATTGAAGGGCCGGTGATTGTCAAAGGCGAACCCAAAGAGGAAGCCACCGCCCGCGCCCGCGAGCTGCTGGCAAAAGTCGGGCTTTCCGGTAAAGAGACCAGCTACCCGCGTCGTCTCTCCGGTGGGCAGCAGCAGCGTGTGGCCATTGCCCGCGCGCTGGCGATGCGTCCTGACGTGATCCTGTTTGATGAACCCACCTCCGCGCTGGATCCGGAGCTGGTGGGGGAGGTACTGAATGCCATTCGCCAGCTGGCGCAGGAGAAGCGCACCCTGGTGATCGTGACCCATGAGATGAGTTTCGCCCGTGATGTCGCGGACAGAGCGATATTTATGGATCAGGGGCGTATCGTTGAGCAGGGGCCAGCTAAAGAGCTCTTCGCAAATCCCCAGCAGCCTCGCACCCGGCAATTTCTGGAAAAATTCCTGATGCAATAGCATATTTGTTTTTAATTGCTCCGGAATTAATCTCCGGAGCAAAATATTCACCCCAGAAATGTATACTGCCGTGATTTTATCCCGTCATAACCACCCTAAGTGCATAAAATGTGTAGATAAATACTCCGGGGTCGATATTTTATACATATAAATAAGATTTATGTGTTAATTTAAGAAATCATAATAATGATTATCTTTTACAGGGGCTTCATTCAGCTGGTATGAAGGATTTAGACTTTTTCACATGGCGACGGGAATGCTATCTCCGTTTTCAGGAGATGACATCAGCCGACGAGGTATATCCCGAACTTCAGCGACAAACTCAGAGCCTGGGCTACGATTTCTTTGCCCTCTGCGTTCGTCATCCGGTACCGTTCACCCGACCCAAAGTTTCGGTGCATTCCACCTATCCGCAACAGTGGATGGCGCAGTATCAGGCGGAAAATTATTTCGCTATCGATCCGGTACTGAAACCCGAAAATTTCGTTCACGGACACTTACCCTGGAACGATGCTCTGTTCGCGGATGCGCAATCCTTATGGGACGGTGCGCGCGATCATGGCCTGCGTAAAGGGATCACCCAGTGTCTGATGCTGCCAAATCATGCGATGGGATTCCTGTCGGTTTCCAGTACCAGCCTGTCAATAAACGTGATGATGGGGGAAGTGGTTGAAATGCGTCTGCAAATGCTGGTGCAAATGGCATTGACGACGCTGCTGCGGCTGGAGCATGAAATGGTGATGCCACCTGAAATGAAATTCAGCAAGCGCGAGAAAGAAATTCTGAAATGGACGGCGGAAGGGAAGACCTCAGCAGAAATAGCCATCATTCTTTCTATTTCTGAAAATACGGTGAACTTCCATCAGAAGAATATGCAGAAGAAATTCAATGCGCCAAACAAGACGCAGATTGCCTGCTATGCGGCGGCGACGGGGATTATCTGACTACAATTCTGTTCTGCGTGGCAGACGAGTAAACGGCTGAATGCATTGCTTTCAGCCGTTTTTGTTTTATTGACGGTAAGCTTGCTTGATTTGCTTAACGGTGCTGGAAAATACTTCAGCCTGAGATGAATCTTCCATCTGCGCAATCTGGCGTTCCATCTTAAGGATCACACGACCCGCGTCGGCCTGGCCCATTGCCTGGAGCATCAGGGTAAGCAGAGATTTCAGGCAGGAGACTTCCTGTGCCAGTTCTTGATTATTCTCAGCAGTGGCAAAATCAGGTGTGCTCATTTATTTTCCTCATCATAAAAACGGCGCTTGAGCGCAGAGATCAAAGTTCAAGGCGGCGGAGTATACCACAAGCCGTAAAAAAAAATGCAGTGGTTGTTTTTTGTACTTTTACCCGTCTTGTTTATTTAATTAAACCTTAGCCCCGACTAAACTTTTTGAAAGTGTAGACCGTGATTATTGTTTGGCTAAGGTAATGCAAACGTTAATTATTGTTACAAAATTATATGGGGTATTTTTACAGCGGAAAAATAGCCTTTAAATTTCGTCAATTTTTGAAAACATCTGACTTAAGAAAGAGGGTTGAGCCATACTGAGCAAGGCTTCTGTTTCCAGTTGATGTACAAGTTAATTTCCAAAAAAGAGAGCCTTATCGAAGGCATGCATTTTTTAACGTTTTCAGTTTGCGATAAAAAACGTTAATATGAGCCGAATTAACTGTCTGTAGCGTTATCCCTATTCTGGAGAATTTCCTTTGATCAACGTCCTTCTTGTTGATGACCACGAACTGGTGCGCGCAGGGATACGACGCATTCTTGAAGATATTAAAGGTATAAAAGTTGCTGGCGAGGCCTGCTGCGGTGAAGATGCCGTAAAATGGTGCCGGACGAATACTGCTGATGTCGTCCTGATGGACATGAACATGCCCGGTATCGGTGGCCTGGAAGCAACGCGTAAAATTGCGCGCGCCTGGGTTGATACCAAAGTGATCATGCTGACGGTTCACACTGAAAACCCCCTTCCTGCAAAAGTCATGCAGGCGGGCGCCGCGGGCTACCTGAGCAAAGGCGCCGCTCCGCAGGAAGTTGTCAACGCTATCCGGTCTGTCTACTCCGGACAGCGCTATATTGCTTCCGATATCGCGCAGCAAATGGCGCTCAGCCAGATTGAGCCAGAAAAGACCGAATCACCGTTTGCCAGTTTGTCTGAGCGCGAATTGCAGATTATGCTGATGATTACCAAAGGCCAGAAGGTGAATGAGATCTCTGAGCAGCTTAATCTCAGCCCGAAAACGGTGAACAGCTACCGCTACCGAATGTTCAGTAAACTGAACATCCATGGCGATGTCGAACTCACTCACCTGGCCATCCGTCATGGTCTGTGCAATGCCGAGACCCTAATTAGTCAGTGAGTGAAGTGTTTGAATCCAGTGCTTTCCTGAAAACCGTCACCAGCCAGCCAGGCGTCTACCGGATGTACGACGCAGGCGGGACGGTTATCTATGTCGGAAAAGCGAAAGATCTTAAAAAGCGTCTTTCCAGCTACTTCCGCAGCAATCTTGCCTCCCGCAAAACAGAAGCGCTGGTCGCTCAGATCCAGCAGATTGACGTCACTGTGACCCACACAGAGACCGAAGCGCTGTTGCTGGAGCATAACTACATCAAGCTGTATCAGCCGCGTTACAACGTGCTGCTGCGCGATGATAAATCCTACCCGTTTATTTTCCTGAGCGGCGACACACATCCGCGCCTCGCTAGCCATCGCGGGGCCAAGCACGCGAAAGGCGAGTACTTCGGCCCGTTCCCTAACGGCTACGCGGTGCGGGAAACCCTGGCGCTGCTGCAGAAGATCTTCCCGATTCGCCAGTGTGAAAACAGTGTTTATCGCAACCGCTCTCGCCCCTGCCTGCAGTATCAGATAGGTCGGTGCCTCGGGCCGTGCGTCGAAGGGCTGGTCAGCGAAGAGGAGTACGCTCAACAGGTGGAATATGTGCGCCTGTTCCTGGCCGGTAAAGACGACCAGGTGCTGAATCAGCTTATCGCCCGCATGGAGAAGGCCAGCCAGGCGCTGAACTTTGAAGAGGCGGCGCGGATCCGCGATCAGATCCAGGCCGTGCGACGGGTAACGGAAAAACAGTTCGTCTCCAATAACGGCGACGACCTGGACGTGATTGGCGTGTCGTTCGATGCGGGCATGGCCTGTGTGCATGTGCTGTTTATCCGTCAGGGTAAGGTGCTGGGCAGCCGCAGTTATTTCCCGAAAGTACCGGGTGGTACGGAGCTGGGCGAAGTGGTGGAGACCTTTGTCGGGCAGTTCTATCTCCAGGGCAGCCAGATGCGAACGGTGCCGTCTGAGATTCTGCTCGATTTTAATCTGAGCGATAAAACCCTGCTGGCAGATTCGCTGTCGGAGCTGGCTGGGCGTCGGGTAAACGTGCAGACCAAACCGCGCGGCGATCGTGCCCGCTACCTGAAGCTGGCGCGCACCAATGCCGCAACGGCGTTGACCACCAAGCTGTCGCAGCAGTCGACCGTTCATCAGCGTCTTGTTGCGCTGGCGACGGTGCTCAAACTGCCGGAGGTGAAACGCATGGAGTGTTTCGATATCAGCCACACGATGGGGGAGCAGACCGTGGCCTCCTGCGTGGTGTTCGACGCGAACGGCCCGCTGCGTGCGGAATACCGGCGCTACAACATTACTGATATCACTCCCGGAGATGATTACGCCGCCATGAATCAGGTGCTGCGCCGTCGCTACGGTAAAGCCATCGAAGGAAGTAAGATTCCGGACGTCATCCTGATTGACGGGGGTAAAGGCCAGCTCGCCCAGGCAAAATCGGTGTTTGCCGAACTGGACGTCACCTGGGACAAGCATCATCCGCTGTTGTTAGGCGTGGCAAAAGGTACCGATCGTAAAGCCGGCCTGGAAACCCTGTTCCTGGAGCCGGAAGGGGAGGGCTTTAGCCTGCCGCCGGACTCGCCTGCGTTACATGTGATCCAGCATATTCGCGATGAGTCACACGATCACGCTATTAGCGGCCACCGCAAAAAACGGGCAAAAGTGAAAAACACCAGTACGCTGGAAACGATCGAAGGGGTCGGGCCAAAACGTCGCCAGATGTTGCTGAAATATATGGGCGGTTTGCAAGGATTACTCAACGCCAGCGTCGAGGAAATTGCAAAAGTGCCAGGTATTTCGCAAGGGCTGGCAGAAAAGATCTACTACTCGTTGAAACATTGAGGGCTCTGTAGCAACATAGGGCTAATAATTACTGACAACAAACAGTTACCGTCACTATGCGATTAAATATCCCTACGTTGCTGACGCTCTTCCGCGTCGTGCTCATTCCTTTCTTTGTACTGGCGTTTTATCTGCCCTTTGTCTGGGCTCCTTTCGCATGTGCGCTTATCTTTTTTGTCGCGGCAGTCACTGACTGGTTTGACGGTTATCTTGCTCGTCGCTGGAACCAGAGCACCCGTTTCGGCGCCTTCCTCGACCCGGTGGCGGACAAGGTGATGGTGGCTATCGCCATGGTGCTGGTGGTTGAGCACTATCACAGCTGGTGGGTCACCCTGCCTGCGGCGACCATGATTGCCCGTGAAATTATCATCTCTGCCCTGCGTGAGTGGATGGCGGAACTGGGTAAACGCAGCAGCGTGGCGGTCTCCTGGATTGGCAAGGTCAAAACTACCGCGCAGATGGCGGCACTGGTGTGGATGCTGTGGCGTCCAAACGAGTGGGTAGAGTGGGCCGGTATTGGCCTGTTTATGGTCGCAGCAGTGCTGACCCTGTGGTCAATGTTGCAATATTTGAACGCCGCGCGTGGCGATTTGCTTGATCAGTGATCGTTTTGACGTAATTTTCAGCAAACGATCTGTTGGGGTGAAAATTAACGTTGACTCAAAACGTCAGGTAAGTAGAATGCAACGCATCGAACGACGGCACGGTCCGTTAGTCGATAGCAAAATCAAGTGATTAGCGTAATGACTTGATAAATGCGGGAATAGCTCAGTTGGTAGAGCACGACCTTGCCAAGGTCGGGGTCGCGAGTTCGAGTCTCGTTTCCCGCTCCAAATTTAAGACATACGCAATAGCGGGTGTCAGTCGCAAGACAAAAGATTTAAGGCGCGTTAGCAAAGCGGTTATGTAGCGGATTGCAAATCCGTCTAGTCCGGTTCGACTCCGGAACGCGCCTCCACTTTCTTCCCGAGGCCGGATGGTGGAATCGGTAGACACAAGGGATTTAAAATCCCTCGGCGTTCGCGCTGTGTGGGTTCAAGTCCCACTCCGGCTACCATGGGAAAGACAAGAATAATCAAAGCAATAAGCAGTGTCGTGAAACCGCCCCGCAAGGCGGTTTTTTTATTACATTTGCTTCATTTCAAAAGATCTACCGCACGTCTTTTCCTGGACAAATACGCAGTCAGCCATATGAGCCCTGAAGTCAATGCAATTGCAATGATATAAAGGATTAAGGTGTACCAGTCGTACCATTTGGTTTCGATAACAAAGCCGTACCTTTCCTCATACCAGTCAAAAATAGCTTCATCAGGCATGAAGAAACACATAACACTGTAAATGACTGACACGGTCAGTAGTTCTGTAAGCCATATCCATACATAGGTAATGGGTTTCATCAATATACCTGTATTATTCCAAAAGCTTTTAGTTGCGCCGTAATCATCATGGCGGGAGAACGATACAAAGCGAACATAAGTATCCGATAATCAGCATGGTTTGGTAATGTAATGCAGCCATCGCTGTTTCCTGAACTGCCAGCAGGGTGCAAACGAAAGTGGCCTCTTTCCACTTCATTTATGAAGGTAGTGTCATCGATAAGACTGTCCTCCCGGTACAAAGCAAACCAAAGGTCGCGATCGGATCCGCTTCTTAGCCCTTTTATTGCATCATCCCATCGGGAAAGTAATCCGCCCGTCGGTCTGGTAACGATGTAGTATTTACCTGGAGGAAGAGGACCTCTTTTAGGTTTCGCAACTGAATCGGGATTGTTTCTGTGAAATCCTTTATTACCTGAGTAAGCAGGAAAAAAACCAATCCCCGGGCAGTTCAGCGTTGATAACTGGCCGCCGTTAAGATGAAACGTACATTGAATCATCTTTCGTTCCAGGCATCAGAGAACTGGACGTTGCCGTCACAATATTTCCAGGTGATTTTCTCGTATCGAAGGGATACATTTTCTAAATGATTGTGCTTTTCTGTCATCGGGTTTTTGATGTCAAGCATATGAGGGGCAGAACTGACGACCTTGACATTTTCTAGCAACATATTGAAGTATTCAACTTCCATACCGGCATCATTTATCCGATACCATTTAAATTCCGCGCTTTTTAATGTCTGACCTTTTGCTATCGCTTTGTAGATGTAGGGACTGGCGGAATCAAATTCTTTTTGAAAGCTAAGAGGACTGTGAACGCGCGTTCCGGTAATTTTTCCTGTGAGATTATCTGTAGGAAGATGCAGTCCGTGCCCAAAAGCGAGAATTTCAATACTACCTTCCCGATCTTTTACATCTACTGACCCCTTGATATGAGCGCCGCCATCATCTTTAAGCCATAAGTACGCCGGTATAGCCATTGTGAAAACTCCGTTTATTAGTTAAGGCTCATTGCCGTCAAACAATAAACCAATAACTTGCGGAAATTTCCAGTCAATTAATGCCATAGGCGATATGAATAACTTACTGTTATTTATATGAAAATAAAGGTTTTCTTTATGTGCTTGCTATACGGGTACTTTGGTTTTCGGTTTAACTTAACGGCAATAATCGAGAGTTAAGGACTATGTGTATTGCCATAAAATACCGCCAGCCATACCGTCGGCTCCCCGGGATCGGTCCACTCCACCCGGTGACGACATTGCGCGGGGATGTGCAGAGAATCCCCCGCATACAAAACCCTGACCTCATCTTCTTCTTCAAATTTCACGCCTGCCGAGCCGCGCAGTACCACCACCCATTCATTTTCCGCCTGGCAGTACCAGAAACCGGGCGGGCTGGCCTGGCCGGTGGAGAGGATCCGCTCGATTTTGAGCCCCGGTGCCGCGAGCAGCGCGTCAAAGATTTCCGCTTCGTTACGCGCACCCGCTTCGGGAAGCTGTGAAAAGAGATTTAACGCCATCTGGTGGCCTCCACGGGTAGTCAGGGTTTGCCAAAGAGACGCGAGAGCCGCGCCCCTTTCAGGAAGATAAACGCTAACAGCAATCCGCCCCACAGGGCCATGGTGATGTAGCTGCTTACCCCCAGAATGTTCAGGCCGCTCTCCAGCATCTGCAATAAAACAAGCGCCATCACCATGCCAAAGACCTTACCAAAGCCCCCATCCGGGTTCACCCCGCCGAGAACCGCCGCCAGAATCGACACCAGCAGATAAGACTCACCGTAGGAGGCCTTGGCCGAGTTGAGTTTCGACATCATCAGCAGGGCGGCAATCACGCACAGGACTGAAGAGAGCACATAGACCCAGATAAGGGTTTTACGGGTGTTGATCCCGGAGTAGTGGGTCGCCTGTTCGTTAGAGCCAATCAGGTAGAGGGTTCGCCCGAACGCGGATTTTTCGAGGATCACCCACAGCACTACGACCACCGCCAGAAAGACCAGCAGCGGCAGCGGGATACCGAGAACATTGGTGCTGTTAATGACCAGAATGTAATCCGGGAAGTTAGAGATCGCCGAGCCTTTGGAGATCAGGATATTAATGCCCTTCAGCAGGGTCATGATGCCAAGGGTGGCTAATATCGGCGAAACTCGCACTACGGCGATCAAAAATCCGATTACCGAGCCAATAACCAGCGCCATAACTAAACCGGCCGCGAGAACCAGCAGCAGGGTGCTGAAGGTCGGCGGATAGTGGGTAGCGACCCAGGCCATCACCAGCCCGCAGGCATTCATGGTGGCGATGATCGACAGGTTAATCCCCCCGGTGAGGATAGTCACCGCCATCGCAAGGGCCAGCACGCCGAGGATCGGCATCTGTGAGGCGATGGACTGGAAGTTGGCTGACGACCAGAACACCGAAGGAATAAGGAAGCTGAATGTGATAACGACCGCAGCGATGAGCACGGTCAGGTATATCTCGACGCGATCCTGGGTTTTATTGGTACTCATACGACGACTCCCTGACCTTTGCGCTGACTCCATGCCGTCATGCTGATACTGGTGACGATCACGACACCGGTGACCACCGTATGCCAGTACGAGGAGATCCCTAACAAATTTAGGCCGTTCTGTAATACGGCCAGTAAAATGACCCCCAGCAGGGTGCCGAGCAAGGTGCCGCGTCCGCCGACGATGCTGGTGCCGCCTAACACCACGGCGGCAAGCACCGTCAGCTCATAGCCCAGCAGGGAGTCGGGCGCAACGGTTAAGACGGTGGCGGATTGCACCACGCCTGCCACCCCGGACATCAGCCCCATATAGCCATAAACAAACAGCTGCATTTTAAAGATGCCGAATCCCATCCGGGAGGCCGCCTCGCGATTCCCGCCCATGGCGTAAATCATCCGTCCGGCGCTGGTTTTATTCATGATAAAGCCGGTTAACGCCACCACGACTAAAAGGGTGATGATCGGCAGGCTCAGGCCGTAGTCGTAGCCGTCTGCGGCGGTGAATTTGAACAGCATCACTCCCTGTTCAAACCACTCAGGGTAGCTGTACAGCCAGACTCCTTTGGTCAGGTAGAGCAGCAGGCCGTAAAAAATATTGAGGGTAGAAATAGTAATAATGATGGAAGGCACGTTAAGGCGATTAACCAGCGTGGCGTTAATCAATCCGAGCAGCAGCCCCAGCCCGCCGGAGAGCGCAAAAGCGATGGCAAAGTTGCCGGTAGTGCCCTGAATCAGGGTGACCATCACGTACTGGGAGATGATGGTCATGGCCGGAAAGGAGATATCGATCCCGCCGGAAATCAGCACAATAAAAAGGCCGCAGGCCAGAATGGTGAGCATGGCGTAGTTGTTGATCAGGTCGTAGATATTGCCGAGCGTCAGAAAATCGCTGCTGGCAAACGACAGATAGCCGCCAATAACGATGATGGTCAGGCCCAAAAACAGCTCATGGGTTTTCACCCCAAATGTATTAACCATTCGCCACCTCCGCCAGCGCCGCTTCCGAGGTCTTTTCCGGCAGGATTTCTGCCACGATCTCACCCTTGCGCATGACTAAAATGCGGTGGCTGTTAAAGAACGCCTCATCGATCTCATCGGTGATCATCAGCACCGCAATCCCCTGGCGGGAAAGGGCGGAGATGATTTGATAGATCCCCGCTTTGTTAGCGATGTCGACCCCGACGGTGGGGGAGTCCAGGATCAGGACCTTTGGATTGATCGCCAGCCATTTGGCAATCGCCACGCGCTGGGCGTTGCCCCCGGAGAGGGTATTGACGGGCAGATCCACGCTGCCAATTTTAATGCTCAGCTGCTCAACTAAATCGGAGACGATGCGGTCCGCTCTGGATCTGTCTAACAATCTGAACGGCGTTTTCAGGCGTCGGAGAACGGTGGAGATAATATTGTCATTGATCGACTGGTCCATCACCAGGCCGGTACTCATCCGATCTTCAGAGACATAGCCGATACCGGCATTGATCGCATCCCGGTTGCTGGCGAAATGCACTGCTTTGCCTTCCAGCAGTATCTCCCCGGCATCGGGTTGCGTAAGCCCGAACAGGCTCAGGCACAGCTCCGTCCTGCCCGCGCCCAGCAGCCCGGTAATGGCCAGGATCTCCCCCTGATGGAGCTTAAAAGAGATGTCTTTATACTGGTGCTGTTTAGTGAGGTTATTAACCGTCAGTGCCACCTCGCCCAATTTTTCAATCGGCGGCAGCACCGCATACGAAAATTCTTTCCCGGTCATCAGATAAGCCAGTTTTTTATTATTGATCTCGCTGGCAGGGAAGGTGCCCACCAGAGTGCCATTTTTCAGCACGCTGATACGGTCGGAGATAGAGAGCACTTCATCCAGACGGTGGCTGACAAACACGACGCAGATGTTCCTCTTCTTTAAATCGCCGATCACCCGCAGGAGTCCTTTTACCTCCTGCATGGTGAGCGAGGCAGTGGGCTCATCCATAATAATCAGCCTGGCTTCCTGGGCCAGCGCCCGGCAGATCGCCACAATCTGGCGCTGGGCAATGGGCAGGGACTCCACGTTCGCATCCAGATCCAGTTCCGCTTCAATGCTTTTCACGGTGAGCGCGGCGATACGGCGGATCTCTTTCTTATTCACCAGCAGATTGCGGTGATGCTGGTGGATACCGATGTTCTCCGCCACGGTGAGATTGGGGAACAGAGAGAGATCCTGATAGATAACCTGGATCCCGGCTTTGACCGAGTCGATGGGGGAGAGATGCGACCAGCTTTTACCGTCGATCACGATTTCAAACCCGGGATCGGGTTTATAGACGCCGGAAATAATTTTAATCAGCGTCGATTTGCCACAGCCGTTCTGCCCGGCCAGACAGTGAACCTCCCCGGGAAATAACGTCAAAGCGATATTATCCAGCGCTTTCACACCGTAGAACGTTTTGCTGATATGACCCAGTGAAATAAACGGCTCCATGACTACCTCTTTTGGGCTCAGACGGCACGCCCTGAGAGCAGGGCGTGCAGAACCAGCGAATTAATACAGGCTGTCGATATTCTCTTTGGTCACGCGCAGGACTTTATGGAATTTAATGATGCGTTTTTCGCTATCCACATCGGCTTTGCCGAGGTTCGGGATATCCAGGCCCTGAGTAATCTCTTCCCCTTTCAGGACCTTGTCGGCGACGGCGGTAATGGCGTAACCCGCTGAGGCCGGGTCGTAGGTGATGCCCATGGCGATATCACCGCTTTTGATCAGCGAAGCGGCCTGGGACGGGATCATCATGCCGTACACGAAGACTTTGCCTTTCGCACGTTTCTCTTTCACCGCGCGGCCTGCGCCAATTGGCCCCTGAGAGCCAAAGGAGACAATCCCTTTCATGTCAGGGTGGGCTTTCATCAGATCGATGGTGGTGCGGCGGGCATCGTCGATATTCTCGGCCACCGGCATACGGCTGGTGACTTCATGCATATCCGGGTAGTGCTCTTTCTGGTATTTCACGAACAAATCCGCCCACAGGTTATGTTGTGGCACGGTCAGGCTGCCAACGTAAATAACATAGCCCCCTTTACCGCCCATGGCTTTTGCCATCTCTTCAACGTTGTCGGCGGCGAATTTTTCGTTATCAATAATTTCGACATCCCAGTTTGCGCTGGGTTGACCGGGGGATTCATTGGTTAACACCACAATGCCGGCCTCGCGCGCCTTTTTGAATACCGGCTCGAGGACATCGGCATCATTTGGCACAATCCCGATCGCTGAAACTTTTTTCGCGATTAAGTCCTCAATAATTTTGACCTGCTGTGGGGCGTCGGTGCTGGAAGGGCCTACCTGAGAGGCTTTAATGCCGAGATCTTTACCTGCCTGGGTAACACCTTCCCCCATGCGATTAAACCAGGGCATGCCATCAATCTTTGAAATATTGACCACTTCAATTTCTTTCGCCATTGCGGAAGTGGAAAAGACCATCAATCCGAGCAAACCAGCCGACAATAATTTTGTTAAGCACATTTTACTCATCTCATACCTCTGAATGGTGGTGAAAATAAATGATAGTGATAACGTTGTTTCGCTGTTTGACATACCCGTGTGCATTTTTAATATTAGGTGAAAATAATGCATTCCCTCACAGACTTTACCCCCGAAAACACCATGGGAAATAGCCTCTTAACGCTGCGGCATTAAAGAATTAACAGTAGGGTTTTCATATTTATAATGTTATGGAACTACTGGCTTATGGCATGGACTATTATGCCAATGCTCTGATTTGAGATTCCCGTCACCTATTAAGATCTTTGTGTCGTCTGTCAGCGGCGCGTCGGCCCTCGCATTTTTCCCTGCAATTTTTACGGATAACAGCCCCTTTTTTTGACTTCAGGCCTGTACAACAGGGGCTGAAAAGCGCCTAATACCGTCTCAAAAATTTCTTTCATTCACAGTTAACAGGTCTGTTATTGATGAATAAACCCCATCGCTTCGCGCCAGTGCCTGTCTTCTGTGATGTTCCTCTGTGCTTGCGGCCCGTGTCGCCGACGCCAGACTCATTTTCAAGGGACAGATAGCCATGCAGCGTCGACAATTTCTTAAAAATAGCGTTCTTCTCTCTGCCGCAGGTCTAGTGGGCCCGGCCGTGGCCAGCCAGACGGTGAAAACCAACGTAGCACCCGCCGCCCCGGTAATGCGCCGCCGTTTTGTCTTATCACAAACCTATAAGCTGACACCGCCGCAGGGCTCCAGCGGCGTGGTCAAACTCTGGATCCCGCTCCCGGTAGATACCGCCTTTCAGCAGATGACCGGGCTGTCGTTTACCGGCAACTACCAGCAGGCGTACGTCACCACCAACAATACCTACGGTGCGAAAACCCTTTTAGCGACCTGGCCGAAAAGCGAAGGCGATCTGCTGCTTAAGCTCGATCTGGAGATCGAAACCGCAGACTGGGAGCCGCTGAAGCACGACGCGCTGAAAAACTGGCAGGCGCCGGAGCAAATTGTTTACCCGCTGGCGGTGAAGCCGTATCTGCTGCCAACGACGCACACCCCGGTGGATGGCCTGGTGCGCGAAACGGCGGAAAAAATTACCGCAGGCGAGACCGATCCGCTCAAGAAAGCGCGCCTGATCTACGAATGGGTCAGCAGCCATATGGAGCGCGATAACGACGTGATTGGCTGCGGCACCGGCGATGTGGCGACCATTCTGCAAAGCGGCAAGCTCAGCGGCAAATGCACCGACATCAGCTCGGTGTTTGTCGCCCTGGCGCGCGCCAGCGGTATCCCGGCGCGGGAGCTGTTCGGTATCCGTCTGGGCAGAGCCAACAAGCTGGAACGCTACTCTGCCAGCGCCTTCGGCAAAGCCGACAGCGCGGGCGTGGCGGACGTCAGCGGCGGGCAGCACTGTCGGGCGGAGTTTTATCTGGCAGGTTACGGCTGGCTGCCGTGCGACCCGGCGGACGTCACCAAGATGCGTCTGGCGGAGAAAAAAGCCCATCAGGATCCCGATGTGCAGGCGGTAAACACTTATCTGTTTGGCAACTGGGAGATGAACTGGGTGGGCTTCAACTACGGGCGCGATTTTGAACTGTACCCGGCGACAGAGCAGGGCGCAGTCAATAACTTTGGCTACCCGTATGCCGAAGTGGACGGCGACCCGCTCAATTTCTACGATCCAAAGGTGTTCGCGTACAACTATGTCTCAACCGAACAACGCTAAGGGGGCAGGCCTTACCCTGCTGACGGCAGCTGCGGCTGCCGTTACCGCCGGGCTCTGCTGCGTTGGGCCGCTGCTGTATCTGCTGTTTGGCATCTCGGCGGCCGGTTTTGCCGGGCTCAGCCAGCTCGAGTTCCTGCGAGTTCCCATGATCCTGCTCTCCCTGGGGCTGATGCTGCGGGTGTTCTGGCGGCTCTATTTTTCTAAACGGCTGTGGTGTACCGGACGCTTAACCCTGGGGCAGATGCGTTTCCTGTTCTGGCTTTCGCTGCCGGTGCTGCTGCTGGTACTGTTCTATCCCACGGTGGTGGCCTGGGTTTATGAGGTGATGGAATGAAACGACTGTTGATTAGCGCATGTTTACTGCTGCCGCTGTTTGCCCACGCCGCAAATCAAAAGGTGGTGCTGGATGTGCAGGGCATGACCTGTTCGTTGTGCGTCATTTCGGTCAACCAGGCGCTGCGTGAAACGGAAGGGGTAGTGAAGGCAAAAGCCTCATTAAAAACCCGCCAGACTGAAGTTATCGTCGCAGAAGGTTTCCCGACGGAGACATTATTAAAGGCGGTGGCGAAAACAGGTTATTCAGCCAAGCTAAATCATATTGAAAAGCTGTAAATATAATGCCAATGCATTATGGCTTAATTTTTATATAGTGTATTTAAGCCTTTCCCGTGAATGCGGGAAAGGTGTATTACCACACAATTATGTATAAATTATGATGATACGGCTTCAGTTTTATAAATATATTGTTACGAAACGTTGATCTTCCCGCCCGCGCACTCTATCTTTTGATAAGTTTCTCCATACTGCGATCCATTTTTATCCATATATCGCCTTTCCCGGCGGTTTGTTGATCCTTGTCGTTAGCGTTTCGCTGCGACAAACTGCGGATTACGATAAATATGAATATAACAGCTAGCAAATATACCCTGTGGATCCGCGATATTACGATTAATCCCTGGATCGCCTTTTATTATCTGCAGTCGGTGCTGATAAACTATTCTTTCGGCTATTCATTCAGCCCAGTCTATTCGGTGGCATTTTGCTGCGTGCTGTTAGTACTCTGGCGAATAACTCCCCGCCTGCAGAAAGGGGTTATTGCCCTCTGTAGTCTGCTGGCCGCCCTGTACTTTCCTTTTCAACAAGCCTATGGTGCGCCTAATTTCAATACGCTTTTAGCATTACATTCCACTAATTTTAATGAGTCCGTCGAGATCCTGACGATATTCCCGTGGCACAGCTACCTGGTGTCATTTGTTATTCTGGCATTAGGCGTGATTGCGCTGCGGCGTAAAATTATCCCCAAACAGGCTTTACGCCGTTTAGATATGCTGTATCTGGTTTTCGCCATCCTCTGTTTCTTTATGACCCCCCTTAAAAACCTGGTGTACTGGGGGAACTTCACCCTGATGGACGTGGGCTATCCGGTATTCCGTTTCGTGAAGGACGTGGTGATCAACAACCGGGAAGTGGTCACAGAAAAAGCCCATATGCTGGAACTGGCCAAAATGAAGGACAACTGGACCGTGCTGGGGGTAAAGCCCCGCTACCAGAACTACGTGGTGGTGATCGGCGAAAGCGCGCGCCGGGATGCGCTGGGCGCCTTTGGCGGGCAGTGGAATAACACCCCCTTTGCCAGCGCCGTGAAGGGAACGCTCTTTACCGATTTTGTCTCCTCCAGCGCCTCCACGCAAACCTCTCTCGGGCACTCCCTGAGCCGGGTCAGCGGTGATACCCCGGAGTATCAGAACAACTTTGTCACCCTGGCGAATCGCGCCGGATTCCAGACCTGGTGGTTCTCCAATCAGGGGCAGATTGGCGAGTACGATACGGCCATTGCCAGTATTGCCAAGCGGGCCGATGACGTGCAGTTTCTCAGAAAGGGTTACTACGAAGATGAAAACAATCCCCGGGATGAAGCCTTATTGCAGATGACGCAGCAGGTGCTTGCAGCTCCGCGCAAGGAGACCCGGCTGATCGTTTTGCATCTGATGGGCTCCCACCCGCAGGCCTGTGAACGCACCCAGGGCAAATACGCCGAGTTCGTGCAGTCGAAAGAGACCTCCTGCTATATCTACAGCATCACCCAGACCGACGCCCTGTTAAAGCAGCTCTATCAGCAGCTGCAAAACACCGGCGAAACTTTCTCGATGGTCTACTTCTCCGATCACGGTCTCACCTATAAAGCCCGCCTGACCGGGGGGCAATATATGGCCCACGGTGATGCTTACCAGCAAAACTATCAGGTACCTTTTATGATCATGTCGAGCGACGATACAGAACACCGGCTGATCAACGCCCGGCGTTCCGCCAATGATTTCCTCGATTTCTTCTCGGCGTGGACCGGGATCCAGACGAAAGAGCTGACGCCGTCCTACCCGTTTGTCTCGGAGCAGGATGCGGGCAAATCCTGGGTGACCAACTTTAAGCTGCAAAAGGTGGACTACGACCAGCTGCCGGACGATCTCCATCCGTAGCGGGTCAGCCCCGCATAACGGTTACACGCCCCCCAGATAGGCTTTTCTGACATCCTGATTGCCCAGCAGCTCTTCGCCGCTGCCGCTCAGGCGGATCTGCCCGTTGACCATCACATAGCCGCGGTCGGAGAGCTTAAGGGCGTGGTGCGCGTTCTGCTCCACGAGAAAAATCGTCATCCCGTTGCGCGCCAGCTCCCGCAGGGTCTGGAAAATCTGTTTCACCACGATGGGCGCGAGGCCCAGGCTCGGCTCATCCAGCAGTAGTAATTTGGGCCGGCTCATCAGGGCGCGGGCTATGGCCAGCATCTGCTGTTCGCCGCCGGACATGGTCATCGCCCGCTGTTTGCGCCGCTCCTTCAGGCGCGGAAACAGGTCGAACATCGTCTGCAGATCCTCCGCCGCATACTGATTGCCGATGGGGATGGTGCCCATCAGCAGATTCTCTTCGACGGTCATATCCGGGAAGATGCGCCGTCCTTCCGGGGCCTGGGCAATGCCGCCCGACGCCACATAGTGGGTCGATTTATGGCTGATATCGTCGCCGCAAAAGAGGATCTGCCCGTTACGTACCCGCGGCTGGCCGAAAATCGACATCAGCAACGTCGATTTTCCGGCCCCGTTAGCACCGATCAGCGCCACGGTCTCGCCGGGATGCACCTGCAGGGAGACCTGCTTCAGGGCCTGGATCACCCCGTAGTAAACGTCCACCTGACGAAACTCCAGCATTGCCTCACTCATACGCTCACCTCGCTCTCATCGGTGCCCAGATAGGCGGCAATGACTTTTTCGTCGTGCTGGATCTGCTCCGGTTTCCCCTGGGCAATCACATCCCCGTGGTCGAGCACGATGATGTGATCGGAGATCTCCATCACCATCCCCATATCATGCTCAATCAGCAGCACCGTGATGTCGTGGTGATCCCGCAGATAGCGAATGATGTTGCTCAGGGTGTGCGTCTCCACCGGGTTCAGCCCGGCGGCGGGCTCGTCGAGACAGATCATCTCCGGCCCGGTGCACATGGCGCGGGCGATTTCGAGCCGCCGCTGCTGGCCGTAGGACATCTCGCCCGCGAGCCGGTTAGCGCAGTCCACCAGGTCCACCACCTCCAGCCAGTAGAAAGCCCTGTCCAGGGCGTCGCTTTCCGCCTTGCGGTATGCAGGCGTATTCAGCACCCCAGCCAGCAGGTTGCGGTTCACCCGCATGTGCTGGGCCACCAGCAGGTTCTCCACCACCGACATCTCGCGGAACAGGCGGATATTCTGGAAGGTACGCGCCAGCCCGGCGCGGTTCACCAGGTGAGTGCCGCCAAACATTTTGTAGAACAACCGCTGGCCGAACTGCGCCGGATTGATCCAGTCCCCCGGCTGGAATTTTTGCCCGAGGACCTGAATAACGTTGGTGGTTTTGCTCCGGGTATTGAACAGAATATTGCCCCCGGAGGCGCGGTAAAAACCGGTCAGGCAGTTGAAGACCGTGGTTTTACCCGCGCCGTTCGGTCCGATCAGGGCGGTGATCGAACCACGCTGGACTTCAAGGTTAACGTCGTTTAACGCTTTGATGCCGCCAAAGTGCATCATCAGATGCTCAACGCTCAAGATGGTCCCGTTCATGGCGCCACGCCCTTACGCACCGCAAAGCCGGTGCGGTTGATGCGGATCAGCCCGCGCGGTCGCCAGATCATCATCACCACCATCAGGACGCCAAACAGCAGCACGCGGTACTCGGCAAAGGTACGCAACAGTTCCGGGGTGACGGTCAGGACAAAGGCCGCCAGCACCACCCCGACGGTGGAACCCATCCCGCCCAACACCACGATGGCGAGGATCAGGGCCGACTCAAAGAAGGTGAACGAGGTGGGGTTTACGAATCCCTGATAAGTCGCAAAGAACACTCCGGCAATCCCGGCGGTAGAAGCCCCGAGGGTAAAAGCCGAGAGCTTCACCAGCACATGGTTAAGCCCCATGGAGCGACAGGCGATCTCGTCTTCGCGCAGGGCTTCCCAGGCGCGACCGATGGGCATCCGCGTCAGGCGGTGCTTAATGTATAGCACCAGCAGCACCACCAGCAGCAGAATGGCGTAGATAAAGATGAACTTCAGGTTCGGGTTAAACGTCAGGTTGAAGAACTCATGGAACGGCACGCCGCCATCTTTTGCCCGACGACCAAACTCCAGCCCGAAGAAGGTGGGGGGCGGGGCGGAGATACCGTTCGGCCCGCCGGTAAAGGTCAGCCAGTTGTTCAGCACCAGGCGGATGATCTCCCCAAAGCCGAGGGTCACAATCGCCAGATAATCGCCGTGCATTCGCAGCACCGGGAAGCCCAGCAAGGCCCCGGCGGCGGCGGCCATCAGCGCCGCCAGCGGCAGCATGGTCCAGAAGCCGAGCCCCAGATACTGATAGCCCAGCGCCAGCCCGTAGGCGCCAATGGCGTAAAAGGCGACATAGCCCAGATCCAGCAGCCCCGCGAGCCCGACCACGATGTTCAGCCCGAGCCCGAGCAGGACGTAGATCAACCCGAGGATCGCCACCGTCAGCACGTATTTGGTGGCGACAAACGGGAAGCAGACCGCCAGGGTGACGATCAGCGGCAGGATCCAGCGCATCCGGCTTTTGTACTCCGGCGGGCGGACGTACACCCCCGAGTTATCGTTATCGAAACGCGCAAGCACGCGTCTGCCCGGCGCGGTCATTAAGAAGGCGCTGAGTAAAAAACGCCCGGTCATCACCGTGGCGATGATCCACACCAGCCGCCGCCCTTCGAAGTTAAAGCTGTAGCCATCCAGCACCACGCCCGCCACCGGGCCAAAGATAATCAGCGCGACCATCCCGGCAAAAATGGCGTCGAGGATGCAGCGTTTAAGTGAAAACCCGTCGTGAGCCACGGGCTGCGAAACGATCTGTGACGTCATTTTGCTTCCCTCATACTTTGGCCACGACAGGGCGGCCAAGCAGTCCCTGAGGACGGAAAATAAGGATCACCACCAGCAATCCAAAGGAGAACACATCTTTATAATCGGAGTTCACCATCCCGGAGAACTGCGCCTCGGCAATGCCAAGGATAAGTCCCCCTAACATGGCGCCCGGCAGGGAGCCGATCCCCCCGAGCACGGCGGCGGTAAAGGCCTTAATGCCGATGATAAACCCGGCGTAAAAATCAAAGGTGCCGTAGTTCATGGTGATCAGCACCCCCGCCAGTCCGGCCATCGCCGCGCCGATCACGAACACCAGGGAGATGATCCGGTCGGTGTTGATGCCCAGAATCGACGCCATCTTGCGGTCCTGCTGCACCGCGCGGCACATCCGCCCTAAACGGGTGTTGCTGATTATCCAGGTGAGCACCAGCATGCCGGTGAACGAGGCGATAAGAATAAAGACCTTGGTGTAGGTGATCTGCACAAAGCCTTCGCCAATGTGGAAGCGCAGCACGCCGTCCAGCATGGTAGGCACCCCTTGCTGGCGCGGACCCTGGCTGATCTGGGCGTAGTTTTGCAGGATCAGTGACATGCCGATGGCGGAGATAAGCGGGGCCAGACGCGTTGAGTTACGCAGTGGCTTATAGGCGATGCGCTCGATGGTCCAGCCGTATACCCCCGTCACCACGATGGTAAAGACCAGCGTGCCGAGGATCAGCAGCGGGAAAGATTCCAGCCCGAAGAAGGAGAGGAGCGCCAGGCCGATAGCGCAGAGGTAGGCGGAGATCATATACACTTCGCCGTGGGCGAAGTTAATCATGCCGATAATGCCGTATACCATGGTGTAGCCGATGGCTATCAATCCGTAGACGGAGCCCAGCGTTAAGCCATTGATTAACTGCTGCAGAAAGAAAGTTTCCATCATCGCGCGCTCGTGTTTCAGGCCGCGGGGGAGGCGGCCCGTTGGTTATAGTGCGTCGGCATGTCGCCATACCGACGTTGAGCGTGATTCCGTCCGGTTACTGCACTTCCTTATATTTACCTTTGTCGTCCCACTGGTACACCACGTAGTCGGAGACTTTCAGGTCACCTTTGCTGTCCCAGGATTTTTTGCCCATCACGGTATCCACCGAATTGGCCTTCAGCCATTCGCTGGCTTTGGCCGGATCGGCGCCGCCAGCGGCTTTAAAGGCCGCAGCAATGGCCTGGATAGAGGCGTAGGAGTAGAGGGTGTAGCCTTCCGGCTCAAACTTGCTGGCGCGGAACTTCTCGATCACCGCTTTGCCTTCCGGGATCAGGCGTGGATCTTTGCCGAAGGTCATGTAGATGCCGTTGGTGTACTGCGCGCCACCGGCGGCGGTGACCATCTCTTCGTTGACGATGCAGTCTCCGGAGAAGAATTTCGCCTGCACGCCCTGCTCACGCATCTGACGCACCAGCGGACCCGCTTCCGGGTGACAACCGCCGAAGAAGACCACGTCCGGCTTCTGGGCGCCAATTTTGGTCACCAGGGCGTTAAAGTCTTTCTCACCGCGCGACAGCCCTTCGTACATCACGTCCTTAACGCCGCGTTTCGCCAGCGCCGCTTTGGTGGCATCCGCCAGACCCTGGCCGTAGGTGTCTTTATCGTGGATGATCACCACCCGTTTGGCTTTCAGCTTATCAATAATGAAATCGCTGGCGACCTGGCCCTGCTGGTCGTCGCGTCCGCACATGCGGAACATGTCGCTCATGCCGCGCTCGGTGATCTGCGGGTTCGTGGAGCCTGGGGTGATAGCCAGCACGCCCGCGTCGTTATAAACCTCGGAGGCCGGCATGGTGGAGGAGGAGCAGAAGTGGCCGACCACGGCTTTGACTTTATCCTGGTCCACCAGACGGTTGGCGACCGAGACGGCCTGTTTCGGTTCACAGGCGTCATCCCCCTGCACCAGTTTGATCTTCTCGCCATTAATGCCGCCCGCGGCGTTGATGTCATCCGCAGCCTGCGTTGCGCCGTGCCAGTACTGATCCCCGTACGTTGCGTTCGGCCCGGTAAAGGGACCCGCCACGCCAATCACGATATCAGCCTGGGCGGAAAACGCCGTGACCAGGCAGCCTGCCATTACAAGAGAAAGAGGACTTCTGATGAATTTCAGCGACATTATTATGTACCTTTTCTGAGTGGTTTTTTGCACGAACCCTGTGTAGCCGAACGCCCTGCGGCGTACCCAATCCAAAAGCATTGCACTAAACGGACTGCACTATACGGACGACAAACTGCAGAAACAGGCGAGGTTTTCTGACGCATCTCCTCGACAGAACAACGTTAAGCAAAATGGTTGCCAGAACGGGCAGCTATTGCCATGTTTCGACAATTTTCAGTATAGAGCGCCGTTTTAAGCCACCCGGCAGCACGAAGTGAAATTCCAGCGGGGATCACATCTCATTAACAACAAAGCACATAAGTTGTGCAACGGTCACGATTTGCGCCGTTTTGCACCAGCATAGCCCGTGCAATTAGCAGGGGAAGGCACGGTTTCTGTGTTACCCTGCACGCGAATCTATTCTGCAGGAGAAGCACCATGACCCAAGGCCCGTTAAACGAAACCGAAATGGAGTGGCTGGAAGAGACCTTAATGACCTACGGTCATGACGACGAGTCCGTTATGGACGTCTCAGAACTCGACGGCATGCTGACCGCGGTACTGTCTGGCCCGATGGTGGTTGAGCCGGATCGCTGGCTGGTGGCGGTATGGGGCGGGGAGAAAAACATTCCGCGCTGGAAGAACGATCGCGAGATGAACCGCTTTATCGATCTCTGCTTCAAGCATATGAACGATATCGCCGAGCGCCTGAGCGACTACCCGGATCAGTTTGAACCGATGTTCGGCATGAACGATGTCGAGGGGCAAACCTATACCGTGGTGGAAGAGTGGTGCTTCGGCTATATGCGCGGCGTGGCGCTGACCGACTGGTCGTCCCTGCCGGAGTCCCTGCGCGCCGATCTGGATCTGATTGCGCTGCACGGTTCCGAAGAGAACTTTGATCGTCTGGATACCTTAACCGAAGAGGAGTTCCAGCAGAGCATTGAGGGCATTCGCCCGGCAGCGCTGCGCCTCTATAACTACTGGATTGCCAACCCGCAAGAGCCGGTCGCTCAGCAGCCGGTGATCAACGGCACCAAAGTAGGGCGCAACGACCCTTGTCCGTGCGGCAGCGGCAAAAAATTCAAGAACTGCTGTCTGCATTAACAGCGCCCATTTCTGCCGGGTGGCGCTTCGCTTACCCGGCCTACAAAACCCTTCGTAGGCCCGCGCAAGCGAAGCGCCGCCGGGCATTAATGCGCTTTATCCCACTTCCGGCAACAGACCCGCCGCAATCCCGAACTGCACGAGGATTATCACGATCCCGCAGGCAAAGACCAGACTGAGCGCAGGCTTACCGCCCGGCACCCGGTAGTCGCCGTCAGGGTGGTGTTTACGGCTTTGCCAGACCAGCAGCGATGGCAACAGCAGTGCCAGTACCGCCAGCGCAACCCCCGCATAGCCCAACGCCATCACAAACCCGCGTGGATAGAACAGAGCAAAGGCCAGCGGCGGCAGGAAGGTGATCGCCCCGGTCTGGATGCGTCCGCTCACCGTCCGGCTGCGCTGGAACAGATCTGCCAGATAATCAAACAGACCCAGCGCCACGCCGAGGAAAGAGGTCGCCAGCGCGAGGTCGGCAAACAGATGCACCGCCAGCTCAACGTGCGGCGACGCAACCACTTCGCGCAGCGCCTGCAGCAGCCCGTTCAGCCCGCTGTGGCTGGCCAGCATCCCCATAAAGCTCGACGAGTTAATGCTGCCGAGCGTTACCAGCTGCCAGAAGATGTAGGCTACCAGCGGAATGGCGCTGCCGGTAATAAAGATCCAGCGCAGCTTACGCACGTTGCCGTTCATATAGCTGACGATGCTCGGCACGCTACCGTGGAAACCAAACGAGGTAAAAATCACCGGGATGGCCGATAGCGCTAACCCTTTCTCCAGCGGCAGCGTCAGTAAGTTGACCTTATGAATGTGCGGCGCAAGCAGCGCCAGCATCACCACGAGGAAAATAATTTTTGCCGAGAACAGGAAGCGGTTAAACAGATCCACCAGCGAGGTGCCGACGCAGACCACGCCCCCGCCAATCAGGGTAAAGAAGATCACGCCAGTAGTAGGGGAGATATCGGCGTTGAACCAGTCGTTGACGCTGGAGGCGATCAGCTCCCCGGCTCCGCTGATATAGGCCGCGGTGAGGGCATACATCAGGAACATCATGCTGAAGCCAGTGATCCACTGGCCGAATCGCCCCAGATAACGCCCGGCCAGCGACCCCAGCCCGGTATCGGCGGGAACGTGCTGATACACCTCAAGCAGCAGCAGGGCGGTATAACACATCAGCGCCCATAGTACGCCCAGTAACACCAGCGTAACGCCAAATCCGACGCCCGCAGCAGCCAGCGGCATCGCCAACATTCCGGCACCAATCGTCGTTCCGGCGACGATAAAAATACTACCCAGCGTTCTGTTCTTCACGTTTTCCTCTAAAACCCAACGTCACGACGACAAAATCTGCGGCGCAGAGTAAGGGAAAAGCGCAGGTTCGTCAAACCGACGTTACAATGCCTGTAAAGTTATTTTTACGAGTTAAATCAGGCGCGGCGGCGATGAAATCCGAACGCGATTACTGCGCCAGCGCAAGGGGAATGGGGGGAACGGGTGGCATTTCTGGCAGCGCGGAAATTTATTCGGCTGGATGCGGGCTTTTTCAACCACGAAAGTAAAATCTGCTGCCATTAATAATAACGCGGCGCCCGATGGCGCCGCATGTATATTAATTTTGTGCGTCGAGCGTCGACAGCTCTTTATCAATAAAGTACAGCCCTTCACCCGATTTACCGGCCAGTGAGAGTTTATCGAGAACGGATTTAAACAGCTTCTCTTCTTCGTGCTGTTCGGCCACATACCACTGCAGGAAATTAAAGGTGCCATAATCCTGGCTGGTCATGGCCGCGTGAACCAGTTCATTAATTTTCTGGGTGATCAGCTGCTCGTGCTCGTAGGTGGCGCGGAACAGTTCGTCCAGCGACGCATACTCTGCGAACGGCGAAGCCACCTGATTGATGCGCGGCAGACTGCCGGTATCGGTAAGATAATCAAAGAGACGCTGCATGTGTGTCATCTCTTCCTGGGCGTGGCGACGCATAAATGCCGCAGCGCCTTCAAAACTGTGATAGCTACACCAGGCGCTCATCTGTTGGTAAAGCAGGGAGGAGTAAAGCTCCAGATTCATTTGCTCATTGAGCTTGTCGATCATTTCAGTTTTAAGCATGGTGTAGCTCCGTTTTATTATTAACAGGTCAACGTGAGCGCCACTATAATTTGTTATTTATTTATTTGCAAAAAGTAAAATAAATATTTGAAAAATTATAATACGAATGGGAATAAAACGCATTGCGGCTATTTTAAATATATTAATGAGAATTATTCTGTTTCGTGTTCTGAATATTATTGCCAGCAGAGACGCTGGCAACAGAATTAGTAATAAGCGGAGGTCGTAACGGCAGGGACGGGGGCATAGCCGTGGCACTGATACTGGATAGTCACGGTTTTATTCAGGCACAGCGAGCCGCTGATCACGCTACAGGTTTCGATCGGCTGACCATAGGCCTGTGCCGTGCTGTATCCCATGGCCTGACATTCGCGGGTTGCCGTGCCACTTGTTACGTAAGCATCATCATAAGAGGTCTGGAACAGTGGCTGACCATAATCGAGCCTGACGACCCCCGAGTTGACATCGACGCTGCTGACTTCAGCCTTGCGGGTGATGCCGCAACCAGCCAGCAGCAGCACCAGTCCGACCGTGCATAATCTCTTCATAGAACACTCTGAATGCGTTGAAATAACCTATACTAGCGCCAGACGCGCAGCGCAATGCCAGGAATAACCACCTGTTCTGTCCCTTCTCTTTGCCACGAGCCTCCGTTTCCTTCAATCCTGTGTCATACGGTTCTGAGCCGGCGGTAAAAACCCTTACGATCGCAAAATTGTGAGCGCATCTTTGTTTTTTGAAACTATTTTTCACTTAATTTGAAAGTGTGTTTGCTTAGTAGTAAGGTTGGTCAGGTAAGCTATTCACAGCGGGTTGCCCCGCATCGCATTCAGGAGACGAAGAATGAAAATTGCACTGATGATGGAAAACAGCCAGGCGCCAAAAAACGCCATCATCCTCAAGGAATTGAACGCCGTTGCTGAAGAGAAAGGTTTCCCGGTTTATAACGTTGGGATGAGCGACGAAAACGATCACCACCTGACCTACATTCACCTGGGGATCATGGCGAGCATCCTGCTGAATTCAAAAGCAGTTGATTTCGTGGTGACCGGTTGCGGTACCGGCCAGGGCGCGCTGATGTCCCTGAACATCCACCCGGGCGTGGTGTGTGGTTACTGCATCGATCCGGCTGACGCCTTCCTGTATGCGCAGATCAACAACGGTAACGCACTTTCCCTGCCATTCGCGAAAGGCTTCGGCTGGGGCGCTGAGCTGAACGTGCGCTTTATCTTTGAAAAAGCCTTCACCGGCCGTAATGGCGAAGGTTATCCGCCAGAGCGTAAAGAGCCTCAGGTTCGTAACGCGGGCATCCTGAACCAGGTTAAAGCGGCGGTGGTGAAAGAGAACTATCTCGACACCCTGCGCGCTATCGATCCGGAGCTGGTTAAAACGGCAGTGACCGGTCAGCGTTTCCAGCAGTGCTTCTTTGAGAACTGCCAGGACAAAGAGATCGAAGCCTTTGTTCGCGGCATTATCGGCTAAGTTGTCAATATCAGTAAAAAGCCAGCTTGCGCTGGCTTTTTTTATGCCTGTTTTCGGGATACCGCGCTGCCGGCATCTTTCACCAGCCGCAGCGTATCCACCATCCCCAGCAGACAGACCAGCGCAATGGCGACAAACGCCAGCCGGAAGCTGATCCCCGGTAGCGATTCCATCCCCAGCAATTCACTGAACAGCTCGCCGATGCGGATCCCGATAGCGCCAAGCGTAATCCCCAGCCCGACCGCCAGCTGCGTCGCGGTGGAGAACAGCGTGTTTGCATAGCTCATCTGCGGCGAAGGCACGTCGGCGAAGGCGAGGGTGCTGATGGCGGTAAACTGAATGGAACGGAACACGCCCCCAAGATAGAGGATCAGCATGATGACCCACACCGGGGTTTGCGGCGTCAGGAAGGCGCAGGCCAGCAGGGCCAGCACGTTCAGCGCGCCGTTAATCAGCAGCAGCTTTTTGAACCCCAGCCCGCGCAGCAGCGGCGTGGTGGCGGGTTTAATGGTCAGGTTGCCGACGAATACCGCCAGCACCAGTAAACCGGAGTGGAACGCGTCCATGCCGAATCCCACCTGAAAGAGCAGCGGCAGCAAAAACGGCACGGCGCTGATGGAGGCACGAAACAGCGAGCCACCAAACATCGTCACGCGAAACGTGGGCACCTGCAGGGCATCGAGGCGGATCATCGGCCACTCGGCGCGTCTGAAATGGCGCAGGGCATAGATCATGGTCACCATCCCGATCGCCAGCAGCGCGAGGGTAACCGTCGTATTCACCTGCTCCGCCCCCATCATCTCCATGGCATACACCAGGCTCACCATGGCAACCGAGGTGGCGATAAAGCCGGGCGTATCGAACGGCCGGCGCGTCTCTTCATAGATATCCGGGATGATGCGCAGCGCCAGCACAATAGCAATCAGCCCCAGGGGGACGTTAATAAAGAAGATCCAGCGCCAGTTGGCGTAGCTGGTAATAAAGCCGCCCAGCGGCGGGCCGATGATTGGCGCCACCAGCGCGGGCCAGGTGAGGGTGGCGATGGCGGTAATCAACAGATGTTTTGGCGTGGTGCGCAGCACGGCAAGGCGACCAACCGGCACCATCAGCGCGCCGCCCATCCCCTGCAGCACGCGCATGGCGACGAACTGATCGACGCTGGTGGCGAGACCGCAGAGCACCGAGGCGAGGGTAAAGATGGCCAGGGCAAGGGTAAAGACCTTGCGGGCACCAAAGCGGTCGGCGATCCAGCCGCTGGCCGGAATCAGCACCGCCAGGGTGATGAGATAGGCGCTGATGCCGATATTGAGATCCACCGCCTGCACGCCAAAGCTCTTCGCCATGTCGGGCAGCGCCGTGGCGATCACCGTACCATCCAGGAACTCCATAAAGAATGCGCCGGCCACTAACAGCGCAGCGGGGGAGATCCCGCTTGCCGCTTTGCCGGAGAGATTTTCGCTCATTTTTCCTCTGCCACTTAAACTTTTTTTTAAAAATTTACAGAAACAAGTTCTCTGCTAACGCCATGAATTCTTTTTATTTTTAATCGGAACACTGTTTTGCTTTAAATAAACTGCCGTGATGAATATCACAAAAAGATTGATTTTTGTGATGCAGGTCATATTATAAGCGCATCAACAATAACACCTGCATAACATTTAGCCGGAGCATAATGATGAAATTGCGCAAAATCCTGAAAAGCATGTTCGAATCCTACTGCAAGACCTTCAAGGACGTACCGCCAGGCGCGATGTTCTGATAAAAAAACCTGCTTCGGCAGGTTTTTTTGTGCCTGTACGCCGCATCAGCGCTGACGTTTTGCTACTATGGCGGCCTTTCAAACAGGAGAAGCCTATGTCTCAAAACCTCAGTGCCGATCAGGAGCTGATCTCTGACGTCGTTGCATGCCAGCTGGTCATCAAACAAATTCTCGATGTGATTGAAATCATCGCCCCCGCAGAGGTGCGCGAAAAGATGTCGAGCCAGCTGAAAAACATCGATTTCGCCAGCAATCCTGCGTCGGCCGACCTCGTCACGCTACGCGCCGTACAGAAAGCCATCGCGCTGATTGAGCTGAAGTTCACGCCGCAGGGCGAATCTCACTAAAATAAACCGACGTTTTGAATTTATAAATGGTTTTGTGAAAATAATGAGAACGGGCGACGAGCGTCGCCCGGCATGACAGTTACATAAAGGTCTTTACCAGCAGATAGCTCATCGCACAGGCACAGCTGACCCCAATAAGCCCCGGCAAAATAAAGCTGTGGTTGATAATGAACCTGCCGATGCGCGTGGTGCCCGAGCGGTCAAAGCCGATGCAGGCGAGATCGCTGGGGTAGGTGGGCAGCACAAAATAGCCGTATGACGCCGGGAAGAAAGCGATCAGCATTTTCGGCTCAATCCCCAGCATTAATCCCATCGGTGCCACCGCCGTCAATGCGGCCGCCTGGCTGTTGACCAGTTTCGACACCAGGAACAGCACTATCGCATAGGTCCAGGGGTGACTTTTCACCACCCCTTCCAGGGCAATCTTCAGCTCCTCCAGATGCGCCTGGAAAAAGGTGTCGCTCATCCACGCCACGCCAAATACCGAGAAGATCGCCACCATCCCGGCCTTAAATACCGCCCCGTTTGAGATGGACGCGGCATTGACCTTGCAGACCATCAGCATCACGGCCCCGGCAATCAGCATCATCATCTGGATCACCAGGTTCATCGACAGCGCCGTCATTTTGCCTTTCACCTCAAAGGCCGGACGCAGCTCGGGCAGGGCACCCAGCAACACCACCACGGCGATACCGGCAAAGAAGATCCAGGTTGACCAGTACGCCTGCTTCGGGAAACGCTCATTCATTAACGTCTCGGTGCTGCCGTAGATGAATTTACGCTGCTCGGGGTCCCGCAACCGGGCCTGAAACTCCTCGTCGTCGGCCAGATCTTTGCCGCGGCGCAAACTCCAGAGAGCGGCAATCGCCACGCCGAACAGCGAGGCCGGAACGGAGATGGCAAGGATTTCCAGAATGCCAAATGCGTGACCAATCCCGTGCTGCGCGGCCAGGATAGACACCAGCGACACCACGGCGACCGAGACCGGCGAGGCGGTGATGGCCATCTGTGAGGCAATAGATGCCACCGCCATAGGCCGCTCCGGGCGGATCCCTTTTTTCAGCGCGATATCGGCAATAATCGGGAACATGGTATAGACCACATGGCCGGTGCCGCACAGGAAGGTCAGCATCCAGGTGGTGAACGGGGCGAGCAGGATGATGTGTTGTGGATGCCGCCGAAGCAGGCGTTCGGCGCACTGCATCATCACGTTCAGCCCGCCGGCGGTTTGTAGCGTGGCCGCACAGCCGATAACCGCAAGGATGGTCAGCATCACATCCACCGGCGGTTTACCGGGCTGCAGACCAAAGACAAAAGTGAGAATAAAAAGGCCAATGCCGCTTATCAGGCCCAGCCCCATGCCACCGAACCGGGTGCCGATTAGCAGGCACAAAATAATGACCAGAAACTCAACGGTAATCATGCGTATCCCTCGTGTAAGAATGCAAAATTTTGCAAATCATTACACGAAGAAGGGTTATTCGATGGGAGCCAGATCTGATTTGTTAAAATTCATAAAAAGCAAAGAGTTGGCAACGTTTTTTTAACGAAAATACCCGGCACAGGGCCGGGTATTAAGCAGGATATGCAGGATTAATGATGCTGGTAGTTTACAACGTTAAGCAGGTGACGATCGGTCTGCTCAAGGCCCATGCCGGTGCGGCGCGCCTGGCGAACTTCTTCGAGGATGGTTTTCAGTAATACGCCATCCTGCAGCTGATCTTTTTCAATGTCATTCAGGAAGTTGAGCGTGGAGATGTCCTGCATTTTCCGCGCTTCATCGGTTAACTGATGAAGCGTCTGGCAGCGTTGCTCGTACTCTTCCAGGGTGCGCTGGAAAACGGCTTCCAGGCAGGTGCAATATTCATCCGACATATCCACTGGCTTCAGAACCGGCATCGCGCCAGATTGTTTCAGAAAATCAAAAACGCGCATCATCTGCGTGACGTTGCTCTGCGCCTGGGTTCGCAGGAAGGTTGCGGAACCATTTAGCTTATGTTCTGAACACCAGTCGCTGAGATGCAAGTAGAGGTTTGATGCGTGAAACTCAAGGTTCATCTGTGTGTTGAGCTTGTTAATCATATCCGAGACTGCCATAACTATTCCCTTATCTTCGTTTATGTAACCTGGTAAATCATCAGCGTTAATGATAGTTCACCACAGAATAAAGTTATTCTGTTCTCCGTGTATGTGATCCGATATTCATTTCTGGCACCGGCTGAATTCATAATATCAGCCGTGCGCTTATAAGAAAATCCTTATAAATATATCCTTACTAAACCTTACCTTTCATCAGGAAATTAAAATAGTTTAAGAGAATGACATGACCAACCGGATGGTAAAAATAATTAAATGCTTGAAATTTATGTATTTATTGCTAATTAACCCTATGTGGTTATTCACATTATTTGGGGATTTATTTGATTATTCGCAGAATTGTGCTTAGCAGACATATGAACCTTAATTAACATGCGTGAGATGGGATAATTCTGATGATTAATTTCTTTTTACACCTACTGAAAATTGCGCGAGATCATTTTCGCAGGAAATAGTGCGTAATGTGATCCAGCAAGGAGTTTAACGCTCTGCTCTCTGTGAAAATGAAACGTTGTTTTATGTTTTTATCAAACGGAGTTCATCATGGCAAAAGTTGCGGTGCTGCTGGCACCCGGATTTGAAGAGGCGGAAGCGATTATCACCATTGATATCCTGCGCCGTCTCCACATTGAGGTAGAAACCCTGGCCTGCGCCGAGTCGCGCGCGGTAGTGAGCTACCATGATATCCCGATGGTCGCGGACAGCACCCTCAATGAAAAAATAGACAGCTACTATGACGCCGTCGTGTTACCGGGCGGGCCGCAGGGCAGCGTGAATCTGGCCGCCAGTGCCGACGTGGTGCGTTTTGTCGCGGCCCATGACGAAGCGGGCAAATTCATCGCCCCCATCTGTTCTGCAGCTGCACGCGTGCTGGGCGGAAATGGCCTGCTGAAAGGCCGTCGCTACGTCTGCTCGGGCGATCTCTGGCAGGATATCCATGACGGCGAGTACGTTGATGCTCCGGTGGTGGAAGATGGCAACCTTATCAGCGGCAAAGGCCTGGGCCATGCCTTCGACTTCGCGCTGACCCTCTCTGCACGCCTGCTGGGCGATGAAACCCCGGTGCGCGATCACGCCGAACACATCTATTATCCCTGGTAACAGAACGCCGGGCGCCAGCGCGCCCGGATCACAAGGATATCTTAGCTAATCTTATGGACTAATCTGCTTTCACCCTTTCTAATTGTCCGACAAATACCCGCATAGTTATGTCATTTTTCGCTGAATGTATGTACGCAATTACTGTAATTCTGCGGTGTGATGGCGCTCTCTTATGGATGATTAATTTCCCGCTAAAACTATCTCAAGCAAACGCGCTTCCTGCATGTCTGGCGCTAATGCCTTGTTTTAAGTCCGATTAAACCAATTTGAGTTGTTTTTCCCCTACAAATTAGAACGCTAAAGCTGGAGTTAACCATGCACAAATTTACTAAAGCGCTGGCGGCCATCGGTCTGGCTGCCGTTATGTCACAATCCGCTATGGCGGAGAACTTAAAGCTCGGTTTTCTGGTGAAGCAACCGGAAGAGCCTTGGTTCCAGACGGAGTGGAAATTTGCCGACAAAGCCGGGAAGGATTTGGGCTTTGAAGTGATAAAAATTGCCGTGCCGGACGGTGAAAAAACGCTGAACGCCATCGACAGCCTGGCAGCCAGCGGCGCGAAAGGGTTTGTCATCTGTACTCCGGACCCAAAACTGGGCTCCGCCATCGTGGCGAAAGCGCGCGGCTATGACATGAAAGTCATCGCGGTGGACGATCAATTCGTCAACGCCAAAGGCGCGCCGATGGATACCGTCCCGCTGGTGATGATGGCGGCGACCAAAATCGGCGAGCGTCAGGGCCAGGAACTGTATAAAGAGATGCAAAAACGCGGCTGGGACGTGAAAGATACTGCGGTGATGGCGATCACCGCCGACGAACTGGATACCGCGCGTCGTCGTACCACTGGCTCGATGGATGCCCTGAAAGCGGCCGGCTTCCCGGAAAAACAGATCTACAAAGTGCCAACCAAATCTAACGACATCCCGGGCGCCTTCGACGCAGCTAACTCCATGCTGGTGCAGCACTCTGAAGTGAAACACTGGCTGGTCGTCGGGATGAACGACAACACCGTGCTGGGCGGCGTGCGCGCCACCGAAGGCCAGGGCTTCAAAGCCGCTGACGTCATCGGTATCGGCATCAACGGCGTGGATGCGGTGAGCGAACTGTCTAAAGCTCAGGCTACCGGTTTCTACGGCTCCCTGCTGCCAAGCCCGGACGTACACGGCTATAAATCCAGCGAAATGCTTTACAACTGGGTCACCAAAGGTGCCGAGCCTGCGAAATTCACCGAAGTTACCGACGTGGTGCTGATCACCCGTGACAACTTCAAAGCAGAGCTGGAGAAAAAAGGACTGGGCGGTAAGTAATTTACTGTGATTGTGCCCCCCGCAGTCGCGGGGGGCCAGACGTTCACTACTCGATCCTCGGAGACGTTATGCAACAGTCTGCACCCTATCTCTCTTTTCGCGGCATCGGCAAAACCTTTCCCGGTGTCAACGCGCTGACCGACATCAGCTTTGACTGCTACGCCGGTCAGGTTCATGCCCTGATGGGGGAGAACGGCGCCGGAAAATCCACGCTGCTGAAGATCCTCAGCGGCAACTACGCCCCCACCACGGGCACCCTGGCGTTGCAGGGCAAAGAGGTGGCCTTCGCGGATACCACCGCCGCGCTGAACGCCGGTGTCGCCATCATCTACCAGGAGCTGCATCTGGTGCCGGAGATGACCGTGGCGGAAAACATCTATCTTGGGCAGCTTCCCCATAAAGGCGGGTTCGTTAACCGGTCGCTGCTCAACTATGAAGCCGGTCTGCAGCTCAAGCACCTTGGGCTCGATATTGACCCGCAGACCCCGCTCAAATACCTCTCCATTGGCCAGTGGCAGATGGTGGAAATTGCCAAAGCGCTGGCGCGCAATGCCAAAGTCATTGCCTTTGATGAACCGACCAGTTCGCTGTCGGCGCGTGAAATCGAGAACCTGTTCCGCGTGATCCGCGAGCTGCGTAAAGAGGGGCGCATCATTCTGTACGTGTCGCACCGTATGGAAGAGATCTTCGCCCTTAGCGACGCGATCACCGTCTTTAAAGATGGCCGTTATGTTCGCACCTTCACCGATATGCAGCAGGTCAACCACGACCAGCTGGTGCAGGCGATGGTGGGACGCGAGCTGGGTGATATCTATCACTGGGAGCCGCGCCAGTACGGCGGCGAGCTGCTGCGCCTCGACGAGGTGAAAGCCCCGGGCGTGCGCACGCCGATCAGCCTCACCGTGCGCAGCGGTGAAATCGTCGGCCTGTTCGGACTGGTGGGGGCAGGGCGCAGCGAGCTGATGAAAGGGCTATTTGGCGGCACCCGCATCACCGGAGGACGGGTGTTTATCGACGGCGAGCCTGTCGACATTCAGAAACCGGCCCACGCCATTCGCGCCGGGATGATGCTCTGCCCGGAAGACCGTAAAGCCGAAGGGATCATTCCGGTGCACTCGGTGCGGGACAACATCAATATTTCGGCCCGCCGCAAGACCATTCGCGCCGGATGTCTGATTAACGACACCTGGGAGGTCAGCAATGCCGATCACCACATCCGTTCCCTCAATATCAAAACGCCGGGGGCGGAACAGCTGATCATGAACCTCTCCGGCGGTAACCAGCAGAAAGCCATACTTGGCCGCTGGCTGTCGGAAGAGATGAAGGTGATCCTGCTTGATGAACCCACCCGCGGTATCGACGTGGGGGCCAAGCACGAAATCTATAACGTAATTTATGCCCTGGCAAAACGCGGCGTGGCGGTGCTCTTCGCCTCCAGCGATCTGCCGGAAGTGCTGGGCGTGGCCGACCGTATCGTGGTGATGCGTGAAGGGGCCATTGCCGGTGAACTGCTACATGAACAGGCGAATGAACAGCAGGCGTTAAGCCTCGCCATGCCTAAAGTCAGCCAGGCTGTCGCCTGAGTAAGGAGAATAAGATGTCCTCTGTCACTACATCCGGAGCGCCGAAGTCGGCCTTCAGCTTTGGGCGGATCTGGGATCAATACGGCATGCTGGTGGTGTTTGCCGTGCTGTTCCTCGGCTGCGCTATCTTTGTTCCTAACTTCGCCACCTTTATTAATATGAAGGGGCTGGGCCTGGCGATCTCCATGTCCGGGATGGTCGCCTGCGGGATGCTGTTCTGCCTGGCTTCCGGCGACTTCGACCTGTCGGTCGCCTCGGTTATCGCCTGTGCCGGTGTCACTACCGCCGTGGTCATTAACATGACCGAAAGCCTGTGGATTGGCGTGGCGGCGGGGCTGCTGCTCGGCGTGCTCAGCGGGCTGGTGAACGGCTTCGTGATTGCGCGTCTGAAAATCAACGCCCTGATCACCACCCTTGCCACCATGCAGATTGTGCGCGGCCTGGCCTACATCATCTCTGACGGTAAAGCGGTGGGGATCGAAGACGAGCGCTTCTTCACCCTCGGCTATGCTAACTGGTTCGGGCTGCCAGCACCCATCTGGCTGACCGTCGGCTGCCTGATTATCTTTGGTTTCCTGCTGAACAGAACCACCTTTGGCCGTAATACCCTGGCGATTGGCGGTAATGAAGAGGCGGCGCGTCTGGCGGGTGTTCCGGTGGTACGTACCAAGATCATCATCTTTGTACTGTCCGGTCTGGTGTCGGCGGCGGCAGGGATTATTCTGGCCTCGCGTATGACCAGCGGACAGCCGATGACCTCCATCGGTTATGAGCTGATCGTTATCTCTGCCTGCGTATTGGGTGGTGTATCGCTCAAAGGCGGCATCGGAAAAATCTCATATGTGGTAGCGGGGATCCTGATCCTGGGGACCGTTGAGAACGCGATGAATCTGCTGAACATCTCCCCGTTCTCCCAGTACGTGGTACGTGGCCTCATCCTGCTGGCGGCGGTGATCTTCGACCGTTACAAACAAAAAGCGAAGCGTACCGTTTAACCGTTTTTTCCTTCCTTTCCAGACCTAACTTTTAAGTGTAGCCCCCCTTTCCAGCCGTAGCGGGAAGGGGGTGTCAAATGGCGAGCCCCGTCACACTGTCTATACTTACATGGCTACTGAGATGTTAACAGTTTTTCATCTCGCCAACTGTAAGGAGGATCAGGGTGGCCGATACGTTAACTTCACCGCCTGTATTATCAGAAAACGTTGCGTACTTTTTTGACCTCGACGGGACCCTTGCCACCATCAAGCCGCATCCCGATGAGGTAGTGGTTCCCGCAGAAGTACTCCAGGCATTGAATCAGCTGGCACAGCTGAATGAAGGGGCACTGGCATTGATATCAGGGCGTTCAATGGACGAGCTGGACAAGCTCGCCGGACCTTACCGTTTCCCCCTTGCCGGTGTACACGGGGCGGAGCGCCGCGACATCCATGGTCATTCGCAATCCGTTTCACTCCCTCCGGATCTGATCCAGACGCTGCATGCGCAGCTGACGACGGCGCTTTTGTATATGCCTGGCACCGAACTTGAAGCCAAAGGGATGGCATTTGCAATCCACTACCGTCAGGCCCAGCAATATGAGCAGAATATTTTCGCGCTGGCGGAACAGATTGTGCACGACAACCCGCAGCTGTCGCTCCAGCCGGGTAAATGCGTGGTCGAAATTAAACCGAGGGGGATCCACAAAGGCGAGGCTATCTCGACCTTTATGCATGAAGCACCTTTCCTCGGCAGAACGCCGATTTTCTTTGGTGATGACCTCACCGATGAGCATGGCTTTGACGTTGTGAATCAGCTTAAAGGGGTATCTGTAAAGGTCGGCGCAGGTGAGACCAAAGCCAGCTGGCGGCTGGCAACGGTACCTGACGTCTGGCAATGGGTAATAAAAGCCGCTAACCATCAACAAGAACAACAATTAGCGCAAATTAACAGGAGAAAACCTTATGGGTCGCTTGATCGTAGTTTCTAACCGCATCGCTCCCCCGGATGATAAAAAAGCCAGCGCAGGTGGCCTGGCCGTTGGGGTGCTGGGGGCGTTAAAAAGTACGGGTGGGCTCTGGTTTGGCTGGAGTGGGGATATCGGTGATGAGGATAAACCGCTAAAAAAGGTGACACGCGGGAACATCACCTGGGCCTCGTTTAATCTGAGTGAACAGAATTACGACGAGTATTACAGCCAGTTCTCCAATGCCGTACTGTGGCCAGCGTTTCACTATCGCCTGGACCTGGTGAAGTTTAAACGCGAAGCCTGGGAAGGGTACCAGCGGGTCAACGGCCTGCTGGCCGATAAACTGCAGCCGTTAGTCAAACAGGACGACGTGGTGTGGGTGCACGACTACCATCTGCTGCCGTTTGCCGCAGAGCTGCGCAAGCGCGGCGTCAACAACCGGATTGGCTTCTTCCTGCATATTCCGTTCCCGACGCCTGAGATCTTCAACGCGCTGCCGCCGGGTGATGAACTGCTCGAACAGCTTTGCGATTACGATCTGCTGGGCTTCCAGACCGAAAACGACCGTCTGGCCTTCCTCGACTGCGTCGCCAGTAAAACGCGGCTGACCGCTCATGACGACGATTCACACTCCGCATGGGGTAAGCGTTTTCGCACCGAGGTCTATCCCATCGGCATCGAACCGGACGACATCGCTACCCAGGCATCCGGGCCGTTACCCCCTAAACTGGCTCAACTTAAAGAAGAGCTCAAGAACGTAAAAAACATCTTTTCCGTTGAGCGTCTGGACTATTCAAAAGGGCTCCCGGAACGTTTTCATGCCTATGAGACGCTGCTGGAAAAATACCCCGAGCACCACGGTAAGATCCGCTATACCCAAATCGCGCCAACCTCCCGTGGCGAGGTGCAGGCCTATCAGGACATCCGTCATCAGCTTGAAACCGAAGCCGGCCGCATTAATGGTCGTTACGGCCAGCTGGGCTGGACGCCGCTCTTCTACCTGAACCAGCACTTTGAGCGCAAAATCCTGATGAAAGTGTTCCGCTATGCCGATGTCGGGCTGGTGACGCCGCTGCGTGACGGCATGAACCTGGTGGCGAAAGAGTACGTGGCGGCGCAGGATCCGGCCGACCCGGGCGTGCTGGTGCTGTCGCAGTTTGCCGGTGCGGCCAATGAGCTGACCTCGGCGCTGATCGTCAATCCGTACGACCGGGACGACGTGGCCAACGCGCTGCATCGCGCGCTGAATATGCCGCTCACCGAGCGTATATCGCGTCACGCGGAGATGATGAAAGTGATCCGTGAAAATGACATCGACCGCTGGCAGGCCCGCTTCATTGAGGATTTGAACCAGATTACTCCCCGCAGCGTGGAGAGCAATCTGCAAAAAAAGGTCGCAACCTTCCCTAAACTGGCCTGATATATTCCACTCAGCGTTTTATTCTGCGCTGAGTGGAATTAAAAGCACGTCAACTTGAGCATTGTTGATTATTGTTTTCGCGGAACAGGCTGCGCGCGAGAAAAAACTGTGGTTATGATTTCCGCATATCACTAAATCTATATTCTGCTTTTGACATATATCACTTATCTGCTCGCTTAATTCTCCCGTTGCGCATACTGTTTGCGCGATGGGATATTCTGCACGGGTAATAAGGTCCTCGAGAAATTGTCTGGTTTCTTCCTGTAATACGCCACGAATATCTTCCAGCATCGGTGCTGCCAGTTGATTATACATCTCCGGTTCGGCCATCAGCGTGACCACCGTGATACGCGCCTGCGTTGGCCTGGCGATGGCGACCGCTTTGGCAACCAATTGATGACTTTCGGGAGAAACCGAAACAGAAACAAGGATATGGGAATAGCTCATTTTACCCACCTTCAGTGTGTGGTTAAGGCACATACTTCAGCATTAGCGCGATTGCTTTTTTTGCGCAAGAGCCAAAGGTGACATTAGTGTGATGCTTATCATAATTATTCATTAATTATTCTTATGCAATGAATAGGGCAAGGCTTGCATAAACGTCCAAAATGCGCTCACTTAACGTAAATCATACAATTTAAGTCTGCAAATTCTAAACAAAATTCCCGCGAACCCTTCAGCTGTTGAATGGTAACGTAAAGCAATTACTTCAATCATTTATCTTCGTAAAGCTATGTTTTTATGGAAATAAACAAAGTGTTTCTGTGATAGATATATCCTCGGTTGTTACAAATTTGTGTTATGTCAATAACCAGCAAGTAACATGCCGTCTTAGTTCATACTTCTGCATGAATATTCGGGGCTGAAGAATATATTCTTCGCTTAATCGCTCATAAAACAGCCAAATTAGAAGGAGTGCTGATGGATTTTTGGTTCGAATTCACTCAAATTATGTGATCTGCGTCACATTTTTTTTAAATTTCAGGCAGGGCCACATTGTATGTCCTACACCGGACGGGTAAAGTTGCCGCGAATTAGGAAAAATCTTAGTTAATTGTAAGAAGTGATAAATGTGTAAGAGACAAACTTTGTTTTTCTTGACGTGATTCATCGATACAAAACTTAATTCAACTATGCGTTTTAGCCTTTTCTTTTTTTTTACCGGGGTTTTCCCGGCGACATCACGGGGTGCGGGTCGACCGCACAAGAAATTAAAGTGTTATTCGGGAAGGGATAAATGAACACATCCGAATTGCTAAAACACATTTATGACATCAACCTGTCATATTTATTGCTTGCACAACGTTTGATTAGCCAGGATAAAGCCTCCGCGATGTTCCGGCTGGGCATTCAGGAAGAAATGGCCACAACGCTTGGCGGTTTAACACTGCCGCAGATGGTGAAACTCGCTGAAACTAACCAGCTGGTTTGCCAGTTCCGTTTTGACAATCACCAGACCATTACGCAGCTGACCCAGGAATCCCGCGTGGATGACCTGCAACAGGTTCACACCGGCATTCTGCTTTCTACCCGTTTGCTTAACGAAATCAGCCAGCCTGATGACGTAGCCCGTAAGAAAAGAGCATAAAAATGAGTGAGAAGAGCATTGTTCAGGAAGCGCGTGACATTCAACTGGCCATGGAACTGATTACGCTTGGTGCTCGTTTGCAGATGCTTGAAAGCGAAACCCAGCTGAGCCGTGGTCGTCTTATCAAACTCTATAAAGAGTTACGTGGCAGCCCGCCGCCAAAAGGCATGCTGCCATTTTCTACCGACTGGTTTATGACCTGGGAGCAAAATATCCATGCTTCCATGTTCTGTAATGCCTGGCAGTACCTGCTCAAAACCGGCTTGTGCAGCGGCGTTGATGCGGTGATTAAAGCCTACAAGCTTTACCTCGAGCAGTGCCCGCAGCCTGAAGAAGGTCCTCTGCTGGCCCTGACCCGCGCATGGACGCTGGTGCGTTTTGTAGAGAGCGGACTGCTTGAGCTGTCTCGCTGCAACTGCTGCAGCGGTAACTTTATCACCCACGCGCATCAGCCTGCCGGCAGCTTTGCCTGCAGTTTGTGCCAACCACCGTCCCGAGCGGTAAAAAGACGTAAACTTTCCCGGGATGTTGCCGATAGTAATCCACAACTGCTGGATGAACAGATCGAACAGGCTGTTTAACCCGAACCTGTGGGCAAGATTCCAGCAGCGGTAAGAGATTACCGCTGCTTTTTTTTGCCCCGCGGGTGGGTAAACCCCCGAACTCTGTCTCCTGGCTAAAGTCACTAGCGGAAGGATGATGTCGTGCTTATCGTATTAGGTTACCTGGTAGTTCTCGGTACAGTTTTCGGCGGTTACATGATGACCGGCGGGCACCTTGGGGCACTCTATCAACCGGCCGAACTGATTATTATCGGTGGTGCAGGGGTGGGGGCGTTTATCGTTGGCAACAACGGCAAGGCGATCAAGGGAACGTTAAAAGCGTTGCCGTTACTGTTCCGTCGTTCGAAATACACCAAAAGTATGTATATGGACCTGCTGGCGCTGCTCTATCGCCTGATGGCCAAGTCGCGTCAACAGGGGATGTTCTCCCTCGAACGCGATATTGAAAATCCGAAAGAGAGCGAGATCTTCGCCAGCTACCCGCGCATTATCGCCGATAAGATGATGCTCGAGTTTATCGTCGACTATCTGCGTCTGATCATCAGCGGCAACATGAACACCTTCGAAATCGAAGCGTTGATGGATGAAGAGATCGAGACCCACGAGAGCGAAGCCGAAGTCCCGGCCAACAGCCTGGCGATGGTGGGCGACTCCCTGCCGGCGTTCGGTATCGTGGCGGCGGTCATGGGGGTAGTACACGCCCTGGCCTCGGCGGATCGTCCGGCGGCAGAGCTGGGGGCACTTATCGCCCACGCGATGGTGGGAACCTTCCTCGGGATCCTGCTGGCGTACGGTTTTATCTCTCCGCTGGCCAGCGTATTACGCCAGAAGAGCGCCGAAACCACCAAAATGATGCAGTGCGTGAAGATCACGCTGCTCTCTAACCTCAACGGTTATGCCCCGCCGATCGCGGTCGAGTTTGGTCGTAAAACCCTCTATTCCAGCGAGCGTCCGTCGTTCATTGAACTCGAAGAACACGTGCGCGCGGTGAAGAACCCAAACCAGCAGACGAGCACTGAGGACGCATGAAAAACCAGTCCCATCCCATCGTCATAGTCAAAAAGCGCAAGCATAAAGGGCACGGGGGCCATCACGGTGGCTCCTGGAAAATCGCCTACGCGGACTTTATGACCGCGATGATGGCGTTCTTCCTGGTGATGTGGCTGATCTCTATCTCCAGCCCGAAAGAGCTGATTCAGATCGCAGAATATTTCCGTACCCCGCTGGCCACGGCGGTCTCGGGTGGTCCGCGCATCTCCAACAGCGACAGTCCGATCCCGGGCGGTGGAGATGATTACACGCAGAAGCAGGGCGAAGTGAAGCGCGAGCCGAACATCGACGAGCTGAAAAGACGCATGGAGCAGAGCCGCCTGAAAAAAGTGCGTGGCGACCTGGATCAGCTGATCGAGGCAGATCCGAAACTGCGCGCCCTGCGTCCACACCTGAAGATCGATTTAGTCCAGGAAGGTCTGCGCATTCAGATTATCGACAGCCAGAACCGTCCGATGTTTAAAACCGGCAGCGCCGATGTGGAGCCTTACATGCGCGACATCCTGCGTGCGATTGCGCCGGTGCTGAACGGGATCCCGAACCGAATCAGCCTTTCCGGTCACACCGATGACTTCCCTTACGCCAGTGGCGAAAAAGGGTACAGCAACTGGGAGCTCTCCGCGGATCGTGCCAACGCATCCCGTCGTGAGCTGGTGATCGGCGGGCTGGACGATGGCAAAGTGCTGCGCGTCGTCGGCATGGCGGCAACCATGCGCATGACCGACCGCGGGCCGGAAGATGCCATCAACCGTCGTATTAGTCTCTTAGTGCTCAACCAGCAGGCGGAGCAGGCCATCCTGCATGAAAACGCCGAAAGCCAGAATGAGTCACTGGATGATTTAAAACAGCCAGGCCCTGAGCCTTCGGCTGCCGTTCCAACATCGCCACCAGCCAATCCGAGGTGATAGCGTGAGCATGGATATTAGCGATTTTTACCAGACGTTTTTTGATGAAGCCGACGAACTGTTGGCGGATATGGAGCAACATCTGCTGGATCTGGTGCCTGAGGCGCCGGATTCAGAGCAGCTTAACGCCATATTTCGTGCAGCTCACTCCATTAAAGGGGGCGCCGGTACGTTTGGCTTTACCATTTTGCAGGAGACCACCCATCTGATGGAGAACCTGCTTGATGAAGCCCGACGCGGTGAGATGCAGCTCAATACCGACATTATTAACCTGTTTTTGGAAACGAAAGACATTATGCAGGAACAGCTCGATGCCTATAAAAGCTCGGAAGAGCCGGACGCTGCCAGCTTTGAATACATCTGCAACGCGCTGCGTCAGTTAGCGCTGGAAGCCAAAGGCGAAACGGCAGCCGTTGCCGTCAGCCCGGCAAAACTGAGCGTTGTGGATGCTGCCCCGGTGGCCGCACCTGCCGCTGACGACCGCCTGCGGGTGGTGCTGTCCGGTCTGAAAGAGAGCGAAGTTAACCTTCTGGAAGAAGAGCTGAGCAATCTCGCCACCCTGAGCAACGTGGTGAAAGGCAAAGACACGCTGGCGGCTAACCTCGACGGCGGCATCAGCAAAGATGACGTGGTCGCGGTACTCTGTTTTGTCATTGAACCTGAGCAGATCGACTTTGAAACCGTGACCGATGCCCCGGTGGCCGAGGCGGTGGAAGAGGCTGAAGTGGTGGCTGCTCCTGCGGTACCGGCTGTTGCACCTGCCGCGCCGGCGCTGAAAGCCGTGCCGGGCGAATCCGCCGCGCCAAACCGTAGCGAGCGCGAAAAGCCGGCCGCACGTTCCAGCGAATCGACCAGTATCCGCGTGGCCGTTGAAAAGGTGGATCAGCTGATCAACCTGGTGGGCGAACTGGTGATCACCCAGTCGATGCTGGCCCAGCGTTCTAACGAGCTGGACCCGGTCAACCATGGGGATCTGATCACCAGCATGGGCCAGCTGCAGCGCAACGCCCGCGACCTGCAGGAATCGGTGATGTCCATCCGTATGATGCCGATGGAGTACGTCTTCAGCCGCTTCCCGCGTCTGGTGCGCGACCTCGCCGGTAAGCTCAACAAGCAGATTGAACTGACCCTGATGGGTAGCTCCACCGAGCTGGATAAGAGCCTGATCGAGCGCATTATCGACCCGTTAACGCACCTGGTGCGTAACAGCCTTGACCACGGGATCGAACTGCCGGAGAACCGTGTAGCGGCAGGGAAATCCCCGGTCGGCAACCTGATCCTCTCTGCGGAACACCAGGGCGGTAACATCTGCATCGAAGTGACCGATGACGGCGCGGGCCTCAACCGCGAGCGCATCCTGGCAAAAGCGATTTCCCAGGGGATGGCGGTCAGCGAAAACATGACCGATGAAGAAGTGGGCATGCTGATCTTCGCCCCGGGCTTCTCCACCGCTGAGCAGGTGACGGACGTCTCCGGGCGCGGCGTGGGTATGGACGTGGTGAAACGTAACATCCAGGAGATGGGCGGCCACGTTGAGATCAAATCGAAGCAGGGTTCAGGTACTACCATCCGCATTCTGCTTCCGCTGACGCTGGCGATCCTCGACGGGATGTCGGTAAAAGTGGCGGACGAAGTGTTCATCCTGCCGCTGAATGCGGTGATGGAATCACTCCAGCCGCGTGAAGAAGATCTGCATCCGCTGGCAGGCGGTGAGCGCGTGCTGGAAGTGCGTGGCGAATACCTGCCGCTGGTCGAACTGTGGAAAGTGTTTGACGTGGACGGCGCCAAAACCGAAGCCACGCAGGGGATTGTGGTCATTCTGCAAAGCGCAGGTCGCCGCTATGCGCTGCTGGTCGATCAGCTGATTGGTCAGCATCAGGTGGTGGTGAAGAATCTCGAGAGCAACTACCGCAAAGTACCTGGCATTTCAGCCGCCACCATCCTCGGCGATGGTAGTGTGGCGCTGATCGTCGATGTTTCGGCGCTTCAGGGATTAAATCGTGAACAACGTATGGCGCACACAGCCGCCTGATTCAGTTAAGAAGGTAAAAAAATGACCGGTATGAGTAATGTAACCAAGCTGGCCGGCGAGCCATCAGGGCAGGAATTCCTGGTTTTCACCTTAGGTGACGAAGAATACGGTATCGATATTCTGAAGGTGCAGGAGATCCGCGGCTATGATCAGGTGACCCGCATCGCCAACACGCCCGATTTCATTAAAGGCGTGACCAACCTGCGTGGCGTTATCGTGCCCATCGTCGACCTGCGCGTGAAGTTCAGCCAGGGCGACGTCGAGTATGATGACAACACGGTGGTGATCGTGCTCAACCTCGGCCAGCGTGTGGTCGGGATTGTGGTTGACGGCGTGTCCGACGTGCTCTCCCTCACCGCCGAGCAGATCCGCCCGGCGCCGGAGTTTGCCGTTACCCTGTCCACCGAATACCTGACCGGTCTGGGAGCGCTCGGGGACCGTATGCTGATTCTGGTGAATATTGAGAAGCTGCTGAACAGCGATGAGATGGCGCTGCTGGATGTGGCGGCGAGTCACGTTGCCTAGGTAAACGCAAAACAGCAACGCAGTCTGTAGGCCGGGTAAGGCGTAGCCGCCACCCGGCTTTTTTATTGCACGGCGTAGCCTTCTGCATCAACGCCCGGCGGCGCGACGCTTGCCGGGCCTACGGTTCCAGCGCTGCCTGAATATGGCACGGGTGTTGAGTCCCCGCTGAAATCGGCGAACCGGAGACCGGATGCCAAGGGCTGGACGCCAGGGATGGCGGCCAGAGGCGAATCGAGACAGGATGTCGAGTTGAGCCGACCGCAGGCGTCAGGTCGGGAGGTGAGCGTAGTGCGAAGCACCGATTTCGTCGCGGGGCCGCGGGGATTGATAAGGGGGCCGCGGTGGCCCCCTTATCACGTTCACAGGTTCCGGAACGTCATATTCTGCTAAAGATAAGGTGAACGGAACCTTTCCAACGATCCATCAAACTTCCTGCCCGACCAATTCACCGTCCTCCAGCAACCCCTCATTCTGCGCCAGCATCGCCGTCGCCACGCCGTTCCCCAACACGTTAATCGCTGACCGCCCCATATCCAGGAAGTGATCGATCCCCATCAACAGCAGGATCCCCGCCACCGGAATATGGAAGCTCGGGATCGTCGCCGCCAGCACCACCAGCGCCGAGCGCGGTACCCCGGCAATCCCTTTTGACGCCAGCATCAGGGTTAACATCAGCACGGTGATTTCTGAGAAAGTCAGGTGAATATTGTAGGCCTGGGCGATAAACATCGAGGCAAACGAGCAGTAAACCATCGACCCGACGAGGTTAAACGAATAGCCAATCGGCAGCACAAACGAAACGATATTGCGCGAGCAGCCAAAGCGGGTCAGCTGCTCCAGCGTTTTCGGGTAGGCCGCTTCTGAACTGCTGGTGGTGAAGGCCACCAGCACCGGATCTTTCAGCATGCTCACCAGACGGAAAATCTCGTTTTTCAGCACCATATAACCCACCGCCAGCAGCACCAGGCAGGTGAGAACGATCGCCAGATAATAACCGCCGATAAACGAGGCGTAATTCAGCAAAATCCCCAGCCCCTGGGTGGCAATCACCGAGGAGATGGCGGCAAAGATCGCCAGCGGCGCAACGTACATCACGTAGCCGGTCACTTTGAGCATGATGTGAGAAACCACGTCCAGCGCGGCCACCAGCGGGGCGTTGAATTTCTCGCCGAGCGAAGCGCCAGCAATGCCAAAGAACATCGAGAACACCACAATCTGCAGGATCTCGTTATTGGCCATCGCTCCGGCAATGCTGGTGGGGATGGTATGGGAAAGAAAACCTTTCAGGGTCATGCCGCCGGTGGCAAGCCCGGTCTCTACGGTACCGGCTGGGATCGCCAGGTTCAGGCCGCTGCCCGGATGGAGCAGGGTGACAATAAACAGACCGACCAGGATGGAGAGCACTGAGGAGCTGATAAACCAGACCATCGCTTTACCGCCCACGCGGCCAATGGTGGCGGTCTCGCCCAGACGCATAATCCCCACCGTCAGGGTGCTGAACACCAGCGGGGCGATCACCATTTTGATCAGTCGTAAAAAGATGTCAGTCAGTAACGTAATGTTGTCTGACCAGGCCGAGATTGCATCCGCTGACGCATACTCATGAATCATTGCGCCGGACAAAATGCCCGCCAGCATAAAGATCACGATAAAGACCGTGAGTCTGTTTGCACTTGCCACCAAAATTACCCCGATTTTAATAAGTTAAAATGAATTTGCTGATTTCTCTCTTTTTTATTATTCAGCGCATGAATATATCCGTTAGCTAAATTGAAGTAATTTCCGGGCTATTTCAATAATTTTTTAATATTTATAAGTTTTGTTGCTAACTTCGATGGCGATATATTGTGATGAAGGTCACATTTTAAGCAATATATCTTCCCGTTTTGCTTAGATATACGGAGAAGTAATTTCTTACTCAATTGTTTTAATTAGTAAATTTATGTCAATACGGTAAAAGTATGAGAGGGGCCGTGAAAAGTGGTTGAGCAACGAACCATAAACTAAATTTCACAATAACCACCCGGACAGCAGCATGATGGGTGCTAACAGTCTGAGCGTTATCAGAAAACGGTGATAACCCCATGTGACATGTTCCGGAGGGCAACAAATGAATAAACAACTCCTGATGCTGTTAGGCGGCGGTCTTCTGGCAGTGGCGTCCGGCAATACCCAGGCCGTCACCAGCAGCGGCACCATTGGCGCAACCTTAACGTTGACCAACGGCTGCCTGATTAACGGCTCGCCGACTCAGGATGGCATTAACTTCGGTACCCTTGATTTTGGTACCCATCCGGCCACCTTTTCCACGCTGACCACCCAGCTCACCGGGGCCAGCGGCGGGAACACCTTCACGATCCAGTGCACCACCGCCAGCTACACCGTCGCCATCACCGGCAACACCAACTCTACGGCGCCCGGCACCGTGGTCGGCACGCCTGGCACCCCCGCGCGCTATCTGGTGAATACGGCGAATACCGGCCAGGGCGTGGCCTACAGCCTGTTCAGCGACGGTGGGTTTAACAACGTCATCGCCAACAACGCGCCGCTGCCGGTGACTTCCACCGCCGGAGGCGTCGACAGCTACACCCTGTACGGGCGCATCACCGGCGGGGGCAACAGTGTCACCGTGGTGCCCGGCACCTACACCGACACCATCAACGTCAGCGTCACCTATTAGCGTCAGCACGTTTTAACGAGCGTGAACTGAATAACGCTCCGCTATATGGGAGAGGGCAACGTGCGCGCTTTTTTTATCCTGAGCATGATGCTGCTTGCAGCGGGAAACGGCCATGCGGTGACGACGCAATCCTTTCAGGTGAGCGCCACTATCACCCCCGGCTGTTCAGTCGCAGCAGGCAGCGGTGGCCTGCTGGGCACCCTCGATTTTGGTACCCATAGCGGGGTGGAGCGGGGGCAGGTCAACACCAGCTTTGTGCCGAACGGATCGCTGACCATCGCCTGTACCCCCGGGGTCGCGCTGAGCATGAGCATTGACGGCGGGCAGCACTACACCTCGGTGCGCAACATGCAGCGGGCCGGGGCGACAAACCAGGTGCCGTATCGCCTGTACAGCAGCAGTTCACTGGCGGCCAACAGTGAGATCGGCGTGAATCAGGCGGTGTCTGTGGCCTACACCAACAGCAACAACATTGCGCTACCGCTTTTTGGTGTGGCGCTTCTGACCGGCTTCAGCCCGGCCGGAAATTATTCCGATCAACTCACCGTGACCTTGTCATGGTGATAGGGAGAAGGACGATGAAGGCAATTCCAGGATACCGCACGCTGTGCCTGCTGATGGCGCTGGGTGCCACACTCAACACCGCCCACGGGGCGGCAACCATTCTGCTGTGGCCTATCGACCCGTGGCTCTCCGCCGATACCAAAGCGACGGAGCTGTGGGTGCAGAACCAGGGCAACAGCGCCACCACCATGCAGGTGAGGATCGTGCGCTGGCGGCAGGAAAACGGTCTTGAACGCTATACCGCCCAGCAGGAGGTGGTCGCCAGCCCGCCGATCGTGACCATCGCGAAGGGCAGCAAACAGTTAATCCGTCTTATCAAACAGAGCAACGTTCCGGCCGGGGTGGAGCAGGCCTACCGCATCATCGTGGACGAGATCCCCCAGCCGCAGGATAACCAGACCCCGCAGATGGGGCTGAAGCTGCAGATGCGCTACTCCATTCCGCTGTTTGTCTACGGCCAGGGCATAGCCACCATAAAGGACGGGGCACACCACGCCCTGGTCGAGACGCGGGATCTGAACTGGCGGGTGGTCCGCGACGACGGCAAACCGGCCCTGCAGGTACGCAATCAGGGCAATGTGCATGTCCGGCTGAGCCAGGTCACGCTACAACAAGGGAGCCAGAAGCGCACGCTTGCCGACGGCCTGCTGGGGTATGTGCTCCCGGGCAGCACGCGCAGCTGGCCGCTGCCGTCAGGGATCGACCAGCCGGGCCAGATGCGGGCGCAGATTAATGCCAGGGATACCGAATGGCAGTCGGCCCCCGTCAACTGAAGCCGTCGATGCTTATCCTGCTCTGCGTCAGTTCAGCAAGCTGGGCCGATCCTGGTGACGACATGTTGCCTCCGCCGCCTGTGCCGCAGTCGGTGAATGACGAGGCGGTCTTCCAGCTGGCGCTGATCCTCAACCACTACGACACCGGGCTGGTGGTGCCCGTTACCCGGCGTCAGGATGAGTATCTGGTCTCCAGCGCCGATTTGCGCCGCGCCGGACTGCCCCCCGAGCACGTCCCGCCGGGGGAGGTGAACGTCAGCCGTCTTGAGGGGGTGCGCACCGAGTACGACAGCACCGGGCAACGGCTGCTGCTCAGCGTGCCCCGGGAGTGGATCGGCGCGCGCGTTACCCCCTTCAGCGGCCAGATGGCCCGCAGCACGCCCCACTTCGGCAAAGGGGCGCTGCTTAACTACGACTTCTACACTAACCACACCGAACACAGCGGCGGCCAGGCCTCCCTGTGGCATGAGTTTCGCTATTTTGACAACCGGGGATCGTTATCCTCCACCGGTTACGTACGGGAAAATCTCTCCGGCGACAGCGGGCAGCAGGAGGGGTATGTCCGCTACGACACCACCCTGATGTTCACCGACGAAGAGGATGCCACGACCTGGACCGCCGGGGATGTGATCAGCGACGCCCTGAGCTGGAGCAGCAGCGTACGCATGGGCGGGATCAGCTACGGGCGGGACTTCTCCCTGCGCCCGGATCTGGTCACCTGGCCGCTGCCGGAGTTTTCCGGCGAAGCGGCGGTGCCGACCTCGGTGGATCTGTTCGTCAACGGCTATCGGGCGGGCTCCACCCGCCTGCAGCCGGGGCCGTTCACCCTCACCAATCTGCCTTACATCAACGGTGCCGGGGATGCAGTGCTGGTCACCACCGATGCGCTGGGTCGCCAGGTGAGCACCACGCTGCCGTTCTACGTCACCAGCGATCTGCTGCGCCAGGGGCTCAGCGACGGGGCCGTAACCCTGGGCAGCCTGCGGCGTAATTACGGCATTAAAAATTTTGACTACGGCCCGGCGGCGGGCAGCGGCTCCTATCGCTACGGCCTGACCGACTGGCTGACCCTGGAAGGCCACGCCGAAGGGGCAGAGGAGCTGGCCCTCGGCGGAGCCGGAACCATCGTTAAGCTCGGGCGCTTCGGGGTGGTGAACAGCGCCTGGACCCAGAGCAAAATGCGCGGCGATACCGGGGGGCAGATCAACTGGGGCTACCAGTACAGCACCAACGCCTTCAGCATTGCCACCCAGCACAGCCGCCGGGATCGCGGCTTCGGCAACCTGGCGCTTTACGATCAGCCCACCGTCTACGATGAACACGACCAGCCCATCGCCAGCCTGAGCCGTAATACCGATCAGTATTCGCTCACCCTGAATATGGGCGATTACGGCAATATCGGGGCGGCCTGGATCGGGGTGCAGAGTTTTGACGACCAGAAAACCGAGCTGCTGAACCTCTCCTGGAGCCGGAACCTGTGGGGCAGCAGCAGTATTTATCTCGCCGCCAGCCGGGATCAGCAGCAGGGCGACTGGACCGTAGCCCTGTCGCTGCAGATCCCCCTTGGCGAGCGCGACAGCGCCGCCGTCACCTTTGAAAACACGCCAGATGCCGGCAGCACCCAGCGCCTCAACTACAACCACTCGATGCCCACCGACGGCGGTTTTAGCTGGAATATGGCGTGGGCGCGCCAGTCGCAGGCCAGCAACTATCAGCAGGCGACGCTGGGGTGGCGTAACAACAATATTGAGCTGCAGGGCGGTGGCTACGGCGAGCGCGACATGATGACATGGTGGGGCGAGGCGATGGGCTCGCTGGTGCTGATGGACGGGGAACTCTTTGCCGCCAATAAAATCAACGACGCCTTTGTGGTGGTCAGCACTGATGGGCAGCCGGACGTGCCGGTCAGCTATGAAAACCAGCCGGTGGGCAAAACCAACCGCAACGGCTATCTGCTGATCAGCGGCGTATCGGCCTACTACCCGGCGAGCTACAGCATCAACACCCTCAACTTACCCGCCGACACCCGCCTGAAAGAGACCGAACGGCGCATCGCCCTGCGGCGCAACAGCGGCTATCTGGTCGACTTCCCGATGGAGCAGGAGCGGGTCGCCAGCGTGATCCTCCACGATGGTGCAGGGGAGGCGATCCCCCTGGGCAGCCAGGTGCGGCGTCAGGGGAGGGAGCCGGTGGTGGTGGGCTACGATGGGCTCGCCTGGCTGGAAGATCTGGCGGATGTAAACGCCCTGGAAGTCACTACCCCGGAAGGGAAACGCTGCCACGTGACCCTGACGCTGACCGCCAATCCGGAGCATAAGCTGCAAACCTATGGACCGCTGACCTGCCGGGTGGAACCATGAAACGCCTGCTGCTGGTGCTGCTCCTGCTGATGTTCTCTGCCGCCAGCTGGGGGGCGTGCCGGGTCAGCACCGTCAACGCCAGCTTTGGCAGCGTGACGTCTTTTGCCCTCAGCGGCAGTAATGAAGTGGCCACCACCGGCACGCTGGTAGTGAACTGCGACCGGGTGCTCAATTTGCTGACCAGTGATTCGGTGACCCTGAACTTCACCGGGGCCACCATCTCGGCCAATAACCGGGCGACGATGAAGCGCACCGATAACGCCGCCATTACCGACGTGATCCCCACCCGGCTGTGCGGCCTGGCCGGGTGTGCTACCAGCAGCGAAGTGCAGATTGGCAAGGCCTACACCTGGAGCGGCTCGACGCTGTTAAACCTGCTCGGTTCAGCGCAGTACAATATTCCGCTCTATTTCCGCACCGTCGCCGGACAAAACGTCAGCGCCGGGCCCTATCAGGTGACCCTCAACTTCAGCGTCAGCTATAACGTCTGCTCCGTTGGCGTGCTGGGGCTCTGTACCACCCCGCAAACCGGTACCGCCCTGACCAGCCTCACCCTCAATATGACCGTCACTAACGACTGCAGCGCGATGACCACCCCGAACGTCAACTTCAACAGCGCGCCGCTGGTGCAGAACTTTCCCACCGTCTCGCAGGCGATCTCCGTCACCTGCACCAAGGGCAGCGTCTACACCATCGGGATCAATAACGGCGCCAACGCCAGTAACAACGTGCGCCGGATGGCCAGCGGCAACAACCGCATGAGCTATGAGATCTACAAAGAAGCCACCGCCAACCGCTGGGGCAGCAGCGGCAGCGAACGCTGGTCCAGCGGTGCCTCCTCTCAGGTCAGCGCCGACGGCCTGTTACGCAGCTATAACTACACCGCCCGTGTCCTCCCCAACCAGACAACCCCTCCCGCTGGCAACTACAGCGATACCCTCGTGGTCGACGTCGCGTTCTGACCCGCGCTTTTCCCTTTCGCAAATGTAAAGTTCCTGTCAGTTGTGCCGATAACACCGAGAACAAATCTATGAGAAGGTGTTGTATGTTGAACCGTATGCGCGTTGTCACCATGCTGATGTTAGTGCTGGCTGTGTTCGCTTTGCTGCAGCTCGTTTCCGGCAGTCTGTTTTTCTCTTCTATTAAGGCCAACCAGGACAGTTTTGCGGTCTCTAACGAGTTCCGGGTTCAACAAAGTGAAATCACCTCTACCTGGGATTACCTGCTACAAACGCGCATCAACCTGAGCCGCGCCTCCGCGCGCATGGTTTCAGACCCTTCGCATCAGCAAACGGAGCTGATGAACAGCGCCCGCACGACGCTTGCGGAAGCGGACAAACACTTCAAAGCTTATAGCGCCATCGCGCCACAGCCTTCGATGGAGCAGGTGAGCCAGACCATCAATGACAAATACCGGGACTATGCCGCGGCGCTGACGGAGCTGATCCAGTTCCTTGATAGCGGCAATATGGACGCCTACTTCGCCCAGGCAACGCAGTCAAAACAGAACGCGCTGGGTACCGCCCTGCGTGAATACGTCGCCGCGTCCGACGCGCGTAACCAGGAGGCGTTCAATGCCAGCGTGAAGGATTACACCTTCGCCAAATGGCAAATGGGGATCCTTGCTCTGGCGCTGGCCATCGTGCTGGTGGGCGTCTGGTACGGCATTCGTCATACCCTGCTGAACCCGTTAAACCGCGTCATCGACCATATCCGTCACATTGCCAGCGGCGATCTGACCCATACCCTGACCATCGCCGGGCGCAGCGAAATCACCCAGCTGGCGGTCAGCGTTGACCATATGCAGCGCTCGCTCAGCGAGACGGTGGCCAACGTGCGCCAGGGATCCGATGCCATCTATACCGGCACCAGCGAAATCGCCATGGGCAACAACGATCTCTCCTCCCGCACCGAGCAGCAGGCGTCGGCGCTGGAAGAGACCGCGGCCAGCATGGAGCAGTTAACCGCTACCGTGAAGCAGAATGCGGACAACGCCCGTCAGGCGTCACAGCTGGCGAACAGTGCCTCGGAAACCGCCCAGCGCGGCGGCAAGGTGGTGGACGGCGTGGTGAAAACCATGCATGACATCGCCGGCAGCTCGAAGAAGATCGCCGACATCATCAGCGTCATCGACGGCATCGCCTTCCAGACCAATATCCTGGCGCTGAACGCGGCGGTGGAAGCGGCGCGCGCCGGTGAACAGGGCCGTGGCTTTGCGGTGGTGGCCGGTGAAGTGCGTAACCTCGCCAGCCGCAGCGCCAACGCGGCGAAAGAGATTAAAGCCCTGATTGAAGACTCTGTCGCACGCGTCGACACCGGCTCGGTGCTGGTGGAGAGCGCGGGCGAGACCATGAATGACATCGTGAATGCCGTTACCCGCGTAACGGACATCATGGGTGAAATCGCCTCTGCGTCGGATGAGCAGAGTCGGGGTATCGACCAGGTCGCCCTGGCGGTATCGGAAATGGATCGCGTCACACAACAAAACGCCTCGCTGGTTCAGGAGTCCGCCGCTGCTGCGGCACAGCTGGAAGAGCAGGCGAGCCGTCTGAAGATGGCCGTCTCGGCGTTTCGTCTTACCTCTGAACCAACAAAAACGGTTTCCTCGCGCGTCAGCCAGCAACCGGCCGCGCCGGTTAATGCACCGGCTTACGCACGCGCAGTGGCAACCGGAAAAGATGAGAACTGGGAAACATTTTGATCGTACGTTAAATCGCGGCTGCTGGCCGCTAAATGGGAGCGTGGATGTTAAATCGTATTCGTATCTCGACCACCCTGTTTTTGATTTTGATTCTGTGCGGGGTGTTGCAGGTTGGCAGTAATGGCTTGTCGTTCTGGGCTTTTCGCGATGGTTATCAGAATTTGCAGGAGATGGAGAGCAGCAATCAACAGCGCGCGCTGCTTACCCAAAGCCGGGCAGTATTGCTGCAGGCCAGTACGGCACTGAATAAAGCGGGCACCTTAACCGCGCTGAGCTATCCGCCCGATGACATCAAGGGGCTGATGACCACCGCGCGCAGCAGCCTGAAGCAGGCGGGCGAGCTCTATAAGACGTTTAACCAACAGGCGGCGATAAGTGCTAAAGACGCCGAGCTGAAAAAAGCCATGCAGGGCGCCTTCAGCCAGTGGTATGGCGATCTGGAGCACCAGGCCACCTGGCTTGAGAACAACCAGCTGTCCGATTTTCTGACCGCGCCGGTGCAGGAGTCGCAGGCGGCGTTTGACGCCAGCACTGACGCCTGGCAGCAGGAGATGAACGGCTTTGTGCAGATGGCGAGCAACGACAGCCGCAACAGCTACCACATGTCCGGGGTGATTTTCGCCACCATGATTGTGCTGGCGGCGTTACTCACCAGCGCCGCGCTGATCTGGTCGCGCAAGATGATTGTCCAGCCGCTGGCGATCATCAGCAGCCATTTCGACAGCATTGCGAAAGGCGATCTGGCGCGGCCGGTGGCGGTGTACGGCAAAAACGAAATTTCGGCCATTTTCGCCAGCCTGAAAACGATGCAGGGCTCGTTGCGTGAGACGGTATCCGAGGTGCGTCAGGGCAGCTACGCCATGCACACCGGGATCTCCGAAATTGCTGAAGGCAATAACGATCTCTCTTCGCGCACCGAGCAGCAGGCGGCGTCCCTGGCGCAAACGGCGGCCAGCATGGAGCAGTTGACCGCCACCGTCGGCCAGAACGCCGACAACGCCCGTCAGGCGTCCGGCCTGGCGAAGAGCGCGGCGCAGACGGCGAAGAAGGGGGGCGAACAGGCTTCCCGGGTGGCGAACACCATGAATGAGATCGCCACCAGTTCGCAAAAGATTGGCGACATTATTAGCGTTATCGACGGCATTGCGTTCCAGACCAACATCCTGGCGCTGAACGCCGCCGTCGAAGCCGCCCGTGCGGGCGAACAGGGGCGTGGCTTTGCGGTGGTAGCCGGTGAGGTACGTAACCTGGCGAGCCGCAGCGCCAATGCAGCAAAAGAGATTAAGGTGCTGATTGAAGAGTCGGTGTCGCGCGTCCAGCAGGGCTCTGAACTGGTGGATACCGCGGCGAAAACCATGACCGAGATCGTCAGTTCGGTCACCCAGGTGAACGACATCATGGGCGAAATCGCCTCAGCATCCGATGAACAGCGCCGCGGCATTGAGCAGGTGGCGCTGGCGGTAAGCCAGATGGATCAGGTGACCCAGCAGAACGCCGCGCTGGTAGAAGAGGCCGCGGCGGCCACCGACCAGTTAGCCGGCCAGGCGGATCATCTCACCTCGCTGGTGGCTGTTTTTAATGTGAATGAACGTGTTGAAGCAGTAACAGAAGTCGGACGGTCGCAGACCGTGCCAGTCGGATCCTGAAAGTGATTAAGAAGGCGCTATGACATCACCACTGCCCTCAGGGCAATCGTCATTATTGTTACAGATGACACAGCGCCTTGCGCTGTCCGATGCGCATTTCCGTCGGATATGTCAGTTAATCTACCAGCGTGCGGGGATTGTGCTTGCCGATCACAAGCGGGACATGGTCTACAACCGTCTTGTGCGTCGCCTGCGAACGCTCGAGCTGGATGATTTTGGCCGCTATCTGGGGATGCTGGAAGCCAACCCGAACAGCGCGGAGTGGCAGGCGTTTATCAACTCCCTGACCACCAACCTGACCGCCTTTTTCCGCGAAGCGCATCACTTCCCGGTGCTGGCGGAGCATGCGCGCCGCCGCAGCGGTGAGTATCGCGTCTGGAGCGCGGCGGCGTCGACCGGGGAGGAGCCTTACTCGCTCGCCATCACCCTGGCCGACACCCTGGGCACCGCGCCGGGCCGCTGGAAGGTGATCGCCAGCGATATCGATACCGAAGTGCTGCAAAAAGCGCAGAGCGGGATCTACCGCCAGGAAGAGCTGAAGACGCTGTCACCCCAGCAGCTTCAGCGCTACTTCATGCGCGGTACCGGTCCGCACGAAGGGCTGGTGCGGGTGCGCAGTGAGCTGGCGAATGCGGTGGAGTTCTCCATGCTCAACCTGCTGGAGAAGCAGTACAACGTGGCGGGGCCGTTTGACGCCATTTTCTGTCGTAACGTGATGATTTATTTTGACAAAACGACGCAGCAGGAGATCCTGCGCCGCTTTGTTCCGTTGCTCAAACCTGACGGTTTACTGTTTGCCGGGCACTCGGAGAACTTCAGCAATCTTGTGCGCGAGTTTAGCCTGCGTGGCCAGACGGTATATGCGCTGAGTAAGGATAAAGCATGAGTAAAATCAGGGTCTTGTCAGTTGATGATTCGGCGTTAATGCGCCAGATCATGACCGAGATTATCAACAGCCACAGCGACATGGAAATGGTGGCGACGGCCCCCGATCCGCTGGTAGCCCGGGATTTAATCAAAAAATATAACCCCGACGTGCTGACGCTGGATGTCGAAATGCCGCGCATGGACGGCATCGATTTCCTGGAGAAGTTAATGCGTCTGCGCCCGATGCCGGTGGTAATGGTCTCTTCGCTGACCGGCAAAGGGTCCGAAATCACCCTGCGGGCGCTGGAGCTGGGGGCGGTGGATTTTGTCACCAAACCGCAGCTCGGCATTCGTGAGGGGATGCTGGCGTACAGCGAGATGATCGCGGAGAAGATCCGTACCGCGGCCCGCGCCCGGGTTGCCACGCACAAGCCGCTGGCAACGCCGACCACGCTGAAAGCCGGCCCGCTGCTGAGCTCGGAAAAATTGCTGGTTATCGGTGCCTCTACCGGGGGAACAGAGGCAATTCGCCATGTACTCCAGCCATTGCCGCTCTCAAGCCCCGGTATTCTGATTACTCAGCATATGCCGCCAGGCTTTACCCGTTCGTTCGCGGAACGTCTGAACAAGCTGTGCCAGATCAGCGTGAAAGAGGCGGAAGATGGCGAGCGCGTTCTGCCGGGGCATGCCTATATCGCCCCGGGCGACAAGCATATGGAGCTGACGCGCAGCGGCGCAAACTATCAAATCAAAATTCATGACGGGCCGCCGGTTAACCGGCACCGTCCGTCGGTGGATGTGCTGTTTCATTCGGTGGCGAAACACGCGGGGCGCAACGCCGTTGGGGTGATCCTGACGGGGATGGGCAACGACGGAGCCGCCGGAATGCTGGCGATGCACCAGGCTGGCGCCTGGACCATCGCCCAGAATGAAGCAAGTTGTGTGGTGTTCGGCATGCCGCGCGAGGCCATCAATATGGGTGGCGTCAGCGAAGTGGTCGATCTTAGTCAGGTTAGTCAGCAAATGCTGGCGAAAATCAGTGCCGGACAGGCAATACGTATTTAACGAGGAGTGTAGTTTTATGGCGGACAAAGAGCTCAAGTTTTTGGTTGTGGATGACTTTTCCACCATGCGTCGCATTGTGCGCAACCTGCTGAAAGAGCTGGGTTTTAACAACGTTGAAGAAGCAGAAGACGGCGTTGATGCGCTGAACAAACTGAACGCCGGCGGCTTTGGTTTTGTCATTTCCGACTGGAACATGCCGAACATGGACGGTCTGGAACTGCTCAAAACCATTCGTGCAAATGGCGCCATGGCCTCTCTGCCTGTGCTGATGGTGACCGCCGAAGCGAAGAAAGAGAACATCATTGCTGCGGCACAGGCTGGCGCAAGCGGGTATGTGGTGAAGCCATTCACCGCTGCAACTTTGGAAGAAAAACTCGGTAAGATCTTCGAGAAACTCGGCATGTGAGGTACGGGAGATGATGCAGCCTTCGATTAAACCTACGGATGAGCATTCACCCGGCGACATAATTGCCCGGATCGGCAGCCTGACGCGTATGTTGCGCGACAGCCTGCGTGAACTGGGACTGGATCAGGCGATTGCAGAGGCGGCGGAAGCAATTCCTGATGCCCGTGACCGTCTTGATTATGTTGTACAGATGACTGCCCAGGCGGCAGAGCGTGCGCTGAACAGTGTTGAAGCGTCACAGCCGCATCAGGACGAGATGGAAAAGGGCGCAAAAGCGCTGACCAAACGCTGGGACGACTGGTTCGAAAACCCAATCGAACTGTCCGACGCCCGCGAACTGGTCACCGATACTCGTCAGTATTTGGGTGCCGTACCGGGTCATACCAGCTTCACCAATGCGCAGCTGCTGGAGATCATGATGGCGCAGGATTTCCAGGACCTTACCGGTCAGGTGATCAAGCGCATGATGGACGTGATCCAGGAGATTGAGCGCCAGCTGTTGATGGTGCTGCTGGAGAACATGCCGGAGCCTTCCGCGCGTCCGCAACGCGAAAACGAAAGCCTGCTGAATGGCCCACAGCTCGACACCACCAAAGCCGGTGTCGTGGCAAGCCAGGACCAGGTGGACGACCTGCTGGACAGCTTAGGCTTCTGATAACCTGCGCTATGCTGGAATTGCCGGGTGGCGCTGCGCTTACCCGGCCTACAAAATCTGCAATATCATAATATTGCGCGGTTCTTGTAGGCCTGTGCAAGCGAAGCGCCGCCAGGCAAAAACGCCACCTGTAAAGGTGGCGTTTTGTTCCCCTCATTTTCCCTGTCACGACCGAATAGCCTAAATCAGCCCTTTTATCGCCCCTAATTAACCCATTGGTCACGCGCGGCTTTGGCATCATATCGTCCAGACCTCTACCTGCGAGATGCTTGCCGTGGCAGAAGACAGCGACGACAAAACAGAAGCCCCCACACCCCACCGACTTGAAAAAGCGCGTGAGGACGGGCAAATACCCCGATCCCGAGAACTCACCTCGCTGCTGATTTTATTAGTTGGCGTGTGCATTATCTGGATAGGCGGGGAGTCCCTTGCCCGCAGGCTGGCCGGTATGCTCTCGGCCGGGTTGCGCTTCGATCACAGCATGGTCAACGACCCTAACCTGATCCTCAGCCAGATTATCCTGCTGATCAAAGGCGCGATGGTCGCGCTGCTGCCGCTCATTACCGGCGTGGTGCTGGTGGCTATCGTGTCGCCGGTAATGCTGGGCGGGCTGGTGTTTAGCGGTAAATCGCTGCAGTTTAAATTTTCTAAACTGAACCCGCTGCCCGGTATCGCGAAGATGTTCTCGGCCCAGACCGCTGCCGAACTGCTGAAAGCGTTGATGAAAGCGACGCTGATGGGCAGCGTGGCGGGATTTTTTATCTGGCACAACTGGCCGGAGATGATGCGCCTGATCAGCGAATCACCGTTCACCGCCATGCGCAACGCGCTCAATCTGGTGGGGCTCTGTTCGCTGCTGGTGGTGCTCTCCATTATCCCGATGGTCGGCTTTGACGTTTTCTTCCAGATTTACAGCCACATTAAAAAACTGCGCATGTCCCGCCAGGACATTCGTGACGAACATAAGCAGATGGAAGGCGACCCGCACGTTAAAGGGCGTATTCGCCAGATGCAGCGCGCCGCCGCACGTCGCCGGATGATGGAAGATGTGCCGAAAGCGGATGTGATTGTCACCAACCCGACCCACTACTCCGTTGCGCTGCAGTATGACGAAGACAAAATGAGCGCGCCAAAAGTGGTGGCGAAAGGGGCAGGGCTTATCGCGCTGCGCATCCGTGAAATTGGTAATGAAAATCGTATTCCGATGCTGGAAGCTCCGCCGCTGGCGCGTGCGCTCTACCGGCATGCAGAAATTGGACAACAAATCCCGGGCCAGCTGTACGCCGCGGTAGCGGAAGTACTGGCGTGGGTATGGCAGTTGAAACGCTGGCGTCTGGCGGGCGGTCAACGGCCTGTGAAACCTGAGAATCTCCCGGTGCCTGCCGCGCTGGATTTTATGAACGAGAAGGACTCTGATGGCTAATCTGGTGGCAATGTTGCGCTTGCCGAGCAACCTGAAATCGACCCAATGGCAGATTATGGCCGGGCCGATCCTCATCCTGCTAATTCTGTCGATGATGGTATTGCCGCTGCCGGCATTCATCCTCGACCTGCTTTTCACCTTCAACATTGCGCTCTCCATTATGGTGCTGCTGGTGGCAATGTTCACCCAGCGCACGCTGGAGTTTGCTGCCTTCCCGACGATCCTGCTGTTCACCACGCTGCTGCGTCTGGCGCTGAACGTGGCCTCCACCCGTATCATTCTGATGGAGGGCCATACCGGCGGCGCTGCGGCAGGTAAGGTGGTTGAGGCCTTTGGCCACTTCCTGGTGGGCGGCAACTTCGCCATCGGGATCGTGGTGTTCATCATCCTCGTGATCATCAACTTTATGGTTATCACCAAAGGTGCGGGGCGTATCGCAGAAGTTGGCGCGCGTTTCGTGCTGGACGGGATGCCGGGTAAACAGATGGCGATTGACGCCGATCTGAACGCCGGTCTGATTGGCGAAGATGAAGCGAAAAAACGCCGTGCCGAAGTGACCCAGGAAGCAGACTTCTACGGCTCGATGGACGGTGCGAGTAAGTTTGTTCGCGGCGACGCCATCGCCGGGATCCTGATCATGGTGATCAACGTGGTGGGCGGCCTGCTGGTCGGCGTGCTGCAGCACGGGATGGACATGGGCCACGCGGCAGAGAGCTACACCCTGCTGACCATCGGTGACGGCCTGGTCGCCCAGATCCCGGCGCTGGTGATCTCCACCGCAGCCGGTGTGATCGTGACCCGCGTCGCCACCGATCAGGACGTCGGCGAGCAGATGGTGACTCAGCTGTTCGCCAACCCGAACGTGCTGATGCTGTCGGCGGGGGTTCTCGGTCTGCTGGGCCTGGTGCCGGGCATGCCGAACTTCGTCTTTCTGCTGTTTACCGCCGCGCTGCTGGGGCTGGCCTGGTGGATACGTGGCCGCGAAACCAAACCGAAGAGCGAGCCTGCACCGGTTAAAATGCCGGAAAACACCCAGGCGGTGGAAGCCACCTGGAATGACGTTCAGCTGGAAGACTCCCTGGGCATGGAAGTGGGCTATCGCCTGATCCCGATGGTTGATTTCCAGCAGGACGGCGAACTGCTGGGGCGTATCCGCAGTATCCGTAAAAAATTCGCCCAGGACATGGGCTTCCTGCCGCCGGTGGTGCATATCCGCGACAATATGGATCTGCCTCCTGCGCGCTACCGTATCCTGATGAAAGGGGTTGAGATCGGCAGCGGTGACGCCTATCCGGGGCGCTGGCTGGCGATTAACCCGGGCACCGCGGCGGGGACGCTGCCGGGTGAACAGACCATTGACCCGGCCTTTGGCCTGGCGGCGATCTGGATTGAAAGCGCCCTGAAAGAGCAGGCGCAAATCCAGGGCTATACCGTGGTGGAAGCCAGTACCGTCGTGGCAACGCACCTTAACCACCTGATTGGCCAGTTCTCGGCAGAGCTGTTTGGCCGCCAGGAGGCGCAGCAGCTTCTCGATCGCGTGACCCAGGAGATGCCGAAGCTGACCGAAGATCTGGTTCCGGGCGTCCTGACCCTGACCACGCTGCACAAGGTCCTGCAGAACCTGCTCGACGAGAAAGTGCCGATCCGCGATATGCGTACCATTCTGGAGACCCTGGCCGAACATGCGCCGCTGCAAAACGATCCGCACGAACTGACGGCGGTGGTGCGCGTGGCCCTGGGTCGGGCCATCACCCAGCAGTGGTTCCCGGGCACCGGCGAAGTGCAGGTTATTGGCCTCGACACGCCGCTTGAACGTCTGCTCCTGCAGGCGCTGCAGGGCGGCGGCGGTCTGGAGCCGGGGCTGGCGGATCGTCTGCTGGCGCAAACCCAGGAGGCGTTACAGCGCCAGGAGATGCTCGGCGCACCGCCGGTGCTGCTGGTCAATCACGCCCTGCGTCCGCTGCTCTCGCGCTTCCTGCGCCGCAGCCTGACGCAGCTGGTGGTGCTGTCGAATATGGAGCTGTCGGACAATCGCCACATCCGCATGACCGCCAGCATTGGAGGCCAGTGATGCGTAAATTACTCTGGTTACTGGCCCTGCCAATGATGGCCCAGGCCGCAGGGGAGGGGGCATGGCAGGACAGCAGTATCGGCCTGACCCTCACCAACCGTGGCGTGGCGGCGTCGTCACGCCCGCTGTCGGCGAAGCAGCCGGTGTCTGGCCTGATGACCCTGGTGGCCTGGCGCTATGAGCTTAATGGCCCGATCCCCGCCGGGCTTAGGGTGCGGCTCTGCTCCCAGGCTCGCTGCACCGAACTGGACGGGGCCAGCGGCACGACAAATGCCTTTAATAACGTGCCCGCCGTAGAGCCGCTGCGCTTTATCTGGGAAGTCCCCGGCGGCGGTCGCCTGATCCCCGCTCTGAAGGTCCAGCGCAACGAAGTGATTGTGAATTACCGCTAAACGCCCGCTTTTTCGCCAGTTATCAGGCCATTCTGATGACTGGCTCTCATTTTTGACCCCGCCTTTTGAAGCAAGAGAAACGCTGTTTTATAAAAGAGTGACGCGCGTAGTAAATCTCTTTGCATTTTTGCCAGTTGCCCCGTCGTGATGGCAGAAACAGAAAGGTATCCCGATGGCGATACTCTTACTGTAACCCTGTAGTCACTCCCGTTAGCTCCGGGTTAACCGGGAGTCATCTGAAACTTACAGGGTCGACGGTAATGAAAACACGTAAAATTGGACTCGCGAACTATCTTGCTTACGGATCGGGCGATTTTCTCGGGGCGGGAACCACAGCGCTGACCGCTGCCTGGCTGTTGTATTTCTACACGACCTTCTGCGGCCTTACGCCGATTGAGGCCACCTTCATCTTCGCGGCGGCAAGGGTGCTTGATGCCGTCGTCAGTCCGCTGATGGGCTTTCTGACCGATAACTTTGGCACCACCTGGCTTGGCAAACGCTTTGGCCGCCGTAAGTTCTTTATCCTGCTGGGTATCCCGTGCGTCTTCAGCTACTCGCTGATGTGGGTCGGGGATATGGGCTTCTGGTACTACCTGCTGACCTATCTGATCTTCGATATCGTCTACACCATGATTCTGGTCCCGTACGAAACGCTGGTGCCGGAGATGACCGACGATTTCAAACAGAAAACCAAATTCTCCGGCGCGCGTATCTCCATGGCGCAGATGTCGGCGATTCTGGCCTCTTTCCTGCCGGGTATTCTGCTGACCCACTTTGGTAAAGACAACGCCGTCTCCTTCTTCTACGCCAGTCTGGTGTTCTCGGTGCTGTGCGCCCTGATGCTGACCTTCGTCTGGTTCTTCACCTGGGAACGTCCGCGGGAAGAGTGGAGCGAAGCCGCGCTGCGCGCCGAAGAGGAGAAGAAAAAGCTGACCCTTGGCCAGAGCCTGAACCGTCTGTTCGTTGAGCTGAGTTCCACACTGCGGATCAAAATTTTCCGCCAGCATCTGGGGATGTACCTCGGGGGCTATATCGCCCAGGACGTCTTCAACGCGGTCTTCACCTATTACGTGGTCTTCGTCCTGATGCAGGAAGCCTCCATGGCCTCCAACCTGCTGGGCACCATGGCTATCTTCCAGTTCCTCGCCGTTATCGCCATGATCCCGCTGTGCATCCGCTTCGGACCTGCGCCGTCGTACCGCATGGTGGTAGTGCTGTTTGGTCTGGCGTCCATGTCCTACGCCGGGCTCTATTACGCAGGCATGAGCGACATCTACGCGCTGCTGCTGCTGGTTTCTGCGCTGGCGGGTCTCGGCCGCGGCGGGATCAACTACGTACCCTGGAACACCTACACCTATATTGCTGACGTGGATGAAGTCATCACCGGCCAGCGCCGTGAAGGGATCTTCGCCGGGATCATGACCCTGACACGTAAGGCCTCTCAGGCGGGCGCCATCATGCTGGTGGGGATTGTGATGCAGATGTCCGGCTTCGTGAGCGGCCAGAAGGTGCAGCCGGAAGGGGTAAGCCACACCATTCTGATGATCCTGAGCGTGGGCACTATCCTGGTGCTGATCTGCGGCTTCCTGGTGTCGCTGCGCTTCAAACTGAACTTACAGACGCACAGCACGCTGCGTGAAGAGACGGCCAAAATGCGTGAGTCTGGCCGGGCAATGCCGGAGACCGCCACACCGCAGGCCCGCGCCACGGTTGAGATGCTGGCCGGTATGCCTTACGACTGCCTGTGGGGTAACAACAACATCGGTTATCTGAATCGTAATAAGCCCGCTGCACCGTCCCTGAAAGAACGTGCTCCACTGAATTCGACATACAACAGAGGTTAAGATTATGAAGGTTTGGCCTGTCAAACATAGCCCGTTACTGCGTCAGCCAGAGCGTTTTATCGCCCGGGATGAGCTGAAAACGCTGATCCAAAAAGTGACGCATAACCTGGTGAACATTCACGATAAAACCGGCGAGTTTTTACTGCGGCTGGACGACGGGCGGGTAATCGACACCAAAGGCTGGGCGGGCTGGGAGTGGACCCACGGGGTCGGTCTCTACGGTATCTGGCAGTATTACTGCCAGACCGGGGATGAAGCGATGCGCGACATCATCGACAGCTGGTTTGCCGATCGCTTTGCCGAAGGGGCCACCACTAAAAACGTCAACACCATGTCACCGTTTTTGACCCTTGCGTATCGCTATGAAGAGACGCGCAACCCGGCCTGGCTGCCGTGGCTGGAGAGCTGGGCCGAGTGGGCGATGAACGAGATGCCGCGCACCGATCACGGCGGCATGCAGCACATCACCCTGGCGGAAGAGAACCACCAGCAGATGTGGGACGACACCCTGATGATGACCGTCCTGCCGCTGGCGAAAATTGGCAAACTGCTCAACAAGCCAGAGTATGTGGAAGAGGCGGTGTATCAATTCCTGCTGCACGTGCAGAACCTGATGGACAGGGAGACCGGCCTGTGGTTCCACGGCTGGAGTTACGACGGTCAGCATAACTTTGCTAACGCCCGCTGGGCGCGCGGCAACAGCTGGCTGACCATCGTGATCCCGGATTTCCTCGAACTGGTGGATCTGCCGGAAAACAACGCCGTGCGCCGTTATCTGGTGCAGGTGCTGAATGCGCAGATTGCCGCGCTGGCGAAGTGTCAGGACGAGAGCGGCCTGTGGCATACGCTGCTCGACGATCCGAACTCCTACCTGGAGGCGTCCGCCACGGCAGGGTTCAGCTACGGGATCCTGAAAGCGGTGCGCAAGCGCTACGTGGGGCCGGAGTATGCGGAGGTGGCCGAAAAAGCCATTCGAGGGATTGTCAAAAACATCTCCCCGGAAGGTGAGCTGCTGCAAACCTCGTTCGGGACCGGGATGGGCAGCGATCTGGAGTTCTATCGCCAGATCCCGTTGACCTCGATGCCGTACGGTCAGGCGATGGCAATATTGTGTCTGACGGAATATCTGCGGAAATTCTTCTGATCTGGTGGAAATTCCCCGGTGGCGCTGCGCTTACCGGGGCTACAAAATAATAAACCCGGCGTAAGCCGGGTTTGTTTTTACATACGTTCTACGGTTTCGATACCCAGGGTATCCAGACCCAGCTTCAGGGTCTTCGCCGTCAGCTGCGCCAGCTTCAGGCGGCTGTTACGAACCGCTTCGCTCTCGGCGGAGAGGATAGGGCAGTGCTCATAGAAGCCAGAGAACAGGCCAGCCAGATCGTACAGGTAGGCACACATCACGTGCGGCGTACCGTCGCGGGCGACCACGGAGAGCGTCTCTTCGAACTGCAGCAGACGCGCGGCCAGCTGCGCTTCACGATCTTCAGTGATGGTCACCTGCGCCTGGGCCAGCGCGCTTTCATCGATGTCAGCTTTACGGAAGACAGACAGCACGCGGGTATAGGCATACTGCATATACGGCGCGGTGTTGCCTTCAAACGCCAGCATGTTATCCCAGTCGAAAACGTAGTCGGTGGTACGGTTCTTGGAAAGATCCGCGTATTTCACCGCACCGATACCGACGGCGTTGGCCAGTTTTTCCAGCTCGTCAGCAGGCATGTCCGGGTTTTTGTCGGCCACCAGACGACGGGCACGCTCCAGCGCCTCATCCAGCAGATCCGCCAGCTTCACGGTGCCGCCTGCGCGGGTTTTGAACGGCTTGCCGTCTTTACCCAGCATCATGCCGAACATGTGGTGTTCCAGCGGTACGGAATCCGGCACGTAGCCCGCTTTGCGCACGATAGTCCACGCCTGCATCAGGTGCTGGTGCTGACGGGAGTCGATGTAATAGAGCACGCGATCCGCATGCAGCGTCTCGTAGCGATACTTGGCGCAGGCGATATCGGTGGTGGTGTAGAGGAAGCCGCCATCCTTTTTCTGGATGATGACGCCCATCGGTTCGCCTTCCTTGTTTTTGTACTCATCAAGGAACACCACCGTCGCGCCTTCGCTTTCGACCGCCAGGCCTTTGGCCTTCAGATCGGCCACGATACCGGCCAGCATTGGGTTGTAGAGGCTTTCACCCATCACGTCTTTGCGGGTCAGGGTCACGTTCAGACGATCGTAGGTGATCTGGTTCTGAGACATGGTGATGTCCACCAGCTTGCGCCACATCTCGAGGAAGTAGGCATCGCCACCCTGCAGTTTTACCACGTAGCTGCGCGCGCGCTCGGCGAAGGCTTCGTCTTCGTCGTAGTGCTTTTTCGCGTCGCGGTAGAAACCTTCGAGGTCCGCCAGCGCCATCTCACCGGCGTTTTCCTGCTGCTGTTTCTCCAGCCAGGCGATCAGCATGCCGAACTGGGTGCCCCAGTCGCCGACGTGGTTCGCACGGATCACGTTGTGGCCGAGGAACTCCAGGGTGCGCACCGCGGCGTCACCGATGATGGTGGAGCGCAGGTGGCCGACGTGCATCTCTTTCGCCACGTTCGGGGCGGAGTAGTCGACAACGATGGTCTGAGCCTGCGGCTGCGCCACGCCCAGACGGTCGGACTGCAGCGCGGCATCCACGTTCTGCGCCAGGAAAGCCGGGTCGAGGAAGATATTGATAAAGCCCGGACCGGCGATTTCGGTTTTGCTGGCGATACCCTTGAGATCCAGATGCGTCAGGACCTGCTCTGCGAGTTGTCGCGGCGCCATGCCCAGTTTTTTAGCCACTGCCATCACGCCGTTGGCCTGATAGTCGCCAAACTGTACTTTCGCTGACTGACGAACCTGCGGTTCACAGTCTGCAGGTGCGCCTGCAGCAATCAGTGCCTGACTGACTTTTTCTGAGAGAAGAGCCTGAATATTCACCGGGATACCTTACATTTTTGACGCGACCATCATGCTGTCGCATCAGTTAAAGAAATTAGGCCGGGAGTATACTGCAATTGCCCGTTGCCGTCAGCACTGGCTCAAATCAGCGGTTGGTCGCAGGCGGGCAACAGAGTAAATTAACGCTTTTGCGTGACGATAAGAGTATTAACGATGGCGAACTGGCAATCTGTTGACGAGCTGCAGGACATTGCAGCCGATTTACCGCGTTTCACCGACGCCTTTACGGCGCTTTCCGCTCGCCTGGGTCTGGATATCGCCCCGCTCGCGGCGGACCACATCTCCCTGCGCTGCCACCAGAACGCCACTGCGGAACGCTGGCGGCGCGGGTTTGAGCAGTGCGGCGAGCTGCTCTCGGAAAACATCATTAATGGCCGTCCGATCTGCCTGTTTAAGCTGCACGAGCCGGTGTGCGTCGACCACTGGCGCTTTACTGTGGTCGAGCTGCCCTGGCCGGGTGAAAAACGCTACCCGCACGAAGGCTGGGAGCATATCGAAATCGTCCTGCCCGGCGACCCGGATACCCTGAATGCCCGCGCCCTGGCGCTGCTCTCTGACGAGGGGTTAAGCCAGCCCGGGATCTTTGTGAAAACCAGTTCGCCAAAAGGGGAGCGCGAGCGCCTGCCTAATCCCACCCTGGCGGTGACCGACGGCAGCGTGACGGTGAAGTTCCACCCCTGGACAATCGAGCAGATTGTCGCCAGCGAAGAATAAGGAGGTTTTATGGCATTGCTGGAGATCTGTTGTTACAGCATGGAGTGTGCCCTGACCGCGCAGGAGCAGGGTGCCGATCGTATTGAGCTCTGTGCCGCTCCGAAAGAGGGCGGGCTGACCCCGTCTTATGGCGTACTGAAATCGGTGCGTCAGGCGGTGCGTATTCCGGTTCACCCGATTATCCGGCCCCGCGGCGGGGATTTTTGCTACAGCAGCGGCGAGTTTAACGCCATGCTCGAGGATATCGCCCTCGTGAAAGAGCTGGGTTATCCGGGGCTGGTGACCGGCCTGCTGAATGAGGACGGCGACATCGATATGCCGCGTATGCGCCAGATTATGGCCGCCGCACAGGGGATGGCGGTAACTTTTCATCGTGCCTTCGATATGTGCATCAATCCGCAGCAAGGCTTTGAAAAGCTGGCGGAACTGGGGGTGGCGCGTGTGCTGACATCCGGCCAGCAGTCGTCTGCTGAAAAAGGTATTTCATTAATTAAGGAACTAAAAGCGCAATCAGGTGTTCCAATAATAATGGCGGGTGCTGGCGTTCGCGCCGCCAACCTGGAGACGTTTTTACAGGCAGGGGTTAAAGAGCTTCACAGCTCGGCCGGGAAATGGTGGCCATCACCCATGCGCTATCGCAATACAGGGTTGTCGATGTCGACGGATGCCGAAGCGGATGAATATTCCCGCTATGGCGTAGAGGGAGAGTCGGTAGCCCGAATGAAGGCGATAATCGAGCAGTATCGCCGCTAAGACCAGTTTTTACCGCGCATCATGTCGCCCAATGTGATGCTTGTTTGTACCAGGCCCCTGCAATTTCAACAGGGGCCTTTTTTTATCCTTTATCCTTCATATTTCAAGCCGCAGCGGCGTTGGCTGCCTCGCTCACCCCGGTCACTTACTGATGTAAGCTCCCGGGGATTCGCTGCGTTGCCGCCTTGCTGCAACTCGAAATATTTCGGATAAAATGGCAGATGTTGTTTTGTAGGCCGGGTAAGGCGAAGCCGCCACCCGGCAAAAATCACGGCCTGGTGGCAATCAACACCGCACGGACCGGGGCCGGATAACCTTCGATCGTTTTGCTGCTGTCGTTCGGGTCGAGGAACTCGGCCAGCGATTCGGTGGTCATCCACTCTGTACGGCGCTGCTCTTCGGTGGTGGTGACGCAAACGTCCGCGATGCGAATATCCACAAAACCGCATTTCGCCAGCCAGTTTTTCAGCGCCAGCGCCGACGGAATAAAGTAGACGTTACGCATCTGGGCATAACGATCCCCCGGCACCAGAACGGTGTTCTCATCCCCTTCAACCACCAGCGTCTCCAGCACCAGCTCGCCGCCGCTGACCAGCTGATCTTTCAGCTGCCAGAGGTGCTCCAGCGGGGAGCGGCGATGATAGAGCACGCCCATTGAGAAGACGGTGTCGAACGCCGCCAGGGCAGGGAGTTGCTCAATGCCCAGCGGCAGCAGGTGCGCGCGCTGGTCGTTGCCAAGCAGCTTGCGCACGGCTTCGAACTGGCAGAGGAACAGCTGGGTTGGGTCGATGCCCACCGCCAGATGCGCGCCAGCGCCAATCATGCGCCACATGTGATAGCCGCTGCCGCAGCCGACATCGAGAATGGTGCGCCCGGTTAAATCGGAGAGGTGCGGCAGGACGCGATCCCACTTCCAGTCTGAACGCCATTCGGTGTCGATCTGCATGCCGTACAGCGAAAACGGCCCCTTGCGCCACGGCATCAGGTTACGCATCAGATTTTCAAGACGCAGCTTCTGGCCTTCGCTCAGCGGCTCTTCGCTCTCGGCGGTCACGCTGTGCAGCAGATCCAGCTTATACGGCGTCATCTCCGGCAGAAATTCAACCGCATTCTTCCACTGCTTAAACTGACCGTGCAGCGACTCACGCTGCCAGGCGGCGATCTGCGCGGGCAGGGTTTCCAGCCAGTGGGAGAGGTGGTTTTTGGCAATCAGCTGATAAAAGTTACCGAAATCAATCATGCGTCACCGCCCTTCAGCGCCACCAGCGAGCCAAAGTTGAAGCACTGGAACCACAGCTCGCTGTGCTCGAAGCCGGCCTTGTGCAGACGCGCCTTATGAGCCTCAACCGAGTCGGTCAGCATCACGTTCTCCAGCATGCTGCGCTTCTGGCTGATCTCCAGTTCGCTATAGCCGTTGGCGCGTTTGAAATCGTGATGCATGTTGAACAGCAGTTCGCCGACGGTGGCATCTTCAAAGCTGAATTTTTCCGACAGCACCAGCGCGCCGCCGGGGTTCAGCCCCTGATAAATTTTGTCCAGCAACAGCTGACGATCTTCGGGCACCAGGAATTGCAGGGTAAAATTCAGCACCACCATTGAGGCGTTTTTGATTTCAATATGGCGGATATCGCCCTCGACCACCTCTACCGGGGTAGGCGCTTTCCAGGCGTCGATATGACGGCGGCAGCGTTCGACCATCGCCGGAGAGTTATCCACGGCGATAATGTTGCACCCGTCGTGCTTGATGTTACGACGAACCGACAGCGTGGCTGCGCCCAGCGAGCATCCCAGATCGTAGACCTGCGTGTCTGGCTGAACAAAACGTTCCGCCAGCATGCCGATCATGGAGATGATATTGGAGTAGCCGGGGACCGAGCGCTGGATCATATCCGGGAAGACTTCAGCCACCCGTTCATCGAAGGTCCAGTCGCCCAGACTGGCGATAGGCGCAGAAAAAAGCGTGTCGCGATCTGACATAACGTAAAAATCCGGGAAAAATAAAGGGGCGTATTGTGCGCTAATGCAGGGAGAAAACCAACTCCCACGGCATATACCACAGGTTAGCCAGCACCATTAGCACAAGCGAACACCAGGTGGCGCTCATGCCGGAACGACGCCAGCGGAACAGGCGCTGATGGAGGCCATAGTAGTGCATCAGGCGTCCAAGGATCAGCAGCAGGCCGCAGACATGCAACATCCAGGTCTCCGCGCCGTTCATTTCCATAAACAACAGCAAAATCAGCGCCGCCGGAATGTACTCCACCGCATTGCCGTGAATGCGGATAGCGGTTTGCAGCTCAGAGAAACCCCCGTCGCCATAAGAGACGCGGTACAACATCCGCAGGCGCGCAACATCGAACGAAAACTTGATTAACAGTAACGCACCCAGCACCGCATACAGCGCGCAAACCATACAAACTCCCTGTTTTTTGGCAGATGGCATTTCATATGATAGGGGCTGAGATCAGAAAAGAGAAGATTGCTGCGGAATAGTGGGGGCATCGCCAATGGACGGCGCCACGGCCTGCAAGGCCTGCCAGAGAGCATCGACCAGTTCCGGCGCCTGGGCGATATCGGGAGTATGTAAAAAAAGATAGGGGGTGGCGGTCTGTTCCCACTTCGCCAGGGTCTGCAGCCAGACGGCAAACAGCGCCTGGTTTTGCGGCATATTGTCGCTGCCGATAAACCGCACCATCGGATTACTGGCGGTCATCACCGCATGCACCGGCACCTTCGGTTTTTTGCGCTGCGCTTCGATGATGGCTTCGTTATGCGCAACGGCGGCATGAACGGGACGGCTGTCGAGGATCGTCCGGTTGACGCCGCGCTCGTGCAGGCCACGGTTAAGCGCTTGCTCCGCTTCGCCTTTCATAAAGAACTCAGGATGACGGACCTCTACGCCGTAGGTAAATTCCCGGGGCAGGGCGTCGAGAAACTGCCAGAGCGCGGGCAGATCGCGCGGCCCAAAGGTGGCGGGGAGCTGCACCCAGTACTGTCCGATGCGGTCGGCCAGCGGCGACAGTCGGGTGAAAAACTCGGCGGTTAAATCATCGCAGTTACGCAGCGCGGCCTGATGGGAGATGGTGGCCGGGAATTTAAAGCAGAAGCGGAAGTCGTCGCCGGTCTGCTCCCGCCAGCGCGCCACCACCTCAGGTTTAGGCAGCGCGTACAGCGTGGTATTGCCCTCCACACAGTTAAAGTGGCGGGCATACTCTTCAAGACCGGTAATCCCCAGCCGCACCCATTTCGGATGCGACCATTGGGGTAACCCCAGATAAATCATAGTGCGCTGATAATCTCGTCGGTGCTGCGTACCCGGCCAATGCGCGGGAAGATGTTGGTCATGCTGCCGAGATGCTGGTCGGCCGAGGCCGCGCTGCAGGCGTCTTCGGCGATCACCAGATTAAAGCCCAGCTCCCAGGCGTTACGCGCGGTGGACTCAACGCCAATGTTGGTGGAGATCCCACACAGAATAATAGTCTCGATACCGCGACGACGCAGCTGTAACTCCAGATCGGTGCCGTAGAATGCGCCCCACTGGCGTTTGGTCACCTCGATATCGCTATCGCGTTTGCCGAGAGACAGCGGGTAGTGCCACCAGTTTTCCGGCAGGGCATGGGCGGGCGCCTGGGCATCCACCGGCTGTTTCAGCGCCTCGGCGAAATCGGCGGACCAGCCCACTCGCACCATCACCACGGGCGATCCGCTGGCGCGGCATTTTTCGGCCAGACGTGCGCTGCGGCTGACCACATCCTGGGCGGTATGCGGACCACCGGCAAAGGGCAGGATCCCTTCCTGTAAATCAATCACCACTAGGGCGGTACGGGCGGCGTCGAGTGTGAACATGGTTATTCCTGTTAAATAGTTAGCCTTGCTAATACCTTACGCTGAGCCAGCATGTTCCAGGTCTGATATTTTTGTTAAATTTTGTGAGAATATGCAAGATGCGAGCAGCAAACGCGCGTCTGGCGCGCTTCTCTCTTATCGTCTGGCGGAATTTCCAGTATAATAGCCGCCTTTTTTCATCCAGTTTGACATACAGAAAGCTGCGACCTTGTAGCCTGCGGCTAAGTTAAGGGATATCTCATGCGTACAGAATATTGCGGGCAGCTGCGTCAGTCCCACGTCGGACAGCAGGTGACCCTGTGTGGTTGGGTCAACCGTCGTCGTGATCTTGGCAGCCTTATCTTTATCGATATGCGCGACCGCGAAGGCATCGTGCAGGTGTTTTTCGATCCAGACCGCGCCGATGCGTTAAAGCTGGCAGCTGAACTGCGTAATGAGTTCTGCATCCAGGTGACCGGTACCGTGCGTGCGCGTGACGAAAAGAACATCAACAGCGACATGGCGACCGGCGAAATCGAAGTGCTGGCGACCGATCTGACCATCATTAACCGTTCAGACTCACTGCCGCTGGATTTCAACCACGTCAACACCGAAGAAGCGCGTCTGAAATTCCGCTATCTTGATCTGCGTCGCCCGGAAATGGCCGATCGCCTGAAAACCCGCGCGAAAATCACCAGCCTGGTGCGCCGCTTTATGGACGATCACGGTTTCCTCGATATCGAAACCCCGATGCTGACCAAAGCGACCCCGGAAGGCGCGCGTGACTATCTCGTGCCATCCCGCGTTCATAAAGGCAAATTCTACGCGCTGCCACAGTCCCCTCAGCTGTTCAAACAGCTGCTGATGATGTCCGGTTTCGACCGCTACTATCAGATCGTGAAATGCTTCCGTGACGAAGACCTGCGTGCTGACCGTCAGCCAGAATTTACCCAGATCGACGTCGAGACCTCCTTCATGACCGCTGAGCAGGTGCGTGAAGTGATGGAAGCGCTGGTCCGTAGCCTGTGGCTGGACGTGAAGGGCGTGGATCTGGGCGACTTCCCAATCATGACCTTCGCTGAAGCGGAACGTCGCTACGGCTCTGACAAACCAGACCTGCGTAACCCGATGGAGCTTGTGGACGTTGCCGACCTGCTGAAAGGCGTGGAGTTCGCGGTCTTCTCTGGCCCGGCTAACGATCCGAAAGGCCGCGTCGCCGCGCTGCGCGTACCTGGCGGTGCTGCCTTAAGCCGTAAGCAGATTGACGACTACGGCAACTTCATCAAAATTTATGGCGCGAAAGGCCTGGCTTACATCAAAGTCACCGAGCGCGCGAAAGGCATCGAAGGCATCACCAGCCCGGTGGCGAAATTCCTGAATGCTGAGATCGTTGAATCCATTCTGGCGCGTACTGAAGCCCAGGACGGCGACATGATCTTCTTCGGCGCGGACAACAAGAAAGTGGTTGCCGACGCGCTGGGCGCACTGCGTCTGAAGCTGGGCAAAGATCTGAACCTCACTGACGAAGCCAAATGGGCGCCGCTGTGGGTTATCGACTTCCCGATGTTCGAAGATGACGGCGAAGGCGGTCTGACCGCGATGCACCACCCGTTCACCTCCCCGAAAGAGATGAGCGCGGCAGAGCTGCAAGCAGCACCGGAAGAGGCCGTCGCTAACGCCTACGACATGGTGATCAACGGCTACGAAGTGGGCGGCGGTTCCGTGCGTATCCACAGCGGCGACATGCAGCAGACCGTATTTGGTATTCTGGGCATTAACGAACAGGAACAGCGCGAGAAGTTTGGCTTCCTGCTGGATGCCCTGAAGTACGGTACACCGCCGCACGCAGGTCTGGCGTTTGGTCTGGATCGTCTGACCATGCTGCTGACCGGCACCGACAACATTCGTGATGTTATCGCCTTCCCGAAAACCACCGCCGCTGCGTGTCTGATGACCGAAGCGCCAAGCTTCGCTAACCCGGCTTCCCTGAGCGAACTGGGTATCGAAGTGGTGAAAAAGGAAGAGAAAAACTGATATGGCATATAAGCTTCCCGTTTCCGTGTTAGTGATCATTTATGCAGAAGACACGAAGCGGGTGCTGATGTTGCAGCGACGCGACGATCCCGCTTTCTGGCAGTCGGTTACCGGCAGCCTGGAGGAGGGTGAAACCGCGTTGCAGGCCGCCGCGCGCGAAGTAAAGGAAGAGGTCGCCATTGATGTTGCTCGCGAGCAACTGACCCTGAAGGACTGTCAGCGCACGGTGGATTTTGAAATCTTTAGCCATTTACGTCATCGCTATGCGCCGGGGACCGAACGCAATACAGAATCCTGGTTCTGTCTTGCGCTTCCCCACGAGCGGGAGATCGTGTTCACCGAACATTTGACCTACCGCTGGGTTAATGCAGCCGAAGCCGCAGCGTTAACCAAGTCGTGGAGCAACCGGCAGGCGATTGAAGAATTTGTAATTAACGCCGCCTGAAAGGGCGCGCTTTTTGGAGAGTTTTTTATGGCAGGTCATAGTAAGTGGGCCAACACCAAACACCGCAAAGCGGCACAGGATGCCAAACGCGGTAAGATCTTCACCAAAATCATTCGTGAGCTGGTTACCGCAGCTCGTCTGGGCGGCGGCGATGCCGGCTCTAACCCGCGTCTGCGCGCAGCGATCGATAAAGCGCTGAGCAACAACATGACCCGTGACACCCTGAACCGTGCTATTGCCCGTGGCGTAGGCGGCGATGAAGACGCGAACATGGAAACCATCATTTATGAAGGTTACGGTCCTGGCGGCACGGCGGTGATGATTGAATGCCTGTCCGACAACCGTAACCGTACCGTGGCCGAAGTGCGTCATGCCTTCACCAAAACCGGTGGTAACCTGGGCACCGACGGTTCCGTTGCGTACCTGTTCAGCAAGAAAGGCGTGATCTCCTTCGAGAAAGGCGACGAAGACGCGATCATGGAAGCGGCGCTGGAAGCCGGTGCTGAAGACGTTGTGACCTATGACGACGGCGCGATTGACGTCTATACCGCATGGGAAGAGATGGGTGCCGTGCGTGATGCGCTGGAAGCCGCTGGCCTGAAAGCCGACGCAGCCGAAGTCACCATGATCCCATCCACCAAAGCGGATATGGATGCGGAAACTGCACCGAAACTGCTGCGTCTGATCGACATGCTTGAAGATTGCGACGATGTGCAGGAAGTGTATCACAACGGTGAAATCTCCGACGAGGTTGCGGCTACGCTGTAATGGCCCAACCTAAACCGATAACCGGAGCGGCGTGATGGCGATTATTCTCGGTATTGACCCGGGCTCACGCATCACCGGTTATGGCGTTATCCGCCAGGTCGGGCGTCAGTTAACCTACCTGGGCAGTGGCTGTATCCGTACTAAAGTGGACGATCTGCCGTCGCGCCTGAAGCTCATTTACGCGGGCGTGACGGAGATCATCACTCAGTTCCAGCCGGACTATTTCGCCATCGAACAGGTGTTTATGGCGAAGAACGCCGACTCGGCGCTTAAGCTGGGTCAGGCGCGCGGCGTGGCGATTGTCGCCGCGGTGAACCAGGATCTGCCGGTGTTTGAATACGCCGCGCGGCAGGTCAAGCAAACCGTGGTGGGGAACGGTGGGGCAGATAAAAGCCAGGTGCAGCACATGGTGCGTACCCTGCTAAAACTGCCCGCCAATCCACAGGCGGATGCCGCTGATGCGCTGGCAATTGCCATTACCCATTGCCACGTTAGCCAGAACGCGATGCAGATTAGCGAGTCGCGGCTCAACCTGGCGCGCGGTCGATTACGCTAAATGTGTGAAATCAGGCTGGATGTTTATCCAGCCTTTTTTTATTATGGCAGCGGTAACTTTTAGCCCTTAACGCAGGAGCGTCACGTGATAGGCAGACTCAGAGGCATCATCCTTGAAAAACAACCCCCGATAGTGCTGCTTGAGGCCGCAGGCGTGGGCTATGAAGTGCACATGCCGATGACCTGCTTCTATGAGTTGCCGGACGCGGGCAAAGAGGCGATTATCTTTACCCACTTCGTGGTGCGTGAAGATGCCCAGCTGCTGTTTGGCTTTAACAACAAGCAGGAACGCACCCTGTTTAAAGAGCTGATCAAAACCAACGGCGTGGGGCCAAAGCTGGCGCTGGCGATCCTCTCCGGGATGTCGGCTGCGCAGTTTGTTAACGCCGTTGAGCGTGAAGATCCCGCCGCCCTGATTAAACTTCCGGGCATCGGTAAGAAAACGGCCGAGCGCCTGATTGTCGAGATGAAAGATCGCTTCAAAGGTCTGCATGGCGATCTGTTTACCCCTGCTGCCGACCTCGTGCTGACTTCGCCGGCGGGCCCGGCAACAGATGATGCGGAACAGGAAGCGGTTGCCGCGCTGGTGGCGCTGGGCTATAAACCTCAGGAAGCGAGCCGAATGGTCAGTAAAGTGGCTAAACCGGACGCTACCAGTGAAACCCTGATTCGTGAAGCGCTGCGCGCCGCATTGTGAGGTAAAGGATGATTGAAGCAGACCGTCTGGTCTCAGCAGGCAGCGTTCAGACAGAAGATCTGGTGGACAGGGCGATCCGCCCGAAGCTGCTTGATGAGTATATTGGCCAGCCGCAGGTGCGCTCGCAGATGGAGATCTTCATCCAGGCGGCGAAACTTCGCGGCGACGCCCTCGATCACCTGCTGATTTTCGGCCCGCCAGGGCTCGGGAAAACCACCCTCGCCAATATCGTCGCCAACGAGATGGGCGTCAATCTGCGCACCACCTCCGGCCCGGTGCTGGAAAAGGCGGGCGATCTGGCGGCGATGCTGACCAACCTCGAACCCCACGATGTGCTGTTTATCGATGAGATCCATCGCCTGTCACCGGTGGTGGAAGAGGTGCTCTATCCGGCGATGGAAGACTACCAGCTGGATATCATGATTGGCGAAGGCCCGGCCGCGCGTTCGATTAAAATCGACCTCCCGCCTTTCACCCTGATTGGCGCCACCACCCGCGCGGGTTCCTTAACCTCGCCGCTGCGCGATCGTTTCGGCATCGTGCAGCGCCTTGAGTTTTACCAGGTGCCCGATCTCCAGCACATTGTGAGCCGAAGTGCGCGCTACATGGGGCTGGATATGAGCGAAGAGGGGGCTTTCGAAGTGGCGAAGCGCTCCCGCGGCACGCCGCGTATCGCCAACCGCCTGCTGCGCAGGGTGCGCGATTTTGCCGAAGTGAAGCACGACGGCACCATCTCGCTGGATATCGCTGCCCAGGCGCTGGATATGCTGAACGTCGATGCCGAAGGGTTTGACTATATGGACCGTAAGCTGCTGCTGACGGTGCTGGACAAGTTCTTCGGCGGGCCGGTGGGGCTGGATAACCTGGCGGCGGCGATTGGTGAAGAGCGGGAAACCATCGAGGATGTGCTGGAGCCGTATCTGATCCAGCAGGGCTTTTTGCAGCGTACGCCGCGCGGGCGCATGGCGACGGTAAGAGCCTGGGACCACTTTGGCATTACGCCGCCACAGATGCCTTAATCACTTTGGGCATTGCCGGGTGGCGGCTGCGCCTTACCCGGCCTACAAAAGCGCAATTCCGTAGGCCCGGTAAGCGTAGCGCCACCGGGCAATACCTCAGCTGGCAGGCTTCTTCATCATACTGAAGATAAACAGCGTAGCCGCACACAGCACCACGGACGGCCCGGCAGGGGTGTCATAAAATGCCGAGAAGGTTAATCCGCCGGTCACCGCGATCATCCCCACACCCACAGCCACACCGGCCATCTGCTCCGGCGTACGGGCAAAACGACGTGCGGTGGCGGCAGGGATAATCAACAGGGAGGTGATGATCAGCGCCCCGACAAACTTCATCGCCACGCCAATGGTCAACGCGGTCACCAGCATCAGCAGCAGTTTTACGCGCTGCAGTTTCACGCCATCAACAAAGGCTAAATCCGGGCTGATGGTCATCGCCAGCAGGTTGCGCCACTGCCACAGCAGGATAGCCAGAACAATCACCACTCCGATGGCGATGGCAATCAGGTCGTCCGGCGTGACCGCCAGCAGATCGCCAAACAGATAGGCCATCAGATCCACGCGGATGTTGGACATCAGGCTCACCACCACCAGACCCAGCGACAGGGCGCTGTGGGCCATGATCCCAAGCAGCGTATCCACCGCAAGGTGCGGGCGTTTTTCAAGCCACACCAGACCCGCCGCCAGCAGCAGCGTCACCGCAATCACCGCGTAAAAAGGATTCACATCCAGCAGTAAACCAAATGCCACCCCCAGCAGAGAAGCATGGGCCAGCGTATCGCCAAAGTAGGACATCCGGCGCCAGACGACAAACGAGCCCAGTGGACCCGCCGCGCAGGCGAGCATTATCCCGGCCAGCCAGCCGGGCAGTAATAGTTCAATCATGAGTTACCGTTTCCCCGGCGAAGGACAATGCGTCCCTGCAAATCATGGCGGTGGTTGTGATGGTGGCGATAAATGCCCAGCTGTTCAGCGCCGCGTGGGCCAAACATCGAGATAAATTCAGGGTGCATGGAGACCACTTCCGGCGTGCCGGAGCAGCAGATGTGGTGGTTCAGGCAGAGCACTTCGTCGGTTTTCGCCATCACCAGATGCAGGTCGTGGGACACCATCAGCACGGCGCAGTCCAGCTCTTTACGCAGCTGATCGATCAGATCATACAGCGCAACCTGTCCGTTAACATCCACACCCTGAGTCGGTTCATCGAGCACCAGCAGCTGCGGTTTGTTCAACAGCGCACGGGCCAGCAGCACGCGCTGAGTCTCGCCGCCGGAGAGCTTTTGCAGGGGCGCTTCAATCAGATGTCCGGCCTGCACACGTTTAAGCGCCGGAAGAATATCCTCTTTGCGCGTATCGGGGCGCAGTCGCAGGAAGCGGCTGACCGTCAGCGGCAGCGTGGCGTCAAGGTGCAGCTTCTGAGGCACATAGCCAATGCGCAGCTGCCGGTCACGCTTGATCAGGCCTGAGTCCGGTGCTACCAGGCCCAGTACAACCCGCACCAGCGTGGACTTACCCGCACCGTTTGGACCCAGAAGCGTCAGAATTTTGCCGGGTTTCAGATCCAGCGAAACGTCAGAGAGGACGCGGCGCTGACCAAATGAAACCGAAATATTTTCGAGAGATACCAGATTCGTCATGTCAATTTATGCTTGCAGAAGTCATCGAATGTTATAATATCACATTTCACACGTTCATTACGATGATAAGTCGCATTATGTTACAGAAAAATACGCTTCTTTTCGCAGCACTATCCGCTGCACTTTGGGGTTCAACAGCACAAGATGTTAACGCCGCCGTAGTCGCTTCGCTTAAACCGCTCGGTTTTATCGCCTCAGCTATCGCTGATGGGGTCACTGAAACGCAGGTTTTACTGCCTGATGGCGCCTCAGAACACGACTATTCCCTGCGTCCTTCCGATGTAAAACGCTTACAAAACGCGGACTTAGTTGTTTGGATTGGTCCCGACATGGAAGCCTTCATGCAGAAGTCAGCGAATCAGTTGCCTGAGGCTAAACAGGTTAATATTTCTAATCTGGCAGGCGTGAAACCGCTTCTCATGAAAGGGGAAGACGACGACGATCACGACCACGATCATGACCATGGTAGCGCGGAAAAAGGTGACGAGCATCACCATCATGGTGAGTACAATATGCACCTCTGGCTCTCACCAGAAATAGCGCGGCTTTCGGCGGTTGCAATCCACGAAAAATTAGTGGAACTTATGCCGCAAAGTCGAGCCAAACTAGACGCCAACCTGAAGGATTTTGAGGCACAACTTGCCGCAACCGACAAGCAGGTGGGTACCGAGCTCGCACCATTGAAAGGTAAAGGATATTTCGTTTTTCATGATGCCTACGGCTACTACGAAAAACACTACGGTCTTACGCCGCTTGGCCACTTCACCGTGAATCCAGAAATTCAACCTGGTGCGCAGCGTTTACATGAAATCAGAACACAGTTGGTTGAGCAAAAAGCGACCTGCGTTTTTGCTGAGCCACAGTTCAGGCCAGCGGTCGTTGAAGCCGTGGCAAGGGGTACGTCCGTGCGTATGGGCACCCTTGACCCACTGGGAACCTCTATCCAGTTGAGCAAAGCGAGCTATTCGCAGTTCCTCAGCCAACTGGCGAACCAGTATGCGAGCTGCCTGAAAGGAGATTAACGAGGAAGTGATTACGTGCAACAGATAGCCCGCTCTGTCGCCCTGGCATTTAACAATCTGCCCCGGCCCCACCGCGTCATGCTGGGGTCGCTTACAGTTCTCACCTTAGCGGTCGCCGTCTGGCGACCCTTTGTCTATCACCCTAATTCCGCACCGGTTATCAGGACCATCGAGCTGGAAAAGAACGAAATCCGCTCGCTGCTGCCGGAAGCCAGTGAACCTATCGATCAGGCGCCACAGGAAGAAGAAGCCATCCCTCAGGATGAGCTGGATGAAAAAACCGAAGCCGAAGTCGGCGTGCACGAATATGTCGTGTCAACGGGCGATACCTTAAGCAGCGTGCTGAATCAGTACGGTATCGATATGGGCGAAATCAGCCGTCTTGCTGCCTCTGATAAAGATCTGCGAAACCTGAAAATTGGCCAGCAGCTCTCCTGGACCCTCACCGACAGCGGTGATTTACAGCGCCTGACCTGGGAAGTCTCCCGTCGTGAAACCCGTACCTACGATCGCGTTGAAAACGGTTTCAAGATGAGCAGCGAAATGCAGCAGGGCGACTGGGTTAACAACGCCATCAAAGGCACCTTAGGCAACGGCAGCTTTGTTGCCAGCGCCCGTGACGCAGGGCTCACCAGCGGTGAAATCAGTGCCGTGATCAAAGCCATGCAGTGGCAGATGGACTTCCGTAAGCTGAAAAAAGGCGATTCATACTCGGTGCTGATGTCCCGCGAAATGCTGGACGGCAAGCGCGAGCAGAGCCAGCTGCTGGGGGTTCGTTTACGCTCGGACGGTAAAGATTATTACGCCATCCGCGCCGAAGACGGCAAATTCTACGATCGTAACGGTACCGGTCTGGCGAAAGGCTTCTTACGCTTCCCGACCTCAAAACAGTTCCGTGTCTCTTCGAACTTTAACCCGCGTCGTCTGAACCCGGTCACCGGTCGCGTTGCACCGCACCGTGGCGTGGACTTCGCCATGCCGCAGGGCACGCCGGTTCTGGCAGTCGGTGACGGCGAAGTGGTAATGGCAAAACGCAGCGGCGCGGCAGGCTATTATGTCGCCGTCCGTCACGGGCGTACCTATACCACCCGCTATATGCACCTGCGTAAGCTGCTGGTGAAGCCGGGCCAGAAGGTTAAACGTGGCGACCGCATTGCGCTCTCCGGTAATACCGGCCGTTCAACCGGTCCGCACCTGCATTATGAAGTATGGATCAACCAGCAGGCGGTCAACCCGTTAACGGCCAAGCTGCCGCGTACGGAAGGGCTGACCGGCAAAGACCGCAGCGATTACCTGGCGCAGGTCAAAGAGGTTATTCCGCAGCTGACGCTGGATTAATTCTGCAGCAATCAAAGCCGGTGCATGACTGCACCGGCTTTTTCTTTTGTGCCTTGCGCATGGCCTCGCTAAACTAACGCATTACTCTTTTAAGCATCACCCGCCCTGGAAAAAGCATGGAAACCCAAAAAAACAACAGTGAATACATTCCGGAATTTGAGAAATCCTTTCGTCACCCGCGCTTCTGGGGCGCCTGGCTGGGAGTCTATGCCTTTGCGGGTATTGCGATGCTCCCGGCGTCCGTGCGCGATCCGCTCCTCGGCAAAGTAGGGCGTCTGGCGGGTAAGCTGGGTAAAAGCGCCCGCCGTCGCGCGCAGATCAACCTCTTTTACTGCTTCCCGGAAAAGAGCGAAGCGGAGCGTGAAGCGATCATCGATGAGATGTTCACCACCGCACCGCAGGCGATGGCGATGATGGGCGAGCTGGCTATTCGCGGGCCAGAAAAAGTGGCCAGCCGTGTCGACTGGAAAGGGCTGGAGATCATTGAGGAGATGCGTCGCAACGACGAAAAGGTGATTTTCCTGGTGCCGCACGGCTGGGGCGTGGATATCCCGGCGATGCTGATGGCCTCCCAGGGGCAGAAAATGGCGGCGATGTTCCACAATCAGGGGAACAAGGTCTTCGATTACGTGTGGAATACGGTGCGTCGTCGCTTTGGTGGCCGTCTGCATGCCCGTAACGACGGCATCAAACCCTTTATTAAGTCCGTTCGCCAGGGCTACTGGGGCTATTATCTGCCGGACCAGGATCACGGGCCTGAACACAGCGAGTTTGTCGATTTCTTTGCCACCTATAAGGCGACCCTGCCCGCCATTGGCCGGTTAATGAAAGTATGCCAGGCGCGGGTGATCCCGTTATTCCCGATTTACGATGGTAAAACCCATCGCCTGACGATTGAAGTGCGCCCGCCGATGGATGACCTGCTCACCGCTGACGACAATACGATTGCGCGCCGGATGAACGAAGAGGTGGAGATTCTGGTGGGGCCGCATGCGGAGCAGTACACCTGGATCCTGAAGCTGTTGAAGACGCGTAAGCCCGGCGAGAAAGAGCCGTACAAGCGCAAAGAGCTGTATCCGAAGAAATAAAGAAATAAAAATCCCCCGGTTTCGGGGGATTTTTTTTATTGCCGGGCGGCGAATTACTCGACGGTCATCACGCGGGTGGTGTTGGTCGAACCGATGGTGCTCATCACATCGCCCTGAGTCACGATAACGATATCCCCGGAGACCAGGTAGCCTTTATCGCGCAGCAGGTTCACGGCGTCGTTGGCCGCAGCCACGCCGTCGCTGTTGCTGTCGAAGAACACCGGCGTCACGCCACGGTACAGGGCGGTCAGGTTCAGGGTGCGCTCATGACGGGACATAGCGAAGATCGGCAGGCCGGAGCTGATACGGGAGGTCATTAGCGCGGTGCGGCCGGATTCGGTCATGGTGATGATGGCGGTAACGCCCTTCAGGTGGTTTGCCGCATACATGGCGGACATCGCAATCGCTTCTTCCACGTTGTCGAACTGAATGTCCAGACGGTGCTTGGAGACGTTGATGCTTGGGATCTTCTCTGCACCCAGGCAGACACGCGCCATCGCGGCTACGGTCTCTGCCGGATACTGACCTGCAGCGGTTTCGGCTGACAGCATCACGGCATCGGTGCCGTCGAGCACGGCGTTCGCCACGTCCATAACTTCCGCACGGGTCGGCATTGGGTTAGTGATCATCGACTCCATCATCTGGGTCGCGGTGATCACGGAGCGGTTAAGCTGACGCGCGCGGCGGATCAGCGCCTTCTGGATCCCGACCAGTTCCGGGTCGCCAATTTCAACGCCCAGGTCACCACGGGCTACCATCACCACGTCGGAGGCCAGGATGATGTCATCCATCGCATCCTGACTGCATACCGCTTCAGCACGCTCTACTTTTGCCACGATTTTGGCATCGCAGCCTGCATCGCGCGCCAGGCGGCGGGCATAGTTCAGATCTTCGCCGCAGCGCGGGAAGGAGACGGCCAGGTAATCCACGCCGATTTCAGCGGCGGTGATGATGTCAGCTTTGTCTTTTTCGGTCAGGGCTTCGGCAGAGAGGCCGCCGCCCAGCTTGTTAATGCCTTTATTGTTGGAGAGCGGGCCGCCAACGGTCACTTCGGTGAAGACCTTCATGCCATTCACTTCCAGCACTTTCAGCTGAACGCGGCCGTCGTCGAGCAGCAGGATATCGCCCGGCACCACGTCAGCAGGCAGTCCTTTATAGTCGATCCCGACTTTCTCTTTATCGCCTTCGCCTTTGCTCAGGTTGGCGTCGAGCAGGAACTTATCACCGATGTTGAGGAAAACTTTGCCCTCTTTAAAGGTGGAAACACGAATCTTTGGACCCTGCAGATCACCGAGGATAGCAACATGACGTCCCAGTTTTGCCGCGATCTCACGGACCTTGTCTGCACGTAATTTATGATCTTCCGGCGTACCGTGAGAGAAGTTCATACGCACTACGTTGGCGCCTGCGGCGATGATTTTCTCGAGGTTATTATCGCGGTCAGTTGCCGGGCCTAAGGTGGTAACGATCTTGGTTCTGCGAAGCCTTCTGGACATGTAATACTCCGTTGTCTGAAACAACCTGGTGTTGCGTGAACGATGATTCGGCACGTTGTCCGTCTTTATTGAAACTGGAAACTTACCGAATGCCGAAAAAAGAAACAACTAAGTTATTGACGATCAGGGAACATCGCCCTTAATGAACAATTCTTTATCAAAACGCGATTCCTTAAGCGCTTCCTTGACGCGCTTCAAGTTATCTCTGAATTTCGCCCCGCGGCGCAGGGTAAAGCCGGTGGCGAGCACATCGATGACGGTAAGCTGCGCCAGACGCGACACCATCGGCATATAGATATCGGTGTCTTCGGGCACGTCGAGGGTGATCGCCAGGGTCGCTTCACGCGCCAGCGGTGTACCGGTGGTGGTGAGCGCAATCACCATGGCATCGTTTTCACGCGCCAGCTGCGCCAGTTCAACCAGACTTTTGGTGCGGCCAGTATGCGATATCAAGACCACCACGTCATCTTCGTTACAATTCATACAGCTCATGCGTTGCAGCACGATGTCGTCGGAATAGATAACCGGGACGTTAAAGCGAAAAAATTTGTTCATCGCATCGTGGGCGACCGCGGCGGATGACCCGAGGCCAAAGAAGGCAATTTTCTTTGCCTGGGTCAGCAGATCCACAGCGCGGTTAACCGAGGTCATATCCAGCGACTGGCGCACCTGATCCAGCGTCGCCATGGCCGATTCGAAAATCTTGCCGGTATACGCCTCTACGCTGTCGTCTTCATCAACGTTACGGTTCACATAAGGCGTACCGTTCGCCAGACTTTGCGCCAGATGCAGTTTAAAATCAGGGAATCCACGCGTCTCCATGCTGCGGCAGAACCGGTTGACGGTCGGTTCGCTAACCCCGGACTCCTGCGCCAGGGCGGCAATGCTGGAATGAATGGCCTGAGCGGGGGCGGCGAGAATTACTTCAGCCACTTTTCGCTCGGATTTGCTAAGGTGTTCCAGTTGAAACTGGATTTTTTCCAGCATGTTCATTTTTAACACGACGCTCATCGGTGGAAGCGATTTCATTAATGGGTGAAATCGCGATTCGAATTAGCAAGAATATACGCCTGTGATATGCCGAAAGGGTCAAACCGTGGAAAAAATGTTGTTGTTTTTTTTCATTACTTGATCGCTGTCGGATTTTAGCAACGGCCTGGCAGAACAAAGTTTCACCTGTTTCACCGCCATGACCCGACCCGATGCGCGCCGCGGGCGAAATATCGCCGTATCGCACGCGAGGATAAGCGCAAATGGTTTCGGGAATGACGTAAAAGCAGTACAGTGCATGTAATAAAATTACAACGATATTCTGGCAAAAGCACCAGGGTATCCAACTGAGGAGAATGACATGGCGGTAACGCAAACAGCCCAGGCATGTGACCTGGTCATTTTCGGCGCGAAAGGCGATCTTGCACGCCGTAAATTGCTGCCTTCCCTGTATCAACTGGAAAAAGCGGGTCAAATCCACCCGGACACCCGCATCCTGGGCGTAGGCCGTGCGGACTGGGATAAAGACGCGTATACCAAAATCGTGCGTGAAGCGCTGGAAACTTTCATGAAAGAGAAAATCGATGAAAGTTTGTGGGATACGCTGAGCGGACGTCTCGATTTCTGCAACCTCGACGTGAACGACACGTCGGCATTTGCCAACCTGAGCGCAATGCTCGATCAAAAAAATCGCGTCACCATTAACTACTTCGCCATGCCGCCAAGCACCTTCGGCGCCATCTGCAAAGGGCTGGGCGAAGCGAAGCTGAACGCCAAGCCTGCGCGCGTGGTGATGGAAAAGCCGCTGGGCACCTCGCTGGCGACCTCCCGCGAAATCAACGATCAGGTCGGCGAATACTTTGAAGAGTGCCAGGTTTACCGTATTGACCACTATCTCGGTAAAGAGACGGTACTGAACCTGCTGGCGCTGCGCTTTGCCAACTCCCTGTTCGTGAATAACTGGGATAACCGCACTATCGATCATGTGGAGATCACGGTAGCGGAAGAGGTGGGTATTGAAGGGCGCTGGGGCTACTTCGACCAGGCCGGTCAGATGCGCGACATGATCCAGAACCACCTGCTGCAGGTTCTGTGCATGATTGCCATGTCTCCGCCGTCGGATCTCAGCGCGGACAGCATTCGCGATGCGAAAGTGAAAGTCCTGAAGTCCCTGCGCCGTATCGATCGCTCCAACGTGCGCGAAAAAACGGTCCGCGGCCAGTACACCGCCGGCTTTGCCCAGGGCAAAAAAGTACCGGGCTACCTTGAGGAAGAGGGCGCGAACAAAACCAGCAACACCGAGACGTTTGTGGCGATCCGCGTGGATATTGATGACTGGCGCTGGGCGGGCGTTCCGTTCTACCTGCGTACCGGTAAACGTCTGCCTGCGAAATGCTCTGAAGTGGTCGTGTATTTCAAAAACCCGGAACTGAACCTGTTCAAAGAGTCCTGGCAGGAGCTGCCGCAGAATAAACTGACCATCCGTCTGCAGCCGGACGAAGGCGTGGACATTCAGGTACTGAACAAGGTGCCGGGCCTGGACCACAAGCACAACCTGCAGACCACCAAGCTGGATCTGAGCTACTCCGAAACCTTCAACCAGACGCATCTGGCGGATGCTTACGAGCGTCTGCTGCTGGAAACCATGCGCGGTATTCAGGCGCTGTTCGTACGCCGTGACGAAGTGGAAGAGGCGTGGAAGTGGGTCGACTCCATCACTGAAGCATGGGCGGCGGATCAGGACGCACCGAAACCGTATCAGGCGGGCACCTGGGGACCGGTTGCCTCGGTGGCGATGATCACCCGTGATGGCCGTTCCTGGAACGAGTTCGAATAAGGTTTACCGCTAATCCCTACGGGGTATTTTACCGGTAACATGATCTGGCTCAGGCCAGCGCACAATAATTAATCATTTAAGCTCCGGGTGGATTTCCACCCGGAGCTTTTTTTATTACACTGCCTGCAGCGATTTTGCCCCAGAGCTCCGGCAATCAAGCGTTTCAGCGATGTTACTACCTGCTAAACACTTTGTTAATTCCAGAGCGCGGACAGATAAATGACAGGAGCTTCTATGAATTCGACATTGTTACGGGTAACACAGCGCATCGTTGAGCGTTCAAAACAGACCCGTTCTGCCTACCTCGCTCGCATCCAGCAGGCGAAGTCCGATACGGTTCATCGTTCGCAGCTGGCCTGCGGCAATCTGGCGCACGGTTTTGCTGCCTGCCAGCCAGAAGATAAAGCCTCGCTGAAAAGCATGCTGCGTAACAATATCGCCATCATCACCTCCTACAACGACATGCTCTCGGCGCACCAGCCGTACGAGACCTACCCGGATATCATTCGTAAAGCGCTGCACCAGGCCAATGCGGTAGGCCAGGTCGCGGGCGGTGTGCCTGCCATGTGCGACGGTGTAACTCAAGGCCAGGACGGGATGGAGCTGTCCCTGCTGAGCCGGGAAGTGATCGCCATGTCCACGGCGGTGGGGCTTTCCCATAACATGTTTGATGGCGCGCTCTACCTCGGCGTGTGCGACAAGATTGTCCCGGGCCTGACGATGGCGGCGCTGTCGTTTGGTCATCTGCCTGCGCTGTTCGTACCGTCAGGCCCGATGGCGAGCGGCCTTGCCAACAAAGAGAAAGTGCGTATTCGCCAGCTCTATGCCGAAGGCAAAGTGGATCGCATGGCGCTGCTGGAGTCCGAGGCCGCCTCCTACCATGCTCCGGGTACCTGTACCTTCTACGGCACCGCCAACACCAACCAGATGGTGGTGGAGTTTATGGGGATGCAGCTGCCCGGTTCGTCGTTTGTCCATCCTGACGCCCCCCTGCGCGAAGCGTTGACCGCAGCCGCTGCCCGCCAGGTGACCCGCCTGACCGGTAACGGCAACGAGTGGATGCCGCTCGGTAAAATGGTCGACGAGAAAGTGGTGGTGAACGGTATCGTGGCCCTGCTGGCGACGGGCGGTTCAACGAACCACACCATGCACATGGTGGCGATGGCGCGTGCGGCCGGGATCCAGATCAACTGGGATGATTTCTCTGACCTGTCTGAAGTGGTTCCGCTGATGACCCGTCTGTATCCGAATGGCCCGGCCGATATCAACCATTTCCAGGCCGCGGGCGGCGTCCCGGTGCTGATGCGTGAGCTGATGAAAGGCGGCCTGCTGCATGAAGATGTTAATACCGTGGCCGGTTTCGGCCTGAAACGCTACACCTTAGAGCCGTGGCTGAACGACGGCGAGCTGGACTGGCGCGAAGGGGCGCAGGCCTCGCTGGATGACAGCGTAATAGCCACCTTTGACAAGCCCTTCTCCCACCACGGCGGCACCAAAGTGCTGAACGGCAACCTGGGCCGTGCGGTGATGAAGACCTCTGCGGTTCCGGTGGAAAATCAGGTTATTGAAGCCCCGGCGGTTGTTTTCGAAAGCCAGCATGACGTGCTGCCAGCCTTTGAAGCCGGTCTGCTGGACAAAGATTGCGTCGTTGTTGTCCGTCATCAGGGACCCAAAGCGAACGGAATGCCAGAATTACATAAACTAATGCCGCCACTTGGTGTATTATTGGACCGCCGTTTCAAAATTGCGTTAGTTACCGATGGACGCCTCTCCGGTGCATCGGGTAAAGTGCCTTCCGCCATCCACGTCACCCCGGAAGCTTATGACGGTGGACTGCTGGCGAAAGTGTACGATGGCGATATCATCCGCGTTAACGGTCAGACAGGCGAGTTGACCTTACTGGTGGATGAGGCGGTACTGGCCGCACGTAAGCCGCATATTCCTGACCTGAGCGCATCGCGCGTGGGAACGGGACGCGAAATGTTCAGCGCGTTACGCGAGAACCTCTCGGGTGCAGAACAGGGCGCGACCTGTATTACGTTTTAAGACGACAAGAATTATCGATCTGGCGAGAGAAAAACTCTGATGAAAAACTGGAATACAAGTGCAGAAGCAATCCTGAAAACTGGCCCGGTAGTGCCGGTTATCGTGATTAATAAGCTGGAACACGCAGTCCCGATGGCGAAAGCGCTGGTTGCGGGCGGTGTACGCGTACTGGAAGTCACGCTGCGTACTGCCTGTGCAATGGATGCCATTCGCGCCATCGCCAAAGAAGTACCGGAAGCCATCATCGGTGCAGGCACCGTCCTGAACCCGCAGCAGCTGGCTGAAGTGACCGAAGCCGGTGCGCAGTTTGCCATCAGCCCGGGCCTGACCGAGCCTCTGCTGAAAGCCGCTACCGAAGGCTCCATCCCGCTGATCCCGGGCATCAGCACCGTTTCTGAGCTGATGCTGGGTCTGGACTACGGCCTGCAGGAGTTCAAATTCTTCCCGGCGGAAGCCAACGGCGGCACCAAAGCGCTGCAGGCTATCGCAGGTCCGTTCGCTAACGTCCGTTTCTGCCCGACTGGCGGTATCTCTCCGGCGAACTACCGTGACTACCTGGCGCTGAAGAGCGTGCTGTGCATCGGCGGCTCCTGGCTGGTTCCGGCGGACGCGATGGAAGCGGGCGACTGGGATCGCATCACCAAGCTGGCGCGCGAAGCGGTAGAAGGCGCGCAGCAGTAAGGTTTTGTTTTGCCGGGTGGCGGCTTCGCCTTACCCGGCCTACGCCAATAAAAACGGGCCAGGCGGCCCGTTTTTTTATCCTGCAACCTGCACGCTGGCGGCGGCTTTTTTTGCCCGCTCAACGGCGTCTTCTACGCTGTCGGCCGTTGCCAGCGCCACGCCCAGACGACGCGAGCCCTCGATCTCCGGCTTACCGAACAGACGCAGCTGCAGGCCTGCGCCCACTGCGGCATCGACGTTATCAAAGATGACGTTCTGGCTGGTCAGCTGCGGCAGGATCACCGCCGACGCCGCCGGGCCGTACTGACGCACGCCGCCGACCGGCAGGCCGAGGAAAGCACGAACGTGCAGGGCAAACTCAGAGAGATCCTGCGAAATTAAGGTCACCATACCGGTGTCGTGCGGACGCGGAGAGACTTCGCTGAAGATCACCTCGTCACCGCAGACGAACAGCTCCACGCCAAACAGGCCGTGGCCGCCCAGGGCCAGCACCACTTTGCGGGAGATCTCCTCGGCCCGTTCCCGGGCCAGCGGGCTCATCTGCTGCGGCTGCCAGGATTCACGGTAGTCGCCATCTTCCTGGCGATGACCAATAGGATCGCAGAAATGGACGCCATCGACGGCGCTGACGGTCAGGAGGGTGATCTCAAAATCAAACTTCACCACCCCCTCAACGATCACGCGTCCGGCCCCGGCGCGGCCGCCCTGTTGGGCGTAATCCCAGGCTTTATCCAGCTGCTCTGGGCTGCGCACAAAGCTCTGCCCTTTACCGGAGGAGCTCATCACCGGCTTAATGATGCACGGGTAGCCAATTTCGGCGACGGCCTGCAGAAAATCAGCTTTGCTGTCGGCGAAACGGTAGCTTGAGGTGGGCAGAGCCAGCTCTTCCGCCGCCAGACGACGAATACCTTCCCGGTTCATGGTCAGCTTCGCGGCGCGGGCGCAGGGCACCACGCGCTGGCCTTCAGCTTCCAGCGCCAGCAGGGTGTCGGTGGCGATAGCTTCGATTTCCGGCACCACAAAGTGCGGCTGCTCTTTGGCGATCAGGGCGCGCAGGGCATCGCCATCTAGCATATTAATGACGTGTGAGCGGTGAGCAACGTGCATCGCTGGCGCATCGGCATAGCGGTCAACGGCGATCACTTCGACACCCAGACGCTGGCACTCAATGGCCACCTCTTTGCCCAGTTCACCCGAGCCCAGCAGCATCACACGCGTCGCTGCCGGACGCAGCGCAGTTCCTAAACGAGTCATAATAATTCCCCTGAAAAAGTTGCGCGCAGTATAAACGAAAACGTTTGCGTCTGTCTTGTGTTGCGAAAATCCATCAGGCTGACAGGCGGTTATTTGCATCGCGCCATTTTTCGACCATGCTTTTGTTGAACCAAAACAGGAGAGCATGATGAACAAAACAGGGGTAGCGATAGCACTGCTGGCCGCCAGCCTGACGGCCCAGGCTGCAGATGAAAAAACCGTGAAATTTCCGGCCTGCGAAGGTCAGGATGCCGAAGGGATTGCCGCCAGCGTGAAGCGGGATTATCTGCAAAACCGCATTGTGCGATGGGCGGACGATCAGAAAACGCTGGGCCAGGCCGATCCGGTCGCCTGGATCAATCCTAAGCAGGTGAAAGGGGAGAACGACCATTGGACGGTACCGCTGACGGTGCGCGGCAAAAACACCGATATTCACTATCAGGTTAAGATCGACTGTAAAGCGGGCAGCGCGCAGTATCTGTCGTCGAAGAGATGAATTTTCGCTTCTTTTGCTGACGCAGACATTTCCTGACATCCCCTCGCTTACGCTGAGAAATTCATCCACCGTTTAGTGAGGGTAAACATGTCAAACTGGTTGAATCAACTACAGTCTCTGCTCGGGCAAAAAGGGTCGTCATCGTCCGGTGAAGGCTTAAGTAAAATGCTGACGCCGGGGGCGCTTGGCGGCCTCGCCGGGCTGCTGGTGGCGAATAAATCCTCGCGTAAGTTACTCAGCAAATACGGCACCGGTGCCCTGCTTGCCGGCGGTGGTGCCATTGCCGGTACCGTGCTGTGGAACAAGTACAAAGACAGAATACGCAGCGCGCACCAGGACGAGCCACAGTTTGGACAGCAGGCCTCGCCGCTGGACGTGCGCACCGAAAGGCTGATCCTGGCGTTGGTCTTTGCCGCCAAGAGTGACGGCCATATCGACGACCAGGAGCGGGCCGCCATTGAACAGCAGCTGCGGGAAGCGGGCGTGGAGGAGCAGGGCAGGGCGCTGGTGGCGCGCGCCATCGAACAACCGCTCGATCCTGCGCGTCTGGCCCAGGGGATCCAGAATGAAGAGGAGGCCCTGGAACTCTACTTCCTGAGCTGTGCGGCCATCGATATCGATCACTTTATGGAGCGCAGCTATCTCAATGCGCTGGGCGATGCGCTGAAAATCCCGGCGGACGTGCGGGAAGGGATTGAGCAGGATATTCGCCAGCAAAAACAAGCGCTACCCGGCTAGTTTTTTACCCCTGTCAGCACCGTTTCGCTTGCATCGTGCGCATGTTTTGCCAACCTTATAGGGTGTTAAACGTAAAAGAATCATACCGCCATGCCACCTAAAGCCCAACGCATACCGCACGCTCTCACCGCGCACGGTGACACGCGTATCGACAACTATTACTGGTTGCGGGACGACACCCGCTCGCAGCCGGAGGTGCTGGACTACCTCCACGCGGAAAACGACTATGGCCGCAGGGTCATGGCGACGCAGCAGGCGCTGCAGGATCGCCTGCTTGGTGAAATGGTCGAACGCGTCCCGCAGCGTGACGTCTCAGCCCCCTGGAGTCGAAATGGCTATCGTTACCGGCACGTTTATGAACCCGGTAACGAATACGCCATCTATCAGCGCCAGTCGGTACTCTGCGCCGAGTGGGAGGACTGGGAGACGCTGCTGGATGCGAACCAGCGCGCGGCGCACAGCGAGTTTTATACCCTGGGCGGAATGGCGGTATCGCCGGATAACGCCACTATGGCGCTGGCCGAAGATTACCTCTCCCGACGGCAGTATGGCTTACGTTTTCGCAATCTCGAGACCGGGAACTGGTTCCCGGAGATGCTTGATAACGTCTCACCCGACTTTATCTGGGCCAACGATTCCGAAACGGTCTACTACATCAAAAAGCACGCCACCACCCTGCACCCTTATCAGGTCTGGCGGCATACGGTGGGCACCTCGTCGAAGAGCGACGAACTGGTGTATGAGGAGAAAGACGAAACCTTTTACGTCAGCCTGCATAAGACTACCTCAAAGCACTATGTGATTATCTTCCTTGCCAGCGCCACCACCACCGAAGTGCTGCTGCTGGATGCCGAACTGCCGGACGCCCAGCCGCTGTGCTTTATGCCGCGGCGCAAGGATCATGAGTACAGTCTCGATCACTTCCAGCACACCTTCTATCTGCGCTCCAACCGGGAAGGCAAAAACTTTGGCCTGTACAAGACCAAGGTCCGCGATGAACGCAAATGGGAAGTGCTGATCCCGCCCAGGGATCAGGTGATGCTCGAAGGGTTCACCCTGTTTACCGACTGGCTGGTGGTGGAAGAGCGCCAGCGCGGACTCACCAGCCTGCGGCAGATCAACCGCAAAACCCGGGAAGTGATTGGTATCGCCTTCGACGATCCCGCCTACGTCACCTGGATTGGCTACAACCCCGAGCCGGAAACCTCACGTCTGCGCTACGGCTACTCCTCCATGACCACGCCTGACACCCTGTTTGAGCTGGATATGGACACCGGACAGCGCCGGGTGCTGAAGCAGGCCGAGGTGAAAGGGTTTGACGCCGAACTTTATCGCAGCGAGCACGTGTGGATTGTCGCCCGCGACGGTACCGAAGTTCCGGTCTCGCTGGTCTACCACAAGCACCATTTCCGCAAGGGCAAAAACCCGATCCTGATCTACGGCTATGGCTCCTACGGCTCCAGCATCGACGCGGATTTCAGCGGCAGCCGCTTAAGCCTGCTCGACCGGGGGTTTGTCTTCGCTATCGCCCACATCCGGGGCGGCGGCGAGCTGGGACAAAAATGGTACGAAGACGGCAAATTCCTGAAAAAGAAGAACACCTTTAATGACTACCTCGACGTCTGCGAGGGGCTGCTGGGGCTGGGCTATGGCGATCGTAAACAGTGCTTTGCGATGGGTGGCAGCGCGGGCGGGATGCTGATGGGCACCGTGATTAACGAACGCCCGGGGCTGTTTAAAGGAGTGATCGCCCAGGTGCCGTTTGTGGATGTCCTGACCACCATGCTGGACGAGTCCATCCCGCTGACCATCGGCGAATACGAAGAGTGGGGCAATCCGCAGGATGAGACCTACTATCGCTACATGAAAGACTACAGTCCCTACGACAACGTCGGGGCGAAGGCCTATCCGCACATGCTGGTCACCACCGGTTTGCATGACTCCCAGGTGCAGTACTGGGAGCCCGCGAAGTGGGTGGCGAAGCTGCGCGAAATGAAAACCGACGATAATTTACTGCTGCTCTGCACCGACATGGACGCCGGGCATGGCGGGAAGTCCGGACGCTTCAAATCCTATGAAGGGGTGGCCCTGGAGTACGCGTTTCTGGTGGGCCTGGCTCAGGAGACGTTAACCAGCCAGGCGGCAGAGGTCGATCAGGATCCACCCAGGTAGTGCTTCAGCGTCAGACGCAGCTCCGGGCTCATCCGCTCGAGGTTGTTATACAGCCAGCGGAGATAGCCCGGATCCTTATCCGCGATTTCCGCCACCGCTTTGCCGCGATATTTCCCGAAGGTAAAGGTGGTCAGCAGCGCCGGGCGTCCGGTAATGTCGGCCATCTCGTCCGGGGTCCAGCCGGTGGTGTTCATGATGTCGATGAGCAACGCGGCGGTGATATAGCAGTCGTACAGGGCCCGGTGGTGGTGCAACCCTTCCGGCGTTCTTACGCTGAGCTTGCGCGACTTGTAGAGCGCCATATTGCTGTATTTGATCCCCGGCCATAAGCGCCGCGCCAGCTTCATGGTGCAGATCCACTCCCCGGGCATCTCGGGCAGCACGCGGCGATCGAAGCTGGCGTTATGCGCCACATACCATGGGCTGCCGTGGTAGTGCGGGATCACCTCTTCAATCCAGGGTTTGTCGGCGACCATCGCCTCGGTGATGCGGTGGATAGCCATCGCCTGCGGGCTGATAGGGCGATCCGGACGGACCAGATGGCTGCGTGGATTGACGATCTGCCCGTTTACAACGTCGACAGAGGCGACTTCCACAATGCCCCCCTGCAGGTCACAGGTTTCGGTGTCGATGACACGTAGCATGGCTCTCTCCTGGCCGTAAAAGGTTTAGCGTAATGGAATGATCTCACCTTGCCAACCCTGCTCAACAAAGCGCCCGGTCAATAACAGCTCGCCACGATCGGCGCGGACGATTAATTGCCCTTTAGCATCCCACAGGGCGCTTCCGCCGTCGCGGTTCGCCATCAGAACAGCGATAGCATAGCGATGGGCAAAACGCTGCAACTGCGAAAACGTGGCAGACCAGCCGGTTTCACTCACCGCCATGCCCCGGGTGAACAGGGCGGCATCAGGGGCAATATTGGGTTGATCGGGCTGAGAATCAACGATACTCAGGCCGCCGAGCCTGCTTTCCAGACAGGCACCGGCACCATGGGGGTAAAACGTGGCCCGGGGCTGGTTCGGGGTAAACCAGGCCAGTCCGGGCTGGCGCTGGCCCCAGACTTCCACGGTGATCCCGGCAATCACCGAGACGTTATGGGTATGGGCGGCATCAATAAGAGGCGTCAGCTGCTGAGCGTCAGGCGGTGCAGGAAGCTGGCCATCGGGCAGGGCCGGGCCGGTTAACGACAGCTCCGGAAAGAGCACTAAATTGCACTGCAGGCGAGCGGCGGCGGTTATAAAACGCAGATGGTGCGTGATGTGGTCATCAACGCAATGATGATTTGGACGGTACTGTGCGGCAGCAATATTCCAGTGGGACATCGTGATTTCCTTATACACGGAGTCGCAGAAATTCATAAAGCCCCTGAATGTATCAGGGGTTTTCATCCTGGCATAAACAGTGTAAGGAACTGTAACCGCGGGTAAGGTTACTTAACTTTCGGCTCCCACGGCAGGCGCGAGAGGTTGACGGAGGTTAATCGGTGAGCAATGAGCCGCTCGCGAAACCAGTCGCGCAGATGCGAGGGCTGCTCGCGTTCTACCACTTCGGCGATCACCGGCATGTTGTAGCGCTCTTTGAATGCCACACCTGCGGCGGCCAAATCGACATTCACTTTGTCCATCTCCTCCTGGGGGAGGGTGGCGAGATTAATATGCATAACCGTCTCCTTCATTTGCGGGCCAACGTTACCCAAACGGCGGGGCGTTGACAAGTCCGGACGGGATGATCCTCGACTGGATCATTATACAGAGTTATCCTCTGACAATCAGGCATAACAAAAAGGAATATATGCGATGGCACTCCGCCTTTCCCGTACGTTCAGCACTCTTACTTTGCTGCTGACCACTCTCGCGACCCCGACTGTCTTTGCTCATGCCCATCTGCAGCACCAGTATCCCGCTGCCGATGCCGCCGTTGATGCAGCACCCCAGGCGCTGACCCTCAACTTCTCCGAGGGGATCGAGCCCCGGTTCAGCGGCGTGAGCGTCACGGATGAAAAACAGCAACCCGTCGCGCTCGGGGCGGTAAAACGCAACGAGAAAGACCCGACCCAGATGATTGTGCCGATGGCCGCTCCGCTGACGGCAGGGAACTATACGGTGAAGTGGCACGTGGTCTCCGTGGATGGTCACAAGACCGAGGGCAGCTACCGTTTTAGCGTGAAATAAGATGCTGGCGTTCTGCTACGTCACGCTGCGCTTCACCCATTTTGCCGCTCTGATGGTGCTGTTTGGCAATGCCCTGTACGGCGCATGGCTGGCGCCTGTTTCGCTGCGGCGTGTCATGGCGCGTCGTTTTCGCGAACAGCAAAAAAAGGCCGCGTTCGCCAGCCTGCTCGCCGCGATGCTGCTGCTGGCGCTACAGGGCGGAATGATGGGCAACGGCTGGCCGGATGTGATCAACCCGTCCATCTGGCAAGCGGTGCTCACGACACAGTTTGGCCAGATCTGGTTATGGCAGATGATCCTGGCCCTGATTACCCTCTGGATCGCCTGGCTGCAGCCGCGAAAAGCCGTGTCGCTGATTTTGCTGTTCACCGCCGCGCAGTTTTTCCTGCTGGCAGGAACCGGACATGCGGCGTTGCATGATGGCGTGACGGGCCTGTTCCAGCGCAGCAATCAGGGTCTGCATCTTTTATGTGCCGCAGGCTGGCTGGGCGGCCTGTTACCTCTGCTCTTTTGCCTGCGCCTGTCCCGCGGACGCTGGCAGCGTGCCGCCGTATACACCATGATGCGTTTTTCTCGCTACGGCCATCTGGCGGTGGCGGGCGTGGTGCTCACCGGGGTGATGAATACGCTGCTGATTCAGGGCTGGGCGCTGCCGTGGCACTCCGCCTGGGGACGTATGCTGTTGTTGAAATGTGCGCTGGTGGCAATGATGGTGGTAATTGCCCTGGTGAATCGGTATGTTCTGGTGCCGCGGTTTCGTTCTGACGACGGACGTGCGCAACGGTATTTTATCAGGATGACGCAGACTGAGGTTGTGCTGGGGGCGCTGGTTCTGGCGGCAGTCAGCCTGTTCGCGACCTGGGAACCCTTCTGACGAGGTGGAACACAATGAAAAAAACAGTACTTTCTTTATTATTGCTGGCCTGCTCCGGCACGGCGCTGGCAGCACCCCAGGTGATTACCGTCAGCCGGTTTGAAGTGGGCAAAGACAAATGGGCGTTCAACCGTGAAGAGGTGATGCTGACCTGCCGTCCGGGCCATGCCCTGTATGCCATTAATCCCAGCACCCTGGTGCAGTATCCCCTGAACGACGTGGCGCAGCAGCAGGTCGACAGCGGTAAGAGCAACGGCCAGCCGATCGCGATTATCCAGATTGATGACCCGGCAAACCCGGGACAGAAGATGAGCCTGGCGCCGTTTATCGAGCGCGCGAATACGCTCTGCTAGCATCCCGCTTCCAATAAAAAAAACCGCAGGCTTCTCTTCGGAAGCATTGCGGTTTTTGTGTTTAAGGACAGGCTAACGCTTTTTTTCAGGCCACTTTTGATGCGGACTGGAAAACCTGGCGTCGTCATCTATTCTTAAAGTGCAAGGCGACTTAGCCTGCATTAATGCCAACTTTTAGCGCACGGCTCTCTCCCAAGAGCCATTTCCCTGGACCGAATACAGGAATCGTATTCGGTCTCTTTTTATCTGTTGAAAGTCAACGCCTTTTCCTTTTGCGGGCTTTAACAGTTGGGCAACATTCTCTGTTCTTCGCTAAACCATACCACACTACGCCCGGCGGAAGTCCAGCGCTTTTTAGCGGTTGTGTTAAATTTTTGCCTGTCAGGGGTGAAAGCAGGTATTAGCGGCTAAACCGCTGGCTGAGGGCCAGTTCAATCTCATCAAGCAGTTGAAAACGGCGGCGGTATTCGGCGCGTTTTTTACTGGCAATGCTCTCCAGTGATTTACGCTCCATACCGGCTGGCAAGGTCCAGCGGAAAGCCCCGTACCTTGTCGCGCCCAGCGATTGCCAGAATTCGTCGTAGCTGGCGTGGAGATGACGCCCTTTACTGAAGCGATAGCGCAGGGCGCGCAAAACGTGGCCTTCATCGCTGACGCCGTAAATAGCGCTGATGCCTGCCTGTTTCGCCAGATTGAAGATCGCTTCCAGCAGAATACGTTTAGGGAACAGGCCATAGCAGGCACGGGTGGCATTCTTGATCGTCTCCCGGCCGACATCCCGGCGCGGTCCCTGCAGGCCGCCAATCACTAGCGCGCTTTGCCCGTTATCGCGGGTAACGCTGAAGGTCAGGCTCGCCAGCAGGGTATTATCCCCGGCACGCAGCCAGAGCGTGGTTTCCCCCTCGCGTTCAGCCTTAACCGCGCTGGTGGCGTAGATTGTATATCTGGCGTCGTCTTTGGTGGCGAACTGCAGTAGCGCAAGCGGCGTCGGGCTGGTAAAGATGCGGGCCAGGCTGGCGTCCGGCAGCGCATCAACCCAGGCGTAATGATGGAGAATGGCGTCGGCACGCTCCCCTGCACTTAACCCACGGGTCAGATATTGACGCTGGGTTTTCACCGGCAGGGTGCTCTGTGCTTTCAGTAACAGGGGAAAATCGTCGCGACGGGAGAGCGTCTCCAGCATACGGGTAGTGGAGGGCCAGAACAGCAACGTGCGCAGGAAGAATTTCAGCCGGTAGTCGCGTTTATGCCACAGCGGGCCCGGCATTAGCTCACCCTTCGCCAGGGCGATGATAACAGAAGAACGGTGCGCTGATGGCACCTCAACAGGCAGGATGGTATTTGACACGATGAAGACCTCTTTATAATTCTGCAATTATCTTAAAGGCCATCGGATATTGATTTAAGAGTTGCTAAACCTTTATTTCCGCTTTGTTTAATAACGATTGAGGTTATTTCGAACGGCGGTTTCACTCATATTATTGCCGTACTCCGCAAGGACTATACTGATCCTGAGGAGGCGCTATGTATCTCAAACTTGATGGTCACAACTGGCGGCACGTCTGGGTGGTAAGCGATCTTCACGGCTGCTATCAGATGCTTATGGAGGCGCTAAAGCGCCGGCATCTTAATCCGTATGAGGATTTACTTATTTGCGTCGGCGATTTAATCGATCGCGGCCCGGATAGCGTGAAATGCCTGCAGTTATTAAATGAAGCGTGGTTTTATGCCGTGCGCGGTAATCATGAGCAGATGGCGCTGGACGCCCTACATAATAATCAGTTTGGCCTGTGGATGATGAATGGCGGCAACTGGTTCGCTGAATTAAAAGGTGAACAACAGCAGCAGGCTATCGACCTGTTCCGCCGCTGTGAAACGCTGCCGTGGATTATCGAAATCAACTGCGCTAACGGATTGAATGTCATTGCCCATGCAGACTACCCGTCATCGCACTATGTGTGGAATAAGCCGGTACAGAAGCAGCGTGTTCTGTGGAACCGGGATCGCCTGCAGGATTTAATGAACGGCAGCGAGGAGGGGATTGGCGGGGCAGATCACTTCTGGTTCGGCCATACGCCGCTCAGAAAACGCTATGACTGCCAGAACCTGCACTACATCGATACCGGGGCGGTGTTTGGCGGCAGCCTGACGCTGGCGCAGCTGCAGTGATTACAGGTCAGAATACTCCTGCGCCGGGCGCCAGAAGCCGTCGATAAAATCTTCTACCGGATAACAGCCGCCGTGGCGGATACGCTGGTCGTCCATCGATGCCTCGCACTGGGGTTCGGTGCGATACACGTCCACCACCAGATCTTCACAGCCTGCGTCCAGATAACAGATAAACAATACCAGTGCGTACATCATGCCCCTCAGCATTTACTACCGTATTGATATTGTAGGGGATGATTCAGGGAAGGGGAGAAATTGGGAATAAATAACCCGCCTGCGGGCGGGTTCTCTCTGAATCAGGCAAGGCGCATGATCCAGGCATCGGAACCTTGGTCGTAATGCTTACGGTACAGGACTGAGTGTTCTCCATCGAGAATGGCGGGGACGCTGGTATCTGCATCCCAGGCGTCGAGTTGCATGCACAGGTCGGGGTCGGATTTACAAGGGATAGTTAACGTTCGCTCGCCCTGCGTATCGCCGTTTAACTCGGCATCATCGATTTCGAATGCGCCAATGCGCACATTGGTTTTCGTCATAATGCTCTCCAGGATCATGCTGTGGTCTGGTACGACCAGTGTAGTCGCCCACTTTTCAGCCTGGTCAATGGAGAGCAAAAGCGCCAGTAAAAAAGTGCTATTTTTAGCTCTCTTCGCCGTTACCGGTAAACAAGCGGCCATCGCGAACCAGCTCGCGCGGGTAGCTGTTCTTCAGCCGCGAGCCCACTTTTTTCGCCAGCCCTACCGGAAAGCCCTGATACGTCAGGACCGCATCATCCCCGGTTGGGGTTGCCTCTGGCCACACATCGCGTCCGCGATACCACTCTTCCGCTTCTGCCTGGGTTAAGGCAAAGGTGTTGTGCTCGCCCGCCAGGGCGATCACCGCTTCATGCTGCCAGCGGTAACCTTTGTTGTGCGTCTCCGCCAGGCGGATGCCGAGACGAGAAAAACGCACTTTGCCTATCAGCGGCTCAATCTCCGTCGGGAATAACCACACCTCTTTATCACGCTGCCACAGGCGCAGGTTGTCGTCCCAGCGCAGGCCCACCTGATGTGCGGCGGTGGCGATCTGCTGGGCTTCACGGGTTTTAAGCGGCGTGAACGGGAAGTTGCCAACCTTGAATTTTGGCACGGGCAGCGGCGCTATGGCGGCGGTTTTACGCAGGCGTGCCACGAAGAAGCCTTCGCAGTCGTAGATGTGCGGGAAGACGTGCAGGAACCCTTCGGGAGTGACGCAGTCAGCGGCGCTGGTAAACAGGTCGTTCAGCGGCAGGAATTCAACGGCATCGGGATACTGCTCTTTCAGCCACAGGCAGACGGCTTCGTTTTCGTCGCGGTTCAGGGTGCAGGTGGAGTAGACCAGCGTCCCGCCGGGGCGCAGGGCGTGGAAGGCGCTGTCGATAAGCTCGCGCTGGGTGGCGGCGATCTCCAGATTGCTGGCGACGGACCAGTTCTTCAGCGCATCAGGATCTTTGCGCACCACTCCTTCGCCGGAGCAGGGGGCGTCCAGCAGGATCGCATCGAAGGCTTCCGGCAGGGCCGCGCCAAACACGCGGCCATCAAAATGGGTTAAGGCCACGTTGCTGATCCCGCAGCGGCTGATATTCGCGTGTAGCACCTTGACGCGGCTGGCAGAAAACTCGTTGGCGAGGATCGCGCCCTGATTGTTCATCCGTGCGGCGATCTGGGTGGTTTTGGAGCCGGGCGCGGCCGCTACGTCCATCACCCGGGCGGGGGTATTACCATCGGCAAACAGCGCCGCAACCGGCAGCATGGAGCTGGCTTCCTGAATGTAGAACAGCCCGCTCAGGTGTTCTGCTGTGCTGCCCAGCGGTAACGCCTCTTCGTCGTCACGCTCGATCCAGAATCCCTCTTCACACCAGGGCACCGGCGTGAGCTGCCAGTTGTAGGGGGCGACAAGCGAGAGGAAATCCGCCACGCTGATTTTCAGGGTGTTGACGCGCAGGCTGCGGCGCAGCGGACGCTGGCAGGCGGCGATAAACGCATCGAGAGAGAGAGGATCAGGCAGGGCCTGGCGCATTTGAGCCAGAAATTCTTCTGGCAGATAGACGGAACGTTGAGACACGAGCGCACCACAGGGAGTCAAAGAGGCGCGCAGTGTACCACAAACGCTCCGGTGGGTTGACACCGGAGCGTAAGGGTTAGCGTGGCAGGGCGGTTCCCCAGTTGCGCCACTCTTTCGGCTCACTCTCCTGCAGCAGGAAGTGCTTGCCGGGCTGGGATTTCGGCGCCAGCGGGGTACCCGGCGGCGTCGCGAAGGCAATACCGCCGCGGATAAACTGATTAAAGGTCCCGGTTTTCACCACGCCGCCGGTCAGACCAAAGTCCAGGGAATAACCGGACGCCAGCCAGAACACCGAGTTGTTACGCACCAGATGCTGATAGCGATCGCTGATACGCAGGGCCACCATCACCCTGTCGGAGAGCGTTCCCAGCGTCAGCCCGGTCACTGTACCCACTTCCATACCGCGGAACAGCACCGGCGTACCGATGGCGAGCGACGCCGCATCCGGCACCTCCACCACGATGCTCAGGCCATCGAGATAGCGTGAATCGGTGATGGTCGCTTCCTGCAGTTCGAAGTCGCGACGCGCCTTGCCCTGGCCGGGTTCGACGTTGATATAAGGCTGGAGAATGGTATCGAGATGCTCAACGCCTGCCGCGGAAATCTGCGGGGTGATCACCGAGAAACGCGTCCCGGCGCGGGCGAAGTTATCGACATATTCCGGATACAGCACCGCCGTGGCCTGCACTTCGTTGCGGGCGGTGATCAGCTTCAGATTCTGGATCTGCCCGATATCAATTCCCAGATAGCGTATCGGCATCCCTTCGGCGAGCTTGCCCGCATCAAAAGCATGCAGGGTGATCTGGCCGCCCACCGCACGGGCTGCGGTTTCGGAAGGGTAGAGGATCCGTTTGTCGCCTTTACGCTGGCTGGCGCTCGCCCCGCTCAGGTTGTCAAAGCTGATGGCCCCGCGCAGGGCGCGGGAGAGCGGAGAGGCCTGTACCGTCAGGCCGCTGCCGTTAAGCTGCACTTTGGCCCCGCCTTCAGCCCAGAACACGCTGTTGCTGGTAAGCAGCTTGCGGTATTCCGGCTTGATATGCAGTTCGATATCAAAGGCATTGGCGCGCGGGCGAACCAGGATCACTTCACCCACCTCGAATTTGCGATACAGCACCACCGAACCTGCCTGCACGTCCGGCAGGGTGTCGGCCACCAGCGTGAGGGTGGTGGTCGGCAGATCGCTCAGGCTGTTTTCCAGAGCTTTATCGAGGTTGGCATACAGCGGATAGCTGTCGCGCATGGCGCCTTTGTCACCCGGCAGGATACGGATCCCGCCGCTGATCCACTCGCTGGCGCTGGCCGCCAGGAACTCGACGCCGTCGAGCCCGACTTTAACATCCACCCGGCTGTTGACCACGAATTTGCTGTCGCCATGCACCAGCTCGCGGTACTGCGGATCGATCGCCACCTCAAAACTAACGCCTTTGCTGTTTAAGGTGCGTTCAAGCACCTGGCCAATCTGCACGCCGTGCAGGATCAGCGGCTGACCGGCATCGATACCGTAGCTTTCCGGTGCGTTGAGTTTGACGGTGATGACGCCCGGTTTTTGCAGCAGCGCCTTATCGGCCGGGGCGATCACAAACTGATTTATTGGTTCGCCGCCGCCGGGGATCAGTTCAAAAGTGCTGCCGGTCAGCAGGCTACTGACGCTGGGGTTGCTCAGCGACAGTTTTGGCGAACGCAATTCGATGCGCGTGTTTTTGCGCAGCAGATCGACCACGCTCGGGTCAACGGTCATCTCACCGGTGACCAGGCCGCCAGCGTTAAGGGTCATTTTGGTGAGCTGCCCAACCTGTAACCCCTGATACATCAGCGGGGTGGAGTCTTCCTTCAGACCATCCGCAGAGGGGAGGGTGAGCTTCACAATCACGCCGCGCTGGCTGTGGGCCAGATCTTTATACAGGCCAAAATCATCTTCCTGGGTGGCGGGCTCAGAACCTTCCGGTGAATCGAAGGCGATAGCCCCGTTCACCAGCGCCGCCAGGCTCTCCAGCTTCACTTTGGCACCGCTCAGGCTCAGGTCGGCATCCACGCCGGACACATTCCAGAAGCGGCTGCCTTTTTTCACCAGCGAGGTAAAGCGTCTTTCGATCAGCACGTCGATGACCACTCCCTGCTTGTTAGGGGTGATGGCGTAGTCATAAACCCGACCGACGGGGATCTTACGGAAATAGACCACCGAACCGCTGTTCAACGAGCCCAGATCCTGTGCGTGCAGATGGATCATCAGATCGCCATTGTTGAGCCGGTATTTCGGCTGCGTATCCAGGGCGGTGAAGTGATCCTTTGGTTCACCTTTACCTGGCATCATGCCGATGTAGTTACCCCCGACCAGCGCATCCAGACCGGAAACACCCGCCAGCGAAGCTTTGGGCGTAACCAGCCAGAACTGCGTCTCATCGCGCAGGGCATCTTTCATATCGGATTTGATGCTAACGCGAACCTCGATTTTATTGAGGTTCTTATCCAGTGAGATATCCTGGACGGTCCCTACTTCAACCCCCTGAAAACGCACCGGCGTACGGCCTGCCACAATGCCGTCGGCGCTCTGGAAATCGATAGTAACGGTATTGCCGCGATCCTCGTAGCTGGTCCAGATTAACCAACCGGCGATCATCAGAGCGATAACCGGCAGTAACCAGAATGGCGAAATACGACGTTTTGTTTTAACTCGCGCTTCAGTCGGCGAAGCTGGCGTTTCCTGACTCATGTGCATCCCAAAGTAAGCGGCTATCCAGCCATTCCACTGAAAGAATAGTCAAAATCACCGCAGTGCCGAAATAGAACGCTGCGGGTCCCATAGTAAAAGCAAGGAGCTGATCGCGATTGATCAGCGACATCATCAACGAAATAACAAACAGATCCAGCATTGACCAGCGGCCAATCCAGGTAACGAAACGCAACAGCAGTATGCGGGTTCTCAGCCCTTGTTCACATTTAAAATGAATGCTGACGAGCAGGGTAAACATCACCACCACTTTGGTAAAGGGCACCAGAATACTGGCGATAAACACCACCGCCGCTACGGCGATATTGCTGTGCGCCAGCGAGACGATGCCCGACATAATGGTATCCTCCTGCCGTCCACCGTTGACGTAAATCACCGAGATAGGCAGCAGGTTGGCCGGAATAAGAAACACCAGCGAGGCGATCAGCGCCGCCCAGCATTTTTGCAGACTGTTGTGCCGCCGTACGCGCAGGGGGATATGGCAGCGCGGACAGCGACCGCGCGCGTCGGGCAGGCCGGTATAGTGACAGCCAAGACAGACGCGCAGTTCAGGGTTGTAACGGGTGGCGGGGCGCTGGGGGTAAAAGCGTTCCCAGAGCTGCTCCACGTTCAGATGAATAAGCGTCAGCACGCTCAGGATCACCAGCGCAATAAACGCAAACAGACCGCCGCCCGGCTGCAGGTAAGCGTAGTCCTGCACTTTGATGGAGGCGACAACAATCCCCACCAGGTAGATATCCAGCATCACCCACTCCTTGAGCTTCTCGAGCATCAGGAGTACCGGGCGCAGGTTCATTCCCAGGATATTGCCGAGCCACAGGTAGGCGATAGCCGCCACCAGCACCACCGGCGCGCCGACGGTACAGAACAGAACCATCGACGCTGTGAGGGGATCGCCCTGGCGGGTCATCTGCCAGATCCCCTGTAACAGGTTGGCATCAATGCGCACGCCCAGCAGGTGCAGGCGCAGCAGCGGCTCGCTCCAGGCGAAGGGCATCAGCAGCATCATAGTGACCGCCATCGCCGCCAGCCGGGTCAGTGACCAGTCACGGCCGTCGCGAATTTTTGCGTTGCAGCGCGGGCAGAAAGCACTTTGGTATGATTTCATCTTTGGCAACGTAAAAAGCGTATCGCATTGCGGGCAACGCTGATAATGTGCACGAGGCAGCGCATCGCCGACCGTATGCACGGTGATTTTTTTCGTCGGCGTTATTTTCGGTGATTTAAGAGCCATCGGTCGCGCTAAAAAAGGATAGTTAATAGTTATCTTAACTCATGAATGGATTCATCTTGAGCATGAACGTAAATAATGCTTATTTTAATAGGCTATGCTGTAATTTTGTAAGACAACCAAGTGATTGAATAATGAACAAAACAGAATTCTACACGGACCTAACCCGTGACTTTCAGGCATTGATGGCAGGTGAAACCAGTTTCTTAGCCACTCTGGCGAATACCAGCGCATTACTTTTTGAGCGTCTTTCCGATGTGAACTGGGCCGGTTTTTATCTGCTGGAAGGTGAAACCTTAGTACTCGGACCCTTCCAGGGCAAGCTCGCCTGCGTGCGTATTCCGGTCGGGCGCGGCGTATGCGGCACCGCGGTGGCGCAAAACCAGGTGCAGCGTGTGGATGACGTTCACGCGTTCGACGGGCACATCGCCTGCGACAGCGCCAGCAACGCTGAAATCGTCCTTCCTCTGAAAGTAAACAATCAGATTATTGGTGTTCTGGACATCGACAGCACTGTCTTTAATCGCTTTACAGCCGATGATGAACAGGGGCTGCGCGAGCTGGTGGCGAATCTTGAAAACGTTCTCGCCGCGACCGATTATCACAAATTCTTTGCGAGCGTCGCAGGATAATCAACGGATAACGTAGCATTTACGGATGGCGTCATTATAATGTCGCCTGTTCATGCCTGCGGCTTGTCGGCAACGTCCGTTGTAATCAGGAAATTTCATGGAAAATCAACCTAAGTTGAATAGCAGTAAAGAAGTTATCGCGTTTTTGGCCGAACGTTTTCCTCAATGTTTTAGTGCCGAAGGCGAAGCTCGTCCCCTGAAAATTGGTATTTTTCAGGATCTGGTAGAGCGTGTTGAAGGTGAGATGAACCTCAGCAAAACCCAACTCCGCTCCGCCTTACGTCTTTATACTTCGAGCTGGCGTTACCTTTACGGTATCAAAGCGGGCGCGACGCGTGTTGATCTCGATGGCAACCCTTGTGGTGTGCTGGATGAGCAGCATGTTGAGCATGCCCGTAAGCAGCTTGAAGAAGCCAAAGCGCGAGTTCAGGCTCAGCGTGCTGAACAGCAGGCTAAAAAACGCGAAGCAGCCGCGGCCAATGGCCAGGAAGAAGCGCCTCGCCGTGAACGCAAGCCACGTCCTGCACCGCGTCGCAAAGAGAATACCGAGCGTAAGCCACGTGCTGAGCAACCGGCGGCAAAAGCCCCGCGTGCGCCTCGTGAAGAGCCGCGCCACACTCCGGTTTCTGACATCACCGCCCTGAGCGTGGGTCAGTCTCTGAAGGTAAAAGCGGGTAACAATGCTATGGATGCCACCGTACTGGAAATCACCAAAGATGGCGTTCGTGTACAGCTGACTTCTGGTCTGTCAATGATTGTACGCGCAGAACACTTGTTGTTCTAAAACGGAGGCCAAGCCCGGCATGAACACATTTTTTAAGCTCACCGCGCTGGCTGGCCTGTTTGCAATAACAGGCCACGCTTTCGCTGTGGACGAGATTACGCGTGTCGATCAGATTCCGGTTCTGAAGGAAGAGACTCAGCACGCGACGGTCAGTGAGCGCGTCACGTCGCGCTTCACCCGTTCGCACTATCGCCAGTTCGATCTCGACCAGGCCTTTTCGACAAAGATTTTCGACCGCTACCTGAACCTGCTGGACTACAGCCATAACGTCCTGCTGGCGAGCGATGTCGAACAGTTTGCCAAAAAGCAGACCCAGGTCGGGGATGAGTTACGCAGCGGCAAGCTGGACCTGTTCTACGACCTGTATAACCTGTCGCAGAAACGCCGTTTTGAGCGCTATCAGTACGCGCTTAAGGTGCTTGAACGTCCAATGGACTTCACGGGTAACGACACCTTTAATCTTGACCGCAGTAAGTCGCCGTGGCCAAAAGATGAAGCCGAGCTGAATCAGCTGTGGGACAGCAAAGTTAAATACGACGAGCTGAGCCTCAAACTCACCGGTAAAGATGAGAAAGAGATCCGCGAAACGCTGACCCGCCGCTACAAATTTGCCATTCGTCGCCTGGCCCAGACCAACAGTGAAGATGTCTTCTCGCTGGCGATGACGGCCTTCGCGCACGAAATCGATCCGCACACCAACTATCTCTCTCCGCGCAACACCGAGCAGTTCAACACCGAAATGAGCCTCTCCCTTGAAGGGATCGGCGCGGTGCTGCAGATGGATGATGATTACACCGTGATCAACTCCATGGTTGCCGGTGGCCCGGCGGCCAAGAGCAAGGCGATTAGCGTAGGCGATCGCATTGTCGGTGTCGGTCAACCTGGCCAGAACATGGTTGATGTGATCGGCTGGCGTCTGGATGACGTCGTTGCCCTGATCAAAGGGCCAAAAGGCAGCAAAGTCCGTCTGGAAATTCTGCCTGCTGGTAAAGGCACCAAAACCCGTATCGTTACCCTGACCCGCGAGCGTATCCGTCTGGAAGACCGCGCGGTGAAGATGTCGGTGAAAACCGTGGGTAAAGACAAGGTTGGCGTGCTGGATATTCCTGGTTTCTACGTGGGCCTGACGGACGACGTCAAAGTCCAGCTGCAGAAACTTGAAAAACAGAACGTTAAGAGCGTGATTATCGATCTGCGTACCAACGGCGGCGGCGCCCTGACCGAAGCGGTTTCGCTTTCCGGTCTGTTTATCCCGTCCGGACCGGTGGTACAGGTGCGCGACAACAACGGTAAAGTGCGTGAAGACGCGGATACCGATGGCGTTGTGTACTATAAAGGCCCGCTGGTGGTGCTGGTCGATCGCTTCAGTGCCTCGGCGTCGGAGATCTTTGCCGCCGCGATGCAGGATTACAGCCGTGCATTGATTGTTGGCGAACCGACGTTCGGTAAAGGTACGGTGCAGCAGTACCGCTCCCTGAACCGCATTTACGATCAGATGCTGCGTCCGGAATGGCCAGCGCTGGGTTCGGTTCAGTACACCATTCAGAAGTTCTACCGCGTGAATGGCGGCAGTACCCAGCGGAAAGGCGTGACCCCGGATATCATCATGCCGACGGGTACCGAAGAGACGGAAACCGGTGAGAAGTTCGAAGACAACGCGTTGCCGTGGGATAGCGTGAACGCTGCCACCTACGTGAAGTCGGGCGACATGACCCAGTTTGGTCCGGCGCTGCTGAAGCAGCACGACGACCGCATCGCTAAAGATCCGGAGTTCCAGTACATCGTCAAGGATATTGCCCGTTTCAATGCCCTGAAGGCGAAACGCAATATCGTCTCTCTGAATTACGCGCAGCGTCTGAAAGAGAACGAAGAGGATGATGCGACACGTCTGGCGCGTATCAACGACCGCTTCAAACGTGAAGGTAAGCCAGTCCTCAAAAAGCTGGATGACCTGCCGAAGGATTACCAGGAGCCGGATCCGTATCTCGATGAGACGGTGAAAATCGCCATCGACCTGGCGAAACTGGAAAAAGACAAGCCTGCCGGTAACCCCGCTCCGGCAAAATAATCTCCCCCAACAGGCACAAGAAATTGTGCCTGTTTTTTTTTAAACCGCATTCTGCCGTCAGGCAGTCATTTCATTATGTAAAGTTGTGTCTTTCTGGTGACTTACGCCTCTCCAATCCTTGAAAATATGCGGAATACCCATACGATGTGGGTAATCGCATAGTGCGTTTTGTTAAACTGAGGTTAAAAGAATATTATGATGCGAATCGCGCTCTTCCTGCTCACCAACCTTGCGGTCATGGTGGTCTTCGGGGTGGTTCTCAGCCTGACAGGAATTCAGTCGAGCAGCGTTCAAGGTTTGTTGATTATGGCGCTGCTGTTTGGTTTTGGTGGCTCCTTTATCTCACTGCTGATGTCCAAGTGGATGGCACTTAAGTCCGTTGGCGGCGAGGTTATTGAGCAACCGCGTAACGATATGGAACAGTGGCTGATGACCACCGTTGCCAACCAGTCCCGTCAGGCAGGTATTGCCATGCCGCAGGTGGCAATTTATCACGCCCCGGATATTAACGCCTTCGCCACCGGTGCGCGTCGTGACGCCTCTCTGGTTGCGGTGAGCACCGGTCTGCTGCAGAACATGAGCCGTGATGAGGCGGAAGCAGTTATCGCCCATGAGATCAGCCACATTGCCAACGGCGATATGGTGACCATGACCCTGATTCAGGGTGTGGTCAACACCTTCGTTATCTTCATTTCTCGTATCATTGCCCAGATCGCCGCAGGCTTTATGGGTGGCGATCGTGAGGAAGGCGAGTCGAGCAACGGTAACCCGCTGATCTACTTTGCGGTCTCAATGGTACTGGAACTGGTATTTGGTATCCTGGCGAGCATCATCACCATGTGGTTCTCCCGTCACCGTGAGTTCCACGCTGATGCAGGTTCCGCCAAACTGGTTGGCCGTGAGAAGATGATTGCTGCGCTGCAGCGTCTGAAAACCAGCTACGAGCCGCAGGAAGCCTCAACCATGATGGCCTTCTGCATCAACGGTAAATCGAAATCGCTGAGCGAGCTGTTCATGTCTCACCCGCCGCTGGATAAGCGTATTGAAGCGCTGCGTAACGGTGAATACCTGAAGTAACAGCTTCGGCTGGATAATAAAAAAGCGCGTCTTTCGACGCGCTTTTTTTATGCCTGCGAACGAGGTTGGGTGACCCTGAGTCCGCTGATGATGGCCGCGACGGTGGCCAGCGTGCCGGCGGTCAACAGCGCCATGTGCGTGCCGCTTTGCCCGGCAAGGTTGAACATCAACGCCACCAGCGCCGCGCCGGTACTCTGTCCCAGCAGGCGGGCGGTGCCCAGCATCCCGCTGGCACCACCGCTGCGATGGCGGGGAGCGGCGGTGATAATGGTGTGGTTATTCGGCGACTGGAAGAGGCCAAAGCCTGCCCCACACAGCACCATGCGCCAGATGATATCCAGATCGTGAGGCGCTGCAGGCAGCAGGGCAAGCGCGAAAAGTCCTGTTGCCATCACCACCAACCCCAGCGCACCCAGTAATCCGGCATGTACCCGCTCAATCAGATAACCCGCCAGCGGCGCCATCACCATTGTTGCCAGCGGCCAGGGCGTTAACAGCAGACCCGTTTCCACTTCCGAGCGACCAATGACGCTTTGCAGGAAGAAGGGCAGGGAGACCAGGGCCAGCATCTGCGCGCAGAAGGAGCAGATGGAGGTACAGATCGATAGCGAGAAGAGCGGGATACGCAACAGGTCCACCGGCAGTAACGGCACCGGCAGCGCCAGCTGACGGCGCACGAAGAAGAAGCCGACCACCAGCAGCGCCACGACCTCGCCCGCTATCAACATAAGCGACTGGCCCTGGGCAAACCCGCTCAGGGCGGTGATCAGCAGGCCAAAGGTGAGGGCGTTCATCACCGCGCTCGGGAGGTCGAATTTGGGCATGCTGCTTTTCGGCCCGTTGGCGGGTAAAAAGCGCAGGGCGAACAGCAACGCCACGATCCCCAGCGGAACGTTGATTAGAAACAGCCACTGCCAGGAAGCTACGGAGAGGATCGCTGCGGCGATGGTCGGGCCCGCCGCAGACGACACGGCAACGATAAAGGAGTTAATCCCCATGCCCCGGCCCAGATGCCGCTGCGGGTAGATCAGACGAATCAACGCCGTATTCACGCTCATCAACGCCGCGCCGCCAAAGCCCTGCGCGATGCGCGCCAGGGTCAGCATGTGTAGCGTGTCCGAAAGGGCACAAAAGAGAGACGTCAGGGTAAATACCACCAGCCCGCACTGATAGACCCGGCGGTAACCAAACATATCCCCGAGAAAAGAGAATGATAGCAGCGAGATGACAATGGCTATCTGGTAGGCGTTCACAATCCAGATCGAGCTGGCGGGGGAGGCATTCAGGTCGCTGGCAATAGTCGGGAGAGCCACGTTGGCGATGGCGCCATCCAGTACAGCCATTGAAATACCGATAATAATGGTCGCAATCGCACCATAGCGTTGCGGTATCGGCAGGCCGTCAGTGGGGGTTGTAGTCATGAGAATTAATTAGCATTGGAGGTTATTATTAACAGGGTAACGATATTATCACTGTTATTTCGGTTGTATGTCGCAGATTTGTAACCAGGTAAGCCAGGATTGATTGCAGCAACGCGGCTGCGAATTTATAATAAAAACCGGTTCTGAATTTTATAAAACACTTGCGTTGAGGTGATTAATGGCAATCGCGGATTTGGATAAACAGCCAGATTCTGTTTCATCCGTGTTAAAGGTGTTCGGCATCCTGCAGGCGCTTGGTGAAGAGCGCGAAATTGGTATTACTGAGCTGTCCCAGCGTGTGATGATGTCAAAAAGCACCGTTTATCGCTTTTTACAGACCATGAAATCACTGGGTTATGTTGCACAGGAAGGGGAGTCTGAAAAGTACTCTCTGACCCTGAAGTTATTTGAACTGGGCGCGCGCGCGCTACAGAACGTCGACCTGATCCGCAGCGCAGATATTCAGATGCGTGAACTGTCGCGTCTGACGAAAGAGACGGTGCACCTGGGGGCGCTGGATGAAGACAGTATCGTCTATATCCATAAAATCGACTCTATGTACAACCTGCGCATGTATTCACGCATTGGTCGTCGCAACCCGCTGTACAGTACCGCTATCGGTAAAGTCCTGCTGGCATGGCGCGACCGTGACGAAGTGAAGCAGATCCTCGAGAACGTGGAATACAAACGCAGCACCGAACGCACTATTACCACCACCGAGGAGCTGTTGCAGGTGCTGGATAAAGTGCGTGAGCAGGGTTATGGCGAAGATAACCAGGAGCAGGAAGAAGGCTTGCGCTGCATCGGCGTACCTGTCTTTGACCGTTTCGGTGTGGTGATCGCCGGCCTGAGTATCTCCTTCCCGACGCTGCGTTTCTCTGAAGAGCATCTGCACGAGTACGTAGAAATGCTGCACACGGCGGCGCGTAAGATTTCTGAGCAGATGGGTTACAACGACTATCCGTTCTGATTGTTAGCGCCATAAAAAAACGCTGCCTGATGGCGGCGTTTTTTATGTATTGAATCAGCCGTTATCGATGACGGTCTCGGTTTTTCTCAGCAGCGGGCAGCGGGACAGCCCAATGAAGCCGCTGTCTGAATGAATATACTGCGCCGTGCTGATGCCACGCGCGGTAAGATACTGGCACTGAATACCCAGCCCACCCGCATTCTCTTTACTGCCGGTCAGCACGCCGTAGCCTGCGAGCAGCAAACCCGTCCAGACGAGTGCTATAACAATCAATGTGCGAATAAAAAAGCGCATCATTACCTCATTTTTTGAATAACTGCCGCTTAGGGTAATCGATACAATCACTTTAACAAGTATATGATTCCGAAAGCATCGCCTTCACGTTACAGTTAGGCATGGTTTAAGTTGCGCATGATAACCTGGCATCAGGCAGTTAGGGTACGGAGAGTGGAGTGAAAAAAATACGCTGGGTTATTCTGGTCTTAGTGTTGCTGGCCTGTGTTTTACTCTGGACGCAGACCATTAACGTGATGTGCGATCAGGATGTACAGTTCTTTAGCGGTATTTGTTCTATCAATAAGTTTATCCCCTGGTAGCTGTCATTTTTATCGCAAATGATTTCCTTCCTTAACGCGAGTGGTAAAATGAGCGTTTTTATTGGGGGGTGAAATGGGTGAGTTAGTGAATTCCGGGATGTTCAGCGTGGCATCTCTGGCAATCTCGGTCGTGCTGCTGGTTGTGGGCCTGGTGCTGTGGTTTTTTGTGAATCGTGCAAGCTCCCGTACCAGCGAGCAGATTGAGCTGCTGGAGAAGTTGGTCGACCTGCAGAAACGACAGAATGTCCTGCTGCGTCGCCTGTGCGAAGCCAATGAGCCGGAAGAGAAAGAAGCACCAAAAGCGCCAGAAGTGACGGCTGACAGCCAGGACGATGACTTTATTCGTCTGGTAGCCGAACGCTAATCCGTTAAGGGAGGTGTGTGTGGCCTGGAGTAATCCCTGGTATAACGCCTCCCTCGCGCATCATACCCCGCATGGCTTTCGCAATACGAATGACTCTGGTCATCAACCCGGCGACGTTGAACGCTGGCGCAAAGAGCGCAAAGCTGCCGGATTGCCAAAACCCCCAGCAGAAGGCTACGACGCCTTTATCCGCCAGTGGTGGCAGCCTGTCACCTTGAATACCCTCGAAGAAGACGGTGTCTGGTGGCTGGGACACGCCAGCCTGCTGTTACGCCTGAGCGGAAAGTACATCCTTACCGATCCGGTCTTTTCCCGGCGCGCCTCGCCGGTATCCTTTGCCGGGCCGACACGAAAAACGCCTCCGGTAACGAGCGTCGCGGCGCTACCGTCACTCGATGCCGTCGTCATTTCCCATAATCATTTTGATCATCTCGACTCCGCAACGGTGCGCCAGCTTTTGCGACGCTTCCCGCAGCTCACTTTTTTTGTGCCCTTAGGACTGGGCGCCTGGTGTCGCCGTCGGGGGGCGAAACAGGTTATTGAGCTGGACTGGTGGCAAAGCTACGTTTTCGAAGGGGTGGTGTTTACGGCGGTTCCCGCGCAGCACTGGAGCATGCGTAGCCTCTGGGATCGTAATCGCTCGTTATGGTGCGGCTGGGTCTTTGAAGGACAAAACCAGCGCTTCTGGTTCAGCGGCGATACCGGTTATACTCCGGAGCTCCTGACCATCCCCGAACGGCTGGGAAAACTGGATACCGTTGCCATACCTGTAGGGGCGTACGCACCACGTTGGTTCATGTCGGTGCATCATATGGATCCGCAGTCGGCGGTGGCGCTTTGGCAGCAGTTGAGCATGCCGCGGGCGATCCCGATCCACTGGGGGGTATTTGAACTGGCAGATGAATCCCTGGATGAGCCTGTAAAAGAGTTGGCTCAGGCACTTAAGAATATATCTTTACCCGGCGATAACTTTCAGCCTCTTCGTATTGGTCAATATTTATCCTTATAAACTATTATGTGTTCGCTTAGTACTTATTCTGTATTAAACCGACGCGGGTCATATTTTATTTTAATCGAAACGTTTTGATTGCCTTTTTTTGAAGCAGGTTCATAAAAATATCATTATTTTGGTGCATGGCGACTTTCAGGGTCAGGGTGTATATAACTTAAACAAGCGAAGCGATATAGTCTGTTTTTTTACTGATAAACAAATGCCTGCCGTTGCGATCAAATCAGCATAACTTTTTACCAAATGTTCTAATGGAAATAGATGTTGCAGGAAATCCGCCTTGCTTGCTGGACGATACGAAGTTATTGGTCTAAGGTAAAAAAGTCTTTGATAACAGCGTCTACCCTGACGGTCACTGATCGAGCAACATACGGGCCAGCTATACACATAAGTGGATTACTGTGCAGATTGTGGCAAATCAGTCCCTGAATTTGTGCGGCTGATCGAGACACGTTTAAAAATGGCTTGCCATTATTTAAGTTGTGTGTGATAACACGGTTTGGGTCAAACGAGGTACAGTTCTGTTTATGTGTGGCATTTTCAGTATAGAAGTCCTGAGTAAACACGTTGTCGTTGAATACCGCTTCTCTGCCGAACCTTATATTAGTGCCTCATGCAGTAATGTCTCAGTTTTATCTAGTGAATGCCCGCGGGCGAAGAAATCATTCTAAGGAATTTTGCAAATGGCAAAGATTAAAGGTCAAGTTAAGTGGTTCAACGAGTCTAAAGGTTTTGGTTTCATTACTCCTGCTGACGGCAGCAAAGATGTATTCGTACATTTCTCTGCAATCCAGGGTAACGGCTTCAAAACTCTGGCTGAAGGCCAGAACGTTGAGTTCGAAATTCAGGACGGCCAGAAAGGTCCGGCTGCTGTTAACGTAACCGCTATCTGATCGAACCCCTGCCTGATCTGAAGCGTTCCGACGTTTCAGTTGCAGAGATATAAAGCCTCGCTTATGCGGGGCTTTTTAATGTATGTTTTTCAAAGTGTTACCACATGCGTCTCTGTTAGCAGTTTGTTTCAAAGCTGCGAGAGTATTAGCATTGTTTTCACCCCTCCAGCTCATATTTGCCGTTAAATCAGGGCGTTGTTACCAACCCCTGGAGCCCTGGTGAAAAAGAAACCCGTCAACCCCGCAGCAAACTTCACTCCGTTACGTTTTGCTCTTCTCTGCATGGTCATTCTTGGTAGTCTGCTCTTTCTTCTGGGCCGCGTCGCCTGGCTGCAGATCGTCAAGCCCGACCCGCTGGTTAAGCAGGAGGACATGCGCTCGCTGCGGGAAGTGGCGATTAACGCCCCCCGGGGAATGATAATGGACAGGGAAGGGCGGCCGCTGGCCGTGAGCGTGCCGGTGCAGGCGGTGTGGGCCGATCCCAAAACGGTGCTGGCAAAAGGAGGCGTCGGGTATGACGATCGCTGGCAGGCGCTAGCCAGTGCGCTGCATCTGTCGCTCCCCACGCTGGCGGCGCGTATCAAAGGCAATCCGCACGGCCGGTTTATCTATCTCGCCCGCCAGGTTGACCCCTCTCAGGCTAAGTGGATCGAGAAGCTCCGGCTGCCGGGGATCAGCCTGCGCGATGAGTCCCGGCGTTTTTACCCGGCCGGTCACGTGGCAGCCAACCTTATCGGCTTCACTAACATCGACGGGCAGGGCATAGAGGGGATCGAAAAAAGCTTTAATGCCCAGCTCACCGGTAAACCCGGCCTGCGACGCGTGCGCGAAGATCGCTTTGGGCGTGTGATCGAAAACATCACCGAAGTCCCGCCCGTTCCGGCGCACAATATCCAGTTAAGCATTGACGAGCGACTGCAGACCATCACGGAAGATGCCCTGGACAACGCCGTGGCCTGGAATAAAGCGGAGTCGGGGGCGGCGGTGCTGATCAACGTTCAGACCGGCGAGATCCTGGCGATGGCCAGCTTCCCGGATTTCAACCCCAATAACCGTGAAGGCGCCACGCTGAACGATTTTCGCAATCGCGCCATCAGCGACACCTTTGAACCGGGCTCAACCGTCAAGCCGCTGGTGCTGATGACCGCCCTTCAGCAGGGGCTGGTGCAGCCGGACAGCGTTATTGATACGCATCCCTACACCCTGGCCGGACACCGTATCCGCGACGTCGGTTACTACCCGGAGCTGACGCTGACCGGCATTTTGCAAAAATCGAGCGACACGGGCGTATCACGCCTCTCGCTGGCGATGCCGATCCAGCGCCTGCTGGACACCTACCACGGGTTTGGCTTTGGCCGCTCCACCGGTCTGGGGTTAACGGGGGAGAGCAGCGGCCTGCTGCCGGAGCGTAAATTCTGGAGCCAGCTCGATCGCGCCACCTTCGCGTTTGGTTACGGACTGATGGTCACCCCGTTGCAGCTGGCGCACGTCTACGCCACCATCGGCAGCTACGGCCTGGAGCGTCCGCTATCTATCACCCGCATCGATCCGCCGGTTGTCGGCACCCAGGTCATGCCTGCGTCGATTGTGCAGGAGGTGGAACATATGATGGAGAGTGTGGCCCTGCCGGGCGGGGGCGGGATCAAAGCGGCAGTGCGTGATTACCGGGTGGCGGTGAAAACCGGTACCGCGAAGAAAATTGATGATGCCGGCAACTATGTCGACAAATACGTGGCTTATACTGCGGGCGTCGCGCCGGCCAGCAAGCCTGTCTTTGCCCTGGCGGTAGTGATTAACGATCCGCAAAACGGAGCCTATTACGGCGGGGCGGTCTCGGCGCCTGTATTCAGCCAGATCATGGGCGACGTGCTGCGCATCGAAAACATCAAGCCGGATGGACTCCCGGCCGACTCAAGCCATCTAATCGTAATGCGTTAAGGCCGTTTTATAGCGGGGCGATTAGCGGTACACTTTCGCCCTTTATGATTGCCCGGAGTTACCATGACCTTCTGCTGTCCTCTTTGCCACGCGCCGCTGGCGCAAACGGATAAAAGTTACGCCTGCCCGCAGGGGCACCGGTTCGATATGGCGAAAGAGGGCTACGTCAATCTGCTGCCGGTGCAGCATAAGCGGTCGCGCGATCCGGGCGACAGCGCAGAGATGATGCAGGCGCGCAGAGCCTTCCTTGATGCCGGTCACTATCAGCCCCTGCGTGATGCGGTCGCCGAAAAGCTGGCGGCGTTATTGCCCGATGGCGCGACGTCGATACTTGATATTGGCTGCGGCGAAGGTTACTACACGGCCGCTTTTGCACAAACCGCGCAGGAGAAGGGCGCAACGACCTTTGGTCTGGACGTCTCGAAATCCGCTATCCGCGCCGCGGCAAAACGCTACTCGCAGGTGACTTTCTGCGTGGCATCCAGTCACCGTCTGCCGTTTGAAGAGAACAGCATGGAGGCGGTCGTTCGCATTTACGCTCCCTGCAAGGGTGAAGAGCTGGCGCGGGTAGTTAAAGAGGGCGGATGGGTTATTACCGTTACGCCAGGGCCGCGCCATCTGATGGAGCTGAAAGGGTTGATTTACGACGAGGTTCTGCTGCATGCGCCGCATTCGGAGCAGCTGACGGGTTTTGCGCTCAGAGAAGAGCAGTCGCTGGGCTATGGCATGTCGTTGAGCGGAGAAGAGGCGGTGGCGCTGTTACAGATGACGCCTTTCGCGTGGCGGGCAAAACCGGAGGTGTGGGAAGCCCTGGCAAAACAGGAACATTTCAGCTGCCAGACAGATTTCAGTCTCCACTGCTGGCAGCGAGTCAGTTAACCGGCGAAGTGGCTCCACATAATCTGTGCGCCAATACCGATCAACACGATACCGCCGAGGATCTCGGCGCGTTTCCCTAACAGCGGGCCGATAAACCGGCCAATCATCATCCCGAGGGTGGACATGATAAAGGTCGCGCAGCCAATCGCCAGCGCGGTGGCAATAATGTTCACCTGCAGGAACGCCAGCCCCACGCCGACGGCCATTGCATCCAGACTGGTGGCAATTGCCGTGGTCACCAGCAGCCAGAAGCCGTGACGGTGGATGGGCTCTTCTTCATCGACATCATTACGAATGCCTTCGATAACCATACGTCCGCCGAGGAAGGTCAGCAGGATAAAGGCGATCCAGTGGTTCCACTCCAGCACGAACTGGCTGGCGAGCATCCCCAGTCCCCAGCCAATCAGCGGAGTCAGGGTTTCGATAGCACCAAAGATAAGACCGGTACGCAGGGCTTCAGAGAACTTAGGTTTATGCAGCGTGGCGCCTTTACCCATGGAGGCGGCAAACGCGTCCATCGACATGCCAAAGGCCAGAAGAAGTGTTGCAGAGAGGTTCATAGATGCGTCCAGACCGGGAATATCCATATGACACATCACTGCCCCCAGTAAACAGCAGTAGATGCATCTATGGTCTCGCCTGACCCCTCTGCGTAGTGCAGAAACAATCCGTACGTGCCACGTTTTGCAACGAGTATGTTGACACGCACATTTCCGGCAAACCGGAAATCGGCTACTCCCCAACGACGGGCGCAACCTTAACATATTTTGAGAATATAAAACAACAACAGGAATGTATTATTCAGTTTACTTATTGATAACGATTTTCATTTAGATTTTGTTGTGAAAATAACGTTAATAATAAGGCGTGAATTTCGTGAAATAATATAGCCATGGCTATATGGCATTGCTAAATATTTGTCCAGATATAGCCAGTGCTATTATTCTATCTCATTGAGTTTTAACAAGTAATCTGTATATGTTCTCCAGATCGTCAATATTCCGTACCCGGATAAGCAGGCGTCGCTGCTCTAATTGCATTACCAGCACGCCATCTTCCGATAAATTCATCTCTTTAATGCGGTTATATTCTATCCAGACGTTGGCGAAAAAGAATCCAGTGGATTTGAAGATTATTTTCGGGGCCCGGATCCAGAAGAGATAAAACCCCATTAATGCCAGGGCACATAATAACCATGTGGTCAGTAATGCTCCCTGACTCATCACGTTGTTATAAATAAGGATCATCAGCAGGCCGGTAAAGATGATGCCGTCAACGCGACCGCGGCGCAGAAGGGGGATTGAGAGTAGCGTCGCGCCGTTGCGGCGGGGCATGATCAATTCGTCGTAGATGGCATACGCCAGAAGGGCAACAATAAAAACAACCAGTACGATGTCCGTGATCGTCATTCATCCTCCGGATAAAAAAAACGGGGGCCTTCATGCCCCCGGTGTATTCAGTTAAAACTTACAGACCCAGCAGACCGATCGCGTAACCAACGATACCGATAACGAAGAAGCCGACGATGATCCACAGCGCGTTCACTTTCTTACGCAGCAGCCACATACAGGCGAAGGTCAGCAGCAGCGGCACCAGGCCCGGCATCAGCTGGTCCAGGATGGTTTGCACGGTGGTCACACGGGTCTGGCCATCCTGGCCGGTGATGGTTGATACCACCAGCGGGATATTCACGTGCGTCCACTTGTTCACCAGCGCCCCCATGACAAACAGGCCGAGGATTGACGCCCCCTCAGTCAGTTTCTGCAGGAAGCCGCCGCCCATATCCTGAACGATATCCACGCCCTTACGGTAGCCGTACGCCACGCCGTAGTAGCGGGTGGCCAGGCGCACCACGTTGAACAGGATAAAGAACAGCAGAGGCCCGAGCAGGCTACCGCTCATGGCGATACCGGCACCGAGTGCAGCGAAGACCGGACGCACGGTACCCCAGAAGATTGGGTCACCCACGCCTGCCAGCGGCCCCATCAGACCCACTTTGATACCGTTGATGGCACCATCGTCAATCTCTGCGCCGTTGGCACGCTGCTCTTCCATCGCAAGCGTTACGCCCAGAACCGGCGCCGCAACGTAAGGATGGGTGTTGAAGAATTCCAGGTGACGCTTAATCGCCTGACGACGCGCTTCGTTATTCTCCGGATACAGACGTTTGATTGCCGGCACCATGGAGAAGCAGAAGCCCAGCGCCTGCATACGTTCGAAGTTCCATGAACCCTGGAACAGGTTTGAACGGATGAACACGCCACGAATATCACCCGGAGTCAGTTTTTTCTGAGGGGTAGTTTTAGTCATATCAACCATTTCGCTCACCTGCTAGTCCAGTTCGTTATCGAGATCGTTATTACCAGCAACCTGCGCTGTACCGGCTACGCGGTTATATTTCGGGCTGAGCTGGATGTAGAGGATAGCCATTACCGCACCAATCACGCCCAGTGCTACCAGGTTGAAGTTGGTGAAGGCCGCAGTAACAAAGCCGAGGTAGAAGAACGGCATCAGGTAGCCTGCGCGCATCATGTTGATGACCATCGCATAACCAACGACCACGATCATGCCGCCTGCAATGTTCAGACCGCTGGTGACCACTTCTGGAATGGCGTTCAGCATGCCCTGAACTTCGCTGGTGCCGACGGAGATTGCCACGATGACCGCCGGGATAGCGATACGCATGGCCTGCAGGAACAGGGACGAAACGTGGATCCAAGACAGTGCCGTCAGGTTGCCATTTTCCGCCGCCTTATCTGCCGCATGCTGGAAAGCGACGGTGATAGTACGCACGATGATGGTCAGTACCTGGCCTGCTGCTGCCAGTGGGATAGCCAGCGCAATACCGGCACCGATGTTCTGGTGGCCGGCGATAACCAGCACGGTAGAGATGATGGAGGCGAGAGCCGCATCGGGCGCTACAGCCGCACCGATGTTCATCCAGCCGAGGGCGATCATTTCCAGGGTACCACCGATGATGATACCGGTTTTCATATCGCCGAGAACGGCGCCGATTAACGTACAGGCGACCAGCGGACGGTGAAACTGAAATTCATCTAGTACGGATTCCATACCCGCTATACACGCGACGATGAACACCAGCACAATCTGAAGAGTGGTAATCTCCATTGTACTTCTCCTATAGCTTAAACAGACTTAAGTGTGAAATTTGTCAACCAGCTCCGGCTTATTTCGCCACTTTGCTGATCAGATCCATCATTTTCAGTTTCTGGTCGGTAGAGACTTTACGCACTTCAAGCTCAATCCCGCGATCGTTGAGTTTTTTGAACGCTTCAATGTCTTTCTCGTCCACCGACACGGCATTGTTCACCTGCGTTTTGCCCTGACGGTAAGCCATACCACCGATGTTAACGGAGGTGATCTTCACCCCTTCTTCAACAATACGTTCGACGTCGGTTGGGTTGGTAAACAGCAGCATCACGCGCTCACCCGCATATTTCGGGTTGTTGTAAACGCGGATCATTTTGGCGACGTCCACCACGTGGGCGGTTACGCCCGGCGGAGCGACCTGAGTAAGGAGGGTTTTGCGAACCGTATCGGCGGCGACTTCATCGCTGACGACAATGATGCGCTGCACGTTGGTCTCTTTGGTCCAGCGGGTGGCGACCTGACCATGGATCAAACGGTCGTCGATACGCGCGAGGCCAATCTGCATATAATCATTGGGGCCCATTGGCTTAAGCGGGGTGGCGGTTTTCGCGACGGCAGCAGGGGCGGCGGCAGCGACAGGAGCGGCTTTTTCAACCGGTTTCGCTTTCAGCGCTTTCACGCCTTCGCGACCGGTTTCGACGGCCAGCGCAACCAGCTCGTCAAAGCTCGGGTTGTCGTCACGGGCCATCAGCGTCTCAACCAGCATCGGGATGTTGACCCCGGCCACGACTTCATGCAGCTCTTTATCAACCACAATGCGGCTTGCGGCGTTGAACGGACTGCCGCCCCATGTGTCAACAAGGAACAGCACGCCGCTGCTGGTGTCCAGCTTTGCCAGCTGAGCGGTATACTTCTCTATCAGTGTCTCGGCGTTTTCACCGGGAACGAAATCGATCCAGCCGACGTTTTCCTGTTCGCCTAAAAGCATTTCTGCGGTTTTAAGTAACTGCTCTGCAGCCCAACCATGTGTGCCTATAACAATAGCAATAGTCACTTGCTACCTCCTTTTATTATCGTTAACGCCCCCGGGTGAGAAGAGCATTAGAGATCATCTTCGAAAGAACGAATCGATTCAGATAAGGGTTAGAGTTCAATTAACTAATTCTTACGCGATTTATTTTAGACATCGAAAAAATAATTTATGTGATGAAGATCCGTAATTTAGCCTAAGCAGATGAGATATTTCTGTGATCAAAAAAAGCCCTGAAACATCTGTTTGCAAAGGAAAGTAAATCTTTGCCAAAAAGCACAGGTCTCTGATATGTTTACCATCCGTTTAATTGTCAGGAGTATTGGGCAGCAGCCCACTGTATGGACCGTCACCGACGCCAGTCACACACCCGGCCAGCTCTGGCCAGCCTAATCGGCGATTCGCGCCACTCACTGTTTACGTCTTTTACCGCTTCGCCCGCATCTTTCGCGGCGCCGTTTTGCCATTCCTTTAGCAGGAGCTTGTCATGGAATTCTTAATGGACCCGCAAATCTGGGTAGGATTGCTCACGCTGGTGGTGCTTGAGATCGTTCTCGGCATCGATAACCTGGTGTTTATCGCTATCCTTGCGGATAAACTTCCGCCTAAACAACGTGATAAAGCACGTTTAATCGGTCTGTCGCTGGCGCTGATTATGCGTCTTGCGCTGCTGTCGGTGATCTCGTGGATGGTTACGCTTACGCAACCTCTGTTCACCGCTTTCGACTTCACCTTCTCAGGGCGTGACCTGATCATGCTGCTGGGGGGTATATTCCTGTTGTTCAAGGCCACAACCGAACTCCATGAACGGCTGGAAAACCGCCAGCATGATGATGGACACGGCAAAGGCTACGCCAGCTTCTGGGTGGTGGTACTGCAAATCGTGGTGCTGGACGCCGTCTTCTCCCTCGACGCGGTGATTACCGCCGTCGGTATGGTTAACCACCTGCCGGTGATGATGGCTGCTGTGATCATTGCGATGGCGGTGATGCTGCTCGCCTCGAAACCATTGACTCGATTCGTCAACCAGCATCCGACCGTCGTGGTGCTCTGTCTGAGCTTCCTGTTGATGATTGGTCTGAGCCTGGTTGCAGAAGGTTTCGGCTTCCATATTCCGAAAGGCTATCTGTACGCCGCAATTGGTTTCTCCATCATTATAGAGATGTTTAACCAGATTGCCCGTCGCAACTTTATTCGCCAGCAGTCGAACCAGCCGCTGCGTGCCCGTACCGCTGATGCGATTCTGCGTCTGATGGGTGGCCGCCGCGAAGCCAAAGCGCAGCAGGACAGCGAAAACCATGTCCCTGTGCCGGTGCCGGAAGGTGCCTTCGTTGAAGAAGAGCGCTATATGATCAACGGCGTGCTGTCGCTGGCCTCGCGCTCCCTGCGCGGCATTATGACTCCGCGCGGTGAAATCAGCTGGGTTGATGCCAGCCTGAGCGTGTCGGAAATCCGCCAGCAGCTGCTCTCCTCCCCGCACAGCCTGTTCCCGGTGTGTCGCGGTGAACTGGATGAGATTATCGGCGTGGTGCGTGCGAAGGAGATGCTGGTGGCGCTGGAAGAGGGTGCAAACGTTGAAGCCATTGCCGCCGCGTCGCCTGCTATCGTGGTACCGGAAACGCTCGACCCGATCAACCTACTTGGCGTGCTGCGCCGTGCCCGCGGCAGCTTTGTTATCGTCACCAACGAGTTTGGCGTGGTGCAGGGTCTTGTAACCCCGCTTGACGTGCTGGAAGCCATCGCCGGTGAGTTCCCGGATGCCGACGAAACGCCGGAAATCATCAACGATAACGATGGCTGGCTGGTGAAAGGCACCACGGATCTGCACGCGCTGCAGCATACCCTGGGGCTGGAACACCTCACCAACCATGATGAAGATATCGCGACGGTTGCCGGCCTGGTGATTGCTGTAAACGGTCAGATCCCGCGTATGGGTGATGTACTGGAATTACCGCCGCTGAAGATAACGATCGTGACCGCCAATGATTACCGCGTTGACCTGGTGCGCATTGTTAAAGAGCAGTCCGCCCACGACGAAGAAGAGTAATCAGGATATCGACGGCATCATATCGCCGTTGTGAGAGGCTGGCGGAGGTGAACTCTCCGCCAGCCATTGCGGGAAATCCCGCAGCGGCATGGGCCGCGCGTACAAGAACCCCTGCAGTATATTCACGCCGTGCAGGCGCAGATGACTCGCCTGATCGCTGGTTTCCACCCCTTCAGCCACCAGTTCAATATCCAGACGCTGAGCCAGGGCAATAATAATGTCCGTCACCGTCGAGTTGACGGCGTCAGTGCCGATGGCGGCCGTAAAGGATTTATCAATTTTCAGCACCTCGGGATTGAGCTTCTCCAGCCACGAGAGCGAACTGCTGCCGGTACCAAAATCGTCAATCGCCAGCTTCACCCCTTTCTGATGCAGCTCCTCCACCATGTTGAAATCCATCTCCATCAGCGTATCGCGCTCGGTTAATTCAATGACCAACTGCTGCGCGGGCTCGGCGCTGAACCAGACGCGGTTCAGGTCGTGAAGGAGCTCGCCGCCGCGAAAATGGCTGGCGGCCACGTTGATCCCAATATGAAAGCCCGGTGCGGTTGGGAACATCGCCAGATGCCGGACGGTTTCGATGAGTACGTAGCGGGTGAGGGGCACAATCAGGTTATGCTCCTCCGCCAGCGGGATAAAGATATCCGGGGCGATCCACCCCTGGCGCGGATTGTTCCAGCGCAGAAGAATTTCCACGCCGATGCAATCCTGTTTTTTCGCATCGATCAGCGGCTGGCAGAAAAGCTCAAACTCACCGGACGCCAGACCAAAGTTGATCTCCCGGGTAAAGCTCATGCGACTGGCGGTGGCAAGCCAGGCGATATACCCCACCAGCATGCTGAAGATCACCGCCAGCGGCAGCTGTGACGGCAGCGTTTTAAGCGCCAGCGCGGTGAGCCCCGGGCCGTTAACGGTGATGGTGAAAGGAAAGTTAGTTGAGGCCTGCTGGTAGATGTTGTCGTCATCGCCGAATACCAGCGAATCCGTGAGCTGGCGCTCATGATTCAGATGCTTATCGCCCACGGTAAGATTAACGTCACTGATTATTGGTAGTTGGGGCTCCAGCAGCAGCCTGGCGATAAGCTCGATATTCACAATCTCAATCACCCCGTCTTCACTTTTGCCGGGCAGCGGATACCACTGGATCAGCACCGGATTACCCTGCAAAAACGGCTGATCGGCGGTAAGCAGCAGTAAAGGCTGGGAAGAGGGGAGCTGGGGCTGGAACTGGCTGATGGGAAGATCGCGATTGCCGAACATGCTTGAGCAGTAAAGCACGCCGTCCTTAATCAGGCCGATCGAGCGGACGGTTTGCAGAGTCGCGGCCTGTTTGCGCAGTAAAAAATTGACCTCCACGCAGGGCAGGCCAATCAGGGGTTGCACCACGTCGCGCCCGGTTTCCAGCGGCTGCAGGATCTTGTCCAGGGTGTCGACAGCGTGGGATACAAAGGCAACGGTGGACTGCTGGTTTACATTGCGCTGCGAAATGAAGCCAATAATTAGCGTGCAAACGAGGGTAGAGAGTGACAGCACAAGGCAGACGATTATCCGTTTGCGGCGATAATTTTTAATTATCCTGTGAGCTGTTTGCATGCCACGGCCACCCGAAGAGCCACTGGCGTGAGTGCCCGTGGCAACCTGGCTATTGTAGTAGGCATTATTTCAGGTAACGAGAAAAGTCGATGAAATTCGCCCATCCGTATCAGATGGGCGAAAAAAGCATGAGAGACGAAAGTCGCAGAAGCGCTTTCAGAGGCTTAGTCGCACTGCACCTTAATGGCCAGGCCGCCGCGGGAGGTTTCGCGGTATTTGGCGTTCATGTCTTTACCGGTTTCGTACATGGTTTCGATGACCTTATCCAGCGAGACGCGCGGTTCGCTGGTGCGGCGCATCGCCATGCGCGAGGCGTTGATCGCTTTCACCGAGGCAATGGCGTTACGCTCGATGCACGGCACCTGAACCTGGCCAGCGACCGGGTCGCAGGTCAGACCGAGGTTGTGTTCCATGCCGATCTCTGCGGCCACGCAAACCTGCTCCGGGCTGGCGCCCAGCAGCTCAGCCAGACCGGCCGCCGCCATGGAACATGCCACGCCGACTTCACCCTGACAGCCGACTTCAGCGCCGGAAATAGAGGCGTTCATCTTATACAGCGCACCGACCGCGCCCGCGGCGAGGAAGTAGCGTATATAAATATCCGGGCTCACCGATTCGATAAAGTGATCGTAGTAGGCCAGCACCGCCGGAACGATCCCGCAGGCGCCGTTCGTCGGGGCAGTCACCACGCGGCCACCGGCGGCGTTCTCTTCGTTCACCGCCAGGGCAAACATGTTAACCCAGTCGATCACGTTCATCGGATCGTTGGAGTATTTGTCCGTTGTGACCAGCATGCGGCGCAGGGCAGAGGCGCGACGCGGCACGCGCAGCGGACCCGGCAGCACGCCTTCGGTGTTGATGCCGCGATCGATACAGGCGCGCATGGTCTGCCAGACGTTGGCGAAATAGTCTTCAATCTCTTTCTTGCTGTGCAGCGCCAGCTCGTTCTGCATCACCATGCCTGAGAGGGACAGGCCGGTCTCTTTGCAGTAATTCAGCATCTCAGTTGCCGATTTGAACGGGTAAGGCACCTTCACATCGCCCGTTACGTCCTGGCCGAAATGCTCTTCGTCGACGATAAAGCCGCCGCCGATGGAGTAATAGGTTTTGCTGTAGACCACTTTCTCGCCGCTGAAGGCGTGGATCTGCATCCCGTTTTCATGCAACGAGAGGTTGTCGCTGCGAAAACGCATGCCGTCGTCCTGGGGGAAATCCACTTCCTGCCGGCCATTCGCCAGCAGCAGACGACCGCGCGTTTCCACGTCGCGGATAAACGCCGGAATGGCGTCAATATCTACGGTGTCCGGCATATTCCCGGCCAGACCCATAATAATGGCGATATCGGTGTGGTGGCCTTTACCCGTGAGCGACAGTGAACCGTAAACGTCGACGGCCACGCGGGTAACGCTATCCAGTAATCCTTTTTCGACCAGGTCATCGACGAACTGTTTACCGGCCTTCATCGGCCCTACAGTGTGGGAAGAAGAGGGACCAATCCCCACTTTGAACATGTCGAATATACTAATCACTTTAACACTCCTGACAGGGTTACCGGGTTTCCAGTAACGATGTAATAACTTCGCATAGTGTAAGAGGGAACCCTGTCGTCAGCTCAACTATTCACATGAATTAAACTAATGGTTAACGCCGGATAAACTAATAGCGGGAGGAAGATCTCAAAGGCGCAAAAAAAGGGCGAATGTAAAGTATAGTCAAGGTTTCAGGCCGATCTGTAGCGCCAGCTCACGAATAATTCCCGCCGTCATGCCCCAGACAAAATAATGCTGATACCAGGAGAGCCACACCCGGTGATCGTGACCACGACGTTGAATATCCAGCGGATGATAACGGCCCAGACGCAGGGCTTCCGCCAGCGGCATTTCAAAGACCGACTCCACTTCGTCGACGCTGGCGTGATAGTGCAGATCCGGCGGAATAATGCCCACCACCGGCGTCACCTGAAAACCGGTCACGCTGTCCACCGGCGGTAGGACGCCAATCACCTCGACCTTGTGCGGCGGGATTGCCACCTCTTCCTCGGCCTCGCGCAGGGCGGCGGCAATTAACGAGGCATCGGTGCTGTCTACCGCCCCGCCGGGAAACGCCACCTGACCGGCGTGTTTACGCAACCGGGCAGAGCGGCGGGTCAGCAGCAGGCCCGGCTGCGCCCGGCGTACCACCGGGATCAGTACCGCCGCCTGACGCTGGTTCAGCGCGGTTTTATTCACCTGCGGGCGCAAAAGCTGAAAACGCGATAAAAAATTGTCCAGGGTCAGGTCGTGGGTATCCACCAGTTAACTCTCCAGTTGTTGCAGAATACGATTCACTTTATCAAAGGTTTCCTGATACTCCGCCGCGGCCTGGCTGTCCGCCACGATCCCGCCGCCTGCGGAACAGTAAATCTGTCCGGCCACTGCCGTCAGGGTGCGAATGGTGATGCTGGTATCCATGCCGCCGCACAGGCTGATATAGCCGATGCTGCCGCACCAGGCGTTACGGCGATGGGGCTCCAGCTCGTCGATAATTTCCATCGCCCGCACTTTTGGCGCGCCGGTGATCGACCCGCCGGGGAAGGCGGCGCGCAGAAGATCGCACGCCGTCCTGGTCGACGGCAGGCGGGCGGTAATGGTGCTCACCAGATGATGTACGGCAGGGAAGGGCTCCACCACGAACAGCTCCGGCACCCGCACGCTTCCCGGCTCCGCCACCCGGCCAATGTCATTGCGCATCAGGTCGACGATCATCAGGTTTTCCGCTCTGTCCTTCGGCGAGGCGGCGAGTTTCTCAGCCTGCTGGCGATCGGCCCCGGCATCCGCCAGTCGCGGCAGCGTGCCTTTAATCGGGCGAGTCTGGATCGTCCCTTCCGCCAGGTGAATAAAACGCTCCGGGGAGAGGCTCAGAACGGCACCCTCGTCGAGGCGCAAAAAGGCGCTGAACGGGGCGCGGTTGTTGGCGTTCAACCGGGTAAATGCCTGCCACTCATCGCCCTCGTAATGCGCCTGGAAACGCTGGGCCAGGTTCACCTGATAGCAGTCCCCGCTGTGCAGGAAGGCCTGCACGCGGTCAAATTTGTCGTTGTACTCCGCTGCGGTCATATTGGCCTGCCAGGCGGAGGTCAGCCGGAACGCGGACAGGTTCGCAGGCGTTCGCTGTGCTTCCAGCCAGGCCAGACGCGCTGCAACATCGCCATGACACACCAGCGACACCCGCTGTTTGTGGTGATCGACCACGACCGCCCAGTCGTACAGGCCCACCGCCATGTCCGCCAGGTCGATATCGCGCTCGGCTATGTCCGGCAGCTGCTCGAAGCGGCGGCCCAGATCGTAGCCAAACAACCCCAGCGCGCCGCCCTGGAAGGGCAGATCCGGGTCTGGCGTGCAGGGTAGGTGCATATCGTCAATGGCCTGCTGGAGCAGGCTCAGCGGACAGGCATCCGAGGACACGCCGTTGAACAGGGTTTCTGTGCCCTGTGTGACCAGGGTGGTGCGCGGGTCGGCCACCAGAATATCAAAGCGGCTGTAAGGGTGATCCGCATGACCCGAGTGCAGCAGCATTGCCCACGGCAGATGGCTCAGGGGGGCAAACCAGAATTCTGCGGCGTCAGGACGCCAGGGTAATGTCAAAACAGTGGGGGATAACGAGTTCATGGGTGGTAGACTACCGGGCAGCGTGAAATAATTAGCGCTGATAATTTAGCAGGAGTTGACGATGTTTGCAGGTTTACCTTCACTGAGCCACGAGCAGCAGCAAAAGGCCGTCGAGCGCATTCAGGAGCTGATGTCCCAGGGGATGAGCAGCGGACAGGCGATTTCCCAGGTGGCTGAAGAGCTTCGCGCCACCCATACCGGCGAGCGGATCGTGGCGCGTTTTGAGGATGACGAAGAGGAGTAACCCCTCTTACACCGCAGCGATAATCTTAATCTCAACCTTATACTGCGGCTTCATCAGCGTCGCCTGTACCGTGCAGCGTACAGGCGCGTGACCTGCCACGACCCACTCATCCCAGGCTTTGTTCATCGCCGCAAAATCCTCTTTACTGGCAAGGAAAATGGTCGCATCCAGAATGCGGGATTTGTCGCTGCCCTGTTTCTCCAGCACCGCGTCAATCTGCGCCAGGGTATTGGCCGTCTGCTCGTAAGCGTCGGCATCCAGGTTCGCCGGCACGCCGGTGTAGTACAGGGTCTGATTGTGGATCACCACATCTGACCAGCGGGCTTCGGCATCAATGCGCACAATTGTCATACACGTTTCCTCGTTATTGTGAGTTTCGCGGGCAAGACTGCCATATTGTTTTGCCTGCGTCACTATCGACTGGCGCGAGGGGCAGCGGCCTGACATAATCCCCTGTGCAAAAATACAGGGGGCAGAGTGGCAGACGATTTCGCAGCAGACGGACAGTTAGCAAAGGCAATTCCAGGCTTTAAGCCGCGCGAGCCGCAGCGCCAGATGGCGCACGCGGTCGCCGATGCCATCGACAGCGCTCAGCCGCTGGTGGTCGAGGCGGGTACAGGCACCGGTAAAACTTACGCCTATCTCGCACCGGCGCTGCGGGCTAAAAAAAAGGTGATCATCTCCACCGGTTCGAAAGCGCTGCAGGATCAGCTTTATAGCCGCGATCTGCCCACCGTCGCCAAAGCCCTCAAGTACAAAGGCCGTCTGGCCCTGCTGAAAGGGCGCTCCAACTATCTCTGCCTTGAGCGGCTCGAACAGCAGGCGCTGGCGGGTGGCGATCTGCCGGTGCAGACCCTCAGCGACGTCATCATCCTGCGCAGCTGGGCCAACCAGACTCTGGATGGCGATATCAGCACCTGCGCCAGCGTGGCCGAAGACTCGCCCGCCTGGCCGCTGGTCACCAGCACCAACGATAACTGTCTGGGCAGCGACTGCCCACTCTACAAAGACTGCTTTGTGGTGAAAGCGCGTAAAACGGCGATGGATGCCGACGTGGTGGTGGTCAACCATCACCTGTTCCTGGCGGATATGGTGGTGAAAGAGAGCGGTTTTGGCGAACTGATCCCCGAAGCGGAAGTGCTGATTTTCGACGAAGCCCATCAGCTCCCCGACATTGCCAGCCAGTATTTTGGCCAGTCGCTCTCCAGCCGCCAGCTGCTGGATCTGGCGAAAGATTTCACCATCGCCTACCGCACCGAACTGAAAGATACCCAGCAGTTGCAGAAGTGTGCCGACCGCCTGGCGCAAAGCACCCAGGATTTCCGCATGCAGCTGGGGGATCCGGGCTTTCGTGGCAATCTGCGCGAACTGCTGGCCGATCAGCATATTCAGCGCGCGCTGCTGCTGCTCGATGACGCCCTGGAGCTCTGCTACGACGTGGCGAAGCTGTCCCTCGGCCGCTCTGCGCTGCTCGATGCCGCTTTTGAACGCGCCACGCTCTACCGCGCGCGCCTGAAACGGCTGAAAGAGTTTAACCAGCCGGGCTACAGCTACTGGTACGAATGCAACTCGCGCCACTTCACCCTCGCCCTGACGCCGCTCACCGTGGCCGATAAGTTTAAAGAGGTAATGGTGCAAAAACCGGGCAGCTGGATCTTCACCTCCGCCACGCTGTCGGTAAATGACGATCTGCACCACTTCACCGAACGCCTGGGGATTGAGCAGGCCAAATCCCTGCTGCTGCCGAGCCCGTTTGATTACGCTACCCAGGCGCTGCTTTGCGTGCCGCGCAACCTGCCGCTGCCCAATCAGCCCGGCGCCGCCCGTCATCTGGCGGCGATGCTCAAGCCGATGATTGAGGCCAACAATGGCCGCTGCTTTATGCTCTGCACCTCCCACGCGATGATGCGTGACCTGGCGGAGCAGTTCCGCGCCACCATGACCCTGCCGGTGCTGCTGCAGGGTGAAACCAGTAAAGGCCAGCTGCTGCAGCAGTTTGTCACCGCGGGCAATGCCCTGCTGGTGGCGACCAGCAGCTTCTGGGAAGGGGTGGACGTGCGCGGCGACGCGCTGTCGCTGGTGATCATCGACAAACTGCCCTTTACCTCCCCGGACGATCCGCTGCTGAAGGCGCGCATGGAAGACTGCCGCCTGCGCGGGGGCGATCCCTTTGATGAGGTACAGCTTCCCGATGCGGTGATTACCCTCAAGCAGGGGGTAGGGCGTCTGATCCGCGACGTGGACGATCGCGGGGTACTGGTGATCTGCGATAACCGCCTGGTGATGCGCCCTTACGGCGCCACCTTTATTGCCAGCCTGCCTCCGGCACCGCGCACCCGGGATATCGATCGCGCGGTGCGTTTCCTTGCCGCGCCGCAGGCGCAGTAATTTATTGATGGGTGTGCTAAAATGCGCGCCTTTTTGTGACTGACCACTGCGAGAGCGCGACAACACATGCGAATTCTGGCTATCGATACCGCGACAGAGGCCTGCTCTGTTGCCCTGTGGAATGACGGCACGACCTGTGCGCATTTCGAAGAGTGCCCCCGGGAACACACCCAACGGATCCTGCCCCTGGTGAAGATGATCCTCACCGAGGGCAATACCTCCCTTACCGATCTCGACGCGCTGGCCTATGGCCGCGGCCCGGGTAGCTTTACCGGCGTGCGCATTGGCATCGGCATTGCCCAGGGGCTGGCGCTGGGTGCCGAACTGCCGATGATCGGCGTTTCGACCCTGGCGACCATGGCCCAGGGCGCATGGCGCAATACCGGCGCGACCCGCGTGCTGGCGGCCATCGATGCCCGCATGGGCGAAGTCTACTGGGCGGAATATACCCGCGACGAGCAGGGCGTCTGGCACGGTGAAGAGAGCGAAGCCGTGCTTACGCCGCAAGCGGCAGGCGAGCGCATGAAGCAGCTTTCCGGTGAATGGGCGACGGTCGGCACCGGCTGGCCGGCGTGGCCGGATATGGCGAACGACAGCGGTCTGACCCTGGTCGACGGCAACGTGCTGCTGCCGGCGGCTGAAGATATGCTCCCTATTGCCTGTCAGATGCTGGCGGCAGGTAAAACCGTGGCGGTCGAGAAAGCCGAGCCGGTTTATTTACGAAACACCGTAGCGTGGAAGAAACTTCCGGGCCGGGAGTGAATCTCAGTATAAGAGCCTGAGAAAAAGGAGTCGCATCATGGCGGTTCAAAAATATGTAGTTCGTCTGCTGACCGTCGGGGCGCTGGCCCTGGCATTAACAGGATGTGTTTCAGTGCCTGATGCGATCCAGGGCAGCAGCCCGACGCCGCAGCAGGATCTGGTCCGGGTGATGAACGCCCCGGAACTCTACGTGGGCCAGGAGTCGCGTTTCGGCGGCAAAGTGGTGGAGGTCATCAACCAGCAGGGCAAAACCCGTCTGGAGATTGCCACCGTGCCCCTGGACAGCGGCGCGCGTCCGGTTCTGGGTGAAGCCTCACGGGGCCGGATCTATGCCGATGTTAACGGCTTCCTCGATCCGGTGGATTTCCGTGGGCAGCTGATCACCGTAGTAGGACCGATTACCGGCGCAGAGCAGGGCAAAGTCGGCAACACCCCCTATAAATTTATGACCATGCAGGTCAACGGCTATAAACGCTGGCGGGTACAGCAGCAGGTGATGATGCCGCCACCGGATCCCTGGTACTGGGGACCCCATCCATGGCGTTATGGCTATGGATACGGCTACGGCGGCTGGCCAGGTTATGGCCCCGGCCCTGCACAGGTCCGGACGATAGTAACAGAGTAAGTGACTGTTATTATTGAATAAGAAACAGCGGCCCGTCCGCTGTTTCGTTTTTTACACGGTAATAAGAAAAATAAATAGTGACGCGCTTCGCAACCTTAAATCCGGGCAATTAATAAACTGGTACGCTGAGTTAATATTATGTTAACGACTTGTTTATTAACCGGGGTTGTGATGACGACGAACACGCTTTTCAGAGGTGATGTAGTGAAGAAGGTTTGGCTTAACCGATATCCTGCGGATGTTCCCGCAGAGATAAACCCTGACCGTTATCAATCCCTGGTTGAACTGTTTGAAAACTCCGTAACACGTTACGCCGATCAGCCTGCGTTTGTGAACATGGGCGAAGTGATGACCTTCCGTAAGCTGGAAGAGCGCAGCCGGGCCTTTGCGGCCTATCTGCAGGAGGGGTTAGGCCTGCAGAAGGGCGATCGCGTGGCGCTGATGATGCCGAACCTGCTGCAGTATCCGGTGGCGCTGTTCGGCATTCTGCGCGCCGGGATGATCGTGGTTAACGTCAACCCGCTTTATACTCCGCGCGAGCTGGAACATCAGCTGAACGACAGCGGCGCCTCGGCGATTGTGATTGTCTCCAACTTCGCCCACACGCTGGAAAAAGTGGTTGATAAAACCCAGGTCAAACACGTCATTCTGACGCGAATGGGCGACCAGCTCTCCACCGCCAAGGGGACGCTGGTTAACTTCGTCGTCAAGTACGTCAAACGGCTGGTGCCGAAATACCACCTGCCGGATGCCATCTCTTTCCGCCGTGCACTGCACCAGGGCTACCGGATGCAGTACGTTAAGCCCGAAATCGTCTCCCAGGATCTGGCGTTCCTGCAGTATACGGGCGGCACCACCGGCGTGGCGAAAGGGGCGATGCTCACCCACCGCAACATGCTGGCGAACCTCGAGCAGGTGAATGCCACCTACGGGCCGCTGCTGCATCGCGGCAAAGAGCTGGTGATCACCGCGCTGCCGCTCTATCACATCTTCGCGTTGACCATGAACTGCCTGCTGTTTATTGAGCTCGGCGGGCAGAACGTGCTGATCACCAACCCGCGCGATATTCCGGGCCTGGTCAAAGAGCTGGCGAAATATCCGTTCACCGCCATGACCGGGGTAAACACCCTGTTTAACGCGCTTCTCAATAATAAAGAGTTCCAGCAGCTCGATTTCTCCACCCTGCATCTGTCTGCGGGGGGCGGGATGCCGGTACAGCAGGCGGTGGCCGAGCGCTGGGTGAAACTGACCGGCCAGTATCTGCTGGAGGGCTATGGCCTGACCGAATGCGCCCCGCTGGTGAGCGTTAACCCGCACGATATCGACTATCACAGCGGCAGCATCGGCCTGCCGGTGCCCTCCACCGAAGCCAAACTGGTGGATGACGACGATAACGAAGTGCCGCATGGCGAGCCGGGCGAGCTCTGCGTGCGAGGCCCGCAGGTGATGCTGGGTTACTGGCAGCGTCCGGACGCCACCGATGAAATCATCAAGGACGGCTGGCTGCACACCGGGGATATCGCGGTGATGGATGACGAAGGCTTCCTGCGCATCGTCGATCGTAAGAAAGACATGATCCTGGTCTCCGGTTTCAACGTCTATCCGAACGAGATCGAAGACGTGGTCATGCAGCACAACGGCGTGCTGGAAGTGGCTGCGGTCGGGGTTCCGGCGGGCAGCAGCGGTGAAACGGTTAAAATCTTTGTGGTGAAAAAAGATCCTGCCCTGAGCGAAGACGCGCTGATCACCTTCTGCCGTCGCCAGCTCACCGGGTATAAAGTGCCGAAGCTGGTGGAGTTTCGCGACGAACTGCCAAAATCGAACGTCGGGAAGATATTACGACGAGAATTACGTGACGAAGCGCGCGCCAAAGTGGACAATAAAGGCTGAGCTTCGTGTTAGTCACCCAGAAACGCTGGCCTGGCCAGCGTTTTTTTATGGGCGCAAACCAAAGAGAATATGATTTGAACTACCAGATGATCACCACCAACGACGAACTGGCTTCGCTGTGCGATGTTACCCGCGATGCAGACGCCATTGCGCTGGATACCGAGTTTGTTCGTACCCGCACCTATTATCCGCAGCTGGGCCTGATCCAGCTGTATGACGGCAAAAAGGTATCGCTTATCGACCCGCTGGGGATCACCGACTGGACGCCGATGCGCGAGCTGCTGCTGGATACCGCCATCACCAAATATCTGCACGCCGGGAGTGAAGATCTGGAAGTTTTCCTCAACACCTTCGGCATCATGCCGGAGCCGCTGATCGATACCCAGATCCTCGCCGCCTTTGCCGGGCGTCCGCTGTCGTGGGGCTTTGCCGCCATGGTGGAGGAGTATACCGGCCTTGCTATCGACAAGAGCGAATCCCGCACCGACTGGCTGGCGCGCCCGCTGACCGAACGTCAGCTCGACTACGCGGCGGCGGATGTGTTCTATCTCCTGCCGATTGCCGGTCAGCTGATGAAAGAGGCCGAAGCCTCCGGCTGGCTGCCTGCGGCCCTGAACGAGTGCCGGATGACGCAGCTGCGTCGTAAGGAAGTCACCGATCCGAAAGAGGCCTGGCGCGATATCAGCAACGCCTGGCAGCTGCGTACCCGCCAGCTGGCCTGCCTGCAGCTGCTGGCCGACTGGCGTCTGCGTAAGGCCCGCGAGCGCGATCTGGCGGTGAACTTTGTGGTGCGTGAGGAGCATCTATGGGCCGTGGCGCGTTACATGCCGGGCAGCCTGGGGGAACTGGACAGCATCGGACTTTCGGGTTCGGAGATCCGTTTCCACGGTAAAACCCTGCTGGCGCTGGTGGCGAAAGCTCAGGAGTTGCCGGAAGAGGCGCTGCCGGAGCCACTGTTGAACCTGATGGATATGCCGGGCTATCGCAAAGCCTTTAAGGCAATTAAAGCTCTGGTCCAGGAAGTGGCAACCGAGAGCAAAGTCAGCGCCGAGCTGCTGGCTTCACGCCGTCAGATTAACCAGCTGCTGAACGCGCACTGGAAGCTGAAACCGCAAAACGGCACGCCGGAACTGATTGCCGGATGGCGCGGGGAGTTAATGGCAGAACGCCTGAATGCGCTGCTGGAAGAGTATCCGCAGTAAAGGGTGAATTCCCCGGCGGCGCTGCGCTTGCCGGGCTACAAATGTAGGCCGGGCAAGCATCGCACCGCCCGGCAACGCCGTTATGAACGCGACTCTTCCGCTTCCGGCAGGGTCACGTTGAGCTCCAGAATCGAGATATCCCCGTCCTTTTGCTCCAGCTGTACGGTCACCATCTCCGGGTCGATCTGCACATACTTACAAATCACTTCCAGGATGTCTTTGCGCAGTTGCGGCAGGTAATGCGGTTCTGCATCGCTGCGGCGGCGTTCCGCGACGATGATCTGCAGTCGTTCTTTTGCGATGTTGGCGGTGCTTTTTTTCCGCGAGAGAAAAAAGTCCAGTAATGCCATAACTTATCCTCCGAACAGGCGTTTGAGGAAACCTTTCTTCTCTTCTTCTATGAAGCGGAAAGGACGTTCTTCTCCGAGCAGACGATCTACCGTGTCCGCATACGCTTTACCGGCGTCTGCGTTAGCGTCGAGGATAACCGGTTCACCCTGGTTAGAGGCGCGCAGCACGGATTGATCTTCCGGGATAACGCCAACCAGTTTGATGCGCAGGATCTCCAGCACGTCTTCCATACTCAGCATATCACCTTTATTGACGCGACCCGGATTATAACGGGTCAGCAGCAGGTGCTCTTTAATCGGCTCTTCGCCATTCTCTGCGCGACGGGATTTTGAAGCAAGGATGCCCAGAATACGGTCGGAGTCGCGCACGGAAGAGACTTCCGGGTTGGTGGTGATGATCGCTTCATCGGCGAAGTAGAGCGCCATCAGCGCACCGGTTTCGATGCCCGCAGGTGAATCACAGACCACGAAATCGAAGTCCATTTTTTTCAGCTCATCGAGCACCTTTTCCACGCCTTCGCGGGTCAGCGCGTCTTTGTCGCGCGTCTGGGAAGCGGGGAGAATATAGAGGTTGTCGGTACGCTTATCTTTGATCATTGCCTGATTCAGCGTGGCATCACCCTGAATCACGTTCACGAAATCGTACACCACGCGGCGCTCGCAACCCATAATCAGGTCGAGGTTACGCAGGCCGATATCGAAGTCGATAACGACAGTTTTCTTTCCCTTCTGGGCCAAACCAGTAGCGATGGCCGCGCTGGAGGTGGTCTTGCCAACGCCTCCTTTACCCGAAGTAACAACAATAATGCGTGCCATAGAAATTCCTTGTTAAAAAGGGATCAATTCAACGGTTGAACGGTCAAAGCGTTGTCTGCCAGACGCAGACGAGCGGCTTTACCAGAAAATTCGGCCGGGATGTTATCGCTCAGCCAGTAAACACCTGCGATGGAGACCAGCTCCGCCTCCAGATGGGTACAAAAAATTTGCGCATCGCGATCGCCGCTGGCACCCGCCAGTGCGCGACCCCGCATGGAGCCATAGATATGAATATTGCCATCGGCGATAAGCTCTGCGCCAGCGCTGACGTGGTTAGTTACAATAAGGTCACAGTTTGGCGCATAAATACGCTGACCGGAACGTACCGGCAGATCGATCAAGCGCGTTTTTGTGACGGGTGTAACAGGGAGTTCAGGCGGGGCAGGGGGCTCGGCGCGTGGGGCTTTATCTTTGCCTTCGGTGAGCAGCGGAAGACCTGCCTCGTCAATTTCGGCTTTCAGTGCGGCATCTTTGCAGCCGCTGATGCCAACAATCCGCAGGCCGGTGGCTAACACTGCCTGCTGCAACTGCTGCCAGTTAATCGGCGCTTCGAGGTCGCTTACGTTAATGACGACGGGCGCATGTTTAAGAAATGCGGGCGCCTGGGCGATTTTGTCTTCTAACGCCTGACGAATAACCTCGGGTTTTGCTTCATGCAAATGAACCACTGATAAGGTGAAGCTACTGCCTTTAAGCTCGATTGGCGTGTTTGACATCCTGGCCTTACTCAATTTGCTTTTTACCACGGCGTGTGCGTCGTGATATTCCGAAGAGTATCAGGCATGTTATAGTCACAACTATATTGAGGCAAGTCACCCTCCCCGTTAATTCTGAGTAAATATATGTTTTGTGTGATCTACAGAAGTACCCAACGCGACCAGACCTATCTCTATGTCGAAAAAAAGGACGATTTTTCCCGCGTGCCTGAGGCACTGATGAAGACCTTCGGAAAGCCGCAAATGGTGATGCTGATGCCGCTCGACGGGCGCAAGCAGTTGAAGAACGCCGATCTGGAAAAAGTGAAAAGCGCGTTAGCCGAACAGGGCTATTATTTACAACTCCCTCCGCCGCAAGAGAATTTACTTAAACAGCATCTTGAGGCGCAGGGAAAAAAATAGTTTAAGAATTATCTGTCAGCGTTACATTAACCTTTAGGGGCTCATTATGTATCAGCATCATAACTGGCAAGGCGCCTTGCTGGATTATCCGGTAAGCAAAGTCGTCTGCGTCGGCAGTAATTACGCGAAGCATATTCAGGAAATGGGCAGTGCGGTTCCGGACGAGCCGGTGCTGTTTATTAAACCGGAAACCGCCCTCTGTGATATTCGCCAGCCGCTGGCGATCCCGCAGGGGCTGGGTTCGGTTCACCACGAAGTGGAACTGGCGGTGCTGATTGGCGCTACGCTGCGCCAGGCTTCTGAAGATCATGTGCAGAAAGCGATTGCCGGTTATGGTGTGGCGCTGGATCTGACCCTGCGCGAGGTGCAGGGCAAAATGAAAAAAGCGGGTCAGCCGTGGGAGAAAGCCAAAGGTTTTGATAACTCCTGTCCAATCTCCGGCTTCGTACCGGTGTCGGAATTCCAGGACGACCCGCAGAACACTACCCTGAGCCTGAAAATTAACGGCGAAGTGCGTCAGCAGGGCTCTACCTCCGACATGATCCACAAAATTGTGCCGCTGATTGCCTATATGAGCCGTTACTTCACCCTGAAACCGGGCGATGTGATCCTCACCGGCACCCCGGAAGGGGTAGGCCCGCTGAACGGTGGCGATGAGCTGGAGCTCTCCGTCAACGGCCTGTCACTGAAAACCCGCGTGCTGTAATCCCCGCTTGCCGCCTTAAAAGGGCGGCAAAACTTGCATCAAGATGCCAGACTGGTTATAAGGTGCGCTTTCTTTTTACGTGTGGACATCCTTATGAGCGAAATCCCTTTCTGGCAAAGCAAAACTCTCGACAACATGACCGACGCCGAGTGGGAATCGCTGTGCGACGGCTGCGGGCAGTGCTGCCTGCACAAGCTGATGGATGAAGACTCGGACGAAATCTATTTCACCAACGTCGCCTGTAATCAGCTGAACATCAAAACCTGCCAGTGCCGCAACTACGAGCGTCGTTTCGAGCTGGAGCCGGACTGCATCAAGCTGACCCGCGACAACCTTCCGACCTTTGAATGGCTGCCGCCGACCTGCGCCTACCGTCTGCTGGCGGAGGGTAAAGATTTGCCGAAGTGGCACCCCCTCCTGACCGGCTCGAAAGCGGCGATGCACGGCGAGCGGATCTCCGTGCGTCATATCGCGGTGAAAGAGTCAGAGGTGCGGGACTGGGAAGACCACATATTGAATCACCCAAACCGCGCATAATAAAAAACCCGCCTCGGCGGGTTTTTTTATTAGTGCGGCCTGATGCCCTCACCCCAACCCTCTCCCACGGGGAGAGGGCGCAAACATTAAAAACGGCAACCCCCAGGGTTGCCGTTTTGCTTTTACCTACCAAACAAATCGCGTTTTTTTGGTTTAAACGGCTGTGCAATCAGCACCAGCAGCGCCACGACCAGGTAGGCGGCAAAAATCCCCACCAGCCACTGCGGCATCTCGAGGGTCAGGAATTCCCACTGACGTACGGCGCAGTCACCGGTAGCCACGAACACCTGCGGCAGCCACTTGTCCAGCGGCAGCCAGCTCGGGAAGCTGGCGGCAAAATCACAGGTCTGGAACGGGGAGGGGTGCAGCTGGATCATGGTGTGCTCCCAGGCGAGCTGCAGGCCTTTGCCGGCACTGTAGAGCCAGAGGGCGATGGCGCCATAGCGCAGCGGGCTTTTCGGGGCGATAGCGCCCACCAGACCCGCGCCCATCACGCCAAACAGCGCGCAGCGTTCGTAGATACACAGCACGCATGGCTTCAGCATCATCACGTGCTGGAACCACAATGCCACCATTTCTAACACGAAGGCGGTCAGGGCCAACAGCAACCACGCCCCGCGTCCGCGCGAGCACTGGTTCAAAAATTTCAACATAATCATTTCCCTGGAACAGGTATAGAAAGCGCAGTGTAAACGAAAACAATTTGCGCGCCAGCCTCAGCGCGCAAAATATAACGTAATCGGATATTTATCATGCACAAGCGCAACCGGGCGAATTATCGCCCGGCTGACTGACTTAATGCGTCGCCAGTATACCCGCCTGCAGCATCCATTGGGTAAAAGGAATGAGGGTAATTTTGACGCATAACAAACCGACCGCGGTTAATACCAGGGTATAAGGCAGCGCCATCCATACCATCCGGCCATAAGAGAGGCGGATAAGCGGGGCGAGGGTGGAGGTCAGTAAGAACAGGAAGGCCGCCTGACCGTTTGGCGTAGCCACCGAAGGCAGGTTGGTGCCGGTGTTGATCGCCACCGCCAGCATCTCAAACTGCTCGCGATTGATCACGCCGCTCTCCATTGCCGCTTTCGCTTCGTTGATATAGACCGAGCCGACAAACACGTTATCGGAGATGGCCGACAGCAGGCCGTTAAACAGATAGAACAGCGACAGCTGGGCGTCGGGTTCAGCCTGCAGTACGAAGTGAATAATCGGCGCAAACAGATGCTGATCGACAATTACCGCCACCACCGCGAAAAAGACCGCCAGCAGCGCGGTAAAAGGCAGCGCTTCGGTAAAGGCTTTGCCGATGGCGTGTTCATCCGTCACGCCGCTAAAGGTGGTGGCCAGAATAATCACCGACAGACCAATCAGCCCCACTTCCGCCAGATGAAACGCCAGGGCAATAATCAGCCAGACGCCAATGATGCCCTGGAAAATCAGCGCCAGCCGCTGCTGACGGGTCCGCTGGCTGCGGCTCTCGTCGTCGAAGCGGCGCAGCACGTCGCGCACCTGGGTCGGCAGCAGGGTGCCGTAACCAAACCATTTACACTTCTCCACCAGCCAGCAGGTGAACAGGCCACACACCAGCACCGGCACGCTGACCGGCGCCACGCGCAGGAAAAATTCAACAAAATTCCAGCCCGCGGCTTTGGCGATGATCAGGTTCTGCGGTTCGCCAACCATGGTCATCACGCCGCCCAGGGCCGTGCCCACGCCCGCGTGCATCATCAGGCTGCGCAGAAATGCGCGAAACTGCTCCAGCACGTCGCGCTGATGGACGTCAACGTGGCTGTCATCCTGCATGCCGGCTTCCGGCTGGGACGAAGCCACCCGGTGATAAATCCCGTAAAAGCCGACGGCGACGCTGATCACCACCGCGACCACGGTCAGAGCATCGAGGAAGGCCGACAGGAACGCGGCTGCAAGGCAGAAGGCCAGCGACAGCATAGTTTTTGAGGGGATGCTCAGCAGCAGGCGGGTAAAGATAAACAGCAGCAGCTGCTTCATAAAGTAGATCCCGGCCACCATAAACATCAGCAGCAGGAGCACTTCGAGGTTCGCCGCCAGCTCCTCTTTCACGTGTTCTGCGCTGGTCATGCCGATAACCACCGCCTCGAAGGCCAGCAGGCCGCCCGGCAGCAGGGGATAACACTTCAGCGCCATCGCGAGGGTGAAGATAAACTCCGCCACCAGCAGCCAGCCTGCGGCGAATGGGCTGATGATGAAGATAAGCGGGTTAAGAACCAGGAAGACAACCAGGGTCAGTTTGTACCAGTCGGGAGACTGGCCTAAAAAATTGCGCCACAGGGCGCGACGATAAGACATTTCCACAACAGATTTCCTTGCCCGTCACATAATTACGTCCTAAGTATACGCAAATGAGGCCGGTGGAGGAGCGCAGGGGATGTTTTTTAAATGATAAAAATAAAACGGCGATCCCTTTTTTCTCGCCTCGCTGCGCTATCTGCCTCTGCCAGCCTCTGGTATGATGAGTGAATTTTGTAAAAAGCAGTTAATGGAAAACTCACTATGGTCATTAAGGCGCAAAGCCCGGCGGGTTTCGCGGAAGAGTACATTATCGAGAGCATCTGGAATAACCGTTTTCCCCCAGGCTCGATCCTTCCCGCAGAACGCGAACTCTCTGAACTGATTGGCGTCACACGTACCACCTTACGTGAAGTGTTGCAGAGACTGGCCCGCGACGGCTGGCTGACGATCCAACACGGCAAACCGACCAAAGTGAATAACTTCTGGGAAACGTCGGGCCTGAATATTCTTGAGACGCTGGCGCGCCTCGATCACGAGAGCGTGCCGCAGCTGATCGACAACCTGCTCTCCGTGCGCACCAACATCGCCACCATCTTTATCCGTACGGCGTTCCGCCAGCATCCGGATAAGGCGCTGGAGGTCCTGGCCCGCGCCACGGCGGTAGAAGATCACGCCGACGCCTTTGCCCTGCTGGATTACAACGTTTTCCGCGGGCTGGCGTTTGCCTCCGGCAACCCGATTTACGGCCTAATCCTCAACGGCATGAAGGGGCTCTATACCCGCATCGGTCGTCACTACTTCGCCAACCCGGAAGCCCGCAGCCTGGCGCTGGGTTTCTACCACAAGCTGAGCGAGCTCTGCTCTGAAGGTCAGCACGACCAGGTGTATGAAACCGTACGTCGCTACGGCCATGAAAGCGGCGAGATCTGGCACCGGATGCAGAAAACCCTCCCGGGCGATCTGGCAATTCACGGACGCTAAAATAAAAAACCTCTCGCTTGAGAGGTTTTTTTTGCCGGGTGGCGGCTGCGCCTTATCCGCCTACAAAATCTGCAATCTTTGTAGGCCGGGTAAGCGAAGCGCCACCCGGCAAACAGGCCGCACCGAATTACAACATATTCCCCTTTGCCGGGCAGCGCTCCAGCAGCTCAACGCTACCATCCTCGTTCTGCTGCTCCAGCATAATGTCAAAGCCCCACAGACGGTGCACGTGCTTCAGAACTTCCTTGCGCCCCTTATCCAGCGGCGCGCGGTTGTGCGGGATATAGCGCAGCGTCAGGGAGCGATCCCCGCGCAGATCCACATTCCAGACCTGAATATTCGGTTCCAGATTGCTCAGGTTGTACTGGGCCGAGAGGCGGGAGCGGATCTCGCGATACCCCTCTTCGTTGTGGATAGCCGAAATCTCCAGATAGTTGTTGTGATCGTCATCCAGCACCGTAAACAGGCGGAAATCACGCATCACTTTCGGCGACAGGAACTGGCTGATAAAGCTCTCGTCCTTGAAGTCGCGCATCGCAAAGTGCAGCGTCTCCAGCCAGTCGGAACCGGCGATATCCGGGAACCAGTATTTATCCTCTTCCGTCGGGTTCTGGCAGATACGCTTGATGTCCTGGAACATCGCAAAGCCCAGCGCGTACGGGTTGATGCCGCTGTACCACGGGCTGTTGTAAGGCGGCTGGAACACCACGTTAGTGTGGCTGTGCAGGAACTCCAGCATAAAGCGCTCGGTCACTTTGCCTTCATCGTACAGATGATTCAGGATGGTGTAGTGCCAGAAGGTCGCCCAGCCTTCGTTCATCACCTGGGTCTGTTTTTGCGGATAGAAGTACTGGCTCACCTTACGCACGATGCGCAGGATTTCACGCTGCCACGGCTCCAGCAGCGGGGCGTTCTTCTCCATAAAGTAGAGCAAATTCTCCTGTGGCTCGGAGGGATAACGGCGCGCTTCAGGCACCGCTTTCTCCTCTTCCCGTTTCGGCAGGGTACGCCACAGCGTATTCACCTGGCTTTGCAGATACTCCTCGCGGCTTTTCTGCCGGGCTTTCTCCTCCTGTAGGGAGATCTTCTGCGGACGTTTATAGCGATCCACGCCGTAGTTCATCAGCGCATGGCACGAGTCCAGCAGCTTCTCGACCTCTTCCACCCCGTAGCGCTCTTCACACTCGGTGATGTAGTTCCGGGCGAAAATCAGGTAATCGACAATCGAGCTGGCGTCGGTCCAGCTGCGGAACAGGTAGTTATTTTTGAAAAACGAGTTATGCCCGTAGCAGGCGTGCGCCATTACCAGGGCCTGCATGGTGATGGTGTTCTCTTCCATCAGGTAGGCTATACACGGATTGGAGTTGATGACGATCTCATACGCCAGCCCCTGCTGGCCGTGTTTATACAGGCGTTCGGTCTCAATAAATTTTTTACCAAACGACCAGTGGGTATAGTTGATGGGCATCCCCACGCTCGAATAAGCGTCCATCATCTGTTCAGAAGTAATGACTTCGATTTGATGGGGGTAGGCGTCCAGACGGTAGAGTTTCGCCACCCGATCAATTTCCGCCAGATAGGTGTCCAGCAGCTCGAATGTCCAGTCGGGTCCATCGCTCAGACGTGTGGTGTCCTTATTCATGGAATCAATAGTAGCCATTAGCGCGCCCTCGTTGTTGGTAGCTCTCTCTGTCTGGAGAACCTCTTTTCAAGCATAGAACACAGCATTCAAAAGCGTGCTGGCACGCTATTTTTTTTCTTTGCGATTTCCCGTCGCGGCGATGGCGAAAACGGGGTGGTCAACAGCATAATCTGCTGGTTAAAAATGCCGCGCAGCAGGAGATGCCAAATACCCTCCAGCCCCGTCATATGGGGAAGGTGTGAGGTAAGTCACCATAAAAAATGCCTATGTTGAATAATATTTTCAGCTGGGTTATCAATATGTAACCAGAAGATTGTTCTTTTGCTTATAAATGGAGTGGCTATGCGTGTTGTCATACTGGGAAGTGGCGTCGTTGGCGTAACCAGCGCCTGGTACTTAAGTCAGGCCGGGCACGATGTGACCGTTATCGATCGGGAACCGGGTCCGGCACTGGAGACCAGTGCTGCGAATGCCGGACAAATCTCTCCGGGCTACGCGGCGCCCTGGGCGGCACCGGGCGTTCCGCTGAAGGCGATTAAGTGGATGTTCCAGCGCCATGCGCCGCTGGCGATCAGCCTCGACGGCACGCAGTTCCAGCTTAAGTGGATGTGGCAGATGCTGCGCAACTGCGACACCTCGCACTATATGGAAAACAAAGGGCGGATGGTGCGTCTGGCGGAGTACAGCCGCGACTGCCTGAAAGCGCTGCGCGCCTCCACCGGCATCCAGTATGAAGGCCGTCAGGGGGGCACCCTGCAGCTGTTCCGTACCGCCCAGCAGTACGAAAACGCCACCCGTGATATCGCCGTCCTCGAGGACGCGGGCGTCCCGTATCAACTGCTGGAAGCCAGCCAGCTGGCGCAGGTGGAACCGGCCCTCGCCGAGGTGGCGCACAAGCTGACCGGCGGTCTGCGTCTGCCCAATGACGAAACCGGCGACTGCCAGCTCTTTACCCAGAATCTGGCACAGATGGCAGAGCAGGCGGGCGTCAAATTCCGCTACAACACCGCCGTCGATAAGCTGCTGTATGAAGGGGATAACATCTACGGCGTGCTCTGTGGCGATGAAGTGGTCAAGGCCGACGCTTATGTCATGGCCTTCGGCTCATACTCCACCGCCATGCTGAAAGGCATCGTGGATATTCCGGTCTACCCGCTGAAGGGGTATTCGCTCACCATCCCGGTGAAAGAGGACAGCGGCGCCCCGGTTTCAACTATCCTTGATGAAACATACAAAATCGCGATCACCCGTTTTGACAACCGGATCCGCGTGGGAGGAATGGCGGAAATCGTCGGCTTTAACACTGAGCTGCTGCAACCGCGTCGGGAAACGCTGGAGATGGTCGTTGGCGACCTGTTCCCGCGCGGCGGCTTTATTGAACAGGCGACCTTCTGGACCGGGCTGCGTCCAATGACCCCGGACGGCACTCCGGTAGTCGGGCGGACACCGTTTAAGAACCTGTGGCTGAACACCGGACACGGCACCCTGGGCTGGACAATGGCCTGCGGTTCAGGGCAGTTACTCAGTGATTTGATCTCCGGGCGCACACCCGCTATTCCGTTCGATGATTTAAGCGTTGCGCGCTACCGTCCGGGGTTCACGCCGTCACGTCCACAGCATTTACACGGCGCGCATAACTAACAAGGAGTCGTCATGTCCCGTCCCGTTCTGGCTCAGCTGGATCTGCAGGCCCTGAAGGATAACCTGCAAATTGTCCGTCGCGCTGCGCCAGCTTCACGCGTCTGGACGGTGGTCAAAGCTAACGCTTATGGCCACGGTCTGGATCGCGTCTGGAGTGCATTAAGCGCGACTGATGGTTTTGCGCTACTCAATCTCGAAGAGGCGATCCTGCTGCGCGAGCGCGGCTGGAAAGGGCCGATCCTGATGCTCGAAGGCTTTTTCCACGCAGATGAGCTGCCCCTGTTTGATAAGTACCGCCTGACCACCAGCGTGCACAGCAACTGGCAGGTCAAGGCGCTCCAGAATGCCAGGCTCCACGCCCCGCTCGATATTTATCTGAAAGTGAACAGCGGCATGAACCGTCTCGGTTTCCAGCCGGAGCGGGTTCACAGCGTCTGGCAACAGCTGCGGGCGCTGAAGAACGTCGGGGAGATGACCCTGATGGCCCATTTCGCCGATGCGGAAAAGCCGGAGGGCATTGCCGAACCGATGAAGCGCATCGAGCAGGCGGCAGAGGGGCTGGATTGCCCGCGCTCGCTCTCTAACTCGGCGGCGACGCTCTGGCATCCGGAGGCGCATTTTGACTGGGTGCGTCCGGGGATCGTCCTGTATGGCGCGTCACCGTCCGGGCAGTGGCAGGATATTGCCAACAGCGGCCTGAAGCCGGTGATGACCCTGCGCAGCGAAATTATCGGCGTTCAGACCCTGAAGGCGGGGGATACCGTGGGCTACGGCAGCCGCTACCGCGCCCCGGGCGAGCAGCGGATCGGCATTGTTGCCGGAGGTTACGCCGACGGCTATCCGCGCATTGCCCCTTCCGGTACCCCGGTATGGGTGGACGGCGTGCGTACCGGCACGGTCGGTACCGTGTCGATGGATATGCTGGCGATTGACCTGACTCCGTGCCCGCAGGCGGGGATAGGTACGCCGGTTGAGCTGTGGGGCAACGAGGTGAAAGTTGACGACGTTGCCGCCGCAGCGGGCACCGTCGGGTATGAGTTGTTAACCGCGCTAGCGCCGCGGGTGCCGGTGGTTACGATATAAAAGCAGTTTTGTAGGCCGGGTAAGGCGTAGCCGCCACCCGGCATCAGCACCGGAGTCAAACGCCGGGTGGCGCTTACGCTTACCGGGCCTACTCTTCAGCATCCTCCGCCACGCGGACACCCACCTTCAGCACCGCGTTATCTTCTTTCTCTGCCACCGTCCAGATCATCCCGGCGAACTCCACCTGGTCACCCACGACCGGTGCGGCACCCAGCAGCTTCTGCACAATCTCGCCCAGCGTCTGCTGGTTATCGCGATACTCCAGCCCCTCGTCCAGGCCGTAGATCAACGCCACGTCGGCGAATTTGGCGCTGGCTTCCAGAATAAAGTCCCCGAAGAAGCGCTGATCCAGCGCCACCGGCGGCGACTGGCTGAACAGCTTGCCGAGGGCAGGAAGGTCATGCTCCCGGCCAATCACGCAGAGAATATCCCCTTCGCGCAGCCGGGTACTGCCGGTCGGGTGCAGCAGGGCGTTATCGCGAAACAGGGCGGCAATGCGCGTCTCTTCCGGCATATGCAGATCGCGCAGCGAGGCGCCCACGCACCACTTATCGGCGCTGAGCTGATAAACAAACTGCTCCCACGGATTTTCGGGGTGAATGTCCAGCCCCACGCGGGAGACCGGCCAGCCCACCGGCGGGATCACCACGCGGGCCTTTTTCGCCGCCCACGACAGGGACGTGCCCTGGAACAGCAGCGACACCAGCACCACAAAGAACGCCACGTTAAAGAACAGACGGGAATTATCCAGCCCGGCCATCATCGGGAATACCGCGAGGATGATAGGCACCGCGCCGCGCAGCCCCACCCAGCTGATAAACACCCGCTCGCGCAGGTTAAAGCCCCGGAACGGCAGCAGACCGGCAAACACCGACAGCGGACGGGCAAAGAAGATCATCCACAGCGACAGCAGCAGTGCCGGAATGGCAATCGGCAGCAGATCCGACGGCGTCACCAGCAGCCCCAGCACCAGGAACATGCCGATCTGCGCCAGCCACGCCAGGCCGTCAAAGTTTTGCAGAATGCCAAAGCGGTTGCGGATAGGGCGATTGCCGAGCAGGAAGCCGCACAGATAGACCGCCAGAATGCCGCTGCCGTCCATCGCCGTGGTGAGGGCGAAAATCAAAATCCCGCCGCTCAGCGCCAGCAGCGGATAGAGCCCCGCCGGGAGCGAAATACGGTTGATCATCTGTTGCAGCAGATAGCCCCCGCCGAGGCCAATGATGATGCCTAAGCCAAACTGCTGAAGGATGTGCCAGGCGAACATCCAGCTCAGGCCAGTTTCATGCTGCTGGATCATCTCAATCAGGGTGATGGTCAGAAACACCGCCATCGGATCGTTACTGCCGGATTCAATCTCCAGCGTCGAGCCGACACGTTCGTTCAGCCCTTTGCCGCCGAGCAGCGAGAAGACTGCCGCGGCGTCGGTTGAGCCCACAATCGCGCCGATCAGCAGCCCTTCCATAATGTCCAGCTTAAACAGCCACGCCGCCATCATCCCGGTCAGGCCGGAGGTGATAAGCACCCCGACCGTCGCCAGCGACAGGGCCGGGCCCAGCGCCACGCGAAACGAACTGGCCTGGGTGCGCATCCCGCCATCCAGCAGGATCACCGCCAGGGCGAGGTTACTGATCATGTACGCAAACGGGTAATTATCGAAGGGAATACCGCCGATGCCATCAACCCCCGCCAGCATGCCGATGGCGAGGAAAATAACCAGAATGGGGATGCCAAGACGTGATGAAAATGAACTCAATAAAATACTGCAGGTTACAAGAACTGAACCCAGGATAAAAAGACTGATTATTGCTGTGGCATCCAATGTTTGCGTACTCCCTGCCCGACGTGGTGACTGTTATTAAAACCCTAACATATTAACGCCCCTCACAGCGCGGAAATCGGGCGTTTAAGGGGCTTTTTTTATGCCTTTAACACCGGATGACCGCTCAACGTTAAAGAACTTCCCCTTGATGTATGAACCAGCGTCGCCTGTGCGCCAATCGGCAGGGTGACGGTTTGCTGTTCATGGCCGAAATCGAGCCCGCTGATAATCGGCACCGACACCCGGGCGCGCAGATAATCGATCATGGTCGCAAGAGAGTATCCGGCATCGTAATCGTTGGGGGTTGCTCCGCTGAAGCTGCCGAGCACAATCGCCCGCTGACGGTCGAGAATGCCCGCGTGAAGCAGCTGGAGCAGCATACGTTCGACGCGGAACGGGTGTTCGTTGATGTCTTCCAGCACCAGGATGCCGTTCTCAATGGCGGGGAGCCATGGGGTGCCGATGAGCGACACCACCATCGCCAGATTGCCGCCCCATAGCTGGCCTTCGCATTCGCACTGCGGGCCATCGCCCTGCCACTCGACGGAGTAGGTAGAATTACGCAGCGCCCGCCAGAAATGGTCTACAGTGAAGGCGTTCAGTTCTGGCGCGCCGAAATTGCCCGCCAGCATCGGGCCGCTGAAGGTGATGACGTTGTGCAGCGCCAGCAGGCCCAGCTGGATCACCGTGAAATCACTGTGACCGCAGATAAGCAAAGGGTCCTGCTGCTGACGTTTCGCCAGCCCCTGCCAGTCGACCTGCGTCAGTAGACGGCTGGCACCGTAACCGCCGCGCACCGCCAGCACAATCTGGTTGGCCCCGGACAGGCGGGCGAGGGCGTTGATATCATTCAGGCGCGCAGCCTCGGTACCGGCAAATCGCTGCTGGCGGCGGGGTATAATCGTCTGATTTTGTACCTGATGGCCCTCTTCCATTAATCGCGCCACGCCCCGTTGCGCCGCTTCCTGATTAATGCAGTAACCTGATGGTGCGATGAGATGAAACTGAGACATGGCATTTCCTTGCTGACTTATAAAGCTGAATGTATATATCATGCCGCCTGAGCGCGTCCTTCATCAAGCGGAGGATAGGGTAACAGCGATGAATGACCATAAGGACAGATGACGTGAAATTAAGATGGTTTGCTTTTTTGATTGTGTTGCTTGCAGGATGCAGTTCAAAGCAGGATTACCAGAAGCCGGAATGGAACCCGGAAGTCCCGGTTAAACGGGCGATGCAGTGGATGCCGATCAGTGAAAAAGCCGGTGAAGCCTGGGGCGTCAGTCCGCGTCTGGTGACGGCCATCATTGCGGTGGAGTCGGGCGGTAACCCGAATCTGGTCAGTAAATCGAACGCGGTGGGCCTGATGCAGCTTAAAGCCTCCACCGCCGGGCGCGAGGTTTACCGGCACATGGGCTGGAGCGGGCAACCCTCCACCAGCGAGCTAAAAAACCCGGAGCGCAATATCTCCATGGGTACCGCCTATCTGAGCATTCTTGAGCACGGGATCCTGAACGGAATCGACGATCCGGAAGTAATGCAATATGCACTGGTGGTCTCGTACGTTAACGGCGCGGGCGCGCTGCTGCGCACCTTCTCGTCGGATCGCAAAAAGGCGATAGCCGAAATCAACGATATGGATAAAGACGAGTTCTTTGAGCATGTCGTCAATAACCACCCCGCACCGCAGGCACCGCGCTATATCTGGAAAGTGCAGAAAGCGATGGACGCCATGTAATCGGCTGCCGGGCAGCGTCGCGCTGCCCGGTGGCGATCAACGCACTTTGTTAGCACGTTCCCGCGCTTCGCGCTCCAGCGAGTAGATGATCCGCTGCAGCTCGCGCTCCGGCCCTGGCCCGACGTTAAGAAAACGGAAGCTCAGACGCGGCGTGGTGATGGTTTCGTTTTTGCTGTCCACCACTTTACGCTCGCTTACCGTGATCAGCTGCGCATCGAAGAAGAAGCGACCCCAGCCGCCCATATCCAGTTCGATCTGCGAAAAACGCATCCCTTCCACCAGACCTTCCGGTTTGGCGGTATCCATCAGCGCACCCATGCCGCCGAGCGACAGGTCGTGCAGACGAAAACGGATCACGCTCTTGTCCGGCATTTTGGCTTTGCAGAAGTAGGCCGGATGCAGCGGGGCGCTGATACGGAAATATTCCCGGCGCTGAATGCTCCACACCGATGTCGGAAGGGGGGTGATAAAGGCGGGCAGAGACTGGTAGTTGCCCTGCTCAATGCGCGGCAGTTCGAATTCGACTTTCGCTCCCTGGGTATCAGCGGCCACGGTGATGTTTTCTGCGCGCAGCACCGCGCGGTTTTCATACTCCTGACTGCCCAAATCCATGACCAGGCGCTCCGGGGTCGCATCCAGAATTTTGCTGATGAACTGGTTGCTCCCCCAGCTGATGCGGACAGGTACGTCATTTTTTTGCAGATCGCGTATTACACCTAGCACCGCCAGCGGATTCGTTTTCAGGAACTGCTCACTGTAATTACTCACGCCCCAGGGCTCCTTCATTGATGACAGTCTGTGGATGCGTTATCGGCACGCTGGCGCGGAACTTAATACAAACCGGTAATTATTTTTCGCCTCAGCCGCAATTAAGTCGGTGTAGTAAAACTGGTTTTCCCGCTATTGCCTATACTTAGTATTACCTGCGCGGGCCGGTGTTCCGCACGGGCTTAACTCTGCAAGAGGGCATTGCTATGGGTATCATCGCCTGGATTGTATTTGGTCTGATTGCTGGCGTTATCGCGAAATTCATCATGCCGGGACGTGATGGCGGCGGCTTTATTGTGACCTGTATCCTTGGGGTCGTAGGTGCGGTTGTCGGCGGCTGGCTGGCAACGATGTTTGGCATCGGCGGCAGTGTATCCGGATTTAACCTGCAAAGTTTTCTGGTGGCTGTGGTGGGTGCCATTATCGTGCTACTTGTTTACAGAATGGTGCGACGCGCCTGAAACGTATAAAACGGCTCTTGTTTAGAGCCGTTTTTTTGTGGCCTGCACCGGTGCAACATGCCGGGTGGCGGCTAAGCCTTACCCGGCCTACATGTCGCCTTTGACCTTCCAGGCCTGGCAAGCATAGCACCGCCGGGCGGCCTGGAGGTTACTGCTGGCCGACGCTTTTCTGTGCGTCTGCCGGTTCATCATTGGCCGCTGGCCGATCGGTTGTGGCCGGTGGGGTTGTTGCTGCTGGCTGGTCACTGGTTGTCGATGAACTATTCGCTGCCGGTTGCTCGCTGGTGGTCGATGGCGTCGTGCTTACCGACGCATCATTGGCCGCGGGCTGCGTGGCGGGCACTTTGTCGCAAGGATTGGCCTGCGGACAAACCAGATCCAGCATCTTCAGCGTCACGCCGTTGGTCCAGCCAAAGCCGTCCTGCAATGGATATTCGCCACCGCCGCCGCCGGTGCCGGTCGTCGAGACATCATACTTCTCCACCAGCTTCTGCTCGCGATCGTAGGTGTGCTGAACGTTAGTGAGGAAGCGCCACGTCACGTCCATCGCCACTTTTTTATGGCCGTAGTTCTGCAAACCTTCGGTCGCCACCCACTGCAACGGAGCCCAGCCGTTAGGCGCATCCCACTGCTGGCCGCTGTTGACGGTGGTGGTCGAAATGCCCCCGGCTTTCAGCAGCTGGGCTTCAGCGGCCTTCGCCGTTTTGTCCGCGCGCTCCTGCGAGGCAGCATTAACGTACAGCGGGAACAGCGCCGCGGCGGTCAGCTGATCGCGAACCTGTTTGTTTTTCAGATCGTAATCGGCGTACCAGCCCTGTTTGTCGTTCCACAGATAGCGTTCCATCGCTTTCTGACGATCGGCGGCCAGACCCTCGTAGCGGCTGGCGGCTTCGCTGTCACCCCCGTCCTGACTGGCCTTCGCCAGCAGTTTCTCCATCTTGAACATCAGGGCGTTCAGATCCACCGGCACGATGCTGGTGGTGCGGATCGTCCCCAGCTGCTGCGGATCGTCCATCCAGCGCGAGCTGAAGTCCCAGCCGGAAGCGGCGGCAGAGCGCAGATCCCGGTAGATCTCGGTCGCCGGGCGGCTGGGGTATTTTTTCGCGGTGTTGATGTCATCCAGCCAGGATTCCGGGCGTGGCGTATCGCGATTATCCCAGTAGCGGTTAAGCACTGCGCCATCGTCCAGCTTCACTACGCGCTGGCTGGCCTGGCCCGCCTGCAGGGCATCCACCCCCTCCATCCAGTAGGCATACTCTTTTTCCATCTGCGGACGGTACTTCTTCAGGGCGTCTTTATCGTGCGTCGCCAGCAGTTCGACCATCAGAGCAAAGAACGGCGGCTGGGAGCGGCTCAGGTAATAGCTGCGGTTGCCGTTAGGGATGTGGCCCCAGCTGTTGAGCTCATAGGCGAAGTTGTCCACCATGCTGGCGACTTTATCCCAGTGGCCGCTCTCCGCGAGCCCGAGCATGGTGAAGTAGCTGTCCCAGTAGTAAATCTCGCGGAAGCGCCCGCCCGGCACCACGTAGGGTTGCGGCAGCGGCAGCAGCGAATCCCACTTCCCGGCGCTGGAGGTGGTGCGCGTCAGCACTGGCCACAGCCCGTCGATATGAGCCCGCAGGGTCTGACCCGCTGGCGGCACATATTTCTCTTTTTCAGTCGGCAGGGTGAAGTTCATCTCCACGAAGTGGCGCAGATCGAACCCGGACTGTTTACGCTGCATATGGTAGTCGGCGAGGATCGTCTGGGGATCGTTTTTCGGTACGGCATCGGCAAAGGTTTTCTGATCGGGGAAAAGTTTGGCGCTTTGCACGTCGTTAAACAGTGGACCAAACAGAATATCAGGGGCTTGTTTCATTGCGCCGGACGGTTCGTCCGCATAGCTGAAGGCAGTAATCCCAAGCAGGATGCCGCCAATCGCCAGCCGCAGTGCTGCGTGCTGCTGAGGTCTCATCATGGTTGTTCTCCTGGGTTCTCCGGGCAGCGCGACCGCTGCCATTAATCACCTGAAAACCTTAGACGAAACTGAGTGACTTCGTGTGTTCGACACCACATTTTGCGCATATACAGACAATTTACCGTTGCGGATGAAAACGAGCGAAGCCGCTGTTTTTTCTCAGATATGCCGGATCAATTCCCTCATCTGCACTACCTTCATAACCAGGTTTTATGAAAGGGAGTGCCAATGAAATCATTACCTCTGAATCTTGCTGTCCTGCTGCTTGTCGGCTGCGGCGCGAACAACACCCCGCCACAGGCTCCTCTCCCCGGTAAAGATACCTCTGCCACCCTGAGTACCCTGGAAACGGGGGCTCAGGTTATCCAGTCGCGGCCGCCGGTGGAGGCTATTAGTGCGTATCTGGACGGTTTTCATTTTTACAGCGGGGATAAAAACGGGCAGATGGAGGCCCATCACTACGTGACCGTGCTCAATGAAGAGGTTATGCAGGCGGTCATCTATGACGGCAATACCAAAGATGCCCGCCTGATGGGGGTGGAGTACATCATCAGCGAGCGCCTGTTTAACACCCTGCCGCCGGAGGAGAAACAGCTCTGGCACAGCCACCAGTACGAAGTGAAATCGGGCAGCCTGGTGGCACCCGGTCTGCCTGCGGTCGCCGACAAGGCGCTGATGAATAAAATCGTCAACACCTACGGCAAAACCTGGCACACCTGGCATACGGATCGCGACAAAACCCTGCCGCTCGGCATCCCGGCGCTGATGATGGGCTTTACCGGAGAGGGACAACTCGATCCGGCGCTGCTGGCGGATCGCGATCGTCGCCTGAAGATCGATACTCAGGAGATCAAAGCCCGGCGGGCCGATATCCTGGCCCACCCGGTAGCGGAAGGGGCCAACGCCTGGCAGCGCGGGGAGGTGATTCAGCTTAAGCGCGTGCAGGGCAGCGGAGAACACGGGCACGGCGACACTGCGCATTTTGGTGCGTCTGAAAAAAGTGAAAACCAGAAACAGCCTTAGTTACCGCAACTTAGGCGTGGCGCGGCATTGAAGATGATCGTTTAAAAATTATACTGGATATTTGAACAGGTATTTGTATACTATTAGAGCAAATTACCCGAGTAATGTATGAGTGAGGGGTGAAACCTATGGTAATTCCTGTTGAAACTTTCCAGTCCAGTGGCCAGCTTGCCACCATCAGCAGCCGCGAAATCGCGAAGCTGACCGGTATTGCCCATACCGAGGTCAAGCGTATGGTGCAAAGCCTGGAAACGGCGCAGCGTCTTTCGCAGCCGGTCACGACCAGCCTGTATGAGCGCGAAGGTGAAACGCGGCAGGAGTTTTTGCTGAACAAACGGGACTCCCTGCTGACGGTTTCACGTATCTCCCCCGGCTTCACTGCCGCCATGCTCGATCGCTGGCAGGAGCAGGAGAGAAACGTCAATATCCCGGACTTCACCAACCCGGCGGCGGCGGCGCGCGCCTGGGCCGAGCAGTATGAAAAGCGCCAGCGCGCCGAAGAGCAGCTTGCGCTCTGGGCCCCCAAGGCGGCGTTCTTTGATCAGTTCGTGCAGGTGAAGGAGTCGCTGGGCTTCCGCCAGCTCTGTAAGATCCTCAAGGCCAAAGAGCCCCAGTTCCGGGAGTTTCTGCTGGAGCGCAACATCATGCAGCGCGTCGGCGGCAACCTGGTTCCGCCGCAGCACCACATCGATGCGGGCTACTTTACCCTGCACAGCGGCGTGGGTGAAAACGAGCGCACCTGGTCTCAGGCACGCTTTACCGCGCGCGGCGTAAAATGGGTGGCTGACCTGTGGGCCAAACACCTGTCAACCCTGGCCATTGAGATGCCCCGGGCGGAGCGCACCGAAGGCGCGCCTGTCCAGCAGAGCTGGCTGTAACTCTCCGGGCCGGTCAGATCTCCTGTGGGGTCTGACTGGCTTCGCGTAGTGCTCCCGGCGACTGGCCGACAATCCGCTTAAACGCCCGGCTGAAGGCCGCCAGCGAACTGTAGCCGAGGCGCAATGCCACGGTCTCAATCGCCTGATTCTCCTGACCGATATACTGGATCGCCAGCCGCATCCGCAGCTCGCTCAGGTACTTCGCCGGCGTGGTGCCGGTGGCTGAGAGAAAACGCTCGGCAAACACCGACCGCGACGTTCCCGCCTCTTTTGCCAGCTCCGCCACGCTCCAGTTAATGCCCGGCTGCTGGTGCATGGCGTAGATCGCCCGGCTGAGGCGCGGATCGCGCAGAACCTGGATCCAGCCGGTGGCCTTGCCGCACCCGGCTTCAACCCAGCCGCGGACAATCAGCGCCGCCACCACGTCCGCCAGCCGGGCCAGGATCCCGGCAAAACCGACCTGGCGCGCCATCGACTCCCGCTCCATCGCCACCAGCAGGGGATGGATCTCCGGCCAGGTGGTCATCAGACGGCTGACCATCATCACTTCCGGCATCGCCTTGATCAGCGGCTGCATCCCGCCCAGATCGAAATCCATGCACCCGCTGAATATCACCACGTTCTCGCTGTCCGGACACGGCTCGCAGTGAATGTCGCACACGCTGTTGCAGATCGGCTCGCTGGGGAAGGCAGATACCGGCGTGATGGTGGCGTCATCTCCGGAGAGAAGGGCGTGGGCATCCCCGTTCGGCAGAAAGACCGCGTCGCCGCTGTTAAGCTCGAACCGCGCGCCGCTGTGCATCCGCAGGACCGCCGGACCCCGGCTGATAAAGTGGAACTGCGCTTTGCCGGGGGCCGCGCCGAAGGCCACGCCAAAGGGCGCGCTGGCCTCAATGCGGCGGTATTTCACCCCCGACAGGCGCATACCGCGCAGTAACTCACTGATCAAATCTGGCGAGCGAAGGGTCATTTCTCTATTCCCGGACGAATAATCAATAAATGAAGATTATATGTCATAGATCGTCCGCGGTGAACTTCCTATGCTTTGCGACATACGTCACATTTTCATAACGGGAGTATTACAAATGCATTCATCCATCGTCGCAAACGAGGCCAGCGCCCCGGCCAGACCGGCCTGGCGCGCGGTCTGGTCCCTGGGGCTCGGGGTGTTCGGGTTGATTGTTGCCGAGTTTCTACCTGCCAGCCTGCTGACGCCCATGGCCGCCAGTCTGGGGGTGAGCGAAGGGGTCGCCGGGCAGTCGGTGACCGCCACCGCGCTGGTGGCGCTGGTCACCGGCCTGTTGATCACCCCGGCGACCAAAAGCATCGACCGCCGCTGGGTGCTGATGTTCTTCTCCGTGCTGCAGATCGTCTCCAGCCTGCTGGTGGCCTTTGCACCGTCGCTGGAGGTACTGCTGAGCGGACGCCTGCTGCTGGGGGTAGCGATAGGCGGCTTCTGGGCGATGTCCACCGCCACCGCGATGCGGCTGGTGCCCGCCAGCGATGTGCCTAAAGCGCTGGCAATTATCTTCTCCGGGGTGTCGATTGCCACCGTGGTGGCCGCTCCGCTGGGGAGCTATCTCGGCAGCCTGATCGGCTGGCGTAACGTCTTTATTCTCTGCGTGGTGCCCAGCGCCCTGGCTCTGCTGTGGCAGCTGTGGGTGCTGCCGTCGATGCGCCCGGAAAACAGCGGCAGCCTCGGCACTCTGGTGCGGGTGCTGCGCCGTCCGGGAATGGTGGGCGGCCTGCTGGCCACCATCCTGATCTTCAGCGGCCATTTCGCCTTCTTTACCTACCTGCGTCCGTTCCTTGAGACGGTGGGGCAGGTGAGCGTGGAGACCATCTCGCTGATCCTGCTGGGCTTTGGCGTGGCGAACTTCGTCGGCACCTCCATTGCCGGGCATCTGCTGGCCCGCAACCTGCGCCTGACCCTGGCGCTGGTGCCGTTGGCGATGGGCGTGCTGGCGTTGCTGATGGTGGCGTTCGGACATCTGGCGCTGGTGGACGGCCTGCTGGTCAGCCTGTGGGGCTTTGCGTTTGGCCTGGTGCCGGTAGGCTGGTCAACCTGGCTGGCGACCACCGTCACCGACGAAGCCGAGAGCGCAGGCGGGTTGATGGTGGCCTCGATCCAGCTGGCGATCAGCGCCGGTGCCGCCGGGGGTGGAGCAGTATTCGATCTCAACGGGGCGAGCGGGGTGTTTACCGCCAGCGGCGTGCTGCTGGTAGCGGCAATGGTGATGGTATTTGCCGGGGTGCGGGTTAAACCGGTCGCAGCGGACTAAATGTGTCCACGATAGATCCCCTCTCCCTTGAGGGAGAGGGTTAGGGTGAGGGGGAACATGCCGCACCGGAGGTTATTCCGTTCACCTTGCTTTCGATGCTTCTCTTTAACCTACGTCACCTGTGAACGTGTAAAGGGGGCTATCGCGCCCCCTTTACAATCCCGGCTCCCGGCAAAGAAAATCGTCGCTTCGCGATGCCTTCGGCTTATTCCCGCAGGCTTAGGGTCGGGCGTGATCCTACATCCCTGTAGGTCACGCCCTCTCGGCGCATCCCTGCGCCTCGCCCCGGCCTGCGGTCAACGCCTCAGCGATTTTCAGCCGGACCAGGGTGCCGCTGTAAGCCTTTTATTCCATGGCATAATTTTATTGCGTTAATTGTCACAAGCCCGGTTTTGTAGGCCGGGTAAGGCGTAGCCGCCACCCGGCAATCTTGCACAGGTGCTAAAAATTACCCGTTCGTCGGCAACCCTTTCAACGACTCTGCCTGCTTCGTTGCGTGTTTCATCGGGATCAAGGCAATCACCGCCGCACCCAGCACGAGGAAACCGGCCACCATGAAGATCCCGGCGTTGAAGTTGCCGGTGATATCTTTCATCAGCCCCATCAGCAGCGGCCCCAGCGCGGCACCGGTCATCCCGGTGGCGTTGATCACCGCAATACCCAACGCGCGGGCACGCAGGGAGATGGAACGATCCGGGGTGGTCCAGAAGATCACCATCGCGGCAAAGGCACCCGACGAGGCCATCACGATCCCGGTGAACTGCAGCATCGGATTGGTGCTGGTGGCGGTCAGGATCCAGCCTGCGGCGGCAAACAGGTACGGCAGCAGGGTGTGGATCTTACGCTCGTTGCGCTTGTCGGAACGTTTACTCCACCAGACCATCGCCACAATCGTACACACCTGCGGAATGGCGCTCAGGATCCCGATGGTCACGTTGCTGCTCTCTTCGCTGATGCTGCGCAGGATCAGCGGGGTCCAGACGCTCAGGGCGCTGAGGGTGTTGGTCAGGCAAAAGTAGGCCAGGGTGTAGAGCATGATGGTCGGCGTGAACAGCTCGCGCATCACGCTGCGCTGCTGCGGTACCAGCGTCGCGGCCTGTTCCCGCTCCCGGGTGCTGATGGCGTTCAGGCGATCCGCCTCCAGCATCTCCTTCAGACAGGCTTTGTCATCCTGGGTCAGCCAGCGCGCTTTATCCGGGCTGTCGTCCAGCCAGAACCAGACCACGAAGCCCAGGATCACCGACGGGAAGCCTTCCAGCAGGAACAGCCACTGCCAGCCCTTCAGGTTCATCACCCCATCGAGATTCAGGATGTACCCGGAGGCCAGCGACCCCAGCGCCATCGTCACCGGCATGGCAATCATAAACAGGGCGTTGGCGCGGGCGCGGTAGTGCGCCGGGAACCAGAACGTTAAATACAGCAGCAGCCCCGGCAGGAAGCCCGCTTCGGCAATCCCCACCAGCATACGCAGCACATACAGGCTGTTAGGGCCGGTGGCGAACATAGTGGCCGTGGACGCAATCCCCCACACCACCATCAGAATAGCGATCCAGCGGCGTGCGCCCACCACGCTCAGCATCACGTTGCTGGGGATCCCGCAGATGACATACATCACGTAAAACAGCGTGGTTGCCAGGCCAAACATGGTGCTGGTAAGGCCCAGATCTTTGCCCATCGTCAGACCGGCAAAGCCGATATTGATACGATCCAGATACGAGAAGACGAAAAGAATGAACAAAAAAGTGATCAATCTCCGGAACAACTTTTTGATCACTCGCTGTTGACGCGGATCGAGCGTGCCGTCAGCAGACGAAGGCGGACCCAGCACGTTGTCACGTGTCTGTTCCATCGATGGGCTGTCGTTCATGAAATGCTCCACATAGCGGTTAGAGGTATTGTTGTTATTTCGTGCAAGCTGAACACGTGCGCTAACGTATAGGAAACCGCACATATGAACGTCAATGTTCTGTTTAAAAAATGATACGCAAATGTTAATCACGTAGCGTTTTCGAATCATAATGCGATATCGATCGGCTTTTGCGGCGCGACGATTTGTTAACAGTCCGGGGCAGGGTGCGATCGGGCTATAGCGGGCGGTCAATAGCGGGTATAATTGCGGCCATTGCATCACTTCTGGAACGTCATTTCATGAGTCAAACGAAGACATCGTCAGACACCGGCCCCACTTTCCACCGCGAAGAGTTCCCGTTCTACTGGATCGTCAACGTCTACGCGCGCTACACGCAAGTTATGGAAATCACACTGAAAAAGGTGCAGCTCGATGTGTCCCGCTTTCGGGTGCTGATGATTACCGAGCAGTACGGTAAGGCCAGCATCTCGCAGATCTCCGAATACGCGATGACTAAAATGCCCACCGTCACCAAAATCGTCGGTCGGTTGCGCGATGACGGTCTGGTCACCACCGCCAGCAGCGTACAGGACGCCAGGGTCACCGAGGTGATGCTCACCGATGCCGGACGCGAAAAAGTGACCGAGGCACACCGTCTTGCGAGCAAGGTTTTCGAGAAGGGTTTTAAGGGCATGACCGCCGCCCAGATGGAAAAAATGAACCTCTCCCTGTCGAAGGTGCTCGACAATCTCAACGAGCTCTGAAGCCGCCACAGAGAGAATTGCGGTTTTGTGACAGCCGTAGATATTTGTTATAACCTACTGTAAATAAATGATTTTATAAACATGCCGTCCTGATTGTCAGGGCGGCTTTTTTTTGATTCCCGCGCAGGCTTTATTGTTATTTTTCATCATCCTGACCCACTTATCCACATGTGTTAACAAAATGTTTCAGTGTTATTTTTTCGTAAAATTAACGTGAAATATTACTTGAATATTCATCTAAATATTCCATGATTGACCTGAGCAAACGTGGGTCGAACCGCAGCGAAGACTGCCCCGCCCGAATATGATTCGTTTTTTCTGGTTAAGGTGCGAATTATGCAGCCCGTTACTGAGAGCAATGGTTATGTCGCGCAGTTTACCCTTGGTGAGGGCGACCTGCGCTTCGCGGTGAAAGACACCCTCGACATCGCAGGCTTTCCGACCCGTGCCGGCTGCCCGGCGCTGGCGGCAAACCCGGTGGCAGCAACCCACGCCGACGTGGTTGAGACTCTTCTCGGGAAGAACTGCGTCCTGACCGGAAAAACCACCCTGCATGAACTGGCGTTTGGCGTCACCGGGATCAACCCCTGGGGCGGCACGCCGGTTAACCCGCAGTTTCCTGACCTGATCCCCGGCGGCTCCTCCAGCGGCTCTGCCGCGGTAGTGGCTTCCGGTGAGGTCGATTTTGCCCTCGGCACCGACACCGGCGGCTCGGTGCGCATGCCTGCCGCCTGCTGCGGGATCCTCGGCTTAAAACCGACCTACGGCACGTTGAGCCGGGAAGGGGTAATGCCCGCCCAAAGCTCGCTGGACTGCGTAGGGATCTTCGCCCGCCGCGCCGAGGTGCTGCGCGAGGTACTGGCCCGTCTGGGGCTGCCGGTTGACGCCCCATTACAGACGATGCCCGCCATCGGCTTTATCCCGGCGGCGCTCGTCGACATCGACTCGCTGCTGCTGAATTTCCTGGCGCAGGCTGACCTGCGTCCCCATCAGGTTGAGCTCCCGCTGCTGGGCGATGCCCATCGCGCCGGGCTGACCATCATCAGCCACGAAAACTGGCAGGCGTTTAATCCGCTCCTGAGCGATGAGCGGCTCTCCGCCGATGTCGCCACCCGCATCCGCGCCGGGGCCGATATCGATGCCGGTGCCCTGCATGCCGCTGAAGAAATCCGACAGGCCTTTACCGCCCAGGTGGATGCCCAGCTGGCGAAAACCCCGCTGCTGGCGCTGGCGACCCTGCCGGAACTGCCGCCAACCCTGGAAGAGGCGAAAGATCCGCTGACCGTGGTGAACCTCACCCGTCTGGTGCGGCCGTTTAACCTCAGCGGCCATCCGGCGCTGACCCTGCCTGCGGGCACGCTAAACGGACGCCCGGTGGCGCTGCAACTCGTCGCCGCCAAAGGGCAGGAAGGTCTGCTGGTTCAGGCGGCTGAGTGGTTGTCCGGGCGACGACGCCGCTAACCATCCCGTTTTACCGTTCAGTTTTAACCATAACTCAGTGAGTACCACTCATTGCGGCAGCACTCGTCTCTCTGCGGGCCGCACACTCTTTTGGGAGGAAGCTATGTCTGCCGTTCATGTTCGTGAGGAACTTGTTCCACTGCTGAATGAAGTCGCCACCCGCAGCGCCGATTTTGAGCAACAGCGTCATATCTCTGACGACATCATCGCCCGCTTTAAGCAGATTGGCGTCTATCGCGCATTAGTCCCAAAAATCTACGGCGGCGAAGAGTGCTCCCCGGCGCAGTTCTGTGAGCTGATCGAGCAGATCGCCACCGCCGATGGCTCCGCAGGCTGGGTCGCCAGCTTCGGCATGAGCCCGTTCTACCTCGGCGCATTGCCGCCGGACACCTTAAAAGAACTCTACCGCGACGGCCCGGACGTGGTCTTTGCCGGTGGCATCTTCCCGCCGCAGAAAGCGGTGCTGGCGGATGGCGGCTACCGCGTCACCGGACGCTGGGGCTTTGCCAGCGGCAGCATGGGCGCCTCGGTGTTTGGCGTCGGGATCCTGCCGGAGAGTGGCGAAACCCTGCCGCGCATGGCGGTGCTGCCGCGTGACAGCGTGCAGATCGATCCGGTGTGGAACACCGTCGGCCTGGCCGGGACCGGCAGCCACGATCTGGTGGTGAACGACGCCTTTGTGCCGCAGGAGTGGACCTTCGTTCGCGGCGGCGCGCTCAACCTGGAAGGGGCGCTCTATCGCTATCCGGTGCTGTCCCTCGCGACCCAGGTGCTGTCGGTAGTGGCCCTCGGCGTTGCCCGCGCGGCCCTCAATGAAATCTACGCCATTGCCCATCGTCAGCAGTCGGTCACCGGCGCGCCGCGCCTCGCCGACCGCCCGCAGGCGCAGATGCAAATTGCCCGCTGCGAAGCGGATCTGCGCTCCGCCCGGGCCTGGTTCTACGACGCCATTGACGACGTCTGGCAGTGCATTCTCGCCGGGGATGATCCGGCCTGCGAGCAGATCAACGCCCTGCGGCTGTCGTCCACCCACGTCACCCGCGTGGCCGCCGAGGTCACCCGCCAGGCGCTGGCGCTGAACGGCATGGGCGGCATCACCATGAAAAGCCCGCTGCAACGCTACGTGCGCGACACCATGGTGATCACCCAGCACGCCTTTATGGGCGACCTCTCTTATCTCAACGCCGGTACGGTCTATTTCGGTGGCCAGCCTCTGCCGGGTTATTTGTAATTTTTACGAAAGGAGCAACAGATGAGCCAGACAACAACCTTACGCGTGCTGTTTTGCATCGGCGTGAACCAGAACTTCTTTGACGCTACCCCGGCAGAAGCCAAACAGGTGTGGGCCGCGTTCGGCGTGATGATGAAGGGCATCGACGAAACCCAGGGGATCCGCGTCATCGGCAACATGGACGATGACCGCCTGATGGTCGGCCCGTCCACCACCTCCCCGTGGACCACCTACGTGCTGGCCGATGCCGACACCCTCGACAGCGTGGTGGCCGCCTGCAACCTGTTCCGCACCACCCCGGTGGGCGACGGCGACAGCAAGCTGTGGAAGTACTGCAAGATCGAAGCCCGCGTCGGTCGCGAACTGATCATTCAGTAACGGAGCGGATCATGAGCCCACAGGATGCGCTGCGTTTACAGCAGCTTGAAGATCAGCAGGCCGCCCGGGTCTGTATCAGCACCTACATGCGGTTGTGCGATCGGCTGGACGACATGGCGACGGTGCAGGCCATCGGGGCCCTGTTCAGCGCAGACGCCTGCTGGGAAGGGCTGGGTGAGCCTTACGCCACCCGACTGGGAAGACATCAGGGACGCGAGGCGATTGTGGCGATGATGGCGGGCTACGTTCGCACGCCCGCGCATTTCGCCCTGAACGGCCATTTTTTATGCTCCGAAGCGCTGTATCACGATGCCGACGGCGAGCTGCATGGCCGCTGGCAGATGCTGCAAACCTCCGCCTTTACCGCCGGGGGTGCGCATCTGAATGCCGCCGAGCTGCAGATTATTTTCCGTCGCGAGGCGGGTGAGATGACCATGCACCATTTCACCACCCGCAACCTGTTCAGCCGGCCGGTGAGCCACTGGCATGCGGCGGATGCGTTACCTGTCCCTGACAAAAACCAGAACCTCGATGGCCAGCAGGAGAAAGATTATGCAGTGTGACCACATCATCAACGTCAAAAATATCGATACCACCGCGCAGCCGGGGCTGACCCGGGAAGAGATTGCGGGCCTGGTAAAGCATGACCGCGTCCACACGTCGCTCTACACCTCAGACGAACTCTTCCAGCTGGAGCTGGAGCGTATTTTCAGCAAAACCTGGGTCTGGGTGGCGCACGTCAGCGAGATCCCGGAGACCGGCAGCTTCAAAACCACCGAGATCGGCACCCAGCCGGTGATCGTGGTGCGTGACCGTAAAGGCGCGATCCACACCCTGCTGAACCGCTGCCGCCACCGCGCGGCCACCGTCTGCGAGCACCGCAGCGGCAAGACCAACAGCTTCGTCTGCCCTTATCACGGCTGGGGCTACGCCCTCGACGGCAGCCTGCGCGGCGTGCCGCACCCGGAAAGCTATGCCGATCAGCTTGAGAAAAACGAGCTGGGTCTGGTGTCGCTGCGTACCGAACAGTATGCGGGCATGGTCTTCGCCACCTTTAACGAGGAGATCGAGCCGCTGGAGGATTTCCTCGGCGCGGCGAAGAAGTGGATGGATCTGTTTATGAAGCAGGGGGCGGGCTACCCGATCAAGACCGGGCCTGCGCACCGCTTCCGCTTCCCGGGCAACTGGAAAATTCAGCTGGAGAACACCACCGACGGCTACCACTTCCCGGTGGTGCACCGCTCCTTCCTGAGCTCGGTGGATAAGCAGACCGAAGAGATGCTCAACTTCGTGGACGGCAGCGGCTATGTGGAAGATCTCGGCAACGGCCACAGCGTGATGGTGATGATCCCCGAGCTGGTGGATCTGGAAGCTAACCTCGACGCGCCGATCCCGGAGCGCTTTGTCGAACTGGCTGACGAGCTGCGCAAAGATCACGACGAAGAGCAGGTTAAGCGCATCGTGCGCGCGGTGGGCGGCTCCGGCTTCAACCTCAACCTGTTCCCGAATGTTGCCTGTTCGATGGCCTTCTTCCGCGTATTGCAGCCGATCTCAGTGATGGAAACCGAAATCCACCACGCGGTGATCACCATGGACGGCGGGCCGGAGATTGCCAACCAGGCGCGCCTGCGTCTGCACGAACACTTCCAGGGGCCGATGGGCTTTGGCACCCCGGACGACTCCGAAGCCTGGGAGCGCGTGCAGCGCGGGGCCACCGCTGGCGACGACCTGTGGATCATGCTCAACCGCGGACTCGCCGGGGAGTACCGCACCGACGATGGCCTGCGCAGCGACGTCAGCGCCGAGACCGGCATGCGCGCAGCCTATCAGCAGTGGAAAAAATTGATGACGGAGAGCGAAAAATGATGACCCCAGATTCTGTCCTGTTTGCGGCCATGTCCGTAATCAACCTCGAAGGCGATCTGCTGGACCAGGGCGAGTTCAACGCCTGGCTGGAGCTGTGGCAGCGCGACGGCCTGTACGTGGTGCCCATCGACCCGAATGAAACCGATTTTAAAAACACCCTCAACTACGCCTGCGACGATCACCACATGCGCGAGCGCCGGGTGAAGCGCCTCTACAGCGGGGAGTCCATCTCCACCACGCCGCGCGCCAGAACGCTGCGCACCCTGTCGCGCTTCCGCCTGCTGGCGTCCAGCGAGGACCTGATCGTGGTGCGCGGGGCGCAGTCCCTGTGGGAGCACCGCAAGGGGCACAGCCGCCACTACGCGGCGGACATCACCTGGCACCTCATGCCGCAGGACGGCAGGTTGCTGATTACCCAAAAGGTGATCCGCCTGGTCAACAGCGACGATGTGCTGCACAGCATCGGCTACATCCTCTGAGGAGCCGTCCATGACGCAAACCGTATTAGTAACCGGCGCCGCCGCCGGTCTGGGCAACGTGATTGCCGCCCACCTGCTGGAGCAGGGATATCAGGTGGTGCTGACCGACGTCGACGCCGCCCGGGCGCAGCAGGCCGCGGATCGCCTGGATAACGGACAGGGTCGGGTTCTGGCGCTGGGGCTGGATATCCGCCAGCCGCAGGATTTCGCCAAAGCGCTGGCGGCCACCCTCGAGCGTTTCGGCAGCCTTGAAGTGCTGGTGAACAACGCCGCGCTGACCCTCGCCACCCCGGTGATGGAGATTGAGGTCGACGAGTTCGACCGGGTGATTTCCACCAACCTGCGCGGCACCTTTGTCGGCTGCCAGACCATGGGACGCTACTTCGCGGGCAAAGGCTATGGCCGCATCATCAACCTGGCTTCACTGGCCGGGCAGAACGGCGGAACCGCCTCCGGGGCCCACTACGCGGCCTCGAAGGGCGGGATCCTGACCCTCACCAAAGTGTTTGCCCGCGAGCTGAGTAAATCCGGCGTGACGGTAAACGCCATTGCCCCGGGCCCGATGGATCTGCCGATGGTTCACGCCCTGGTACCGGAAGAGAAGATGGCCGGGCTGCTGCAGATGATCCCGGTCGGCAAATTAGGTGAAGCAGAGTTTGTCGCACAGGCCGTGGCCTTGCTGGCATCAGAGCAGGCGTCGTTTGTCACCGGGGCAACCTGGGACATCAACGGCGGCCTGTTTATGCGTTAAGGAGTCAACATGCTGACATTACAGGTTATCAGGCGGGAGTTGCAGGGCGAGGTAGTCCTGCTGACGCTGGCGCATTCTGACGGTATCGACCTCCCGCCCTTCAGCGCGGGGGCGCATATCGATCTGCATCTGGCAGAAGACCTGGTGCGTCCGTACTCCCTGTGCGGCGACCCAAACGATCGCCGCCACTACCAGCTCGGCATTCTCAAAGAGAGTAAATCCCAGGGGGGCTCCCTTGCCGCCCACGCCCTGAACGAAGGGGATCGGGTTCAGGTCAGCGACCCGCGCAACCTGTTTGCGCTGGAGGAGACCGCCAGCCACTGCCTGCTGATTGGCGGCGGGATCGGCATCACCCCGATGCTGGCGATGGCCGCCGAACTGCACGCCAGCGGGCGCTCGTTCAGCCTGCACTACTGCGCCCGGACGCGGGAACAGGCGGCGTTTATCTCTCAACTGGAGCAGGCTCCGTATGCCGACCGCGTTCATCTGCACTTCAGCGATATCCAGCGCCTGAACCTGGCGGCCGTGCTGAGCGACGTTCCGGCCAACACCCACGTCTACACCTGCGGCCCGACGCGGCTGATGGATGCGGTCAGCGAACAGGCCGCGGCAGCGGGCTATCGCCCGGAGCAGGTGCATCAGGAGTGCTTCAGCGCCGGGGTAGTCACCGGCGGGGCGGCCTTTGAAGTGTTCGCCGCCACGAGCGGCATCACCGTCCAGGTGCTGGAGAACCAGAGCATCGTCGAGGCGCTGGCGCTGGCCGGGCTGAAGGTGTGCGTCTCCTGCAAACAGGGGATCTGCGGCAGCTGCCTGACCGACGTGCTGGAAGGCGAGCCGGACCACCGCGACAGCTACCTGACCGACGAAGAGAAAGCCGACGGCGACCAGATTTTGTTGTGTTGTTCCCGGGCAAAGAGCGCCCGTTTAGTTATCGATCTGTGAGGAATTCCTTATGACACTGCAAACCGAATTTCGTAATGCCATGGCGCAACTGGGCAGTGCGGTCTCCGTGATCACCACCGACGGCCCGGCGGGCAAGTTTGGGTTTACCGCCTCTGCCGTCTGCAGCGTCACGGACTCGCCGCCGACGCTGCTGGTGTGCATGAACCGCAACTCCTACGCCCATGAGCCCTTCAAGCAGAACCGGGTCCTGTGCGTCAACGTCCTCTCCAGCGACCACCAGGATCTCTCCGGGATCTTCGCCAACGCCAGCCTGCGCTCCGAGCAACGTTTCGAGTACGACACCTGGCAGGTGATGGCCAGCGGCGCGCCGGTGCTGAGCTCGTCCGTCGCCAGCTTCGACTGCGTGATCGACACCTGCCATGAAGTGGGCAGCCACACGGTGTTCTACTGCCAGGTGCAGGCGATCCGCATCAGCGAAGCCCCGCGCGGGCTGGTCTACTTCAACCGTCGCTACCATGCCATCGGGCATGACGTGGAAGCGTAAAACCAACCATAAGGGTAACGCTGATGAGCCATGTTGAGACTCAAACCACCGCCGCCCCGGCAGCCGTTCCGCACGATGCCGGGCAGATGCGCAAGCTGGTGTTCGCCTCGGTGCTGGGTAACGCGCTGGAATGGTATGACTTCTTCCTCTACGGCACCGCTGCGGCGCTGGTGTTTGGACCGCTGTTCTTCCCGGTGGGCGGCGACCCGATGCAGGGCACGCTGCTGGCCTTCTCGGGCTTTGCGGTGGGCTTCCTTGCCCGTCCGCTGGGCGGGATCGTCTTCGGCCATATCGGGGATCGCTACAGCCGCAAGATGACGCTGATCATGACCCTGACCCTGATGGGGGCCACCACCTTCGTCATCGGCCTGCTGCCGGTCTATGCCCAGATTGGCATCTGGGCGCCGATATCGCTCATCACCCTGCGCTTTTTACAGGGCGTGGCGTCGGGCGGCGAGTGGGGCGGCGGGGTGCTGATGCTGAGTGAGAACGCTCCGGCGTCGCGTCGCGGCTTCTTTACCGCCTGGAGCCAGATGGGGGTCTCCGGCGGGTTTGTCCTCTCGGCGTTTGCCTTTTATCTGGTGCAAAAGCTGCCGGAAGACGAACTGATGAGCTGGGGCTGGCGCGTGCCCTTCCTGCTCAGCATCGTCATCTTCCTGGTTGGAGTCTATATCCGCAAAAACATCCGCGAGAGCAAGGCCTTCACTCAGGCGAAGCCCGAAGAGAAACACGAGAAGATCCCGCTGATGGTGCTGGTGCGCGAGCACCCGAAAGCGCTGCTGCAGGCCATCGCCCTGCGCCTGCCGGAGAACGGCGCTTCCTATATCTTCTTCACCTTCTCGGTGGTTTACGCGAAGCACATCGGCATCGGCACCGGGGAGATCATCAGCGCCGTGACCCTGGCGATGCTGGTGGAGTTCTTCTCGATCCTGTTCTGGGGCGCGCTCTCGGACCGCATCGGCCTGAAGCCGGTCTACTACATCGGCGTCATCGGCCTGCTGGTGATGGCCTTCCCGTTCTTCTGGCTGCTCTCCACCGGGGACTACGGCTGGATCATGCTGGCGATGCTGCTCGGCCTGCCGTTCTGCCACGGGGCGATGATCGGCACCCAGCCCTGCATCATGAGCGACCTGTTCCCGGTGCGCGTGCGCTACTCCGGCCTGGCGCTGGGGCATGAGGTGGGCTCGATCTTCTCCGGCGGACTGGGGCCGATGCTGGCGGTGGCGCTGCTGATGCACTTCGACGCTTCATGGCCGGTCTCCCTGCTGCTGATGGCCTACGCGCTGCTGGCGTGGATCGCCCTGCGCAGCCTGCCGTCAACGAATAATAACGAGGTAAGCAAATGATTGATAAACGGATTGCCGCCACCGATACCGCCGTGGCGGACATTTTTGACGGCGCGGTGGTAATGGTAGGCGGCTTCGGCGCGGCCGGACAGCCCGCCGAGCTGCTGGATGCCCTGATCCGCCGCAGACCGCGGGATCTGACCCTGATCAGCAACAACGCCGGAAACGGCGACTACGGTCTGGCGGCGCTGCTGAAGGCCGGGTGCGTGAAAAAGGTGATCTGCTCCTTCCCGCGCCAGACCGACTCCTGGGTCTTTGACGACCTCTACCGTCGCGGCGAAGTAGAGCTGGAGCTGGTTCCGCAGGGCAACCTCGCGGCGCGCATTCAGGCGGGCGGCAGCGGACTGGGGGCGATCTTCACCCCGACCGGCTTTGGCACCGAGCTGGCGGCGGGCAAAGAGACCCGGCACATCGACGGCAGGGATTACGTGCTGGAGTACCCGTTAAAAGCCGATTTCGCCCTGATCAAAGCCCTGAAGGCCGACCGCTGGGGCAACCTGGTCTATGACAAAACCGGGCGCAACTTCGGGCCGATCATGGCCGCCGCCGCCAGCTGCACCATTGCGCAGGTGAGCGAGATCGTTCGCCTGGGCAAGCTTGATCCGGAGGCGGTGGTAACGCCGGGAATTTTTGTCCAGCGCGTGGTGACGGTCGCGCCGCAACGCCTGCCGCAGACGGCATAAGGAGAGCCTGTGAATAAACTGACCCATCAACAGCTGGCCGAACGTATCGCTCGCGATATCCCGGAAGGGGCCTATGTGAACCTCGGGATCGGCCTGCCGACGCGGATTGCCAACTATCTGCCTGCCGATCGCGAGATCTTCCTGCACAGTGAAAACGGCATTCTCGGCATGGGCCCGGCGCCTGCGCCGGGAGAAGAAGATCCTGAGCTTATTAATGCCGGAAAACAGCCGGTGACGCTGCTCGAAGGCGGCTGCTATTTCCATCACGGCGACTCGTTCACCATGATGCGCGGCGGCCACCTGGATATCTGCGTGCTGGGAGCCTATCAGGTCTCCGAGCGCGGCGACCTGGCGAACTGGAGCACCGGCGAACCTTCATCGATTCCGGCGGTTGGCGGGGCGATGGATCTGGCGATTGGCGCGAAGCGCGTCTATGTGATGACCGAACATCTGACCCGTCAGGGCGACTGCAAGATCGTTAAAACCTGCACCTATCCCCTGACCGGCATGGCCTGCATCGACCGGATCTACACCGACATGGCGGTGATGGATATCACCGCTGAGGGCATCGTGGTGCGCGAGCTGTTTGGCGACGTGACGGCGGAGTATCTGCAGTCCGTCACCCCGGTGGCGCTGACCTTTGCCCTGAACGCTGAAACCGAGGAGGCGTAAATGGATCTGGAATATCGCCTCGACGGACCGGAAGAGGCCCCGCTGCTGGTGCTCTCCAACTCGCTCGGTACCACCTGGCAGATGTGGCAGGGGCAGATGGCCGACTTCACCCGTCATTTTCGCGTGCTGCGCTACAACACCCGCGGCCACGGCCACTCGCCGGTGCCGGACGCGGGCATCACGCTCGACACGCTGGGGCAGGACGTGATTGCCCTGCTGGATCATCTCGACGTGGAACGCGCCTGTTTTTGCGGCATTTCGCTGGGCGGGATGACCGGGATGTGGCTGAACCGCCACGCCCCGTCACGTTTCTCACGCCTCGTGGTGGCGAACACCGCAGCCAGAATCGGCGAGGCGAAAGGCTGGCAACAGCGTGCCGGAACGGTGCGCCAGCAGGGGATGGCCCCGGTCGCCAGCACGGCGGCGGAGCGCTGGTTCACCCCGGCATATCGCCAGAGCAATCCCGGGATGGTGAAGCTGCTGATTGACGGTCTGGCCGACACGCCCGCCGAAGGCTACGCCGCCTGCTGCGAAGCGCTGGCCACCGCCGATCTGCGCGAAGAGGTGGCTGCCATGCTGCGCCCGATGCTGGCCATCGCAGGCGAAGACGATCCGGTCACCACGGTTCAGGACGCCTGGTGGCTCGCGGCCCAGGCCAAGCAGACGGAGTCCGTGACGCTACCCGCCTCGCATCTGTCGAACGTCGCCTGCCCGGAGGCCTTTAACCAGCAGGTGCTGACCTTTTTAACCCGCAGGAGCACGACATGACCCTCACCATTGAATCCCTGGCCTGCTGGCTGGTGGACATTCCTACCATTCGCCCGCACAAGCTGTCGATGGCGACCATGGGTTGCCAGACCCTCGCCATCGTCAGAATGACCTGCGCGAACGGCGTCACCGGCTGGGGCGAAGCCACCACCATCGGCGGCATGAGCTACGGCCCGGAAAGCCCGGAAGCGATCAAATCCGCCATTGAGACCTATCTGGCCCCGCTGGTGTGCGGCCAGTCGTTCAGCGGCGTGGCGGCGCTCGCCGACAAGATGAACGCTCACGTAAAGGGCAATACCTTTGCCAAATCTGCCCTCGAAACCGCGTTCCTCGATGCGCAGGGCAAGGCGCTGGGCCAGCCGGTCAGCGCGCTGCTGGGCGGGGCGCTGACGGAGCGCCTCCCGGTGCTCTGGACCCTGGCGAGCGGCGACACGCAGAAAGACATCGATGAGGGCAAACGCCTGCTGGCGGAGGGGCGTCACAACACCTTCAAGCTGAAAATCGGCGCTCGCGGACTGGACGTGGACGTTCGCCACGCCCTGGCGATCAAGGCCGCGCTGGGCGATGAGGTGAGCGTGCGGGTGGACGTCAACCAGGCCTGGGATCTGACCACCGCCATCAAAGGGATGACCCAACTGCAGGCGGGCGGCATCGACCTGGTGGAACAGCCGATCCCGCTGTGGGACCGGCAAGGGCTTATCACCCTCAGCCAGCGTTTTACGGTGCCGATCCTCGCCGACGAAGCGGTGGCGACCAGCCATGACGGCTACGCCCTGGCGAGCGGCGGCTTTACCGGCGTTTACGCCCTGAAGATCGCCAAGGCGGGCGGCCCGGTGCAGGCCCTGAAGCTGGCGCACCTGGCGCAGGCGGCAGGGGTGGCGCTCTACGGCGGCACCATGCTGGAAGGCACGCTCGGCACGGTGGCTTCGCTGCACGCCTGGTCGACGGTGAAGATGCAGTGGGGCACCGAGATGTTCGGCCCGCTGCTGCTGAAGGAAGACATCGTGGTACGTCCGCTGGATTTCAGCCAGGGAGAGGTGACGTTACCTCAGGGGCCAGGATTAGGCATTGATATCGACGAAGACAAGCTGCGTCATTACGCGCGTCAATAAAGGAAAACATCATGCTTTTTAAAGTTGAAATGACGGTCAACATCCCGTCGTCGCTGCCTTCGGCAGACGTCGACGCCATCAAGGCGAAAGAGAAAGCCTACTCCCAGCGCCTTCAGCGTGAAGGCAAGTGGCCGCACATCTGGCGCGTGGTCGGCCAGTACGCCAACGTCAGCATTTTTGACGTGGCGGATAACCAGGAGCTGCACGACATCCTGACCGCGCTGCCGCTCTACCCGTGGATGGAGATCAGCGTCCAGCCTCTGTGCACGCATCCGTCATCCATTCACAACGAACAATAGTCGTCGCAATAACTACAACAATCGTACCCTACAAGAGGAATATGCAATGTCTGTGAATCCTGTACATCAAACCGAACTGGACACCTTACTGGCAATCAGCAGCGGCTTAAATTCCACCGGCGGCAACGACCGTTTAAAGAACATCATGCACCAGCTGCTGAGCGACCTGTGCAAGACCATCAAGCAGTTCGATGTGACCGATGAAGAGTTCTGGGTTGCGGTGAACTACCTCAACGAGCTGGGCGGACGCCAGGAAGCGGCGCTGCTGGCAGCCGGTCTGGGGCTGGAGCACTATCTGGATATGCGTGCCGACGAAAAAGAGGCGGCATCCGGCAACGAAGTGGGCACCCCGCGCACCATCGAAGGGCCGCTGTACGTGGCCAACGCCCCGCTGAGCGAAGGCTTTTCCCGCATGGACGACGGTAAAGAGCAGGCGGAAACTATGTGGCTGCAGGGCCAGGTAACGGATATGAACGGCAAGCCGGTGGCGGGTGCAATTGTGGACATCTGGCACGCCAACACCCTCGGCGGCTACTCGTTCTTCGATCAGTCCCAGAGCGAATACAACCTGCGCCGCCGCATCCGCACCGGTGACGACGGTCGCTACACAGTGCGCAGCATCGTGCCGTGCGGCTACGGCTGCCCGCCGGATGGCCCAACCCAAAAATTGCTGACAGCCATTGGCCGCCACGGCAACCGCCCGGCGCATGTGCACTTCTTTGTGTCGGCACCGGGGTATAAACATCTGACCACGCAGATCAACCTGAACGGGGATGAGTATCTGTGGGATGACTTTGCGTTCGCCACCAGGGCGGAGCTGATTGCGGATCCGGTGAAGATTACCGATGCGGCTGTGGCCCGGGAGCGCGACCTCAACGGGGAGCATACGGAGGTGAACTTTAACTTTACGCTGGTGAAAGCGGCGGAGAGCGAGGAGGAGCAGAGAGGGAAGCGGGCGCGCGTGAAGGAGTAGGTTTGGAAGGGTAGAGGGCCGGGCCGGCGAGAGCGGGCCCGGTTTTTTTTTGGATGAGAGGATTCATGGATAGTACTTCCAATATACATTGGATTAGGAATACATCTATATTAGGGAATGGACACCATAACAACAGTTCAAGTTAATGTTCTTTTGTGAAATTAAGCAAATGAATTATGTATATACTTCAAAGGAAATTTCTCGGATCACGCTGTCTCAGATAAACACCTTTAAGAAGTGATGCCAAGAGAGAGCTAAGTGGCTTTTTTATTTTATTAACTCAAAAAAGAAGATTGTAATTTTCTGATTTAATTGATACTAATTGTTAACGCGTATGAGGGTGATGTTTTATAAAGGAATAAAAATGGGTAACTCAAAAATATCGCTTGAGAATTTAGGGCTTTCTTTAGGTATTGTAACAAAAGTTTCTTTGTTTTTGGGAGGTGTCATATTTTTGGTTTATTGCTCTAACTCTGGGGCCTTTCCAGAAGATTTATCCTTAGGTGACGGTATTTGGTTACTACTTATCATATCTGTTTTTACTTTTGGCATGGCCATAGTTTATTTTTTCCTCGGTTGTCTTGGTATTTCACTATGTCACGTTATATACCATGCTTTACGTTTTTCAGGAGTGACGAAATACTTTATTAGCGTAAGGAAATCCTTCAGGGAAAGGAAAATGAAAACTATGCTAAAGAAAAATGGTGTTTTCTATAGAGCATATAAACGAGAAGAAGGGTTTATGTACAATGTGCGATTCCCAAAGATAAGTTTCATTTATCATATGCTTTCCTTATTTACGTTAATACTCATCTTCAGTTCTGTTAAGAGTGATCATTGTTTTTGGTATTTGAGAATAATTTTATCGTCAATCTCATTAGGTTTTCTTTTCTTATTTTTACATATTAACAGGCGGAAATATTTGCAAATTGATCATGTTGGGGTATGTAAGGATGAATGCAAAAGATTAAAAGGAGAAATAAAACTGACCAATGCTGTTGTGACAATGACAGCATTAATATTTTCGACGATTTATTTAGGTATTATCAGTATTGCTGCAAACAAAACAATGGTTTTCCTACATATTCGTAATGAAAAAGTAACTGTTTTTGTTAAGCAACCTTGGGATGCTGTATTGGATCGTCATCTATCAAATTCAACGAAACATATTAAAGGGGATAACGTTGGCCAGCATACAGAAGTTGTTCCAGGATATAAGCAGTATGATGATCTTACAGTTTCATTATATAATTTAGGTAGTTCTGTTTTTTTGGAGTTTCCAGTAGGAAAAAAATTGTACTCATTGAAAATCCCCTCAAGTGATATCATTGTAGATGGCGTACCAGTATCTAGGCATTAATTTCTCATGTAAATCAGGTGATTCTTCAAGCGGAGTTGAGATTGCAGTATTTCCATGCATTTTGGTCCAGTATTCAAATTGCCTGACAATAGTTGTTTCGTTTAATAATTTTGAGACTAACTTAGCGTTAATTGAAATTAATATGATTAGAAATTACAATATTAAATTTCTAATTTACACAAGGAATAGTAGTAATCACATTTGTAATATTATTAAGGGACTTTACACAGTCCCTTTTACAACTTCGAAATTAAGTGCATGTCAGCAATTTTTCGCTTTATTTAATGCGCAGTAATATACGGCTCTTTCACAAAATCCGCTAACAGCCACACCATATCATGCAGTAAACCCGTTAATTCCTTCGTTACTCCAGGCGGCAGTGTGCCAGCCAGCAGCGCCTGTGTTAACGCCAGCGCATAATCCACCTGTAACGCGGTTTCCTGCCAGCACTCCGGCACACAGGAGGTGATTTTCTCACCCGCGATGAGCTGTGCGATCAGATGTGGGGGCAGATCGGCATCGCAAAGTTCTCTTAGGTGGCGCAGGCCATGCAGCAGGCGTTCGCAGATCGCAGTATATGTTGCCGGATCGTCAGTTTCGATCAGCACGATCACCAGTGCGGCGCAGTGGTCGGCGGTCTCAAAGAGATCCGCATCAGCAGGAAGGGGAAGGGCGATAAGCGGGTGAAAAACGCTTTCATCAAATGGGATATAAGTCAGATTAGATAAGGTAGTCATGTCGTGTTCCTTTTTAAAAGATCTCCTCACCACCCTTGAGTTCCTACGCTCATGAGTGGTAGCGCTGACGGAGGTAGGAATGCCGTACACGACAAAACGGCCAGCCTTTCGGCTGCTCCGCCAGCGCCACCGTGATTCTAACGGGATGAGCGCTGTCGCGACAAAAAATATTGCCGTGTCGTGAAAGTACGGGTTCCTACGCCCGATTGCGGATGTGCCGCAACGCGATCACTTTACGACCCTGAGAACGCAAGTAAAAGACATCGCCCTGAATTACATAGGGTTACTTTGGGGTTTGCGAGGCGTCTTCCAGAAAGGGCATTGCCGGGGGCGCTTCGCTTGCCCGGCCTACAAAATCGTCACATCGACGCGGCAGCAAACACCCCCGGCGTGGTACCAAAATGGGCGCGGAAGTGTTTGATTAGATGGCTCTGGTCAAAGAAGCCGATATCGCTGGCAACCTGCGCGGCGCCGATCCCTTTCGCCAGTAACCCTTTGGCGCGCATCAGGCGGATCTGCGTCAGATATTGATGCACCGACAGGCCGGTCATCTTCTGGAAGGTGCGCATAAAATAGAACTCACTTAAGCCTGCCGCCTGGGCAATCTCTTTTACCGTCAGGGGCAGGGCGTAGTTGCCGTGCAAGAAGTCGATCGCCTGACGGATATCCGCGCGCAAAAAGGGCTGGCGCGAGCCTTTTACGCTGCGCTCGCCGTAATGACCCACCAGCAGATTAAGGATCTGGTACATCACGCACTCTTTTTCCAGCGGGTCGTTGCTCTGTTTCATCACGCTCGCGGCCTGCAACATGCGGCGGGCCATAAGCGGATCGTGGCGAATTCCCTGCTGGCCGAAATTCACCTCGCCTTTGCCGCTCAGCACCGTTTGCGCCACCTCGTTGACCAGCGTCTCGCCCGGATAGAATGCGCAGTAGTCCCAGCCTTCATCGCGCTGCACCGCCTCGCCGGTGTGGACTTCGCCGGGGGCGATAATCATCACCGACCCTGCTGCGGCAATCCCGTTTTGCCTGCACACCCGGGTGCGCTGCGCCCCGCGAGCAAAGGCGGCAATCACAAACTCATCATGAAAATGGGGCGGGTAGCTGTGTTCGTAGCAGGTGGCCTGCAGGATCTCCATCCCGCCATGCAGCTGGCTGTCGCGCCACAGGCTAATCTCATCGCGTTTCACTTGCCCCACGTCGCGTCTCCATGGCCTTCGTAAATTTCACTGCTGAGCAGGATTTTACTATAGCGATTGCTGCTGATTCTTAAGATAGTTATTGAACTAAGTAATATAAGGGATGAAACGATGTTGATGAAGATAAATACCGGACACCCCGCGTCCGCCGTGGACGAATTTCGGGCTGGTATTGCCGCCTGTCTGCCCACCATCGCGGGCTACTGGAGCATAGGCTTTGCCGCCGGGGCGATTGGCCCGCTCTCCGGGTTTACTACCGGGCAAATCGCGCTGCTGGCCAGTGCCCTCTACGCCGGTTCGGCGCAGTTTCTGTTTTACTCGTTGTGGGCCGCAGGGGCGGAAATGGCGTCGGTGGTGCTGAGCGTGCTGCTGGTGAACCTGCGCTACCTGCTGATGAGCTCCTCCATGAGCGTCTTTTTTCGTGACTACACCACCTTTCAGAAAGTGGTCAGCGGGCTGCTGCTGACCGACGAAACCTTTGGCGTGGCGGTGCAGCGCGCCAGTCCGCAGGGCAAAATCAGCTATCCCTGGATGCTGGGGCTGAATATCACCGCCTGGCTGAACTGGATTATCGCCTGTGTGGCCGGGGCCTGGCTGGCGACCGCGTTGCCAGCGTCGCTGATGGAGGGGCTGGGCTTCAGCCTTGTGTCGATGTTTATCGGCCTGATCCTGATGATGTGGTTTGCCAGCCGCAGAAAAATACTGGAAACCCTGAACATTGCCGTCGCGGTGGTCATCACGCTGCTGATGGCCGGGAGCACGTCGCTCAGTATGGTGGTGATTGTCGCCGCATCCCTTGCCGCCACCCTTGCGACGCTGCTGTTACGCGCCCGGAAAGGAAAATAAGATGGAACGAAATATTCTGCTGGCGATCCTCGCCTCTGCGTTGGTCACCGCCCTGATGCGCACCGTGCCGGTAATACTGCTCTCCCGCTTCCGCCTGCCTGAGGTACTACTGCAGTGGCTGAGCTTTATCCCCACCGCCATTATGGCCGCGCTGGTAGCCGGTGAACTGATGAGTAAACCCGCCATGACGGACTCCGGGATTAGCATTTCGCTGCTGGCAGCGGCCTTCGCTACCCTGGTGGGCATTATTACCCGAGGGCTATTTGCCACGGTGATTGCCGGGGTAGTGGCGTTCTGCGCGGCGGGGTATTTTTTGGCGTAATCTGCTGAAAAAATAAGGCCCAGTCGTTGGGCCTTTTGCTGAAAGAGATTTGGTCAGATGCGCTTTATACACGGCCAAAGGGTTCTTTCAGTTTTTTGCGAAGCAGGGCGGCTGAGGAGCGTTTTTTAACCGCAGACAGTTCAGTTTTGAGGTCGCGGATATAGGCCTCTGCGCTGATGCCGTGCGCTTTTAATTCAGCAGACGCTAATGCCTGAAATACTCTCTTTTCCCTTTCTCCGGGGGCAAGAAGCGTGGAATGTTCATGCTTATTGCAATACGACATAGCTGGCTCTCCCTTCTGTAACTCTCTTGTACGCATGGAAATTTCCCTGTATCAGTGGTCGCGGAATTCGCTTTGGCAACCCTGTTCGTGAATTGTAGCGCGGTACATTTTTTAACCCAAGCAGAATGTCATAGGTCTCTTCCAGGGAAGTGCGACGGTCTTTATCAACCACACCTCCTGAAGCCGCCTGGAAAACAAAACCACCAATGTTGAGTTTCTCCGCATGGGCGATTAACGCCAGGGAGACTGATTGCAAAACGACAGCGCTACCTAATCCTTTAAATTTAATATGGCGAAAATCAGCCAAACCGCCCATACCATCGAAAGTATCAAAACATACTTCTGCCATTCCGTTGATCGGGAATGGAATACCAGACGGCATTTCGTATCCGATTCGCGAAAACGTGACTTCATCCAGCAAACTACCCACAATTACAGTGTAAACCTCGTTCCCGGCAGCAAAGACGTAGCTGTGATGTATCCGACGATCGTAGAAAAACGTCTTCCGCCTCATGCCATAATCGTCAAGAAAAACCTCTTCTTCGATATGCACATATCGCTCCCTGCATGCAATGCCCACTCGCTTCCCTGGCCTGATTGCGTATGTGACGCAATGCGGTCACTTTATGACCATGATAAAAGGATGAAAAGCCATAACCCTGAATTTCATAGGCTTACTTTCAGCTTTGCGAGGCGTCTTCCAGAAAGGCCAGCCGGACGCGCTATGCGTGCCCGGCCTGCACATTTGGCAGTCTGGTGGTAGATTCAATACAGGCAGTCACTTAACAGGAGAAAAGCACATGTACGAACATCCGCTTCACCAGATCATCAAGGCGTGTGACAGGGCGATCTCGGCCAAAGATTTCGACGCGCTGATGGAGTATTACGCCGAGGACGCCGCGCTGGTGGTTAAGCCCGGAATGATCGTCAGAGGCAAAGACAATATCCGTAACGCCTTTATTTCCATCGCGGATTATTTTCAGGAGCAGCTCACCGTCAAGCAGGGCGAAATGCAGATCATCGAAGGCGGCGGTGACGCGCTGGTGATCATGGAAACCCAGCTGTTCTTCCCGGATGAACTGGGCGGCACGACTGAGATCACCCGTCGCGCGACCTATGTCTTCCGTCAGGAAAACGACCGCTGGCTGTGCACCATCGATAACTCTTACGGTACGTCTGTTTTAGATGTTGAGCCTGCAGAAACCGTCTGAAGCACGTTGTCTCCATCACCCGGGTAGTATCGCCGCTTAAGAAGGGATACTACTCCGCTTTTCTCTGCCCGCTCGGCACTCCCTCACGTCTTCGTATATGAAAATCACTCGCATTTGCGCACCGCGTCACGTTCCCGCATTTTCCCCTCTTTTTTGAGTTGTTCTTTTTTCAGGCTCATCTATTCTCAATTTCAGTATTCAGATATATCTAGATTAAAGACATATCAGAATGAGTCGTAAGCGCTGTTTTCCCCTACAGGCAGCGTCGCAGCAAAGCGAAGGGCAACGACAGAGTGCCCTGCAAACACAAAGCACTGAAAGAGAGAACACAACAATGCAACAGATCAACACGATGGTGCTGGAGCCGCCGTTCAACATTACCCGTGCCAGCCACGTGGTACTGAACGTGCGCGACCTGGCGGCCAGTAAACATTTCTACACCGAACTGATTGGCCTTGTGGTCAGCGACGAGGACGACAACACCGTCTGGCTGCGCGGGCTGGAGGAGCGGGGGCATCACAGCCTGGTGCTCTGCAAATCCACAGAACAGACCTGCGCCCGGCTGGGAATGCGGGTGCTGACGGAAGAGGATATCTTCAAAGCCGAAGCGTATTTCTTCCGCCAGGGGATCGCCTGCCAGCGCGTATCGCGGCCTTATCAGGGGGTGACCCTGCACGTCACCGACAGCAGCGGCATCCCGCTGGAACTGTGCGCCACCATGGATCCCTGCGAGCGGCTGTTCAAAGCCTATGATCGCTACCGCGGGGCCTGCGCCCAGCGGCTGGATCACTATCAGCTGCAAACCGACGATGTGCGTCGGGCGTGGTCGTTCTGGCAGCCGCTGGGATTTCGCGTCAGTGAATACACTTACTCCCAACTGGATGACGATCAAACCCAGCTGTGGGGCGTCTGGTTGCAGCGCAAAGGCAACCCGCACGATATCGTCTTTACCAGCGGTACCGGCCCGCGCCTGCACCACTTAGCCTACACGCTGCCGGACACCAACGACATGATCCGCGCCTGCGACGTGGCCGGGGCGCTGGGCTATGCGCCGCAGCTGGAGCGGGGCCCAGGCCGCCATGGCATCAGCGGGGCGCTGTTTGTCTACTTCCGCGACCCCGACGGGCACCGCATCGAGCTGTTCAACACCCACTACCAGCATATCGATCTCGAACCGGCCATCGGCTGGGATCTGGCTGACCCCGGTCGCGCCGACCAGTGGGGACTGCCCGCCCGGGATCGCTGGTTTCGTGAGGCGACGCCGTTCAGCGGCCTGACGCCGCGCGAACCGGAGATCAAGGTCGATCCCCCGACGCTGGAAAGGTTCCTTGCGATGGCAAACGACAGCTAACGTCGCCCGCCTGATACCCCCGTTCGATACAACAGGTTCGCTTCAGCAGAAGCCGAGCCCGGGTAGCCTCAACCTGGAGAAAGGACATGGCTGCGATTAACAGCACGAGTATCAGAATTTTTGTGGTTTACGCATTAGGGGTTATGGCCGCGATGACGGTCAGTGAAGCGGTGACGGAGCTGGGGGCGATTGCCCATGAGTTTGAACTCAAAGACCACGGTCATGTGGGGATCATCATGTCGTTGCCCTCGCTGATGGTGGCGCTCGGGGCGCTGATGGCCGGTTATCTGGTGGATCGCACCGGTGACCGGGCGGTACTTCTGACCGGCGCGCTAATTATCGTTATCGGCGATGTGCTGGTGATCGCCGCGCCGTCATGGGGACTGCTGCTGGCTGGCAGGGTGGTGACCGGGGTGGGATACGTGCTCACCGCCGTGGCGGCGGTCACGCTGCTGATCCGCATGACCACCGGCAAACAGCGCACCATGGTGATGGCGCTCTGGTCGACGTTTGTTCCGGCCAGCTTCCTGCTGCCGTTTATCTCGGCGGGCGTGGCGGAGTATTTCCACACCTGGCGGGCGGCATTTATTGGTCACTCGGTCCTGACGCTGGTGCTGGCCTTTCTTGCGCTGCTCTGTCTCGACCAGCGCACCGCCGAGCAAAAAGCGCAGTTCTCCCGTACCCGGGGACTGAGCACGGTGCTGAAAAGCCCGCTGCCGTACCTGCTGGGGATCTCGTTCGGCGCGGATGCCTTTATCCAGACCGGGATGATCTCCTCTCTGACGCCGTTTTTAGCCAAAACCTATGGCGTACCGGCGGTGCAGGTCGCCCACTGGAACGTCGGGGCGATGCTTGCCAACGCGGTGGGCTGCCTGATGGTCGGGGCACTGCTTAACCGTGGTATCCGAGCCACGATGGTGGCAGGCACCGGCATCGTGCTGGCGGCGGCATCAGCCCTGCTGATCTACCTGGTGCCGATTGGCTTTATCGCCTCCATTGCCGCCTCCTGGATCTTCATGTTCAGCAGCGGCCTGCTGGTGGGGATGTGGGCCCTGGCACCGGTGGTGGCGCCCTCGCGCGAAAGCACCGGGGCGACCAGCGGGCTGATCACCCAGATCACGCTGGTGGGGGTATTCCTCGGGCCGCCGCTGTTTATCGGTGCCCTGCATAGCGGCGATATCCCGCGGATGGCGTGGATGGTTGTCATCGGCCTGGCGGTATGCCTGGTGGCGATCCCCGTCTGGCTGCGCGGCCCGACGCACAAGCCAGGGGATCAGAACGTCGGGGATAACGCCGACACACAAAAACAGAACGACAAACTCGGCGCGGTTCGCTAGAGCACGTCCAATCCGAAAAAACAGAGGTCATTCATTATGTTAGACATAGCCATTATCGGCGCAGGCCCGGCAGGCCTTGCCACCGCGCTGCGCCTGCACCAGCAGGGGTTCCGTCCACGTCTGTATGAAGCGGTGCCTGAAATCAAACCGCTCGGCGTCGGGGTGGACATCAAACCTTATGCCGTGAAAGAGCTGACCGAGCTGGGGCTGTACGAGGCGTTTTGCGCCATCTCCGTCGAAGCGCATGAATCTATCTTTTACACCGGCCACGGCCAGCAGATCTTCGCTGAAAACTGCGGTCGCCATATGGGCTACGACCACGACCAGCGCTTTGTCCATCGCGGCCAGCTGCAGATGATGCTCTACAACGCGGTGCAGGCGCGTCTGGGGGAGGAGGCGATCACGCTCGGCTGTCGCTGCAGCCGCTTTGAACAGGATGAGTTCGGGGTGACGGTGTGGTTCGACAACAGCCTCAATTCCGCCGCGCCGACGCAAATCCGCGCCGACGTGGTGATTGGCGTCGACGGTATCCGCTCGGTGGTGCGCAGCCATCTTCTGCCGGAATCGGTGCGCACGCACTTCTCCGGCTTAACCCTCTACCGTGGCGTCACCGTGATGCCGCCGTTCAAAACCGGGGGCAGCATTCTGCACATCGGCGATCCCATCCGTCAGGGCACGCTGATCGTCTACCCCATTCAGAACAACGTCGACGGGCAGGGCAACCAGCTCGTGAACTGGGTTATCGAGCAGAACGAGAAACCCCAGAGTGAAGAGGACTGGAACCAGCACACCGGGGTGAAGGAGATAGAGCACGTGTTCGACGACTGCAAGCTCGATTTCCTCGACGTCAGCCAGATGATCGCCAGTGCCCGGGAGTGTTATCTGTTCCCGCTCATTGACCACGATCCGCTCCCGGCCTGGTCCTTCGGGCGCATTACCTTGCTCGGCGACGCCGCCCACGCCATGTATCCCCGGGGCGGCAACAGCGTCTGTCAGGCGTTTGTCGATGCCCGGGTGATTGCCGAGAAGCTGGCCGCCATCAGCGATCCGGTTGAAGCCCTGAAGGCCTACGAGCTGGAGCGCCGCGAGAAGGTGAACTGGCTGGTGCTGGCCTCGCGCGGGGAAGGGCCGGAAGTGGTGCGCCGCATCGTGGAGGAGCGCAGCGGCGGCAAACCGTTTGAGGATATCGAGACCATTTTCCCGTACGAGGAAGCGCTGTCGATCTTCAGCGAGTACCACGCGAAAGCGGGGATGAAGATCCCGACCGAACACGCGTCGGCGGGAGCCCGCAAGTACAAATCTGTATTTACAACAAGCAATTAATCAACACCAACAACATAACAGGATATAAAAATGAAAATTATTGATGCCAACATGCACTGGTTACCGGGCGATCTGTTCTCTGACCAGAAGCTGCTGAACGCCTTTCTGGACTGCGTGCCGAAGCAGTACGGTGTCCACACCCGCGTTGAGCAAATTGAGGGCAAGGATCTGCGTCAACTGATCATCGAACAGCCGAAAGGCTACGTGAACCTGAACTATGCCGAAGGGCAATACACCCTGGAAAGCCAGCTGGCAGATATGGAAAAGGCGGGCATCGACCACGCGATTTTCCGTCTGCCGGTGTGGCAGGAGTGGCTGGATCTGGAGACCTGTAAAAAGGTAAACGATCGCATGGCGGAGTATATCCGTCGCAGCGGCGGTAAAATGTCGGCGCTGGCGGTTGTTCCACCCTGGGGCACTGAAGAGTGCCTGCGCGAAGTGGATCGCTGCCTGAACCAGCTCGGCTTCCGCGGGGCGCAGATTGTGGCGCACTACGGGCAAATCTACCTCGACGATCCGGCGTTCCGTCCGTACCTGAAGTACCTTAACGATCTGAACGTGCCGGTGGTGGTTCACCATACGCCGCTGCCGGTGGATTACCATTCGGTACTGCCGTACACCAACCAGCGCCGCCAGTTTGGTCGCTGTGTCGACCAGGCCACCGCGGTGGGGCGTGAACTGTTCAGCGGCATGTTCGATGAACTGCCGAACCTGAAGTTTATCCACTCCATGCTGGGCGGCGCGTTCTATGCCTTTGCCGATATGCTGGTACCGCCGCAACACCAGTTTAACGATGCGGTAGATCGCTTCCAGACCGGCACCGGCAACCTGCGCGCGCAGTTGTCGAACAACATCTTCTTTGACACCTCCGGCGCGCCGCAATGGGGCAAAGCCCAGCTTGAGGCGGCGGTGAAGGTGATCGGCGGGAAAAACATTCTTTACGGCAGTTCTTACCCAATCCGTAAAGACTGGTTCTTCCAGGGGATCGACACCATTAACAGCCTGGATATTACCGAGGAGGACAAACGCAACATTCTCGGTGGCAACGCGATGCGGATGTTCGGCATTGAGTAGATTGCAAGCAGCATAAACAACGGGAGCCGCGTGCTCCCGTTTCTATTTGCTGATCGGTGTGACCAGGCCGACGCTGACGATGCCTTTATCCCAGATAATCTGGTGCAGGGAGGTCTGGATAATGCTGGTGATCGGTTTCGGGGTGAGCAGCGCCCAGCAGATGCCGCCTGGCCTGCGCACCGAACGGTAGGTCACGCCGGTCTCGCCCGCAACGCGCAGGCTGGCGCCAAACCGCTGCGGCTCGCTGTAGTCGGTGGGATGATACCAGGGGTGTGTGTCCGGCAGGCCGGTGATGTCGGCAAAGGCACATCCGCCCAGTTCGGTCTCCAGGCAGCGGTACTCGAAACGTTCGAATTTCAGCTCCGGCACGTTATGCCAGTAAAGATCGCAGTGGTAGACGATTTCGGCCAGCGCCGTCTCTTTGCTGTCGCCGAGGTAATAGACGCCATAATCGCCATTAGAGAAGCGGCTGCCGTCCGGGTTGACGTGGGTGAAGGCGGCCATCGCGTAATGCGCCCCGCGGATCCCCAGCACCCACTCCTTGCGCGGCAACAGACTGAGATTGCCCACTTCATCCGACAGACGCGGGTTGGTGAGCTTCTGGATCTCATACAGCACGTCGAACGCCTCGGGCGTGGCGACGTCTTCAAACACATAAATGGCAGGGTACTTTGTGTGCAACAGACGGTAGCCCCTGATGGGCACCACCGCGGTACGGGGAACGTCGGGATGGATCATCCGGCGAGGCCTCCGCGCAGCACATCCACCCGTTTTGCCACTTCGTGCAGGTTGCCGAACTCGCCGCCCTCAATGAGTGACAGCGGCGTGGCGCCGTTGAAGTACGCATTGTGGTTAGCCATGGTCATAAACCCGTACACGTTCTCGGGGTTGCTGAACACAATGCGCAGCGCCGAGTGCATGTTCAGCAGGTAGCTGATGCGGGTTAACTGATCGTGGCTGAGGGAGGCGGATTTGGTGTCGCCGTGACGATACTTGTACAGCGCCGCCCGGGAAAGCTGCAGGATGTTCTGCTGCTGCTCGAGGGTGCAGCCCCACTTATCGAGGATGTTCATCGCCGCCCGGATGGCGATCAGGTCGCGATCGCCGCGCGTGTCAGAGGCAGTATTCAGGTGCCTGGTCATGGAATGCTCCCGCTACGGGTAAGGTCATTACGTCTCAGTGTGGACTAAATGCTATTATTTGTCTACACGGAGACGCCATGATCCCGATGCGGGTTAGCTGCGCGTCCAGTCAAAGTGGAGGGTTTCCCGCACGGCCGCCTCTTCGAGATGGCGCGCCATAATGTGCTCCAGCTCGGTCAGCTTGTCGGATTGGGTGGCGATCACCGTCACCACCAGCGCGTTGTCGGTAAGCTGCATGCGCACTTCTCCGATGCTCATGCGGAACTGGCCGCTGGTGTCATCTGCGATCACCGGCGTGCGGTGCTGGAAGTGGCTGCACATCCGGCGCAAGAAACGGGCGGCATTCGGGGTGGTTAAGGTCACCACGCTTTGCAGCGCATTGTCCGGAACCGGCGGGTCGGTCAGCAGGGTTTCCAGTTGCGTGGCGGCGGAGTGGATAATGGCCGCCATCTGCGTGAGCGTCTCATCGCCCACCGGCTCCCGCTTGATGCGCAGGCTGAGGGCGTTTTTCAGATGGGTCATCGCCGCCACCAGCACTTCCGGCGACTCGCCTTTGCCCCGGGCGGGTTTACGCGCCATCAGCTTGTCAATCACTCCCTGGTTGGCGGTCAGAAACGCCTGACCTTCCGGGGTGATGGCGTAGCGTTTGCGGCCCCCTTTCTCCAGCTCAATATGGGCGTAGCTGCGATCGTAGAGCCAGGTGAGGGCCGGGTAGATCACCCCCGGACTGGGTTTGTACAGACCTTCAAAATGGGTTTTGATTTCATGGATCAACTCATAACCGTGGCTGGGCTGCCGGGCGATCATTGCCAGCAGCAGTAACCGCAGCTCGCCATAATCAAAGACCCGGCCACGGCGGCCCGCTTTGCTGCCGGTGGACGACTCAGCTTCATTGACCCGCTCTGCCTCCCGGGTGGATGCGGATCCTTTCGAATCGGTGGTCAATTGTGTTCCTCCATGTTATCTCTGCGCGATATCGGATGGGTGTCGCGTATCTAAACACCAGACTATCTGAGAGTACAATATATCGGAATCTTATGCCCGGCTGTTGCGGTATAAACAAGCACTTAGCCTGGCAAAACCGCGACGAAATCACACTGGATAAGCATATTGCCCTCAAATGTCCCCGGCAGGGTGTGGCGGGCCGGGCGTGTTTCTGGATCCGGGAACAGCGCTTCCCAGTGACGGTTCACCACCGTACGCTGGTTTTTATCCGCCATCCACAGGGTGATTTTGATGATGTCATCCGCGCTGCCGCCGGCGGCGGTCACCAGGGTGAGGATATGCCTGAACATCAGGGCACACTGCGCGTCGAGATCCTCAGGCACCTGCCGGGTCAGCGGGTCGCGGCCATAAATCACGCCGGAGTAGAGCATATTGTCGATCCGGCAGACCGCCGGGACGGGGTTGGCGTGGGGGAAATCGTCAATATAGATACTTTCGCGTCGGGCCATTCTCGTTACCTCATATAAGGGGGCGCGCAGCTGCCGCCCCATCAGGATTAATATTCGTATTCCGGCATGATCTTGCCGAAGTGATAAACCATGCGCAGGCGCTCGGCGTGGTAGTCGCCGGTCACTTTGTTCGGCGTATCGACGTAATCCAGCTCCAGCTCAAGGTGCAGGCGGTCGGTGACGTTGTAGCCGAGGATCATAAACCCGGCATTGACGTCTTTCGCCGGGAGTGGGTAACGAATGCCGGGGGAGTTTTCCAGCTCCAGCCGTGTGTAGCCGAGCACCACCAGCGCGGCATCGTTGTGGAAGCTGTAGCGCGCTACCCAGGCGTTGCCCGGCTGGTTGGCGGTGATCATCGAGGCCAGCGGCTGGCCGATGTCCAGCGGGGAGGTGTCATAGATGCCATAGCTGTAAGGGGCGAAGAATGCGCCGTTCAGGAACGCACCGTCTTTTTCAGGAATGTGCGTCCCGGAGAGATAAAAACTGTGGTTGCGAGAGCGCACGCCCAGTTTTGCCGCATACAGGTTGGTGTCGATGTTGTGATAGGGGGCGACCTGGTCGTCGGCGTCCCACTCGCGGGCATACTGCACGCCCCATAACGGCGTCCAGGAGCCAACGCGCAGAGCGGACACCGGCAGCTCCAGCCCGCCATAGGCCAGGCGAACGCGCTTGTCGAAGTCGTAATACCAGGCTTCGGCCCGGGCGTTATAGAGCTTGCCGTAGCGTAAGCCGAACGAGGAAAAGCCGTTGGTGTCAGTGGAGGGGATATTGGTTTCGTCCACTTCCGGCGCACCGGCGTCGCCTTTGCCAAAAGTGTCAGAGCTGTAGGGCTTAAAGCGGAATATCTGCCAGGCGTTGAGTTTAAAATTCTCATCCCCGGTCAGGGCCCAGGTACCGCCGACCCCCTCGTACAGCGCCGGGATCATGGTTCTTCCCACCCCTTCGTTAGCAAAGGGGGTATCCAGACCGATGCGGCCGCCGCGCAGATCGAAACCGTAATCGTGATAGCGCAAATACGCTTTGCCCAGCACATTGACGCTCTGGTCCGGGACATAGCGCTCGGTTTTTTCAGGGTCGTTGTCGTTAATGCCCAGATCGAAAGCCGAATACGCCCCGAGCCCGACGCTGAAGCCATAAAAATCGGCACTGCGATATTGCAGATCGCCCCCGGCGGAAAAGGTATTTTTATTTTCGACGGTGCCGTCGAACTCTTTAAAGAACGCCATACTTTTCAGCTCGCCAAATAACTCCCCCTGATACAGCCAGTCGCTGAAGGAGTTGACTGCTGCCGGAGGGGGATTTTCCGTGGCGGCCAACGCCGTGCCGGAAAATAGCGCCAGGGGGAATAGGGCGCAAGCCGCTACCCTGGATGTGATATTCACTTCCATTGCCAGATAACCTCGCTGAGGTGAGTGTAGGGTTAACAGGGTTATTTTTTTATATAAGGTGTTTCTCCACGGGGTTTATTCCGCTTCTGTGTACTGCTGAAATGCCTGTAATAATGCCTGGCCATAATCATTGCCATTCGGGGTGCGCATAATGGTGTGAATATGAAAACGCGCAGGCGCTTCGTTGGTTAACCACATTCCGCTGTGATGGTCGAACTCCAGTAAAATGACCGGGCTCTGGATGCGGTAATAAAAGACATCGTCATCGCCACAGCTGCCAATCCAGCACCACCAGGTCTGATCCAGATAGCGCAAAACCTGCGCCATGCGCGCCTGACGCGGGCCCTCGGGGAGAATATGGATAAACGCCGCCACCGTATCGAGCAACAGCTGGCGCTGCACCGGGCTCATCTCAGCCGCGCAAATGCCCTCGCAGGGGATGATGCGATTATCCTGAAACGCACCGGCCAGATGGCGCTGATCGGCAAAGTTAAAGCGCTCCGGCGGCATGGCGGGATCTTCCATTAAGGTATACACCGTGGCGCGTTGTTGCTGCACCGGCGTTAACGCCTGCATTAATGTCAGCCCCCGGCGCTCCTCTTCGGTAAATAAGATGGCGTCGTGCTCGTTGCCCCGGTCGATAATATTGGGTTCAACGCCCATAAAAGTGGGAGAAATAACCAGCTGCCTGCCGATAATAAAACAGCAAAACGCCACGTGATGACCGTAAATATTCCAGCCCCAGGGTCTGGTTTCTGAGGGTTCGCCAAAAATCATAAAGTGGAAACTCCAGCGATTCATAATATTGGTCAGATCGTAGAGTTCGCCTAAAAAATGGTTGGCATCCATCAGGTGATTGATTTTTTCAAAGCCCGAGGGGCTGGTGCAGCTACGTAACAGACGGCGAAATGCCTCCCGGGTGGCAACGGAAGTTTGCTCAAGGCGCACGCCAAAATCGTTAAACGGGATCTCGGGGTTATACCAGGCGCGCCACTGCTGGGCATCCACCGGCTGGCACACCCGCTGATGATGCTCATCTGAGAGCGTTGCCAGCAGCGCCCGGGCGGCGTTAACCGCGCAGGTGTTGTCGAAACCCTCATCCTGCAGGTGAAACAGATCCGGCTGCGGCTTGCCGTGGGTAGTGATGCCGCGAAAGGCCTCATCCAGCAGCGTCTGCCACTCGCGCTGTAAGTTCTGCGCTTTTTCCGTGGCCAGCATTCGCTGTGCATACTCTGCCGGGGTAACGCCGCGCGCGGCGGCGATGCGCGGAGAGTCGGCGGGCAGAAGGTAATCACGAAAGTTCATGGCATCACCTCCTGTGCGCAATCGGCGATGACCGGGTTTTCGATGAATCCCAGGCCGTCGATCTCCAGGCGCATCACGTCCCCGACCTGTAAAAAACGACCGGTTGGGGCGCCGATCCCGGACGGCGTGCCGGTGGCGAGAATATCTCCCGGCTCAAGGGTCATCACCGTCGAGAGGTATTCGATCTGCTGATAAAGGGTGTGGATCATGTCGCTGGTACGCCAGTGCTGGCGACGCTCGCCGTTAACATACAGCGACATCTGCAGATCCTGCGGGTCGGCTATCTCATCGGCAGTCGTCAGCCACGGGCCGATGGGGCCGTGCGTATCGAACGACTTGCCCAGCGTAAAGGTTGGGGATTTTTGCAGCCAGTCGCGGGCCGAGACGTCGTTGACAATCAGATACCCGGCGATCACGTCTGCGGCATCGGCTGCTTTTACATGGCGGCAGCGCTGGCCAATTACGACCCCAAGCTCGATTTCGTAATCCACTTTGTCGCTGACGGCCGGTTTCACCACCCCGGCAAAGGGGCCGGTAATGCAGGAGACCTGCTTGTTAAACCACAGCTGGCTCTCCGGGATGGGGATGCCCGCCTGACGGGCCTCTTCGGCATGCTGGCGATAGTTCATGCCAATGCCGAGAAACTTCTGCGGGTCAGCGATGGGGGCTTCCAGCGTCACGCCGGAGAGGGCAAACATCGGGCCGGTGGCGGCCTGCAGGGCGGGGAGCCAGTCGCGATAGTGGTTGAGCAGACGGCGCATCGAGTGGTTATCCCCGGTGATGGCCGAGAGATCGACGATGCGATCCCCCTCGATTTTGCCAATCCGCGTGCGGCCCTGTTCGGTAAAGCGAGCAAGTTTCATGTTGAGTTCCTGATTATCAGTGGCTGAGTGGCGTCAGTTGCGACAGTAAAATGCGCCAGCATCCCTGGTGATGGCGAAACACCAGGGTTGAAAATCCCTCCCGCACCAGCAGCTCCCCACTCTTCAGCGAGCGCACCGTATTGCGGGTAAAGCCGGTCAGAATGGCGATATCGCCGTCGATGCGCACCGCAGGTTCTTCGCGGTCGATGGCGACAAAGCCACCCATCAGGCGTACATGTTCCAGAAGCTGTGCTTTGGTATGCACCATCCCGGTGCTGTGGATGTGGATCAGCGCGTCGTCAAGTAATGCAGACAGCGTGGGGATATCGGCGGCAACCAGCGCCTGCTGACGCTGCACCTCCAGCTGCAGGAGCCGGGCTTTGATGTTGCTCATATCAGATCAGCCCGTCGTAGGAACCGCCGTCCAGCTGCAGATTCTGACCAGAGATAAATCCGGCCTGACGGCTGGCGAGAAAGGCGCAGGCTGCACCGAACTCCTCCGGCAGACCATAACGTTTTGCGGCGATGTTCTGCGTGTTGCGCGCCCGGGCGGTGGCGCGATCGAGCCCTTCCTGCGCCATGAGCCGTTGCAGCATGAACTCCTGGCGCGGGGTGTCGATGCGCTCCGGCAGCAGGTTGTTAATGGTGACGTTATCGGCGGCTACCTCCCGGCTGATGGCTTTGCACATCGCCGTTAACGCGGTGCGCGCCGAGGTGGAGAGCCCCATCATGTAGTGCGGTGATTTCACCATCGCCGAGGTGATATTAATGATGCGGCCGAACCCGCGGGTGCGCATGCCCGGAAGCCAGGCGCGGATCAGCTGCACTGCCGGGACAAAATTGGCCCGCATCGCCGCCAGAAGGGCGATCTCATCCCACTCCTCCAGCGCGCCCGGTGCCGGACCGGCATTGTTGGTCACCAGAATATCCACCTGCGGCAGCAGGGAGAGGATCTTCTCCCGGCCGTCCGGGCGGGTAAGATCCGCGGCGATCGCATTGATATCGCACCGGGGAAACTGCTGGCGCAGCATCTGTACCGTCTCCTGCAGTTTGTCGGCATAGCGGCCATTGAGGGTGATATTCACCCCTTCGGCGGCCAGCGCGCTGGCACAGGCCAGCCCCAGCCCCTGTGAGGAGGCACAGATAAACGCCTGCTTCCCGTTGATGCCCAGATCCATAAGCCACTCCGTTTCGACAGTTAAGTTATCTATAGAGATATATCTGAATTAAAGATATGTCTAATTGATGAGCGGCAGATTTGCAAAACTCCGGCCTGGCTCACAGAAGGGCAGGGAGATCGACAGACAGAGGCAACCGATCCGGGCGAAACGCCGGATAGGTTGCGAAGGTGGCGGGAAATTACAGGGAGCGGATCTGTTTTGAGCGCAGGGTCAGACGAACGGGCACCGATTTATACGACGGCGTACCGCTCTCTTTATCCAGATAATTCAGGGGTACCAGCACGTTAGCTTCCGGGTAATAGGCGGCAACCGTGCCCGGCGCAATGCTATAGGCCACCACGGTGATGTCATCCAGCCGCTGCTGAGCGTCTGCAAGGGCAGTGTGGATATCCACCCGATCGCCATGCTCCAGCCCCAGCCGCTGCATGTCCTCTTCGTTCATAAACAGCACGTCGCGACGGCCAAACACGCCGCGATAGCGGTCATCCAGGGCATAAATGGTGGTGTTGTACTGGTCGTGGCTGCGTAAGGTGACCAAGCGCAGCACGCTCTCGCCTTCGCCCGGGCTGTTCTCCGCCACGCCATCAAACAGCGAGAACATCGCTTTGCCGCTGGCGGTGGGCCAGACGCGCTCTGTCGGCGGGAGCGGCATGCGGAATCCGCCGGGAACCCGAATACGCGCGTTGAAGTTCTCAAAGCCGGGCAGGGTTTGCTCAATGTATTCCCGGATGCGGTCGTAATCTTCTACCAGACCCCGCCAGTCGGTTTTACTGTCTGGCAGGGTGGCATGCGCGAGCCCGGCGACAATGGCCGGTTCCGAGCGCAGCCACGGGGAGGCGGGTTTCAGCTTGCCGCTGGAGGCATGTACCATCGACATGGAATCTTCGACGGTAATTGACTGCTGGCCGCTCTGCTGCATATCGAGTTCCGTGCGACCGAGGCAGGGGAGCAGATAGGTCTCTTTGCCGACCAGCAGGTGAGTGCGGTTCAGCTTGGTGGCGATATAGACATTCAGATCGAGGCTTTTCAGCGCCGGAAAGGCGTTGTCGTGATCGGGCATCGCCACCGCGAAGTTGCCCCCAAGGCAGAGGAGCGCTTTTGCCTGGCCGTCGATCATCGCCTGGGCGGCCTGCACCGCGTCATGGCCGTGGGCGGCTGGCGGGGTAAAGCCAAACACCGTGCCCAGCCGATCCAGAAACGCTGGGGTCGGCTTTTCGGTGATCCCTACCGTGCGGTTACCCTGTACGTTGGAGTGGCCGCGCAGCGGGCAGATGCCCGCTCCGGGCTTGCCAAAATTACCGCGCAGCAGGAGGAGATCGGCAATCAGGCGCACATTGGCAGTGCCCTTGTTGTGCTGGGTGATCCCCATTCCGTAGGTAATGATGGCGGCGCTGGATTTCGCGTAGATCTGCGCCACACTCTCCAGATCGGCGCGCTTCAGGCCGGATTCACGCTCTATGGCCTCCCAGCTGGTGGCGGTGATATCGGCGGCAAAATCGGCAAACCCCTGGGTATGGGCGGCGATAAAGTCGTGATCCAGCGCGTCCAGCACCAGCAGATGTTTAGCGATGCCTTTTAAGGCGGCGGCGTCGCCCCCGGCTTTCACCTGGTAGTAAGTTGAGGCGATATCGGTAGCGCTGTAAGTCGCCATCTCCCGCACGCTCTGCGGATCGGCGAAACGTTCCAGAGCCGTTTCGCGCAGCGGGTTAAAGACGATAATCGGCACGCCCCGGCGGGCCAGTTCGTGCAGGGTGCCCATCATTCGCGGATGGTTGGTGCCGGGGTTATGACCGATGGAGATCACCAGGTCGGTGTGGTCAAAATCCTCCAGCGAGACGGTGCCTTTGCCGATGCCGATGGAGCGGGGCAGGCCGACGCTGGTGGCCTGGTGGCACATATTGGAGCAGTCGGGGAAATTATTGGTGCCCAGTTCGCGGGCAAACAGCTGATACAGGAAAGCGGCTTCGTTCGAGGCGCGTCCGGAGGTGTAAAACTCCACCTGCTCCGGCGCCAGGCTGCGCAGCACCTCACCGATACGGGTAAAGGCCTCGTCCCACTCCACCGGGCGGAAAGTGTCGCTCTGCGGATCGTACTTCATGGGATGAGTCAGACGGCCATAGCCTTCCAGCTCAAAATCGCTTTTCGCCCACAGGTTGCTGACGGTGTGCTCTGCGAAAAATTCCGGCGTGACGCGTTTTGTGGTGGCTTCCCAGGTCACCGCTTTGGCGCCGTTTTCGCAGAACTGGAAGGTGGATTTGTGTTCTTTGTCGGGCCAGGCGCAGCCCGGGCAGTCAAAGCCGTCTGGCTGGTTGGTGCGCAGCAGCGTGGCGGGCGCGTCGAAGGCGTCCATCTGCGTGCGCACGGCAATCGCCGTGGCTTTTAAGGCTCCCCAGCCGCCCGCCGGACCGGCGTAGTGGTGAATACCGGGAACCGCTCGTCTGTTGTTACTCATCTGCACTCCTGTTAAAGCGGGTTGCTTATCATGGCGATCATTGCCGCCAGCCGCGGCGATGCCTCATCTGAGTGTGGATTGACGCGCTATCTGAGATACAGATAATTTTCATATTAATTACAAATTATTCACAGTTCAGCTCACAAATCCATCATCAGATCCGTGTGGGGCGTTGTCAATGGTTGTATATACATGTTCTGTCATATGGCGTTGCGTAGTACAGGCAGGGTGTCTGACGGTCATGAATCATCCATTGAGAGAGGAAACTATGTCGTCTTTTTCGTCTTCAGAAGAGCAGTCAAAGCAAAGCGGGGCGCGGATATCGGAAACCCGCTCCATCGATTACATCCCGGATAATGAACGTCACGGCCACCCCTTCAGTCAGTTTACGTTGTGGTTTGGCGGCAATCTGCAGATCACCGCGATTGTGACCGGCGCGCTGGCAGTGGTGCTGGGTGGCGACGTGGTGTGGTCGATCGTTGGCCTGCTGGTGGGTCAGGTGTTGGGCGCCGTGGTGATGTCGTTTCACGCCCTGCAGGGGCCGCGCCTCGGCCTGCCACAGATGATCATCAGCCGCGCCCAGTTTGGCGTGCTGGGGGCCGTCATCCCGCTGGTACTGGTGTGTGTGATGTACGTTGGCTTCTCCGCCAGCGGTACGGTGCTGGCCGGACAGGCAATGGCCAGGCTGCTGTCGGTGTCGAACGTGGCCGGGATGATCCTCTTCAGCGCAATTATTATCGTGATTGCGGTGCTGGGGTATCGGGTGATCCACAAACTCGGAAAGGTGGCGAGCGTGGTGGGGGTGCTGGCATTCGTCTACCTGTTTATCGCTTTGCTGATGTCCAGCGATCTGAGCGCTGTCGCGCAAAACAACCACTTCTCGATGCCGATGTTCCTGCTGGCGGTGTCGCTCTCTTCCTCGTGGCAGATCGCGTTTTGCCCGTATGTGTCGGACTACTCCCGCTATCTGCCGCGTGATGTTTCCGGGATGAAAACCTTCCTGTCCGTCTTCAGCGGCACGGTGCTCGGCACCCAGGCCTCGATGACCCTCGGGGTGATCACCGCGGCAATCGCTGGCAGCGCCTTTAAGGGCCATGAGGTGAGCTACATCGTCGGGCTGGGTAAAAGCGAGGCGATGGCGATGGTGATCTACTTTGCGATCTGCTTCGGTAAAATCACCTTTACCACCCTGAACGCCTACGGCAGCTTTATGTCGCTGACCACCATCGTGTCGGGCTTTCGCAACCAGACCACCCTGAGCCAGAAGAGCCGCATCACTTTCGTGGTGCTGATGGTGACGATTTCCTGCGTGATTGCGCTGCTCAGCGAACCCGCGTTCCTGAAACACTTCACCCATTTCCTGCTGTTCCTGCTGGCGTTCTTTGTACCCTGGAGCGCCATCAGCCTGACCGATTACTTTATTATTTCCCGCAAAGCGGTGGATATCCCGGCGCTGTTTGATGCCCAGGGGCGCTACGGACACTGGAATCTGTTTGCGATCAGCGTCTATGCCGTTGGGGTGTTAATCCAGCTGCCGTTTATTGAGAACCCGCTCTATCACGGTTCGCTGACCTGGATTTTTGCCGACAACGATGTCTCGTGGGTGATTGGCTGGTTCTGCACGGCGGCGCTGTACTATGGCTTGCGACGCTTTGACCGTCGGGTACTGCCGCAAGAGACGATCTATCCGGCGTCGGGAAGGTAAAGAAATTACCGTTCACCCCAAGCTGCGTAGGGCAGGGGTGAACTGCCTGAGCAGAGGTCAGATATTCATATGCTCCTCGGATAATGACTGGTAATAGGCCGATTTCAGCAAGGCATTTTTGAGCACTGCTTTGTCCTGATGTTCAAAAAAGGCAAAGTTGATTTTACCTGCAAGTGAAAGGCCGGTATTGCGCATCATGAAATAGGAATCATCACCGGAGCCCATTTTCGGCGCAGTGTAATTGAGAAGCATATCATTACCCTGCAGATCGAATTTCTCGCTGCTACCAAAAATATGCTGGTAAATTGCGCGCAGGAGGATCCCCAGATGTTCATTGTTTGGATGGCTAATGGTGGAGTAGCTGTCAGTATTTTCACTAACGAGACGGAAATAATCCTCTGAATAATCGAAGCAAACATTCCCTTTCTGGAACAACGTCTTATATTTTTTAGCGTCTTCTTCCAGCATGGCTAACTGTCTGGTGCTGGAGAGCTGAACGTGATGATAGCGGGAAACGGCGTCACGATGATTGTGGCCGGTCAGATAGAGATGTAAGAAACGAAAATCGACATACACCATCAGGTCCGGGATCGGTAAATCGTAATAACCTAACTGTGGGGTCGACACACGCGATTCCAGCGTCGGGAGCATCGTGAGATCAAAATATTGACTCATCGACGCTGTTGATAAAGTTCCCCATCTCTTTGAATGATACTGCATGAAAATGACATCGCATTCCTCGAGTTCATGGTAAAAATTCAGTAGATGCTCTTTTTCATTAAGCTTGTAGATAGGGGTATTAAAAACATAAGTAAACTTATCTTGATGAAGTGCGGGATAATTTTTAATGAGGTCACCCAATACTTCCAGCTGACAGTTACCAACCAGCGCGAGTTTCATTTTGCTCTCCATTTGCAGGGACAACGTCGCTAACGAACTCCAAATGTTATCCTGGGGCATACCTTAGCAATCAATGAATTAATAGCTGCTTTAGCAGCCTTTTCAGTAGCTCGGCTTTTTATGCTGTAGACCACCCTCGCGTTAAGAGGGTGTCTGCAATGTCAGGTGAGATTGAAAGCAAAACCTTCGTCGGCCCAGCCGGTCATGCCGCCAATCATAATTTTTACCGGGCGGCCCATCTGGGCCAGCTTCAGCGCGGCCCGATCGGCACCGTTGCAGTGCGGCCCGGCACAATAGACAACGAATAACGTGTCGGCTGGCCACTCCGCCATTCTTTGTGGGTTCATATCCCGATGCCGCAGATGCAGCGCCCCCGGAATATGGCGGCGGGCGAACGCCTCCGGGCTACCCACCACATGCAGCAGCACAAAATCGACATCACCCGCTTTGAACGCGGTGTGGACATCGTCGCAGTCTGTTTCCACACTCAGTCGCTGTAAAAAATGGTTCGCCGCCGTCTCTGCTGGCGCAGCAGGATAATCAGTCACATAGCTCATAAACACCTCCATAATTGAGCCTTTACTCTACGGCTGAGCAGCAGTTTTGACAGCTGGCAGAAATGCCAGATAACATCAAGATCATGACAAAAAGCATTGAGTGCGGTGATGAATAATCCTCTGGTGGTTGCGCTGGCCTATGACGGGCTCTGTACGTTTGAATTCGGCATTGCCGTTGAGATTTTTGCCCTTGCCCGCCCTGAGATGGGTGATAACTGGTATCGCTTTGCGGTAGCGGGCGTTGAGCCGGGGGAGCTGCGCGCAACGGGCGGCTTCAGGCTGGTGGTCGACGGCGGGCTGGAGCTGCTGAGTGAGGCCGGAACCATCATCGTTCCCGGCTGGCGGGGGGCGGATGTCCCGGTGCCCGCCGCGCTGTGCGAACAGCTTGTCGCGGCGCACCGTCGAGGCGCCAGGATCCTGTCGATTTGTTCCGGGGTATTTGTGCTGGCCGCCGCAGGATTACTCGATAACCGCCAGGCCACCACCCACTGGCGATACACCGACCTGCTGCAGCAGCGTTATCCCGCCATTCAGGTAATGCCTGACGTGCTGTATATCGATAACGGAGACGTGCTGACGTCCGCCGGTAGTGCGGCAGGCATCGATCTCTGCCTGCACCTGGTGCGCCGGGATTACGGCAGTGTCGCGGCCAACCGCGTGGCGCGTCGGCTGGTGGTGTCGCCACATCGCGATGGCGGCCAGGCCCAGTTTATTCAGCAGGCGGTCCCTGTTGCCTACGAAGGCCATCGCCTTGGCGCGCTGTTTGACTACCTGCACGCCAGGCTCGCGGAACCCCATACCGTCGGGTCGCTGGCGAAATTTGTCGGGATGAGCCCGAGAACCTTTTTGCGCCGCTTTGCCGCGACAACCGGTAAAACGCCCGCCCAGTGGTTGCTCCACACCCGCCTGAGCCGCAGCCAGGATCTGCTGGAGAACAGCAGGTTGTCGATAGAACGGATTGCGGAGGAGGTAGGATTTGGCAGCGTGGCGACGATGCGCCATCACTACAGAAACCAGCTGTCGACGACGCCTGCGGCGTACAGGAAAGGCTTTGCTGAGCCAGCGGGATAAGTACGAAAAACGGGCAGAATGTTATATAAGGTATGGTTGGGTAGATAGCACTTATATTCCTCTGAACGCGTTGGATATATCACTTTTATTCTCGCTTTATTCTGTTTTTTAAAACAGACAACCGTGGTTAATCAGAATATATCGCAGCCTTTTTGCGATCCGAATAACACTTTTCAGAGAATAATCATTAAAACAAAACCTCTGCCATGTGAAATTTGTAAAGCTAACTTTTTGTATATAAAGTGTAACCTTCGATAAGGAAGCGGTATAAAAAATCAATCAAAAAGAAATGTAAGGTGAAGGGTAATGAAATTAATCATACAAATTCCCTGCTTTAATGAAGCTGAAACACTTGCAATTGCTTTGAATGCCCTGCCCAGACAGGTTGCCGGTTTCGACACGGTTGAATGGCTGATTATTGATGATGGCAGTACCGACGATACCGTTAACGTGGCCAGACAAAACGGCGTTGATCATATCGTTAAGCATGCAGGTAATAAAGGACTGGCTAAAGCCTTTATGACCGGTCTGGACGCATGTCTTAATTTGAATGCTGATGTCATTGTCAATACGGATGCTGACAATCAATACAGCGCTGATGATATACCGCTTCTTGTCGCGCCTATCCTCGAACACCGCGCAGAAATGGTTATCGGTGAGCGACCCATCACTACCATCGAACATTTTTCTCCCATAAAAAAATACCTGCAGAAACTCGGAAGCTGGGTTGTCCGGGTGGCAAGTAACACCAATATTCCCGATGCGCCAAGCGGTTTCAGAGCTATGTCGCGCGAGACCGCGCAAAAATTAATGGTCTTTAACGACTACACCTATACATTAGAAACCATTATTCAGGCGGGTCAAAAAAACATTACCATCACTTCAGTATCAGTACGTGTCAACGAAGATTTGCGGCCTTCACGCCTGGTAAAAAGTATTTCGTCCTATATCAAAAGAAGTATTATTACCATTGTCCGTATTTTTGTTATTTATCGCCCATTCCGCTTTTTTGGCACAATAGGCACCGTGCTGTTTACGGCCGGGTTCTTATTAGGCCTTCGTTTCCTTTATAAATACCTGACCGGCGACGGTGATGGTTATGTTCAGTCATTAATCCTGGCATCGATACTGATGGGAATGGGGTTTCAGACCATCCTTGTCGCGTTTGTGACGGATCTTTTATCCGCCAACAGAAAGCTGCTTGAAGATCTGCGTTTTAAGGTCGCTCAACGGGAGACCAGCCCGAGAAATAAATCTGATAATAATGACTAAGAACAAAAACAGAAGAGGTAATTATGGGTTTTAAAGTATCGGGTGGAAAGTCAGAAGACGGCGTTGTTTTCGGAAACGCTTTCGACAAATACGGCTCTAAAAATCCCATTGTAAAATGGATGATGAAGGGTTTTGACTCCTCTCTTGAAAACTTCGTTACCCTCGCTAATCCACAAACAATTCATGAGGTTGGCTGCGGCGAAGGTTTTTGGGTCAACAAATGGAACGGGCAGGGATTACAGGCTGTCGGCAGCGATTTTTCTTATGATGTTATCTCTTTAGCGCGAGAGAATGCGGCAAGCGCGGGGCTTATACCCGATGTGTTTAACGCTAAGAGTATATACGATCTCAGGCCTGAAACCGACAGCGCGGATCTCATTGTCTGCTGTGAGGTTATGGAGCATCTTGAGGATCCAGACCGCGCGATGAAGGTTTTACAAAGTCTGGTTAAACACTATCTCATTGTCAGCGTGCCACGTGAACCGGTGTGGTGCGCGCTCAATATGGCCCGTGGAAAGTACTTAAAAGACTTTGGTAATACGCCGGGCCATATACAACACTGGTCAAAAAATGCCTTTATCAAGTTCACTGGCCGGTATTTCAAGGTGCTGGAAGTCTCTTCTCCTTTCCCCTGGACCATGCTGCTGTGCGTGCCGTATGACAAAAAGTAATTTACGCAAGGCGCTCAATTATGCTGGTAGCATTATTGCCCTGTTGAGTGTCCTCTTTGTTGCGCACAGGATCCACGCATACTGGGCGCAGGTTCCGGATAACACCTTTACGGTAAAGTTGCTGTTGTTAATTCTGCTGCTGGCATGTGTTTACGGTGCAGCGAACATTATACTTGCCTCAGCGTGGCGGGTGCTGATGACTGAGCTTGAGCAGGCTATCAGCGCCCGGGTTGCAACCAGGATATACGGCCTGACGCAGCTGGCGAAATATGTACCGGGTAATATCTTTCAGTTTGCCGGCAGGCAGTTTATGGCGATGTCATATGGCTTTTCCGGAAAAGCGATAGCCAAAAGCGCATTTTTGGAATTACTGCTGCTGGTTCTGACCGGTGCCGGGTTTGTTCTGTGGATGTTGCCCTTGTTGTACCCGGCATTAACCATTGTTTATGGCCTGTCGCTCTTTGTGATTACCGCGCTGTTGTTTGCATGGAGCCTTAAATGGCGAGGTCAGGGGGGGTTAATCAGGGTGGTAGCCAGGTACTTTTTATTCCTGCTTATCTCAGGCACCGTATTCCTGTGCGTATTGTATTCGATTGTCGATAGCTGGACACTAACTCCCGCAATGGTATTTCCGCTTATTGGAGCCTATGTCATCGCGTGGCTTGCAGGGCTTGTCACACCGGGTTCGCCCGCTGGGGTGGGTATCAGAGAATTTTTGTTGATTCTGTTGTTGAAGCCTTTCTTTGCTGAGATTGATATCGTCATGGCGGTAATTATAAGTCGAATTACGACGGTAGTTGGCGATTGCTTCTTTTATTTATACTCTCTCACTCTGAGATGACTGTTATGATTAAACAAAAACTCAGCGTTGTTTTAATTGTTATTGCTCTTTGTTTGTTTTATCTGATGCTGGGCATCGGTTATTCACAATCCTATAATCCAGGTTTTTTCCCAGATGAGTTTGCTCATATGGGATACATTGTTGATGTGCTGAAAAATAACTTTCCCGATTACAGGGAAGGCCTTATTTTCTCGAGTAACAAACTAAACTATCTGAATCATCCTGCACTCTATTATGTGATTGTGGGCGAGCTGGCCAAGCTGTTGGATTTGCAGGATGCTTTTGCAAATGTAGGCCGTTACGTAAACATGCTTATTTCGGTTATCATAATTGCATTAACATGTCGAATGTTATATCAGACGACCAAATCCAGCCTCGCGACTTTTCTGGGGGGAGCTTTTTTATTAGTTATCCCTATGTTTGTGCTATTAGGAAGTGCGGTCAGTAACGATCAGATCAATACGCTTGGCTGTACTCTGGTTATCTACGGACTGTTAGGGTTAATGGAAATTGACAAAGAAAAGAAGCCCTTAACATCGTGGATACTTTGTATATGTGCAGGCGGTATTATCGCCTCACTCACAAAAGCCACCGGTTCGCTGGCAATCGTGTGCATGCTGGTGAGCGTTGCGATTTTCAATTTTTCCCGAGTGATACAGCTTGTAAAGAATCTGTCTGTAAAACAATGGCTAATCATTGTCGCCTCGGTCGCGATTGTGGTTGTCTATTTTATTAGCGTGCATAAAATTTATGGTGGGTTTTATCCTGCGCCTCAGGGCACGCCTGCGACGTGGTTTTTTGTTGAAAACCCCGATGCGAAACGGCTGGCGTTTTCAGATTTTGTTGGCAATTTTCTCAACGGGAATTTAGTAACTTTGACTATTCCCTATGGGCATATTTATATTGCAGACAGTGAAAGCAGAATCGTCGTCGTTAAAGCTATCTTGATTGTGTTAACTGTGATGGCTGGATATGTATCAATCAAAAAATCCTCCAAAAAGGAAAGTTACTTTGTTATCACATCCTCTTTGATTGTGGCATTTTTCATTTTCTTCATCATATACCTGTTCACCATCAGAGACATGCATCTAAAAACAGGCTACACGGGTGCAATGCAGGCCAGATATTTCTTTGGTTTTTTACCCGTTTGTTCTTTAGTCATAGCAAAGGTGATCGCGTACCTGCGTAGTAAGATCATAAAAGGCGTGGTTGCTGTGTTGATGGTAACGGGTTTAATCACGGCGACTTACCCTGCGACAGTAAAATTTTTAGACCTCCGCATGTGGCAGTCCGTGACGATTGTTGAGCAACCTCTGTTTAATACCAGCTATGGCTATCTTACCAATGGGCGTCGGTTTGAACAGTCGATCATGGCCGAGACGAATTCTCTCAGAGGGGTCGAGTTGATGCTGGCAACCTTTGCGCGGCAAAACCATGGCCCGCTAACCTTTGCGCTGCTGGATAATTCAGGAAAGGTTATCGCAAGCCAGGTCGTCAAAATGGAAACGCTCAAAGACAATGCCTACGCGTGGTTTGATTTAGATGGGGTGAAGATCACCCACAATCAGCAATATGTATTGCGCCTGACCTGTGATGAGTGTACGCCAGATAATGCCGTCAGCTGGTGGGCCATAAAACAGGAATTTGAAGCCCCGATCTTTTTACTTAACAGATTTGGGCCGGGTGCCGGTGACAAATATCCGAAAGGCACAGCTTACGTAGATGGTGTGAAAGTGGGCGGGGCGTACTCATTCCGACTTTACTACCAGTAAGTTTCCCCGCAATAAAAAATCCACGCAAGCGCGTGGATTTTTATATTTAAAGAGCCACAGCGTGCGGCTCGCTTAAGACATCAGACGTTAAACAGGAAGTTCATCACATCGCCATCTTTAACGATGTAGTCTTTCCCTTCTGCACGCATCTTGCCGGCTTCTTTCGCGCCTTGCTCACCTTTGTAGGTGATGAAGTCTTCAAACGCGATAGTCTGGGCACGGATAAAGCCTTTCTCAAAGTCGGTGTGGATCTTGCCCGCAGCCTGTGGAGCGGTCGCACCGACAGGGATGGTCCATGCACGCACTTCTTTCACGCCTGCGGTGAAGTAGGTCTGCAGGTTCAGCAGCTCATAACCGGCGCGGATCACACGGTTCAGACCCGGCTCTTCCAGACCCAGTTCAGCCATGAACTCTTCACGGTCGGCATCGTCCAGTTCGGCAATATCAGACTCGACAGCAGCACACACGGCCACCACAACAGAACCTTCCGCCGCCGCGATTTCGCGTACTTTGTCGAGGTACGGGTTGTTTTCAAAACCGTCTTCGTTGACGTTGGCGATATACATGGTTGGCTTCAGGGTCAGGAAGCTCAGGTATTTGATCGCCGCTTTGTCTTCTTCAGTCAGGTTTTTCAGCGCGCGCAGCATGCCTGCGTTTTCGAGCTGTGGCAGACATTTTTCCAGCGCAGCCTGTTCCGCTTTCGCGTCTTTATCGCCGCCTTTGGCTTTCTTCTGCACGCGGTGCAGGGCGCGCTCGCAGGTGTCGAGGTCAGACAGCGCCAGCTCGGTGTTGATAACTTCAATATCGTCAGCCGGATCCACTTTGTTGTTCACGTGGATGATGTTGTCGTTCTCGAAGCAACGCACAACGTGGCCGATCGCTTCGGTTTCACGGATGTTGGTCAGGAACTGGTTACCCAGGCCTTCACCTTTGGATGCGCCTTTTACCAGGCCCGCGATGTCCACGAACTCCATGGTGGTCGGCAGAATACGCTGCGGTTTTACGATCTCCGCAAGCTGATCCAGACGCGGATCGGGCATGGGTACGACACCGGTGTTTGGCTCGATGGTACAGAACGGGAAGTTCGCCGCTTCGATGCCCGCTTTAGTCAGCGCGTTAAACAGGGTGGATTTGCCAACGTTAGGCAGACCAACGATACCGCATTTGAATCCCATTTCTGAATCACCTTAATATCTTGATATTCAACGCGTTAACATTAACGAGTCGAAGAAAAGTAAAAAACTACGCCTATTATACACGTAACCCGCAGCCTGCGGGGCAAAAAAGGCGTTTCGCGCCGGTTATTGCGCTTTGAAAGCGTGAAGACGGTTAGTGGCTTTGGTTAAGCCATCCTGCAGCCAGATCTCGGTGCAACGCGCCGCTTCGTCTACCGCTTCGTCGATCAGTTTCTGCTCGGAAACCGGGGGTTTACCGAGGACAAAACCGACAACTTTGTTTTTATCGCCCGGATGGCCAATACCCACGCGTAAGCGGTGGAAGTTGGGGTTATTGCCCAGTTTGCTGATGATGTCTTTCAGGCCGTTATGCCCGCCGTGGCCGCCACCCAGTTTGAATTTAGCCACGCCCGGCGGCAGATCCAGTTCGTCGTGCGCCACCAGGATTTCATCCGGGTTGATGCGATAAAAGGTCGCCATCGCGGCAACGGCCTTACCGCTTAAATTCATAAACGTGGTCGGCACCAGCAGACGCACATCGGCTCCGGCCAGGTTAATGCGTGAGGTAAACCCGTAGAATTTAGGTTCTTCACGCAGGGGAGCGCGCAACCGCTCGGCTAGCAGATCGACATACCATGCGCCCGCATTATGGCGGGTGGCTGCATATTCCGCGCCGGGGTTGGCCAGGCCGACAATCAGTTTAATCGTCACGTTTTTGTTCCTGAAAGTGCTAAGACTGGCGCGTAGTGTACTGTCTGCCGCGTCGGTTGACAAAATTCTGCGTGCAGCCGCGTAAAAGCTGAATAATACCGCCTTTGAACCATTAGAATTTCATGCTACTCAAAGGCTTATTTGTAAAGTTTTGTTGCACTGAAGTACGTATTTGTGATCGCTCACGCACTCCGCAAAAAGGGTGTTGTCTATACTTTACACACAAGGATTAGGGAGATTATTCCCTGACAACCCAAAGTTCCGGAGGTGACATATGAAACGCAAAAACGCTTCGCTACTCGGTAACGTGCTGATGGGGTTGGGATTAGTCGTCATGGTTGTCGGCGTCGGTTATTCCATTTTAAACCAGCTTCCGCAACTTGACCTGCCGCAATACTTCGCGCATGGCGCGGTGCTCAGCATCTTCCTGGGTGCGGTGCTGTGGCTCGCGGGGGCTCGCGTCAGCGGCCACGAGCAGGTTTGCGACAGATACTGGTGGGTGCGCCACTACGATAAACGCTGCCGTCGCGATCAGCATAAGCACAGTTAACCTGCGACAGCGCGAAAAGCGGTTTCTTCGGAAGCCGTTTTTTTTTGCCTTTTTCCTTGACCCTCACGTAACGTAAGGCTCCAGAGTGACCGTGATGGCGAGATAAAAGGAGCAGCAATGTTAATCCAGGTTGGCCTGTTGGCGAAGAGAGCGGGGATCACCGTTCGCACGTTGCACCACTATGAGCAAACCGGCTTGCTGCTTCCCTCCGCCAGAAGTGCGGCAGGTTACCGTCTTTATACCCTCGCGGATGTACAGCGGCTGCACCGAATCCAGGTGCTGGCCAAAGCGGGGCTGGAACTTGCCGAAATCAAAGAGATTCTCGATCGGGATCCCCGCTCCATGGTGGACGTACTGAGTGTGCAAATCGCCCTGCTGGATAAACAGCTGCGCGGCATACAGACGCTGCGCGAACAGCTGATGGGCCTGCGTGGCGCGATGGCCGCAGGGGCAGAGCCCGATCTGGAATCCTGGTTACAGACGCTGGAGTTAATGACGATGTACGATCGCTGGTTCAGTAAAGAAGAGTTACAGGCATTACCCTTTGCGCAGCAGAGTGACGTCCTGGCCGGGATCTGGGCCGGGCTGGTGGCGGAAGTGCAAAGCCTGCTGGCGGAAAAGGTGGACGTTGCAAATCCGCGCGCTACCGATCTGGCGACGCGCTGGATGACGCAGCTTGAGCAGGATACCGCGAGCAATCCGGCCTTCCTGACCCGGCTGAATGAGATGCACAGCGTGGAGCCACAGATGCGCGAGCAGACGGGGATCAACGCTGAAATTCTGGATTTCATCACCCGGGCGTTTGCCGAGAGCAAGCTGGCAATCTGGGCGCGCTACCTGACGCCCGAGGAGATGGCGTTTACCCGCGCGCACTATTTTGATCGCATGATGGAGTGGCCGGCGCTGGTGGCAAAACTGCATCAGGCGAGCCGGGACGGCGCGAGTGCAGATAGCCCGGAAGCCCAGCGGCTGGCGGAGAACTGGCTGGAGCTGTTCCAGTCTTACGCCGGAACACACCCCGCGACACAGCAAAAATTCCGCCTTGCCATGCAGCAGGAGCCGCATCTGATGAAGGGAACCTGGATGACGCCTGCCGTGCTTGAGTGGCTCCAGCAGGCGATCGGGATCATGATGCAGCGGCGGATGTCACAGATCCGCTAACGCAGCGTCGCGGTTCGGATAGAACGCCAGACGACCCGCAATGGGTTGAACCCCTGCGCGCGCCATCGTGCGCAGGGGCTGGAACTCGAGATTGGTGACCCGCAGCTCACAGCCTTCCGGCAGACGTTGCACAAAACGCTGGAAGGCGTCCAGCCCGCCGGCATCCAGTACCGGCACCGCGTCCCACTTCAGCACCACGATGCGTTTGCCCGCGATGCGCGACTCCAGTTCGCTGAACAGCCCTTCGGCGGCGGCAAAGAACAGCGGGCCGATCACCCGCAGCACCAGCACGTCATCCGGCACCGTAACGTTCACCGTCGCCAGACGGGTCATGCGGGCGATACGGCGCATAAACAGCAGCGATGCCAGCACAATCCCGACGCTTATCGCAATCACCATATCAAACAGCACCGTCAGCGACATGCAGATCAGCATCACGATGATGTCGTCCTTCGGCGCGCGACGGAGCAGGTTGACCACTTTATGCGCCTCGCTCATGTTCCATGCCACCATCAGCAGCAGGGCGGCCATGGCGGAGAGCGGCAGCCAGGAGAGCAGCGGCGCCAGCACCAGCAGGGCGAGGATCACCAGTATCGAGTGGATCACCGCCGAGACCGGCGAGGTGGCACCCGCACGCACGTTGGCTGCCGAGCGGGCGATGGCCGCCGTGGCGGTGATCCCGCCGAAGAACGGCGCGATGATGTTGCCCAGCCCCTGACCGACCAGTTCGCTGTTGGCTTTATGTTTGGTGCCGGTCATCCCGTCCAGCACCACGGCGCAGAGCAGAGACTCAATCGCCCCCAGCATCGCCATAGAAAAAGCGGCAGGCAGCAGGGCACGCAGGGAGTCCCAGCTTAAGGTGAAGCTGGAGCCGGGCATGTCCCATGGCAGTACCAGCTGGGGCAGAAGCTGCGGGATGCCATTACCCTGCGAACCATCGGCCAGAACATAGTGGAACTGTGAGCCAATCGTCGCGACATGGCCGCCCAGCAGGTTGACCACCCCCATCACCGCGCAGCCCAGCAGCAGGGCGGGCAGGTGGCCCGGCAGGCGGATGCCCAGCCGCGGCCAGAGGATCAGCGTGCCCAGCGTCACCACGCCGATCGCGGCATCGCCGGGGTTGGCGGTCGGCAGCGCCATCACCAGCGCGCCTACTTTTTGCAGGTAGTGTTCCGGTACGTGGGCCATCTGCAGGCCAAGGAAATCCTTAATCTGCATGGTCCCGATGGTAATGCCGATCCCGGAGGTAAAGCCGAGGGTGACGGAAAGCGGGATGTACTCAATCAGCCTGCCAAAGCGCGCCAGGCCGAACAGAATCAAAAATACCCCGGACATCAGGGTCGCCACCAGCAACCCGGCAAGGCCGAACTGCTGAGAAACCGGATAGAGGATCACCACAAAGGCTGCGGTCGGCCCGGAGACGCTAAAGCGTGACCCGCCGGTCAGGGCAATGACAATCCCGGCAACGGCGGCGGTGTACAGGCCATACTGCGGCGCCACGCCGCTGCCAATAGCCAGCGCCATCGCCAGCGGAATCGCAATAATGCCGACCGTAATCCCGGCGATCAGGTCACGGGTAAACCGTGACAGGGTGTATTTCTCTTTCCAGCAGGCGTCGATGAGGGCGCGGAAGGGAAGAACATGAGAGGAAGCGTTTTTCACAATCATTATCCAGTTGCGCATCATCTGTCATATCAATGGCAGGTGAAGGAGGCATTAATCATACAAATAAATGCTACAGACAAAAAAACCCGCCGTAGCGGGTTTTCAGACTGCGGCCGATTAGTGTTCGAACATCGCAGAGATGGATTCTTCGTTGCTGATACGACGAATCGCTTCGGCCAGCATCCCGGACAGGGTCAAAGTACGCACGTTTGGCAGCGCTTTGATTTCGTCGCTCAGTGGGATGGTGTCGCAGACGACAACTTCGTCAATGACGGAGTTGCGCAGGTTGTTTACAGCATTGCCGGAGAAGATCGGGTGAGTTGCGTAGGCGAACACGCGTTTAGCACCACGCTCTTTCAGCGCTTCGGCGGCTTTGCACAGAGTGCCGCCGGTGTCGATCATGTCGTCAACCAGCACGCAGTCACGGCCAGCGACGTCACCGATGATGTGCATCACCTGAGAAACGTTAGCGCGTGGACGGCGTTTGTCGATGATCGCCATGTCGGTGTCATTCAGCAGTTTGGCGATAGCGCGAGCGCGAACCACGCCGCCGATGTCCGGAGAAACCACAATCGGGTTGTCCAGGTTCAGCTGCAGCATGTCTTCCAGCAGGATTGGGCTGCCGAATACGTTATCAACCGGAACATCAAAGAAGCCCTGGATCTGCTCGGCATGCAGGTCAACCGTCAGAACACGGTCAACGCCTACGCTTGAGAGGAAGTCAGCAACAACTTTTGCGGTAATTGGCACACGTGCGGAACGGACGCGACGGTCCTGACGGGCATAGCCAAAGTAAGGGATTACAGCAGTGATACGGCCAGCGGAAGCACGGCGCAGGGCATCGACCATGACAACCAGTTCCATCAGGTTATCGTTAGTTGGAGCACAGGTGGACTGGATGATGAAAATATCACCACCGCGTACATTTTCGTTAATTTGTACGCTGACTTCGCCATCGCTAAAGCGACCTACGGCGGCGTCGCCAAGAGAAGTGTACAGGCGGTTGGCAATACGTTGTGCTAGTTCCGGGGTGGCGTTACCAGCAAAAAGCTTCATATCAGGCACGAGAAGAACCTCAGGCATGCGTCCAGTGGTGGATAGTGTCGCCGAAAACTGTGCGGGCCAGGCGAACGCTATCCAGGCGGTGTATTAAAGAGCGCGATGCAACGTCTGGAACAGGGTGACGTTGTCACCGAAACTCAGATTGCGCCAGAATGGCCTGCTGTAGCGGGGAGATGTTCATACCACGCGCTACGAAACCATGCAGCCACTCTGGAGCCAGCTCGAGCACCTGACGTGCGGCGGATTCCGTATCAAATTCAGCAAAGACACAGGCTCCTGTGCCAGTCAGGCGCGACGGCGCGTATTCTAACAGCCAGGAAAGCGCGACATCAACCTCGCGAAAACGTTTTCTTGCGATAACCTCGCAATCGTTGCTGAATTCACAGTTTAATAACGTTTCTATTGACCGGGCCGGGGTATCGCGTGGAAGGTCCGGATCCTTAAAGATAATCGGGGTGGGGATGCTGACCCCCGGGTGCGCCACCAGATACCATTTTTCGGCAGGTTCTGCTGGCGAGAGGATCTCGCCCACCCCTTCGGCAAAGGCGGCATGCCCCCGGACAAACACCGGCACGTCGGCTCCGAGCGTCAGCCCGAGCGCGGCCAGTTCATCCACCGAAAGTCCGCAGCCCCACAGGTGATTGAGCACCACCAGCACGGTGGCGGCATTTGACGACCCGCCGCCCAGCCCGCCGCCCATCGGCAGGCGTTTCTCGACGCTGATATCCGCGCCGCTGCCCGCAGGCAGGCGTCCGCTCTGCTGCGCCGCAGCCATCAGCAGCCGGGCGGCGCGGACGATCAGGTTATCTTCATCTGCCACGCCCTCCACCGGGGTGAGCAGACGGATCTGCCCATCCTGACGGAGTTCAATCGAAATCGTGTCGCCGTAGTCGACAAACTGAAACAGCGTCTGCAGGGTGTGATAGCCGTCAGCCCGCTGGCCGGTGATGTATAAAAACAGGTTCAGTTTTGCCGGTGAAGGCCAGTGGGTCATCATTTGACAATCCAGTTATCCATCTTCAGCTTGATGCGCTGGCCGCCTTCGGTCAGTTCCAGGCTGGACGGCAGGGCCGGTTTGGTGTTGCTGTCGTAGCCGCCGTAAACCACGTGCCAGTTTTTGCCGTTCTGGCTGTAGTTTACTTCGCTCAGACGATACTGGTCGTCGAGTTTATAATCGGTGGCGTCGCCCGGCAGGCCGAGGATCCACTGGCGCAGGCTGGTGATCGGAATAGGCATTCCGGTCAGCTTGCCGATCATCTCTTCGGCATCGGTGCCGGTATATTTCTGCCCTTTATTGTCGGTGATTTGCGCGCTGCCTGGCTGAGCAATCAGCTCCATCTCGGTGCTCCCCACCGGATTGAGCAGCAGCAGGCGATAGCGATCCTGGCCGGTCTGCTGCCAGAAGAAGCGGGCGTACACTTTCTGCTGATCCGACAGATAAGCAAAAGCACCGCGGGTCTGGTACTGGCTTAAACCGCGCACCTCCTGCTGGTGCTGACGCCACTGCGGCGAGTCGGGGCTTTTGCCTGGCCCTTTGGGCGGCGTAATGGAACATGCGGTAAGCACCAGCGCGGCGAGGGGCAGCAGGCGAATCAGTCTGGTCATAATGAGGACAAATCCTTGAGATACGTGGCAGTTATATCGCTTAATGCTAGCGTCCGGTAGCGGTAGCGTCTACGCTCAAGTTGTCTTAAAACTTGAATTTAACCGTTAATAACAACTAATAACCTATTACTCCGAAAGGGGGCAGTCTCTTTTATTGATCTCGCGCATCCTGTATGATGCGGCCTGCTAACCTTATTAACGCTGGTACTACTCCCGCTCATATGACCCTTTTAGCACTCGGTATTAACCACAAAACGGCCCCGGTTTCACTGCGAGAACGCGTCACGTTTTCGCCGGACACGCTCGACCAGGCGCTGGAAAGTCTGCTTGCCCAGCCAATGGTGCAGGGGGGCGTGGTGCTGTCGACGTGCAACCGTACTGAGCTCTATCTCAGCGTGGAAGAGCAGGATAACCTGCACGAAGCGCTGATCCGCTGGTTATGCGAATACCACAATCTGAACGAAGAAGAGCTGCGCAACAGCCTGTACTGGCATCAGGATAACGATGCGGTCAGCCACCTGATGCGCGTGGCCAGCGGCCTTGACTCGCTGGTTCTGGGTGAACCGCAGATCCTGGGGCAGGTTAAAAAAGCCTTTGCCGACTCGCAAAAAGGCCATCTTAAGGCCAGCGAGCTGGAGCGCATGTTCCAGAAATCCTTCTCCGTCGCCAAGCGAGTGCGAACCGAAACCGACATTGGCGCCAGTGCCGTTTCCGTTGCGTTTGCCGCCTGTACTCTGGCGCGCCAAATCTTTGAATCCCTCTCGACGGTCTCCGTGCTGCTGGTCGGCGCGGGTGAAACCATTGAGCTGGTCGCGCGTCATCTGCGCGAGCACAAAGTGAAGAAGATGATTATCGCCAACCGCACCCGTGAACGCGCCCAGGCGCTGGCGGATGAGGTGGGCGCGGAAGTGATCGCCCTGAGCGACATCGACGCCCGTCTGAACGAGGCGGATATCATCATCAGCTCCACCGCCAGCCCGCTGCCGATTATCGGCAAAGGCATGGTGGAGCGCGCCCTCAAGTCCCGCCGCAACCAGCCGATGCTGCTGGTGGACATCGCCGTACCGCGTGATGTCGAACCGGAAGTCGGCAAGCTGGCGAACGCCTATCTGTACAGCGTGGACGATCTGCAGAGCATCATTTCCCACAACCTCGCCCAGCGTAAAGCGGCGGCGGTGCAGGCCGAAACGATTGTCGAGCAGGAAACCAGCGAATTTATGGCCTGGCTGCGCGCGCAAAGCGTCAGCGAGACCATTCGCGAATACCGCGGTCAGGCGGAACAGGTTCGTAATGAACTCACTGCCAAAGCGATGGCGGCCCTGGAACAGGGCGGCGATCCGCAGGTCATCATGCAGGAACTGGCATGGAAACTGACCAACCGTCTGATCCATGCCCCAACCAAATCACTTCAACAGGCTGCCCGTGACGGGGACGACGAACGCCTGAACATTCTGCGCGACAGCCTCGGGCTGGAATAGCGCGCCATACCCATTTTATAATTAAAAGGTGCACTTACGCCTATGAAGCCCTCTATCGTCGCCAAACTGGAAGCGCTGCACGAGCGCCATGAAGAAGTTCAGGCGTTGCTCGGCGATGCCGCGACCATTGCCGACCAGGAACGTTTCCGCGCCCTGTCGCGCGAATATGCACAGTTAAGCGATGTTTCGCGCTGCTTTACCGACTGGCAACAGGTTCAGGAAGATATCGAAACCGCGCAGATGATGCTCGACGACCCGGAAATGCGCGAGATGGCGCAGGAAGAGTTGCAGGAAGCGAAAGTCCGCTCTGAAGAGATGGAGCAGCAGCTTCAGGTGCTGTTGCTGCCAAAAGATCCGGACGATGAGCGTAACGCCTTTGTCGAAGTTCGCGCCGGCACCGGCGGGGATGAAGCGGCCCTGTTTGCCGGGGATCTGTTCCGCATGTACAGCCGCTACGCCGAGTCGCGTCGCTGGCGCGTGGAGATCATGAGCGCCAACGAAGGCGAGCACGGCGGCTATAAAGAAGTGATCGCCAAAATCAGCGGCGACGGGGTGTACGGTCGTCTGAAGTTTGAGTCCGGCGGTCATCGCGTTCAGCGCGTACCGGCCACCGAGTCACAGGGCCGTATCCATACCTCCGCCTGTACCGTAGCGGTCATGCCCGAATTGCCGGAAGCCGAACTGCCGGATATCAACCCGGCGGATCTGCGCATCGATACCTTCCGCTCGTCCGGCGCGGGTGGTCAGCACGTTAACACCACCGACTCCGCGATCCGAATTACCCACCTGCCAACCGGCATTGTGGTGGAGTGTCAGGACGAACGTTCCCAGCACAAAAACAAAGCCAAAGCGCTGTCGGTGCTGGGTGCGCGTATCCATGCCGCAGAGATGGCAAAACGCCAGCAGGCGGAAGCCTCAACCCGTCGTAACCTGCTGGGCAGCGGCGATCGCAGCGATCGCAACCGCACCTACAACTTCCCGCAGGGGCGCGTGACCGATCACCGCATCAACCTGACCCTCTATCGTCTGGATGAGACCATGGAAGGCAAACTGGATTCGCTGATCGAGCCTATCGTGCAGGAGTACCAGGCCGATCAGCTGGCGGCGCTGGCAGAGCAGGATTAATGGATTTTCAGCACTGGTTACAGCAGGCGATAACGACGCTGGCGGGCGGCGAAAGCCCCCGTCGCGATGCGGAGATCCTGCTGGAGCACGTGACCGGCAAAGCACGCACCTTTCTTCTCGCCTTTGGTGAAACCGAGCTCACCGCCGATCAGCAGGCGCAGCTTGATGCTCTCCTGGCCCGGCGTAAAACCGGCGAGCCGGTGGCGCACCTGGTGGGCGAGCGTGAGTTCTGGTCGCTGCCGCTGTATGTCTCTGCCGCCACGCTGATCCCCCGTCCCGACACCGAATGTCTGGTGGAGCAGGCGCTGGCCAGATTGCCCGCCGCGCCCGCGCGTATTCTCGATTTAGGCACCGGCACCGGAGCTATCGCCCTGGCGCTGGCCAGCGAGCGGCCTGACTGTCAGGTAACGGCGGTGGACGTGATGCCCGACGCGGTGGCGCTGGCACAGCGTAACCTTGAGCGTCTGGGACTTAAAAACGTGACGGTGCGACAGAGCAGCTGGTTTGCGGCCCTCGCTGACCAGCAGTTTGAGACCATCGTCAGCAACCCGCCCTATATTGATGAATGCGATCCGCACCTCGGCGAGGGCGACGTGCGTTTTGAACCGCGCAGCGCGCTGGTTGCAGCGGATCAGGGCCTTGCGGATCTCAGCCATATTATCATCCAGTCTCGTCAACATCTGGTGAGCGGCGGCTGGCTGCTGCTGGAACATGGCTGGACCCAGGGCGAACCGGTGCGTAACCTCTTCCGGCAGGCCGGTTTTACCCAGGTTGAAACCTGTCGCGACTATGGCGGTAATGAGCGCCTGACCCTTGGCAAATGGCATGAATAGCTTTTCTCTACTCATCACCCTGCATCTGACGGCAGTCACCCTGACCGTCAGTTTTTTTGCGCTGCGTTACTGGTGGCGTTACAGCAGTAATGCCCTAATCAACGCGCGCTGGGTGAGGGTGCTGCCGCACTGCATCGACACCGTGCTGTTTCTCTCCGGCGCGGGTCTGATGTGGATAACGGGCTATCTGCCATTTACAGATGAAGGCTCATGGCTGACTGAAAAGCTGTTTGGCGTTATCATCTACATCGTTTTGGGTTTTATTGCGCTGGGGCGTCATCGTCAGCGCAGCCAGCAGGTGGGGTTTATTGCCTTTCTGCTGGGGCTGGTGGTGCTGTACATCATCATTAAACTCGCCACCACAAGAATACCGATACTGGGGTAAGTCATGAGGTCCTTGGCCGATTTCGAATTTAACAAAGTGCCGCTGTGCGATGGGATGATTAAGGTATCAGAATTGATCCGCGATGATTTCATTTCGCAGTATGTCTATGACGAGCTGGAGCAGCTGGTGAGTCTGGCGCGTGAAGAGATTAATCAGGCGCGCCCTCAGGACTGGCAACTGGAAAAACTGATTGAGCTTTTCTATGGCGAGTGGGGCTTTTGCGATACGCGCGGCGTGTATCGCCTCTCCGACGCGCTGTGGCTCGATCAGGTACTGAAAAACCGTCAGGGCAGCGCCGTCTCCCTGGGGGCGATTTTATTATGGGTGGCGCACCGTCTGGATATCCCGCTGGTGCCGGTCATCTTCCCGACGCAGATGCTGCTGCGCGCCGAGTGGCTCGACGGTGAAATGTGGTTAATCAACCCGTTCAATGGCGAGACCCTCGACGACCATACGCTGGATGTCTGGCTGAAGGGCAACATCAGTCCGATGGCGGAGCTGTACAACGAAGATCTGGATGAAGCGGATAACGCCGAGGTGATCCGCAAGCTGCTGGACACCCTGAAGTCGGCGCTGATGGAAGAGCGGCAGATGGAGCTGGCGCTGCGTGCCAGTGAGGTGCTGCTGCAGTTTAACCCGGAAGATCCGTATGAGATCCGCGACCGCGGTCTGATCTACGTCCAGCTTGAGTGCGACCACGTTGCGCTGAATGATTTGAGTTATTTTGTTGAGCAGTGTCCGGAAGATCCGATCAGCGAAATGATCCGCGCGCAGATTAATTCCATCGCGCACAAACAGATTACACTGCATTAATCTTAATTCCGATTCACCCCTGAATAAGGCGATCCTATGAAACAAAAAGTGGTTAGCATTGGCGATATCAACGTGGCGAACGACCTGCCGTTCGTGCTGTTCGGCGGCATGAACGTTCTGGAATCCCGCGACCTCGCGATGCGTATCTGCGAACATTACGTGACCGTGACCCAGAAGCTGGGCATTCCGTACGTGTTCAAAGCCTCTTTTGACAAAGCCAACCGCTCCTCCATTCACTCTTACCGTGGCCCGGGCCTGGAAGAGGGGATGAAGATTTTCCAGGAGCTGAAGCAGACTTTTGGCGTAAAAGTGATCACCGACGTCCATGAAGCCAGCCAGGCGCAGCCTGTCGCTGACGTTGTCGACGTGATCCAGCTCCCCGCGTTCCTCGCCCGTCAGACCGACCTGGTCGAAGCGATGGCGAAAACCGGTGCCGTGATCAACGTGAAAAAACCGCAGTTCGTAAGCCCAGGCCAGATGGGGAACATCGTCGATAAGTTTATCGAAGGCGGTAACGACAAAGTTATTCTGTGCGACCGTGGCGCTAACTTCGGTTACGACAACCTGGTGGTCGACATGCTGGGCTTCAGCGTGATGAAAAACGTCTCTAACCAGTCGCCGGTGATCTTCGACGTGACCCACGCCCTGCAGTGCCGCGACCCGTTTGGCGCAGCCTCCGGCGGCCGTCGTGCCCAGGTGACTGAACTGGCGCGTGCCGGTATGGCGACCGGTCTGGCGGGCCTGTTCATTGAAGCGCACCCGGATCCAGCCAACGCCAAGTGCGACGGCCCATCCGCGCTGCCGCTGGATAAGCTGGAGCCGTTCCTGAAGCAGATTAAAGCGATTGACGACCTGGTTAAGAGCTTTGAAGAGCTGGATACCAGCAACTAATAAAAAACCCGCTTCGGCGGGTTTTTTTATGGGTGATTTTGCCGGGTGGCGCTGCGCTTACCCGGCCTACAAAACCCGTAGGCCCGTGCAAGCGCAGCGCCGCCGGGCGTCAGGCTACGCAAATATCGTCATTAAATACGCCGCAAACAACGCCATGTGCGCCGCACCGTTGAGCACATTGGTGCGCCCTGTTGAAAATGAAATCTGGCACAGCAGCAGCGACGCCACCATCACAATCATCTCCGGTGCGCCGAGGCTGAACTGCAGCTCGTTCCCGGTGAGGAAGGCGATCAGCGTCACCACCGGCACGGTAAGAGAGATGGTCGCCAGTACTGAACCAAAGAACAGGTTCATGGCACGCTGCACCTGGTTGTTCAGCACCGCACGCAACGCCCCCAGCCCTTCCGGGGAGAGGATCAGCAGAGCCACCAGGAAACCGGTAAAGGCCACCGGCGCGTTCATCTCGGTCAGCAGGGTTTCCAGCGGGTTCGCATTCATCTTGGTGACCGCGATCACCGCAATCAGATGCACCACCAGCCAGACCGTGTGCCACAGGCTGCTGTGCGCGGACGGCTTGCCGTGGTGCGGGTCATCGTCGTCGCTCTCATCTTCATGCTCATACACGAACAGGCTCTGGTGCGTTTTGGTCTGGATGAGCAGAAACACGCCGTACATCGCCGCGGAAATCAGCGCCACGAGCAGGGCCTGACCGGTAGTAAAATTGGCCCCCGGCAGTGCCATCGGGAACACCAGCACGATAATCGCCAGCGGGAAGAGGGCGATCAGATACTGCTTAATGCCAAACAGGTTCAGATACTGGGTGGCGAATTTGCGCCCGCCCAGCAGCAGCGAGAAGCCGACCAGCCCGCCGGTGACAATCATAATGATGGAATAGAGCGTATCGCGCATCAGCGTTGGCGCGGCGTCCCCGGTCGCCATCAGGGCGGAAATAAGGCTCACTTCAAGAATAACGACGGAAAGACTTAAAATCAGGGAACCGTAGGGTTCGCCCAGGCGGTGGGCCAGCACGTCGGCATGGCGGACAACGCTAAAGGCGCTGCTCAGAATACCCACCAGGGCAAGCAAATTAATACCGATGACCACTGGCAGCGACTGACTACTTCCCCAGAAGAGCAGCACGGCCAGGGCCAGCACCGGGAAAATGAGAGACGTCTCCTTATGGCGGGTTTTCACCGCCTCGTGTGCTGTTGTCATGTATATCTCCAGAGTTGCAGGTGCTTATTATTGTAGACAGAAAAAGAGGACGTTAAATTAACAGATTACCGTTAATTTCTGCTTATCTTTTACTTAATTTTACGGTATCACGTTATTTTTACGTGAGAGCGTCATAATAAGAAGATTTTATTAAATATATTCTTAATAACAGTGAATTAAGCAATAGAATTATCCGATTATCATTTTGACTGGAAGGCTCCGGCATTGTGGGCCACACTTAGTAATTGATTAAAAAGAGGGGTTTGCCATGCCATACAAATCGAAAAGTGATTTACCGGATAACGTTCAGCACGTTCTGCCCGCCCACGCGCAGGATATCTACAAAGAAGCTTTCAATAGCGCCTGGGATCAGTACAAAGACAAAGAGGACCGTCGGGGCGATGACAGCCGCGAAGAGACCGCGCACAAGGTGGCCTGGGCGGCGGTGAAGCAGGATTATGAAAAGGGTGAGGATGATAAGTGGCACAAGAAGAAATAGCCGTTGCTTAGTGCGCTGTGCTTAATAGTTTGCACCCTGCGCTTTGACTTTTAAGGCTCTCGACGCGCCGCTCTGTTGCACCCGGCGAGTTTATTGCATATCGTCACGGTAGCTGCTTTCTAATTGAGCAGTAAAAGGACCCGGAAGGTTCAAAAAAGTGTGCGAATGGAAGCAGGCAGTGGCGGAGGTGCAATATGTTAACGCGTGATTTTCTGATGAAGGCCGACTGTAAAACGGCCTTCGGTGCGATTGAAGAGTCGCTTTTGTGGTCAGCCGAGCAGCGAGCGGCGTCGCTGGCCGCAACCCTTGCCTGCCGTCCGGACAACGGTCCGGTCTGGCTGTTTGGCTACGGCTCCCTGATGTGGAACCCGGCGCTGGAGTTTGTCGAATCGGCAACCGGTACGCTGCCGGGCTGGCATCGCGCCTTCTGTTTGCGCCTGACCGCCGGACGCGGCAGCGCCTGTCAGCCAGGGCGCATGCTTGCACTGAAAGAGGGCGGACGCACCACGGGCGTGGCCTATCGCCTGCCGGATGCGAGCCTGGAAGAGGAGCTGGCGCTGCTGTGGAAGCGCGAGATGATCACCGGCTGCTATATGCCGAGCTGGTGTAAGCTGGAACTGGATGACGGACGTACCGTTAATGCGCTGGTGTTCATTATGGATCCGCGCCATCCGCTGTTTGAAGCCGATACCCGCGCGCAGGTCATTGCCCCGCTGATTGCCGCCGCCAGCGGCCCGCTTGGCACCAACGCGCAGTACCTCTTCTCCCTCGATCAGGAGTTAACGCGTCTGGGTATGCAGGATGATTGTCTGAATGAGCTGGTGTCGCGGGTGCGGGCTTTGCTGGATAACGCCTCGCCTGACAGCCAACTGCGTCCGGGCTTTGCCTGAAAAAACGCCCGGTGACCTTGCGCCACCGGGCTTAGTAATCAGGCTGCGACGTAGCTGATAGAGTGCTCAAGAGACTGGCTGTGGCTGTCGATGAGCACCTCCCAGGTTCCGGTGTAGGGCACCGTGAGCCAGGCGTTGTCTCTGTCCTGCACGCTTAAAATATCCGCCTGCGTTTTACGTGGTGCTTTGTTACTCATCAGATGAATATGGCAACGCTCTGAGCAGCGCACCACGACCGTATCCCCGCCAAACAACTTCAGACTTGCTTTTACCAGTGCCATTTTATTACCCCGTATCTGAAAACGACGCTCTCCTTGCGGCCAATCCTGAGCGTGATGTTGTTCACAATTCACTCATGGCATAACACCAAAGGGGAAGGTCAGAGGTGCTGACTTTGATCAAAAAATGGCATAAACCTTAAACAAAAATGACAATATGCCTGAAAGGGTTCAGCTGACGTCGCTTTACGCGGCTTTCAGGCATTGCTTTAACATTAAATGCGGAAATGGCCTGCGGTTTCAGCGAGGTCGCCTGCCTGACCCTGCAGGGCGCTGGCCGCAGCGGCCGACTCCACCACCAGCTCGGCGTTTTGCTGCACCATGCTGTCCAGGTTAAGCACTGCGCGGTTAATCTCCTGAATGCCTTTCATCTGCTCGCTGGTGGCTACAGTGATCTCCCGCATGATCCCCGACATGCTGCCGATGCTGGTGACGATCTCATCCATGCTCTGTCCGGCGAGATGCACGTAGCGCGAACCGGTCGCCACGCTGTCGGTGGTAGAGTCGATCAGGCTCTTGATCTCTTTTGCCGCCTGGGCGCTGCGGCTGGCGAGATTGCGCACTTCCCCCGCCACGACCGCAAAGCCACGACCCTGTTCACCGGCACGCGCCGCCTCTACCGAGGCGTTAAGCGCCAGGATGTTGGTCTGGAAGGCAATGCCGTCAATCACGCTGGTGATGTCGCCAATTTTGGTCGAGGCGGCCTCGATGGACTGCATGGTGATGATCGCCTGCGATACCACGCCGCCACCGCGCGTCGCGGCCTCGGCGGCTTTGCCCGCCTGCTCGTTCGCCACGGCGGCAGATTCGGTGGACTGGGCGACGGAGGCAGTGATCTGCTCCACGGCGCTGGCGGTTTCACGCAGGCTGGAGGCGGCCCGCTCGGTACGGCCAGAGAGATCCTGGTTACCGGCGGCGATCTCCTGAGCGGCGTTTTTCACCGAGGCGCTGGCGTCGCGCAGTTGCACCATCACCACCGAGAGCTTATCGCTGAAGGCGTTGAACGCATGGGCGATCTGCGCCACCTCATCGTCACCTTTCTCCGGCAGGCGCTGGGAGAGATCGTTGGTGCCGTTAGCAATGGCGTGCATCGCATCGCGGATCTCTGACAGGCGTTTCAGCAGACGGGCGATCACGAAATGCACCACCACCGCGCTGAGCAGCACCAGGATCACCAGCGACAGGGAGGAGGCTTTCAGCAGGGTGCGCATCCCCGAGGTGGCGTCATCGCTGTCGAGCGCCACAATCAGCTGCCATTGGGTGCCGGCAATCGGGGTCGCAGAGAAGGTTTTTGCCACGCCGTTGTACTGGCCGTCGGCGCTGTTGCCGTTCTTCAGCGCCGCCAGATCGACGCCGCTGATGACATCCTTAAAGGGTTTCAGGGTCAGCTCAGGATCGCTTGCGGCAATGACCGAGCCATCGCTGTCCACCAGCAGCCCGCTGCTGGCCGGGGTCGGATGAATGCCGCGCACGTTGGCGATCACGCTGTCCATCGCCACGTCGCCCGCCAGTACGGCTTTTAACTCGCCGTTCTCTTTCACCGGCACGGCGAAGGTCACCACCAGCTTTTTGGTGCCGGTATCCACATAGGGCGCGGTGACAATGGCGCGATCCTCTTTCACCGCCTGCTGATACCACGGGCGCACCGTCGGATCGTAGTCGGCGGGCACGCCGTCAGGATTGGAGAACTTCGCGGTTTTGCTGGCATATCCGGCATAGACGTTGATAAATCCGCCAGCCTGCGCCAGCTGTTTAAACACCGGGACCGGATCGTCGCTCAGGGCAACGTTTTGCAGGGAGTTGATGATGGTAGTCTTGCTGCTGACCCAGTCGGCAATCGCCATGCTGTGGCTGGCGCTGGTACTGGCGAGCATGGAGCGTTGCGACTGTTGATTATCCTGACGCGTGACCTGGAAATTGATCACGGTATTCAGTACAAGCGCGGCGATCAGACATCCGACCGTCGCCGCAATAATACGAGCGCGAATTGACCTGAACATAAATGTTATACCTGCTGTGTTGTTGTTAAATGCCTATCGGCATCGGGCAGGCAAACTTGATGCTGGAACCGCGCTCATAAGAAAAAAATATTTAAGTTAAAGTATTATTAAAATGTTAATAGTTTATCGGCGGATAACGTCCACTGCGCCAGCTCTACCAGGGTGCCAATCTCGACCCCCTCGATCAGCGGCAGGGCGCTGATGCCGCGGCCATCGGTGCAGGTTTTGCACAGTTTTACCGGCACGTTCTGCGCCGTCAGGATCTCCAGCATCTGCTGAATGTTATAGCCCTCCGCAGGCTTCTGGCCGCGCAGTCCGGCGGTCACTGCATCGGACATTAAAAACAGGCGCAGATCCAGGTCGCTCTCCTGCTCGCGCAAGGCAATGGCCAGCCGCAGGCTGTTAAACAGGGATTCGCTGCCGTAGGCCGCGCCGTTGGCGACAATCACAATCTTCTGCATCTTGACTCCTGAACAATGAAAAGGCATGAAAATTGCTTCTCTCATCATTAGATATCGATCCGGGAGAGAAAGCATGACGATAAACACGGGCCGTCCACCCGGCGCCACTGAATGGTACCAGCAGGCCAGACTGCTGCGGAAAGCCCAGCTGTGCAAACTGGCGCAGCTGGGCACCCTGGTCAGCCGGATCGGCCATCTTGCCCACATGCTACAGTGCGAGCGCGGAGCCTCCAACATCTGGCTCTGCTCACAGGGGGCGCTGTACGCCCTGGAGTGTAAAGCCAGCCGCGCGCTGGTGGACGATCATCTGCAGGCGCTGCATCAGGCTCTCGGCACGCCGCTGATGGCCAGCGGTGCCCTGTGCGAGCGGGTCGCCAACGCCCTGCAAAGTCTGGAGCAACTTCCCGGGCTTCGCGAGGCAATTACAGATTGCGCGCTGCCCGCGACGACGGCGATGGAGCGCTATGGCCGCATGCTGCGTAACCTGCTCAGTATTGTGCCGCAACTTAATGACAGCATTGACGATCCGCAAATCGCGGGCAGATTTGTCGCCCTTTACAGCCTGATGCAGGGCAAAGAGCTGGTAGGACAGGAGAGGGCCCTGGGAGCGATTGGCTTTACCCAGGGCTTTTTCAGCGACGAAATGCGCCAGACGCTGGTGGACCGGATCGACGGGCAGCAAACCTGTTTTGAGGTCTTCCTCTCCCTTACGCCTGCCAGCCTGCATAACCACTTCACACTCAGCGTGCCGGGAGCGGAAGTTGAACAGCTGCGGCGGCTGGCCTGTACCCGTCAACCCGCCGCGGATCAGGGCGTGCTGGCGCTGCACTGGTTCTCGCTGCAAACCGAGCGCCTTGAACATCTGCGCACCCTGGAAGAGATGCTCATCGACGACCTGATGCTGGCGGTAGAGTCGCTGATTAGCCGGGCCGACGACGAGCCGCCCGCCGAGCCGCAAACGGATGAGCCGCTGGCGCTCTACCCGCAGAAACCCCTGCTGCCGCTGGTGCGCCAGCAGGCGCAGGAGATCGAACAGCTCTCCCGCCAGCTGGCCTCAATGCGCGACACCCTGGAGGAGCGCAAAATCATCGACAAGGCCAAAAGCGTGCTGATGACCCATCAACAGATGAGCGAGGAGCAGGCCTGGTGCCAGTTGCGCAAGATGGCGATGGATAAAAACCAGAGGATGGTGGATATCGCCCGGGCGCTGCTGACGGTCAAAGCCCTCTGGCAGCCGTGAATGCACCCTGGCTGGGCAAGGCCTGCATGGTTGAGGTGCGTTTTCCTGGCCCGCAGGCAGAAAAGGCCCGTCATTTAAGCGTTTAAAACCTGGCATCACCCTTGCATTAATCAACATAACAATTTTAACGACGCGCCAACGGCGGTGGGTCGTGACGAAGGATAAAGGCGTCCTGCAGTGCTCCGGCACTGCCGGGCGCTTTTTTTTGGCATTTTTTCGGGAGTGAGCATGGTGGAATGGACAAGACGGCGTTTTTTACAGGCCAGCGCGCTGGCCGGCGGGGCGCTCATGTTGCCGGGCGTGATGCAGGCTGCGTGGGCCGCAGGCTCCGATAAACCGGAACTCGATACCGTGCGCGTCGGCTTTATTCCGCTGACCGACTGCGCGCCGCTGGCCATCGCGGCATATAAAGGTTTCGATAAAAAATACGGCTTCACCCTGGTGCCCACTAAAGAGGCCAGCTGGGCGGCGGTGCGCGACAAGCTGGTCGCCGGGGAGCTGGACGCGGCACACATTCTCTATGGCCTGCTGTACGGTCTGGAGCTGGGGATCGCCGGTAAACCCAAACCGATGGCCAACCTGATGACCCTCAACCGCAACGGGCAGGCGATCACTCTCTCGAGCGATCTGGCTCAGCAGGGCGTGCGCGACGTTGAGGGGCTGAAAAAGCTTATCGCCCGGCAGGCGCCGGGCAGCTATACCTTCGCCCATACCTTTCCCACCGGCACCCATGCCATGTGGCTCTACTACTGGCTGGCGAGCGCAGGCATTAACCCGTTTGACGATGTGCGCACCGTGGTGGTGCCGCCGCCGCAGATGGTGATGAACATGCGCATCGGCAATATGGTCGGCTTTTGCGTCGGCGAGCCGTGGAACGCCCGCGCCATTAACGATCGCATCGGCTTTACCGCCGCCACCTCTCAGTCGATCTGGCCGGAACACCCGGAAAAAGTGCTGGGCACCCGCAGCGAGTGGGTCGGGCAGCATCCGAACACCGCCCGGGCGCTGGTGAGCGCCCTGCTGGAGGCCCAGCGCTGGATCGACGCCTCGCCGCAGAACAAAGAAGAAACCGCTCAGCTGCTGGCCCGTCGCGCCTGGCTCAACACCAAGGAGCAGTACCTCACCGGCCGCATGTTGGGGGAGTACGACAACGGAACCGGCCACCGCTGGCAGGATGCCAACCCGATCCGTTTCTTTGAGGACGGGGCGGTGAGCTATCCGTGGCACTCCGACGGGATGTGGTTCCTGACCCAGTTCCGCCGCTGGGGGCTGCTGAAAACCGATCCTGACTACGCCGCCATCGCGCAGCGCATCAACCGCACCGACGTCTGGCAGGACGCCGCCACCGCAGTAGGGGGCATTCGCGCGCCATCTTCGCCGCTGCGCAGCAGCACCCTGATGGACGGCACCGTCTGGAACGGCACCGATCCGAAGGGTTACGCCAACAGTTTCGCTATTCACCGTACAGGGGCCTGATATGAAAAACGTTAACACCAAAGCCGCACCCGCCGAGCCGGTCAGCGGTGAAGTGATTACCCTCCCGCCGGTGCAGGTGCGCCGTCGCACCCCGGCGTTTGCCCGCCGGATTAACGACCTGCTGCAACGCCTGATCCCGGCGCTGCTCGGCCTGGGGCTGCTGGTGATTGCCTGGCAGCTGGCGGCCATCAACAGCAAAGGCTTCCCGACGCCGCTCAGCACGCTGGATTCTGCTCTCACTCTGTTTGCCGATCCCTTCTATCGCGACGGGCCAAACGACATGGGGGTGGGCTGGAACGTGCTGGCCTCGCTGCAGCGTGTTGCCATCGGCTTTGGCCTGGCGGCCATCGTGGGCATTCCGCTGGGCTTTATGATTGGCCGCTTCACCTTTATGTCGCGCATGTTCACCCCGCTGATTGCCCTGCTGCGCCCGGTCAGCCCGCTGGCCTGGCTGCCCATTGGCCTGCTGCTGTTCCAGAAGGCGGAGCCCGCCTCCAGCTGGACCATTTTTATCTGCTCGATCTGGCCGATGGTCATTAACACCGCCGAAGGGGTGCGCCGCATCCCCGAGGATTACCTCAACGTCGCCCGGGTGCTGCAACTCTCCGAGTGGACGGTGATGCGCCGCATTCTCTTCCCGGCCGTGCTGCCCGCGGTGCTGACCGGGGTGCGGCTCTCCATCGGCATCGCCTGGCTGGTGATTGTCGCCGCCGAGATGCTCACCGGGGGCCTGGGGATCGGCTTCTGGATCTGGAACGAGTGGAACAACCTCAACGTTGAAAACATTCTCATCGCCATCGTCATTATCGGCGTGGTGGGTTTGCTGCTGGAGCAGGGGCTGATGCTGATCGCCCGTCGTTTCAGCTGGCAGGAAAAATAAGGAGCGCACATGAAACCATTAATTCAGGTCCAGGCCGTCAGCCAGCGTTTTTCCACCGCCAGCGGCGAGTTTCTGGCACTGCAGAACGTCTCTTTTGATATTCACGAAGGGGAGACCATCAGCCTGATTGGTCACTCCGGCTGCGGCAAATCCACGCTGCTTAACCTGATCGCGGGCATCACGTTGCCAACCGAAGGCGGGCTTCTCTGCGATAACCGCGAGATCGCCGGGCCGGGGCCGGAGCGGGCGGTGGTGTTTCAGAACCACTCCTTGCTGCCGTGGCTGACCTGCTTCGACAACGTGGCGCTGGCGGTGGATCAGGTGTTCCGCCGCAGCATGAGCAAAGCGGAACGCCGGGAGTGGATCGAACATAACCTCGAGCGGGTGCAGATGGGGCACGCCATCCACAAGCGCCCGGGGGAGATCTCCGGCGGCATGAAGCAGCGGGTGGGCATTGCCCGCGCCCTGGCGATGAAGCCAAAAGTGCTGCTGATGGATGAGCCGTTCGGCGCCCTCGACGCCCTGACCCGCGCCCATCTGCAGGATTCGGTGATGCACATCCAGCAGGAGCTGAACACCACCATCGTGCTGATCACCCACGACGTGGACGAGGCGGTACTGCTCTCGGACCGGGTGCTGATGATGACCAACGGCCCGGCGGCGACGGTGGGCGAGATCCTGCGCGTCGATCTGCCGCGGCCGCGTAACCGGGTGCAGCTGGCGGAAGAGAGCCGCTATCACCATATGCGCCAGCAGATCCTCCACTTCCTCTACGAAAAACAGCCGAAAGCGGCCTGAGGAGCACCACCATGCGCCTGGTCATCATTGGAAACGGACTGGCGGCAACGCGGCTGATCGAGGCGTTGACCGACCGCGCCCCCGGGCGCTTCGACATCACCGTCATCGGTGACGAACGGGCGCACGCCTATAACCGCATCCAGCTTTCGCCGGTACTGGGGGGCGAGAAAGCGGCGGCGGCGACGCAGCTGCATGACGACGCCTGGTATCGGGCGCGCGGCGTCACGGTGCTGTGCGGCGAACGGGTGCTGGGGGTGGAGTGCGCGGCGCGGATGTTGCGCACCGATAAACGCCTGCTGGGGTGGGATGAACTGGTCTTCGCCACCGGATCGCAGCCGTTCGTGCCGCCGATCCCCGGAAGCAATCTGCCCCACGTCTTTACCTTCCGCACCCTGGATGACGTGAACGCCATTCTGGCGACGTCCGGCCCGGCGGTGATTCTGGGAGGCGGCGTGCTCGGCGTGGAAGCGGCCGCGGCGTTACGTCTCCAGTGTGACAACGTCACGTTAGTGCATCGCGGCCCGTGGCTCATGGAGCAACAGCTGGATCAGCACGCCGGGCTGCTGTTGGAGGAGACGCTTTCGGCGCGCGGTATCGGCTGCGAGCTTAACGCCGGTATTGCGCAGATAACCCCCGACAGCGTCACCCTCAGCAGCGGACGCACTCTGGCCGCCACCCGGGTAGTGCTGGCCACGGGCGTCATGCCCAACATCACCCTGGCGCAGGCAAGCGGTGTGCCGTGCGGGCGCGGGATCCTGGTGGATAACGAGATGCGCACCGCGTTTGAGGGCATCAGCGCCATCGGCGAGTGCTGCGAAATCGACGGGCAGACGTGGGGGCTGGTGGCGCCCTGTCTGGCCCAGGCGGAGATCCTCGCCGCCCGTCTCGCCGGTGACTGCGTCACCCCGTTCATTCCGACCCAAAACGGCATGCGCCTGAAGGTCACTGGCATTGAGCTGTTCAGCGCCGGAGAGGTGAGCGCGCAACAGGATGACGCGGTGTGGACCAGCTGGGATCCGCTGACCCGTCACTACCGCCGCTTACTGGTTCGTAACGGCACGCTGGCAGGCGTGCTGCTGATGGGGGAGTGTCGCAGCGCGGCCACCCTCACCGATTTACTGGCAACGTCAGAACCCGCCCGGGCGGACTGGCTGTTCGATCGATTCACTACGCAGCCGCAGGTTGCAGGACAGAACGCTATGACAAAACCTACTCTGGTTGTGGTTGGACACGGTATGGTCGGCCACCATTTTCTTGAAGACTGCGTCAACCGCGGTCTGCATCAGCAGTATCAGATCGTGGTCTTCGGTGAAGAGCGCTATGCCGCCTACGATCGCGTCCATCTTTCGGAGTACTTTGTCGGACGCAGCGCCGACTCGCTGTCGATGGTCGCCGGGGATTTCTTTGCGGAAAATGGCATTGAGCTGCGCCTCTCTCAGCAGGTGGTGGCTATCGATCGCGACGCCCGGGTGATCCGCACGGCGGGCGGGCATGAGACCCACTGGGACAAACTGGTGCTCGCCACCGGGTCCTACCCGTTCGTGCCTCCGGTGCCAGGCCGCGACCTGCCGGGCTGCTTTGTTTACCGTACCCTCGACGATCTGGATAACATCGCCGCCCGCGCCAAAGATTCGCGCACCGGGGTAGTGATCGGCGGCGGGCTGCTGGGGCTGGAGGCGGCCAACGCCCTGAAACAGCTTGGGCTGGAGACCCACGTGGTGGAGTTTGCCCCCAACCTGATGGCGGTGCAGCTCGATAACGACGGGGCCGCCATGCTGCGACGCAAAATCGAGGCGCTCGGCGTGGGCGTGCATACCAGCAAAGCGACAACGGAGATCGCCGAAACCGACGGCGGAATGGTGCTGCGCTTCGCCGACGGCAGCGAACTGGCCACCGACATGGTGGTCTTCTCCGCCGGGATCCGCCCGCAGGATGCGCTGGCCCGCGAATGCGGTCTGGGGCTTGGCGAGCGCGGCGGCATCATTATCGACAACCAGTGCCGCACCTCGGATGCGGATGTGTTCGCCATTGGCGAATGCGCCCTCTGGGAGAACAAAATCTTCGGCCTGGTGGCTCCCGGCTACCAGATGGCGCGCGTCGCCTGTGCCGCGCTGGCAGGGGAAGAGAACGCCTTTATGGGGGCGGACATGAGCACCAAACTCAAGCTGCTGGGTGTGGACGTGGCCTCGTTTGGCGATGCCCATGGCCGCACGGCCGGATCGCAGAGCTACCAGTGGACCCACGGCCCGCAGCAGATCTACAAGAAGATCGTGGTCAGCGCCGATAACAAAACCCTGCTCGGCGGCGTGCTGGTGGGGGATGCCAGCGAATATGCCACCCTGGTGCAGATGATGCTTAACGGCATCAGCCTGCCCAACGATCCTGAAACCCTGATCTTACCTGCGGTAGCCGGCAGCGCTCCGAAAGCGCTGGGCGTGGCGGCCCTGCCGGAGAGCGCGCAGATCTGCTCCTGTCATAACGTCAGCAAGGGCGATATCTGCCAGGCGGTGAGCAACGGCGCGACCGACATCGGGGCGGTGAAGCAGTGCACCAAAGCGGCCACCGGCTGCGGCGGCTGTAGCGCGCTGGTGAAACAGGTGATGGAGTTCCAGCTGGCGGCCCAGGGCGTGGAGGTGAAAAAGGACATCTGCGAGCACTTCGCGTACTCCCGGCAGGAGATCTATCACCTGGTGCGCGTCAATCGCATCCACACCTTTGAGCAACTCATCAGCCGCTACGGTCAGGGTCACGGGTGTGAGATCTGCAAACCGCTGGTGGGCTCGGTGCTGGCCTCCTGCTGGAACGAATACCTGCTGAAACCGGCCCATCTGCCGCTGCAGGACACCAACGACCGCTACTTCGCCAACATCCAGAAAGACGGGACTTACTCCATTGTGCCGCGTATGGCTGCCGGGGAGGTGACCGCCGACGGGCTGATCGCCATCGGCCAGATCGCCAAACGCTATCAGCTGTACAGCAAAATTACCGGCGGGCAGCGTATCGACCTGTTTGGCGCCCGGCTGGAGCAGCTGCCGGAGATCTGGCAGCAGCTGATTGATGCCGGGTTTGAAACCGGCCACGCCTACGGTAAATCCCTGCGCACGGTGAAATCCTGCGTCGGCTCTACCTGGTGTCGCTACGGGGTGCAGGACTCCACCGGGCTGGCGGTGACGCTGGAGAACCGCTACAAGGGGCTGCGCGCCCCGCACAAAATCAAGATGGCGGTGTCGGGCTGCACCCGCGAGTGTGCCGAAGCCCAGAGCAAGGATGTGGGGGTGATCGCCACCGACAAGGGCTGGAACCTCTATCTCTGCGGCAACGGCGGCATGAAGCCGCGCCATGCGGATCTGTTTGCCAGCGATCTCGATGACGCCACGCTCCTGCGCTACGTCGACCGCTTCCTGATGTTCTATATCCGCACCGCCGACCGCCTGCAGCGCACCAGCACCTGGCGGGATAACCTGGAAGGCGGGCTGGAGTATCTGCGCGAGGTGATCATCGACGACAGCCTGGGCATTGCCGGTGAGCTGGAGCTGGAGATGCAGCGGGTGGTAGATACCTATCAGTGCGAATGGCAGACCACGCTGCAGGATCCGGGCCGTCTGGCGCAGTTCCGCACGCTCGACGCCGCCCCGGCACCAGCAAAACGCTGGCAGGATATCTGCAACCTGGACGACATCCCCGAGGAGGCCGGGATAGGCGCCCGTCTGGGTTCGCAGCAGATTGCGCTGTTCCGCTTCGGCAAGTCGATTTATGCCCTGGAAGACAGGGAGCCGGGCGGCAGCGCCAGCGTATTGTCGCGCGGCATTCTTGGGGATGCCGGCGGCGAGCCGGTGGTGATCTCCCCGCTGTATAAAACCCGGATCCGTCTGCGCGACGGACGTCTGGTCGACACCGGCGAAGTGGCGGTGCGCGCCTGGCCGGTGAAGGTGGATGGCAACCGCGTGCTGGTGGGCAGCGAAGAACTGGTGATGCGCGCGGAGGCCTCATGACGGAAACCCGGACAACCTGTCCTTACTGCGGCGTGGGCTGCGGGGTGATCGCCCGCGTTGAGAACGGCGGGGTGAGCGTGCGCGGCGACGACAGCCATCCGGCCAACTTTGGCCGCCTGTGCGTGAAAGGCTCGGCGTTAGGGGAGACGACCGGCCTGACGGGCCGCCTGCTGCACCCGGAGGTGGACGACCAGCCGGTGAGCTGGGATCAGGCGCTGGATCGCGCCGGAGAGCGGCTGAGGGACATTATCGACCAGTACGGGCCGCAGGCGGTGGCCTTTTATGCCTCCGGCCAGCTGCTGACGGAGGATTACTACGCCGCCAACAAGCTGATGAAGGGCTTTATCGGCGCGGCCAATATCGACACCAACTCCCGGCTCTGCATGTCTTCGGCGGTGGTGGGCTACAAGCGGGCCTTCGGTGAAGACGTGGTGCCGTGCAGCTACGAGGACATTGAAAAGACCGATCTGGTGGTGCTGGTGGGATCCAATGCCGCCTGGACCCATCCGGTGCTGTATCAGCGGCTGGTGCAGGCGCGCGCCGCTAATCCAGCGCTGAAGGTGGTGGTGATCGACCCGCGCCGCACTGCTACCTGCGATATCGCCGACCTGCATCTGGCCCTGACGCCCGGCAGCGATGCGGGGCTGTTTGTCGGCCTGCTGAACGCCATCGATCCTGGGCGTGCCAGCGACTGGCCGACCGAACGGGTGGCCGAATTTTGCGGCCTGCTGCCTGACGACGTCGCGACGTTCTACGCCTGGTTTACTGCCGCCCCGCGGGCGGTGACGCTCTACACCATGGGGATCAACCAGTCCGCCAGCGGCAGCGACAAGTGCAATGCCATCATCAACGTTCACCTGGCGAGCGGTAAGATCGGCCGCGAGGGCTGCGGGCCGTTTTCGCTGACCGGTCAGCCCAATGCGATGGGCGGGCGCGAGGTGGGCGGGCTGGCGAATCAGCTGGCGGCGCACATGAATTTCACCCCGGATGATTTAAGCCGCGTGGCCCGTTTCTGGGGAACCGGGCGGCTGGCGCAGACGCCGGGACTGATGGCGGTGGAGCTGTTTGAGGCCATCGCCCGCGGCGACGTCAAGGCGGTGTGGATCATGGGCACCAACCCGGCGGTGTCGCTCCCGGACAGCCATGCGGTGTGTCAGGCCCTGGCCGCCTGTCCACTGGTGATAGTCTCGGAGGTGATGCGCGACACCGACACCAGCCGCTTCGCCCATATCCGCTTCCCGGCGCTGGGCTGGGGCGAGAAAGACGGGACCGTCACCAACTCCGAGCGCCGTATCTCGCGCCAGCGCGCCTTTCTGCCAGTACCTGGGGAGGCAAAACCCGACTGGTGGATCATCGCCCGCATCGCTGAGCGGCTCGGCCATGGCGCGGCGTTCGCCTGGGACCATCCCCACGCCATTTTTTCCGAACACGCTGCCCTGACGGCGTTCGAAAATCAGGGCGAGCGGATGCTAAACCTCGCGGCGCTGGCACAGCTTACCCGCGAGGAGTGGGACGGGCTGACGCCCTGGCAGTGGCCCGTCAACCGCGAAGCCTTTACCCGTGGACGCCAGATCCCCGTTAACCCGCAGCCCCACGGCGCCACCGGGAGTGTGCTCTATCCCTTTACGCTCAACAGCGGACGCATTCGCGATCAGTGGCACACCATGACCCGCACCGGCTATGTGCCGCGCCTGATGCAGCACAGCGATGAGCCGACGGTGGATATCTCGCCGCAGGATGCCGCCCGGCTGGGGCTGCAGGAGGGACAGCTGGCGCGGATCAGCGCCCCGCGCGGGTTGATGGTGGCCCGGGCGCGGATCAACGAGGGCCAGCGCGTCGGACAACTGTTCGTTCCGATGCACTGGAACAGCTGCTTTTCCCGCCAGGGCAAGGTGAACGCTCTGGTGGAGGGGCGCTGCGATCCCCATTCCGGTCAGCCGGAGAGCAAGCAGACGGCGGTGCGGCTGATGCCGTGGCAGCCCGCCTGGCAGGGGGAGCTCTGGAGCCGGGAAGAGATGACGCTGCCGATGTTCGTCCACTGGTGGCGCAAGGCGGTGACCGGAGTCTCACGCCTGACGCTGGCCGGGGATAAGCCGCTGCTGGAGTGGCTGCTGGCGCACTGCACCGGGCAGGGCTGGCAGCTGCAAATCGCGCAAACGGGGGAGCGCAGCAGCCTGCTCGCCTGGCATCAGGGGGCTCTGATGCTCGGCTTCTGGCAGGGCACTCAGGTGCCCGCGCTGGCGCATGGTTTTATCGAAGCGGCGTTTCACACCGCGACGGTAGAGCTGGCGGAACGGCACGCCCTGCTGAACGGCCAGAGCCCTGGCGAGCGCGTGGAGCAGGGGCGGATTATCTGCAGCTGTTTTAGCGTGGGTGAAAACGCCATTCGCGAGGCGATTGCCGGGGGATGCGACTCTGCCGCCGCGCTGGGCGCGAAGCTACGCTGCGGCACCAACTGCGGCTCCTGCGTGCCGGAGCTAAAAGCGATGGTTTCCGTGCGGGTGTAAACGCCTGATGCGCTGCGCTTATCAGGCCTACAAGGGCAGACCGTAGGCCGGGTAAGCGTCAGCGCCACCCGGCAATCATGCACCGTCCCCCCAGGTCAGGTAAGCGCAGCGCCACCCGACAATCATGCACCGTCCCCCCAGGTCGGGTAAGCGCAGCGCCACCCGGCAACAAGACTTCAGGATATTCCTGAAATTTCCCTTTGGGCTGTCATTTTTCCTCAATCACGTTAAGGTATTAACTCTGTTTCCGACAACACAGGCTACCTTTCACGACGGTGATGGTTGTATCTCCCCGCATTCGTTCGCTGTTCCTCCTCCTCTGTTATGCCGGAGCCGTTCACGGTGCCCCGAATTCCTTCATCCATCAGGCGCAAAACCCGTTCGATAACAATGGCGACAGCCTGCCGGACTTAGGCATGGCGACCCTGACGGGAGAAGGCGAAAAGCATCTGGCGGAGATGGCGAAAGCGTTCGGCGAAGCCAGCATGACCGACAACGGCCTGACCACCGAGGAGCAGGCCCGGCAGTTTGCCCTGGGCCAGGTGCGGGAGGCCGTCAGCCAGCAGGTGAACCAGCACATTGAGTCATGGCTCTCGCCGTGGGGCAATGCCAGCGTCGATCTGCTGGTCAACGACGAAGGGCGCTTCACCGGGAGTAAAGGCAGCTGGTTTATCCCCTGGCAGGATAACAACCACTACCTTACCTGGAGTCAGCTTGGCCTGACCCAGCAGGAGGACGGCCTGGTCAGCAATGCGGGCATCGGCCAGCGCTGGGTGGCGGGCAAATGGCTGCTCGGTTACAACACCTTTTACGACAATCTGCTTGATGAAAATCTCCAGCGCGCCGGGCTGGGCGCCGAAGCCTGGGGGGAATACCTGCGCCTGTCGGCTAACTACTATCAGCCGTTTGCCAGCTGGCGTGACAGCTCAGAGGTGCAGGAGCAGCGCATGGCGCGCGGATATGATGTCACCGCCAAAGCCTGGCTGCCGTTCTGGCATCACCTCAACACCAGCGTCAGCTTTGAGCAATATTTTGGCGACAGCGTGGATCTGTTCCAGACCGGCACCGGATACCACAACCCGCTGGCGGTAAACCTTGGTCTGGATTATACCCCGGTGCCGCTGGTGACCTTTTCCGCCGGGCATAAGCAGGGGGAGAGCGGGGTTAGCCAGAACAACCTCGGCCTGAAGCTCAACTACCGCTTCGGGGTGCCGCTTAAAAAACAACTCTCCGCCGGCGAAGTGGCCGAAAGCCGCTCCCTGCGCGGCAGCCGCTACGATCCGCCCGAGCGCCAGAATCTGCCGGTGCTGGAGTTCCGCCAGCGCAAAACCCTATCCGTCTGGCTGGCAACGCCGCCCTGGGATCTTAAGCCGGGTGAAACGGTGATGCTGAAGCTGGACATTCGCAGCCGTCACGGGGTGCGCTCGCTGCACTGGCAGGGGGATGTTCAGGCCCTGAGCCTGACCTCACCGGCGAAAGCCAGTGATACCGAGGGCTGGAGCATTATCCTGCCGGCGTGGGACAGCAGTGAAGGGGCGAGCAACCGCTGGCGGCTGTCGGTGGTGGTGGAAGATGAGGCGGGGCAGCGTGTCTCGTCCAATGAGATCACGCTTATGCTGACGCAGCCGCTCCTGGCTCTGCCAGAGGACGATCCGCGCTGGACGCTGCTGCCGGACGAGTAAACTCAGAAAATGCGTTCCTGATGCACCCACACCGCCGCTTCCACGCGAGACTTCAGCTTCATCTTCTTCAGCATATGTTTCACATGCACTTTGACCGTACTTTCGGTGATGTCCAGACGGCGGGCAATCATCTTGTTCGGCAGCCCCTGGGCAATCAGCTTCAGGATATCGCGCTCGCGCGGGGTCAGCTGGCTGACGTCACGATCGGAAGTGGCGCGGTTGGCGCGCAGGCTGGCAGCCAGCACCGGGGTTAAGGCTTCGCTCAGCACCATGTCGCCAGCCGCCGCCTGTTGCAGCGATTTCAGCAGCTCTTCCGGCTCCATATCCTTCAGCAGATAGCCGTCGGCGCCGCGTTTCAGGGCGGTGACCACGTCCTCTTCATGGTTCGAGACGCTGAAGACCACCACGCGTCCGGAGAGGGATTTTTCCCGCAGCTTATCCAGGGTTTCGAGGCCGTTCATGCCGGGCATGTTCAGGTCGAGGAGGATTAAATCAGGATCGAGGGCCTCGGCCAGTTCAATACCTTGTTCCCCGTTGCTGGCTTCGCCCACGACGGTAATATCCGACGCCATGCTGATAAGTTGTTTAACACCGGTGCGCAGCATCGGATGGTCGTCGATCAGCAGGATTGTAGCGGGCTCCTGATTAGACATGATGTTCTCCTTGAGCAGTGAAAAGAGGCTTTTCGGGAATAAAGGTGACGATGACGTCAGTTCCGCCAGATTCGCCGGGGCGGACCTGACAATCACCACGCAGGCTTTGTGCGCGGTCACGCATAATAATCAGACCATAATGGTTACTTCTTTCGGCGTTCTCCGGGAGCCCGCAGCCGTTGTCACGGACCACCAGTCTGACCTGGTTGTCATGCTGGCTCACGGTGAGCGAGACCGCCGTCGCCCCGGAATGTTTCAGCGCGTTGCTCAACGCTTCCCGGGCGATCTGCAGCAGATGAATGGCCTGGTGCGACGGCACAAAACGTGGCGGCAGCTGGTAATCCAGCGAGACGGTAAAGCCGAGGCGGGCGCTGAACTCCTGGCAGCTGGCTTCCAGCGCCGGACGCAGCCCGGGCTCCGTCAGCTGCAGGCGGAAGGTGGTCAGCAGTTCACGCAGCTGCACCCAGGAGGTGTTCAGCTCGTTGCGGATCTGGCTCAGCAGCTGTTTGCTGCTCTCCGGCAGGTCCGTGTCCTGCATCTGCAGACAGCTGACCTGCATCTTCATGCAGGAGAGCGACTGGGCGATAGAGTCGTGCAGCTCCCGGGCGATGGTGGCGCGCTCTTCCATCACAATCAGCTGCTGCTGTTTTTCCTGATGACGGTCGAGGGCCAGGGTCGCGGTCAGCTGCTCTACCAGCGTATCGACCAGCTGCTGCTGATCGTGGCTGAGATGGCGTCCGGCGGGGAGCGTCGCCAGTAAAATACCGTACTGCGTCAGGTTGTCCGCCAGGCGCCACTTCAGGGTGGTGCCGCTGGTGGTCAGCGGCGGCAGGCCGCGCGGGCAGAGGCGACAGCCAATTTCATCGCAGCTGGCATCGGACTGACAGGTAAATTCCTGATGGTTCTCTTCGTCTTCCAGGTCATAGACGCGTAATTCGATGTCGTGCAGCAGGGTCAGGTTCTGCAACCCGTTGAGCACCGGCGAAAGACGTTCGCACAGCGGCACCTGGGAGTGCAGGCGGCGGTTGGCCTGCCAGAGGAAGGAGAGGATCTCGTTTTTCTGCTCCAGCCCGGCGGTTTTTTCGCGAACCCGCTGCTCCAGCACCGCATAGCTCTCCGCCAGCTCGCCGGACATGGTGTTCAGCGCCTCGCCGAGCATCGCCATTTCGTTGCGCCCGTTGATATGCGCGCGCTGGGTAAAATCACGCTGGGTCACGGCGCGGGCCATCGCCAGCAGCTGCCGCCAGGGGTGCAGCAGCCGGGCGCGCAGCCAGAGGATGGTGAACACCAGCAGCAGGCCCATGAAGACCGCCATCAGCTGCTGCATCAGCACCACCCGCTCAATACGCAGTTCGGTGCTGTGATCGAACGCCGAGACCAGATTATCCAGACGGCTGACAAAACCCGATACGTCTGCGGCTACCGCATCCGGGTTACGCGCCTGACGCAGCCCGGGCGCCAGCTGGGTATGCCAGTAGGTCTGCAGGGCCTTCAGCTGGGCCTGCTGATTATCCCGACGCGCAGCGAGCTCCAGCTCAGGGCTGAACGCCGTGGCTTCCATTTCGTCGAGTAATGCCCGATCTTTGTCTTCCAGCGGGATTGCCGCCAGCAGGCGGTAGCTCTGCATGCGCAGCGAACCGGCCTTATTAATGGCGTGCGCGCTGCCCTGTACGCCCTGCACCAGCCAGCCGGAGATCGCCATCCCTGTCACCCCGATGGCGGTAGACAGCATGACAATCAGCACCAGCTGGTTAACCAGCGTTAAGGGTGAAAAACAGCGTTTAAACATAGGGCAGTCTGGCTCCTGACAATGCCTGGACTCGGCAAGGGCTCTATTCTCAGGCAACCCCTGGAGTATACCCATACCCCAAAAGGATTACCTACTAATTGCCATTGAAGGGGTGAATGGGAGGAGAGGGGGCATCGGGGGTAGCAGCGCCGTGAAAAACCACACCTTTTTTAGCGAAAAACGCTACTCACTTTGGAGGATGGCGAATTTCGGGCCAGAAATTTGCTCACCTTCCCATTGATTTATATCAACTTCCCGCCAGCTTAAAACCCTGATCTTTGTAGCATCTTTTAAGAATCAGAGGTGTCTATGAGTCACTCAACTACCCCCGAAAGGGATTCTGGCGCAGTCATTACCGAGTGGCGTCCGGAAGATCCAGCGTTCTGGCAACAGCGGGGCCAACGTGTAGCAAGTCGTAATCTGTGGATTTCCGTTCCCTGCCTGCTGCTGGCGTTCTGCGTCTGGATGTTGTTCAGCGCCGTCGCCGTCAACCTGCCGAAAGTGGGCTTCACGTTTACCACCGACCAGCTGTTTATGTTAACCGCACTGCCTGCGCTCTCCGGCGCGCTGCTGCGCGTGCCTTACGCCTTTATGGTGCCGCTTTTCGGTGGCCGCCGCTGGACCGCGTTCAGTACCGGGATCATGATCATCCCATGCGTGTGGCTGGGCTTTGCGGTACAGGATACCTCTACGCCATTCAGCACCTTCGTGATTATTTCTCTGCTGTGCGGCTTTGCGGGAGCGAACTTTGCCTCCAGCATGGCGAACATCAGCTTCTTCTTCCCTAAACAGAAGCAGGGCGGGGCGCTGGGGATCAACGGCGGCCTGGGCAACATGGGCGTCAGCGTTATGCAGCTGATCGCACCGCTGGCGATTTCAGTCGGTATCTTTGCCGCCTTTGGTGGCGCAGGCGTTGAGCAGGCCGACGGTTCGTACCTGTTCCTGCAGAACGCCGCGTGGATCTGGGTGCCGTTCCTGGTGGTCTTCACCCTGGCGGCCTGGTTTGGCATGAACGATCTGGCGGCCTCGAAAGCCTCCCTGAGCGAACAGCTGCCGGTGCTTAAGCGTGCCCATCTGTGGATCATGGCGCTGCTCTATCTGGCCACGTTCGGCTCGTTCATCGGCTTCTCCGCCGGGTTCGCAATGCTGTCGAAAACCCAGTTCCCGGATGTGCAGATCCTGCACTACGCCTTCTTCGGTCCGTTCATTGGCGCGCTGGCACGTTCTACCGGCGGGATGATCTCCGACCGTCTGGGTGGCACCCGCGTCACGCTGGTGAACTTTGTGGTGATGGCTCTCTTCTGTGCGCTGCTGTTCATGACCCTGCCGGTTAACGGTGCGGGCGGCAACTTCGGTGCCTTCTTTGCGGTGTTTATGGTTCTGTTCCTGACCGCCGGGCTGGGTAGCGCCTCAACCTTCCAGATGATTTCGGTGATCTTCCGTAAACTGACGATGGATCGCGTTAAAGCGCAGGGCGGCTCTGAGGAGCAGGCAATGCGTGAAGCGGCCACCGATACCGCAGCCGCGCTGGGCTTTATCTCAGCAATCGGCGCCATTGGCGGGTTCTTTATCCCGAAAGCCTTTGGTATCTCTCTGGACCTGACCGGCTCACCGGCAGGCGCCATGAAAGTGTTCCTTGTTTTCTATATCGCCTGCGTGTTTGTCACCTGGCTGGTATACGGACGGAATTCTAATAAAAAGTAAGTAAGTTTGATTATCCGTTTGCGCGGCCTGAGGCCGCGCTTTTTTTTCAGGGTTTAAAACGCTGCGTAAAAGCCATTAAATGGCGTAACAGTCGAGCGGTAATATGTTCTCCCATCTGCAAACCTAGCTGGTGATAGGCTTCCCATTGCGATTCATCAAAAAATTGATCAAGCGTGGTCTGCTGAGGAAATTCAACTTCGCGCTCACCGTATGCCAGCGTATCCAGTGATAAACCGCCAATTTTATGTGGTTTAACGACCAGCAATGTCCCAATCATTCCAGACCTGTAGGTAATTCGTGCCAACAGATAAGGCGGCGATTCGTCGCTCTCACGCACTCTTTTCATACTGGTGAATTTGCGTTTGCGGCGATCGTAGCGATAACGGAAATCATAAAAATTTATTGCAGCGGCGTAATCGATATGGGCTTTACGAACCAGGTTTTCGAGATCGTCAAAGATGAACTCAGGATCGGCTCCGCAGTCAGCTACCACAATAAGAGGAATTTCGCGTTTTAGCAGTGGGTACACACCGGTATTCTCAAAATGGCCGCCGTCAGTAAGGTAAAGTTGTTTGCTCTTTAAATCAGGGAAACGGGCAAACATTTCTCCCGTTATATAACCCGCGCCCCCGGCAATATTTAATAAACTGAAGGGGGTCTTATGGGGTAAAGGGTTGGAATGCCAGAATCCCGTCCTGACGCCAAAAAGAAAGCTGAGAAAGGAAATACCTGGTGCAGTGCGCGATCCCAGCCCTGTACTGAAAGCGGCGCCGGATATAGCAATCCACTGAGCGAGCGATTCTTTACCCATTTCACCCAGGTTATTTATCAGCGGTAACTGCGTGCCGGTTTCCACACCCAGCGGACCCAGCGTTAACGCAAGTCCCTTTCTGTCCGCGTTATACATTCCCGTACGGTCATCAATGGTCTGGTTGATACAGCACGTGATCAGATGAATTGGGCCGCCATTGATCCAGGGTTGATAGTCTTTAAGTTGCGTCTCATCGCTTTTCATTACATCAGTAACTTGATTGATTTGTGCTGCACTAACGCGATCGTAAGGATCAAGAATATTGAGGGGGAAACGAGGCTCTTTTTTGGTAGTGGCTGAGGTATTGCCGACAGATAACCAGGCGCGTTCAAGACGTGCGCGATAGAAGTTGTGCATTGAACTTAAATTCAATAATGAAGGTATTACCTTGAGAGGGGTCAGCGCGATGACCACGAGCCAGGCGATAGCGCCCAGATAACCCGACCAGTTTTTGTCATCGTGAGCCAGGTTATTTTGCAGCCAGCTTAACCCGATGGTGCCAGCGATAAGCAGCATAGCCGCAACGACTAGCCCCGCCAGGTTGGCAAATCCTAACGTGTGGGGATTATGTTTCGCTTTCTTAAGTGTTTTCCTGGCGCGCTCTATTTTGTTTAACAGGATCGTTATCAGCTTGCCGGCAACCAAGGTGGTGATAATGACAATGACAGCGCATTTATTTGAAAAAACTTCCCCGATTCGACCGAGTCCATAAAAAATACCGGTACCTATAGCGAAGAGCGAGGTACAAAGTAAATATCGCGTCAGCAAATTCCTCTGTCTGGACTGGTCAACGCACAGGCAATGAATCAGGAGGATAAGAGAGTATATCCCGGCTCCTGCAAGAATGTGTTTTGCGTAAGGCTCATATGCCAGTTGGACGGAAAACCACGCATAAATCGAGAATGGCGATAACCATCCCTCGCGATATATCCAGTACAGGAGAAACAATAAAGAAAGTGCGATCAGCGCCCAGATCCCTTTGTTGAATCCAGTAAACCAGTAGATCGTACCCGTCCAGAGAATAACCACGGAAAGGACGCATTCGAAAAAGCCAAACTGTTCTGGCTGTACTATTCCACCTGTCCAGAGCGCAGGGGCACATACCAGGGTTGCCATCCAGGTCATTAACAGAAAGTTGAAGAAAAAGGCGCGAAGCATCTGGGTCAATGCCATCAAGGTATCTCTGGCTCCTGCCGGGGTGAGATATCGACCATTATTGCGTATCCACCACAGTAAGACGCTGTTTTTAGAGCTGAGTCCTGCTTCTACAGCGTTTGCGTTATTCGCAGGACTGTAGAGCTTGCCCACCATGCCCCCGAGATAACCGCCACCCGATACGGTCGACATATAATCAAAGCGTTTGAAGACCCGATTTGTTGCCATTGCCCGAACCAGACCAAGAGAAAAGGTTGCACTTCTGATACCGCCGCCAGAAAGGGCTAAAGCGTAGAGCGGCTGTTTCTTTAAATCCAGCGGGAGGTCAACGGATGTTCGGCGGATATTAACCGCATCGTTTTCACTTTTGCAGGGTAATAAGGGCCATTTTCTACATTTAAAAGTGTTCATGTTTTTGCCTCAGACCCAGCGGCAGGAAGATAATCTGACTGTAGATCAGAAATAAAAAATGAGACTCATGCACTGTTCTTAAACACCCCAACAACGCCTACCACTTAATAACTAATACGCCCTGAGTCATCGGAGTGTAATGATGTGATTATGTAAATTTTCTTTTAAAACAGAAGTTTAAAATTTTATCTTTACTACCTAAATGGTGGTAATCCCGGTTCTATCCAGCCTTCCCACACCCATCCCCCTTGATCGTTATCAATTCCCGCCATCTTTCAGAGCGTTACCTTCGCAGCAAATCAGCAATGTCGATTTAGAGAGCCACAGGCTCCACACAGGAGATACCCGATGAGCAAATTTTTGGACCGGTTTCGCTACTTCAAACAGAAGGGTGAAACTTTTGCCGATGGGCACGGCCAGGTTCTGGAGACTAACCGGGACTGGGAAGACGGTTACCGTCAGCGTTGGCAACATGACAAAGTGGTGCGTTCTACCCACGGCGTAAACTGCACCGGCTCCTGCAGCTGGAAGATTTTCGTCAAAAATGGTCTGGTGACCTGGGAAATGCAGCAGACCGACTACCCACGCACCCGCCCGGATATGCCAAACCACGAACCGCGTGGCTGCCCACGTGGCGCCAGCTACTCCTGGTATCTGTACAGCGCTAACCGCCTGAAATACCCGCTGATGCGTAAACGCCTGATGAAGATGTGGCGTGAAGCGAAAGCGCAGCACAGCGATCCGGTGCTGGCCTGGGCCTCTATTATCGAAGACGCCGACAAAGCGAAGAGCTTCAAACAGGCTCGCGGACGCGGTGGCTTTGTGCGCTCCTCCTGGCAGGAAGTGAACGAACTGATTGCCGCCTCCAACGTCTATACCGTTAAAACCTACGGCCCGGACCGTGTGGCGGGCTTCTCGCCGATCCCGGCGATGTCGATGGTCTCCTACGCCTCTGGCGCGCGCTATCTGTCGCTTATCGGCGGTACCTGCCTGAGCTTCTATGACTGGTACTGCGACCTGCCGCCTGCCTCCCCGCAGACCTGGGGTGAGCAGACCGACGTGCCGGAATCCGCAGACTGGTACAACTCCAGCTACATCATTGCCTGGGGCTCCAACGTTCCGCAGACCCGTACCCCGGACGCCCACTTCTTTACCGAAGTGCGTTACAAAGGTACCAAAACCGTCGCCGTTACCCCGGACTACGCCGAAATCGCCAAGCTGTGCGACCTGTGGCTGGCCCCTAAACAGGGTACCGATGCCGCGATGGCGCTGGCGATGGGCCACGTCATGCTGCGTGAGTTCCACCTCGACAAACCAAGCCAGTACTTCACCGACTACGTACGCAAGTACACCGACATGCCAATGCTGGTGATGCTGGAAGAGCGCGACGGTTACTACGCCGCAGGCCGTATGCTGCGTGCCGCCGACCTGGTGGATGCGCTGGGCCAGGAAAATAACCCGGAGTGGAAAACCGTTGCCTGCACCAGCAATGGCGACATGATTGCCCCTAACGGCTCCATCGGTTTCCGCTGGGGTGAGAAGGGCAAATGGAACCTCGAGCAGCGTAACGGCACGACCGGTGAAGAGACCGAACTGCGCCTCAGCATGCTGGGCAGCCAGGACGAGATCGCCGATGTCGGCTTCCCGTACTTTGGCGGCGAAGGATCTGAACACTTCAACAAGGTTGAGCTGCAAAACGTCCTGATGCACAAACTGCCGGTGAAACGCCTGCAGCTGGCCGACGGCTCTACCGCGTTAGTCACCACCGTCTATGACCTGACCATGGCCAACTACGGTCTGGAGCGCGGTCTTGGCGACGAAAACTGCGCTACCAGCTATGACGACGTAAAAGCCTACACCCCGGCCTGGGCCGAGCAGATCACCGGCGTACCGCGGGCGCAGATCGTCCGTACCGCGCGTGAGTTTGCTGATAACGCCGATAAGACTCATGGTCGTTCAATGATCATCGTCGGTGCCGGCCTGAACCACTGGTATCACCTCGATATGAACTATCGCGGGCTGATCAACATGCTGATCTTCTGCGGCTGCGTCGGTCAGAGCGGCGGCGGCTGGGCACACTACGTGGGCCAGGAAAAACTGCGTCCGCAGACCGGCTGGCAGCCGCTGGCGTTTGCCCTTGACTGGCAGCGTCCGGCGCGTCACATGAACAGCACCTCTTACTTCTATAACCACTCCAGCCAGTGGCGCTACGAAACGGTTACCGCGCAGGAGCTGCTGTCGCCGATGGCGGACAAATCCCGCTACAGCGGCCACTTAATCGACTTCAACGTGCGCGCAGAGCGCATGGGCTGGCTGCCGTCTGCGCCACAGCTGGGGACCAACCCGCTGCGCATTGCAGAGGAAGCGAAGAAAGCCGGCATGACGCCAGCGGACTACACCGTCAAGTCCCTGAAAGAGGGCTCTATCCGTTTCGCCGCTGAGCAGCCGGAAAACGGTAAAAACCATCCGCGTAACCTGTTCATCTGGCGCTCCAACCTGCTGGGCTCGTCCGGTAAAGGTCACGAGTACATGCTGAAATACCTGCTCGGTACTGAAAATGGTATCCAGGGGAAAGATCTCGGCAAGCAGGGCGGCGTGAAGCCTGAAGAGGTGGAGTGGAAAGACAACGGTCTCGACGGCAAGCTGGATCTGGTGGTGACCCTGGACTTCCGTCTGTCCAGCACCTGCCTGTACTCCGATATCGTGCTGCCAACCGCTACCTGGTATGAAAAAGACGACATGAATACCTCGGATATGCATCCGTTTATTCATCCGCTGTCTGCTGCCGTTGACCCTGCATGGGAATCCAAAAGCGACTGGGATATCTACAAAGATATCGCGAAGAAATTCTCCGAAGTGTGCGTAGGGCATCTGGGCAAAGAGACCGACGTGGTCACCCTGCCAATCCAGCACGACTCTGCCGCCGAACTGGCGCAGCCGCTGGACGTGAAGGACTGGAAAAAAGGCGAGTGCGACCTGATCCCGGGCGTCACTGCACCGCACATTATTCCGGTGGAACGTGATTACCCGGCGACGTACGAGCGCTTTACCTCTATCGGCCCGCTGATGGAGAAAATCGGTAACGGCGGCAAGGGCATTGCCTGGAATACCCAGAGCGAAATGGATCTGCTGCGTAAGCTCAATTACACCAAAGCGGACGGCCCGGCCAAAGGCCAGCCAATGCTGAACACGGCGATTGATGCAGCAGAGATGATCCTCACCCTGGCCCCGGAAACCAACGGTCAGGTGTCGGTGAAAGCCTGGGCGGCGCTGAGCGAGTTTACCGGTCGCGACCATACCCATCTGGCGCTGAACAAAGAAGACGAGAAGATCCGCTTCCGCGATATTCAGGCTCAGCCGCGCAAAATTATCTCCAGCCCGACCTGGTCTGGTCTGGAAGATGAGCACGTCTCTTATAACGCCGGTTACACCAACGTTCACGAGCTGATCCCATGGCGTACCCTGTCCGGCCGTCAGTCCCTGTATCAGGATCATCAGTGGATGCGTGACTTCGGTGAGAGCCTGCTGGTCTACCGTCCGCCGATTGATACCCGCTCCGTGAAAGCCGTAATGGGTGCGAAATCCAACGGCAACCCGGAGAAGGCGCTGAACTTCCTGACGCCGCACCAGAAGTGGGGTATCCACTCCACCTACAGCGACAACCTGCTGATGCTGACGCTGTCGCGCGGCGGCCCGATTGTCTGGATGAGTGAAGCGGATGCCAAAGATCTGGGCATTGAAGATAACGACTGGATCGAAGTGTTCAACAGCAACGGCGCCCTGACCGCCCGTGCGGTGGTGAGCCAGCGTGTACCGGCCGGGATGACCATGATGTACCACGCCCAGGAACGTATCGTGAACCTGCCGGGTTCCGAGATAACCGAACAGCGCGGCGGTATTCATAACTCCGTGACCCGTATTACGCCGAAACCGACCCATATGATCGGCGGCTATGCGCAGCTGGCCTACGGCTTTAACTACTACGGCACCGTAGGATCGAACCGCGATGAGTTCGTGGTGGTACGTAAGATGAAGAACATTAACTGGTTAGATGGCGAAGGTAATGACCAGGTACAGGAGAGCGTAAAATGAAAATTCGTTCACAAGTCGGCATGGTGCTGAATCTGGATAAATGCATCGGCTGTCATACCTGCTCAGTCACCTGTAAAAACGTCTGGACCAGCCGCGAAGGTATGGAGTACGCCTGGTTCAACAACGTGGAAAGCAAGCCGGGCACCGGCTTCCCGACCGACTGGGAAAACCAGGAGAAATGGAAGGGCGGCTGGATCCGTAAAATCAACGGCAAGCTGGTGCCGCGCATGGGTAACAAAGCGCTGCTGCTGGGTAAGATCTTCGCTAACCCGCACCTGCCGGGCATCGATGACTACTACGAGCCGTTTGACTTCGATTACCAGAACCTGCACAACGCCCCGGAAGGTAAACACCAGCCGATCGCCCGTCCACGCTCGCTGATCACCGGTCAGCGCATGGACAAGATCACCAGCGGGCCCAACTGGGAAGAAATTCTGGGCGGCGAGTTCGAAAAACGCGCCAAAGACCAGAACTTCGAAAACATGCAGAAGGCGATGTACGGCCAGTTCGAAAACACCTTCATGATGTATCTGCCGCGCCTGTGCGAACACTGCCTCAACCCGGCCTGTGTCGCCACCTGCCCGAGCGGTGCCATCTACAAGCGTGAAGAAGACGGTATCGTGCTGATCGACCAGGACAAATGCCGCGGCTGGCGTATGTGCATCACCGGCTGCCCGTACAAAAAAATCTACTTCAACTGGAAGAGCGGCAAGTCCGAGAAGTGCATCTTCTGCTATCCGCGTATCGAAGCCGGGATGCCAACCGTCTGCTCTGAAAGCTGCGTAGGCCGTATCCGTTACCTCGGCGTGCTGCTCTATGACGCAGATGCCATTGAAAACGCGGCGAGCACCGAGAACGAGAAAGATCTGTACCAGCGACAGCTGGACGTGTTCCTCGATCCGAACGATCCAAAAGTGATCGCCCAGGCGCTGAAAGACGGCATTCCGCAGAGCGTGATTGACGCTGCGCAGCAGTCGCCGGTGTACAAAATGGCGATGGACTGGAAGCTGGCCCTGCCGCTGCATCCGGAATACCGCACGCTGCCGATGGTCTGGTATGTGCCGCCTCTGTCTCCGATTCAGTCTGCGGCTGACGCGGGCGAGCTGGGCAGCAACGGCATTCTGCCGGATGTCGAAAGCCTGCGTATCCCGGTTCAGTATCTGGCGAACCTGCTCACCGCGGGTGACACCCAGCCGGTACTGCTGGCGCTGAAACGTATGCTGGCGATGCGCCACTTCAAACGTGCGGAAACCGTTGACGGCGTCATCGACACCCGCGCGCTGGAAGAGGTGGGCTTAAGCGAAGCTCAGGCTCAGGAGATGTACCGCTATCTGGCGATTGCCAACTACGAAGATCGTTTCGTGGTACCCAGCAGCCACCGTGAGCTGGCCCGTGAAGCCTTCCCGGAAAAAAGCGGGTGTGGCTTTACCTTCGGCGACGGTTGCCACGGTTCAGACAACAAATTCAACCTGTTCAACAGCCGTCGCATCGACGCGATGGATGTGACCAGCAAAACGGAGCCGCACCAATGATTGAACTCGTCATTGTTTCGCGTCTGCTCGAGTACCCGGATGCTGCCCTGGCGCAGCATCAACAGGAACTCTTTGATGCACTCGCGTCATCGGAAAACCTGGACAAAGAGGATGCCCAGACCCTGGGCGTTTTCCTCCGCGATCTGCTCTCCCGGGATCTGCTGGACGTGCAGTCTGACTACAGTCAGCTGTTCGACCGCGGCCGCGCCACTTCGCTGCTGCTGTTCGAGCACGTTCACGGTGAATCCCGAGACCGGGGTCAGGCGATGGTCGATTTGATGTCGCAGTACGAGCAGCACGGCCTGCATCTCGACAGCCGCGAGCTGCCGGATCACCTGCCGCTGTACCTGGAGTATCTGGCGCAGCTGCCGAAAGCAGAGGCGCTGGGCGGCCTGCAGGATATCGCTCCGATTCTGGCGTTACTGAGCGCGCGTCTGCAACAGCGTGAAAGCCGCTACGCGGTGCTGTTCGATCTGCTGGTGAAACTGGCAAACGCATCGGTCGACAGTGAAAAAGTGGCGGAAAAAATCGCCGATGAAGCGCGCGATGATACCCCACAGGCGCTGGATGCGGTCTGGGAAGAGGAGCAGGTGAAGTTCTTTGCTGACCAGAGCTGCGGTGAGTCGGAGATCGCCGCTCACCAGCGTCGTTTTGCCGGTGCCGTTGCCCCGCAATATTTGAATATCTCTAACGGAGGACAGCAATAATGCATTTCCTGAATATGTTCTTCTTCGATATCTATCCGTATATTGCGGGTTCGGTATTTCTGATTGGTAGCTGGCTGCGTTATGACTACGGTCAGTACACCTGGCGCGCCGCGTCCAGCCAGATGCTGGATCGCAAAGGGATGAACCTGGCGTCGAACCTGTTCCATATCGGTATTCTGGGCATCTTTGCCGGTCACTTCCTCGGAATGCTGACCCCGCACTGGATGTATGAATCCTTCCTGCCGATGGACGTGAAGCAGAAGATGGCGATGATTGCCGGGGGCGCCTGCGGCGTGATGACCCTGGTCGGCGGCCTGCTGCTGCTGAAGCGTCGTCTGTTCAGCCCACGCGTTCGCGCCACCACCACCGGGGCAGATATCCTGATCCTCTCCCTGCTGATGGTGCAGTGTGCGTTGGGTCTGCTGACCATTCCGTTCTCTGCGCAGCACATGGACGGCAGCGAAATGCTGAAGCTGGTGGGTTGGGCGCAGTCGGTGGTGACCTTCCACGGCGGGGCATCTGAACATCTGGACGGCGTGGCGTTTGTCTTCCGCGTCCATCTGGTGCTGGGCATGACCCTGTTCCTGCTGTTCCCGTTCTCCCGTCTGGTGCATATCTGGAGCGCGCCGGTAGAGTACCTGACGCGCAGATATCAGATTGTGCGTGCCCGTCGCTAATCAGCCGTTTTAATCTGAACCCCGCACTCGCGGGGTTTTTTTTCGCCCCAGCCGAGATTATTCCCCGCCGCAGCAAACAGGATCAGCGCCCCACCGGCCAGTTGGGTGAGATTCAGCGCGTGACCAAACACCAGGTTATCGACAATCAATGCCACAACCGGATAGATAAACGACAGCGAGCCGATAATGGGCGTAGGGAGTTTCTGAATGGCGCTGTAGAGCAGTTGATACATCACCCCCGTGTGCACAATCCCCAGCGTGAGTAAAATCGCCCAAGGAAAATCGCCGGAGAAAGTTGGCATAGTTGCCAGCGGCAGGAGCATCACCACCCCGGTTAAAACCTGAATAAAGGCGATATGCTGCGGCGCGATGGTCTTCAATTTGCGCGTGATGATGGCGGTCAGGGCATAGAAAAAGGCTGCGCCCAGCGCGAGGGCGATCCCCGTGAGCCATTGTGCGTTATGCCCGCCGGTCAGTTCGCTGGAGAGCAGTATCACCACGCCGCCAAAGGCGAGGAACAGCCAGCCCCATTTCACCAGGCTCACCCGTTCACCCATCACCATGCCCATCAGCACCAGCATAAAGGGCTGGGTATTATAAACCACCGTTGAAAGCCCGATTGAGATGCGGTCGAAGGCGGCAAACAGCAGCAGCCAGTTAATGACCAGCGCAACGCCGCCGAGCACGGCCAGCCCCAGAGTGACTTTAGTTAAGGGGCTGAAAGGGTGTTTACTGAAACGGATAAAGAGAAACAGCGCAACGGCACCGATCAGGCAGCGCCAGAACACTACTTCGGTCACCGGTAAACCGGAAAGCAATACAAACGCGCCGATGGAGCCGGATATCAGCATTGCCAGGCTCATTTGCCAGACGCCTTTTCGAATGTCACTCATCACACACCTCCTGATTAATGCCTTTATTGTTCAAAAATCGTGTCCGGTTTTACAGTGCTGAAGTAAGGTAATAGTCAGGATTTGCTTTTATAAATTAGGTGGATGCTATGGATTACGTTATTGATGAGATCGACCGCCATATTCTGCGCTGTCTGGTAGAAGACGCGCGTATGTCGCTGAAGGTGTTGAGCGCCCGGGTTGGACTCACGTCACCCAGTACGGCGGAGCGTTTAAAAAGGCTGGAGGAGCGGGGGATTGTTCAGGGGTACGGTGCCCGGGTAAACCTGGCTGCGCTGGGGTATACGCTGCAGGCGCTTGTCCGCGTGCGGCCGTTGCCGGGGTTATTGCATAAGGTGGATAAATACATCCAGCAGATGCCCGAATGTATAGAGAGCGACAAAGTGACCGGCGAAGACTGCTTTGTTATCAGGCTGGTGGTGCGTTCGATTGAACAGCTGGATACGTTGCTGGATGGGCTGGCAGAACACGCGCAGTGCAACACGTCGATAGTGAAAAGTTCACCGGTAACGCGCCGGTTGCCGCCGGTGTAGTGTTTTTTGCCGGGTGGCGGCTGCGCCTTACCCGGCCTACGGATACGGTGCGGTGTTGTCGTTTTGTAGCCCCGGTAAGCGCAGCGCCACCGGGGAATACAGGTGCGCGGGAGTTGGATAATAATGAAGGTTTTGTTTTTATGATGAAGGAAGTGATGGTGGTGGGGGAAGGATTACTCGGCGCGTTGCGCCTCGCCCTTCGGGTCGTTGCCTGCGGCAACGCTTTCTCGCTGCGCTCGAATCGAACCTTAGTCGAAGCTTCTCATCCTTCCCTGCATCGGAAGAATATAGAACATGGTGCAAATATGCGGTTTTGAGCGATTCAGGAGAGATGGTGGTGGGGGAAGGATTCGAACCTTCGAAGTCGATGACGGCAGATTTACAGTCTGCTCCCTTTGGCCGCTCGGGAACCCCACCAGGGGTAATTCAAATTTTGAGGTAAAGCTGAGAGATGGTGGTGGGGGAAGGATTCGAACCTTCGAAGTCGATGACGGCAGATTTACAGTCTGCTCCCTTTGGCCGCTCGGGAACCCCACCACGGGGTAATGCTTTTACTGGCCTGCTTCCTTGTGGGAAGCGGGGCGCATCATATCAAATGACGCGCCTCTGTAAAGACTTCCTTTGCTAAATTGAATCGTTTGCCTGATTTTTACGCATAAAGACGCAAAGCTAATCAATTCATTTTATAAAGGATTAAAGAATAATCGTTCTGTTACCGTACACGAAGACACGCTGAGCCAGCACCTGATACAGCGCGCGGCTTAATACATTTTTTTCGACGTCGCGGCCGGCACGCATCATATCTTCCGCCGTGTAGGTGTGATCGACATGAATCACGTCCTGCATAATGATTGGACCTTCATCCAGATTGTCATTCACGTAGTGGGCCGTTGCGCCGATGATCTTCACGCCGCGCTCGTACGCCTGGTGATAAGGACGCGCGCCAATAAACGCCGGCAGGAACGAGTGGTGAATATTGATAATCTTGTTCGGGAAACGGGCAACAAATGACGGCGTCAGAACGCGCATGTATTTCGCCAGCACCACGTAGTCCGGATCATGCGCTTCAATGGCCTGAGCCATTAAATTGTCATGCTCTTCGCGGGTATGGCCTTCATGGCTGACCAGCTCAAACGGAATATCAAAACGCTCAACCAGAGTACGCAGCGTCTCGTGGTTGCCAATGACCGCAGCGATCTCCACGTCCAGCCCGCCATAGTTGGCTTTCATCAGCAGGTCGCCCAGGCAATGCGCCTCTTTGGTGACCAGGATAACCACGCGGCGACGACCGGCAGGAGTCAGTTCACGTACCGAGCCTTCCGGCAGGGCGCCGTCCAGATCGGCAAGCAGCGTCGCGTCATTGAAAATCCCTTCCAGCTCGGTACGCATAAAGAAGCGGCCGGTACGGTGATCAACAAACTCGTTGTTCTGCACGATATTCAGTTCATGCTTGTAGCAAATATTGGTGATACGGGCGATCAGCCCTTTCTGGTCGGGACAAATGGTGCGCAGCACTTTGCGTTGTGTTGATTGCATTGCCGGAAAATCCTTAAGTGTTTGCTGAAATGGTGTCGTCAGGCCTTACTGGCCGCAACACTTTTTAAATTTTTTACCTGAACCACAGGGGCAGGGGTCATTACGACCGAACTGTGGACGCGTACCGTCAATATAGTACCACTGTCCGCCCTCCTTTAAGAAACGCGAGCGTTCGATGATGGCACCCGCTTTTCCTTGTTCGGTAAAGCGCGCGACAAAACTGACGAACCCCTCATTTTCATCCCGGCCTGCTGCCGTTTCGTACTGAGTCAGGCCGAGCCACTGCGTATTTGCAAATCCGGCCTCGATCTCCTGACGAAAATCAGTAGCATGGCAGGATGGATGCCAGGTCCTGATCAGGTAGTCTGCGTCCCGCGTCACAAAAGCGGCATATCGGGAGCGCATAAGTGATGCCGGGTCCGGTGCAACCTGTTCACCAGTAAGATATCGCTGGCAACATAGGCTATACTCGAGGGCGCTACCGCAGGGACAGAGTTGAGACACGATTCTCTTCCTGAAATTAAAATATGAATGGCTGACAACGCCAGGGTGGCACTATGTTAACTGAGCGTGTGCAATGACGCTATGCCAGGAATCCAGGGGACGTTAAACAGGGCTAATGAGAAAAGTAAAAATTGGACTGGCGTTGGGCTCAGGTGCAGCCCGGGGCTGGTCGCATATTGGCGTGATCAACGCCTTACAACGTTTAGGTATCGAAATTGATATTGTTGCAGGCTGTTCAATAGGTTCACTGGTGGGGGCCGCCTACTCGTGTGGCAAGCTCCCGGAGCTGGAAACTTGGGTTCGTTCCTTTAGCTACTGGGACGTCCTGCGCCTGATGGATCTCTCCTGGCAACGTGGCGGGTTATTACGCGGTGAGCGCGTCTTTAACCGTTTTCGCCAGGTCATGCCCCTGACCGAATTCTCAAGCTGTCAGATGCCTTTCGGTGCGGTAGCTACCAATCTCAGCACCGGCAGGGAAATCTGGTTCACCGAAGGCGATCTTCATCTTGCCGTACGTGCCTCCTGCAGTATGCCTGGCCTGATGGCGCCGGTTCCGCATAATGGCTACTGGCTGGTTGACGGCGGCGTTGTTAATCCGGTGCCCATTTCACTGACCCGCGCGATGGGGGCGGATATCGTCATTGCCGTCGACCTCCAGCATGATGCCCACCTGATGCAGCAGGATCTTATGCCGGTCAATACCCATACTGATGAGGGCGCGCCAGAAGATCTCGCCTGGCATAAACGCCTGCGAGGACGCTTCACGCGGACTACCCGTAAGCTGGTCACTGCGCCTACCGCCATGGAAATCATGACGACGTCAATTCAGGTGCTGGAAAATCGCCTGAAGCGCAATCGAATGGCGGGAGATCCGCCGGATATATTGATCCAACCTTTTTGTCCACAAATTTCAACGCTCGATTTCCATCGTGCAGAGGCGGCCATTACCGCAGGCGCGCAGGCAGTCGAAAAGAAAATGGATGAATTATTACCTTTAGTGCGGGCAACAGCCTGAGCACGTTTTTTTTGATTACTTCAGCAAAATCTGACAGGCGATAGTACCGATAGCATGCCACTATTTATCTATTGTCAGCGCCGGGAGAGACCATGACACAACCACTAGCCGGAAAACAAATTCTGATAGTTGAAGACGAGCCTGTTTTCCGCTCTTTACTGGATTCATGGCTATCATCGCTGGGGGCGACCACCGCGCTTGCAGCTGATGGGATCGACGCTCTGGAAATAATGGTAGGGCTTAAGCCCGATTTGATGATTTGCGACATCGCCATGCCGCGTATGAATGGCCTGAAGCTGGTGGAGCATCTGCGTAACGCAGGTAACCAGCTTCCGATTCTGGTTATTTCCGCGACGGAAAATATGGCCGATATCGCAAAAGCGTTACGTCTTGGAGTCCAGGATGTATTGCTTAAGCCGGTAAAAGATCTCAATCGCCTGCGTGAAACCGTGCTCGCCTGCCTCTATCCCAATATGTTCAATTCGCGCGTTGAAGAAGAAGAGCGACTTTTTCAGGACTGGGATGCGCTGGTCAATAACCCATCTGCGGCAGCAAAGCTGTTACAGGAACTTCAGCCGCCAGTGCAACAGACCATCTCCGGGTGCAAGGTGAATTACCGCCAGCTGATGGCGGCCGATCAACCAGGTCTGGTGCTGGATATCGCACCGTTGTCTGAAAACGATCTGGCATTTTATTGTCTGGACGTCACCCGGGCAGGCGATAATGGCGTGCTGGCGGCGTTATTATTGCGGGCATTATTTAATGGCCTGCTCCAGGAACAACTTTCTCACCAGGGGCAGCGTCTGCCTGAGTTGGGCAGCTTGTTGAAACAGGTTAACCAGCTGCTGCGACAAGCCAGTCTGCCTGGTCAATTTCCTTTACTGGTCGGTTATTACCACAGCGGCCTGAAAAATTTGATTCTGGTGTCTGCCGGACTTAATGCCACGCTTAATACAGGTGAGCATCATATTCAGGTCAGTAACGGCGTTCCGTTAGGCACGTTAGGTAATACTTATCTTAATCAAATAAGCCACCGCTGCACCTCATGGCAATGCCAAATTTGGGGGACAGGGGGACGGTTGCGCTTAATGTTGTCCACAGAATAGTCAGTTGAATTTTAAACGGTAGATAGCTTTACCGTCGTTTTACGGGCAATGCTACTATCGGTGCCTGTTTTCATTCGTATTTATCCTAATTAAGCGGTAGCGCGTCCTTTTCAGACCCGGACACCATCTTCAGGCTGATATACTGAACGCGTTATTAATGCAGACAAAAGTTCAAAACATGAACAGTTCAGGAGAGTTTCAATGGCTGCCGTAAATTCGAAAGTGACAAAGGCCGTTATCCCGGTTGCCGGGTTGGGAACCAGGATGCTGCCGGCAACGAAGGCAATTCCAAAAGAGATGCTGCCACTCGTTGATAAGCCATTAATCCAGTATGTGGTCAACGAATGTATTGCCGCTGGCATTACTGAAATTGTGCTGGTAACGCATTCATCCAAAAACTCTATCGAAAACCATTTCGATACCAGTTTTGAACTTGAAGCTATGCTGGAAAAACGTGTTAAGCGTCAGCTTCTGCAGGAAGTTCAGTCTATTTGCCCGCCGCACGTGACTATTATGCAGGTTCGTCAGGGTCTGGCAAAAGGTCTGGGCCATGCCGTATTGTGTGCACACCCGGTCGTCGGGAACGAGCCGGTAGCGGTTATTTTACCTGACGTTATTCTCGATGAGTTTGAATCCGATCTCTCACAGGATAACCTGGCAGAAATGATTAAGCGCTTCGACGAAACGGGCAGCAGCCAGATCATGGTTGAGCCGGTTGAAGACGTTACCGCTTATGGCGTGGTTGACTGCAAAGGCGTTGGCATGAACCCGGGTGACAGCGTGCCAATGGTCGGCGTGGTTGAGAAGCCAAAAGCCGACGTAGCGCCGTCTAATCTCGCTGTAGTAGGGCGTTACGTCCTGAGCGCGGAGATTTGGCCACTGCTGGCTAAAACACCTCCAGGCGCTGGGGATGAAATCCAGCTGACCGATGCCATCGATATGCTGATCGAAAAAGAGACCGTTGAAGCTTACCACATGAAAGGTAAGAGCCATGACTGCGGTAATAAACTCGGTTACATGCAGGCATTCGTTGAATATGGTATTCGTCACCAGTCTTTGGGTGAGGAATTTAAAGGCTGGCTGAAAGATACGCTGGGCATTAAAAACTAATTTTGCGATGACGCGCTAAGCAAAAACCGGTGATAGCCAGGCTACACCGGTTTTTTTATGGCCTTTTTAAGGCGTTTCTTACCAGGACACGAGAATAATCTGGTTCAATCGTTATGACAGCATGTAACAGAATGTCACACTGTATAAAATAAAGGCATAAAAAATCCCGCATTAAGCGGGATTTTTCGGATAAGTTTCTGACTTATTCCTGAATCAGGAAGTCGTCCAGTTGTTTACCTTGCTCATCCATGGCTTTTTTGATAACAGCTGGAGTACGACCCTGGCCAGTCCAGGTTTTAGATTCGCCGTTCTCGTCGATGTAGCTATATTTAGCAGGACGCGCAGCGCGTTTAGCTTTAGTACCGGTTTTAGCGGCAGCCATGCTGTTCAGCAATTCGTTTGGATCAATACCATCTGCGATCAGCATTTCACGATATTGCTGCAGTTTACGCGTACGCTCTTCGATTTCAGCAGCAGCAGCGTTTTCTTCTTCACGGCGCTCGTTAACAACGACTTCTAATTTCTCCAGCATTTCTTCAAGCGTTTCCAGAGTACATTCTCTCGCCTGGGCACGGAGAGTACGGATGTTGTTCAGAATTTTAAGTGCTTCGCTCATTGTAGTAATCTCAAACTTATAATGTGGGGGGTTTGTTGAAGTAATAATAGAGGCATAAATTGATATATGCAATAGGTCATAATGTAAGGAATTCAAAAATACCTAATATTCGACGCTATTAATAATTAAGCCAACTTAAATTTGGTAGGGCAAAAGGTAACCCCGGTTATCCAATGATGCGTTGTAAACCTGACGGTGAACTCTTTTTCGTCTGCAATTTTGTCAGGGTTTATTGTTTCTCAGGATAAATATCAACCTTTCGTATTAGTACTGAAAACACGGTTTCTCGCCAAAATGGTTAATTATTATTGATTCATTTTGAACCCTGTGACGACATTAAAATAAGAGGTTTTTCCTGAACTTAGCACGGTGATAAAGCTCAGATATTTCCTCTTTTTAGTATGATCCCTATATCCTTGTTAAGGGATAAAATCTTCTGAAATCCCGGTAAACAGCGCTGGAGCACGGAAGACCCGACAAAATATGGTACAATCGCGCATCGGTAATAATACACATTGATTAGGGTTTAAGGGCCAATGGCACAACTGTATTTCTACTATTCAGCAATGAACGCAGGTAAGTCGACCGCATTACTGCAATCCTCCTACAATTACCAGGAGCGTGGGATGCGCACGGTGGTGTACACCGCTGAAATCGATGACCGCTTTGGCACCGGGAAGGTCAGCTCCCGAATTGGCCTCTCTTCACCCGCCAGGCTATTTAATCCACTAACCAATCTGCTGGATGAAATTCGAGCAGAAGCCGCCGATCGGGCGGTGCATTGCGTGCTGGTAGATGAAAGCCAGTTTCTAACGCGTCAGCAGGTACATGAGCTTTCAGAAGTGGTTGATGAACTGGATATACCGGTGCTCTGTTATGGCTTGCGTACTGATTTTCGCGGCGAGTTATTTATCGGTAGCCAGTATTTGCTAGCCTGGTCAGACAAACTGGTGGAATTAAAAACCATCTGCTTCTGCGGGCGTAAAGCGAGTATGGTGCTGCGCCTCGATCAGTCGGGTAAACCCTATGCGGAAGGCGAGCAGGTGGTTATTGGCGGCAATGAGCGCTATGTATCCGTCTGTCGTAAGCATTACAAAGAGGCGCTGGTCACAGGCTCTCTGACGGCGATTCAGGACGCCTTTCGTCGCTAACATCCCTGTTTCTTAACAGACATAAAAAAACCCGCCGAAGCGGGTTTTTTATTGAGCGATTAATTAAGCGCTTTTCTTCGCTTTCTTATCCGCTTTCACCAGGGCTTCCACTGCAGGTGCAGCAACCACACCTTCAGAGTATTCACGGCCGTAGTAGGTATCCAGCAGGATCTGTTTCAGCTCGGCAATCAGTGGGTAGCGCGGGTTCGCACCAGTACACTGGTCATCGAAGGCATCTTCAGACAGCTTGTCAACGTGAGCCAGGAAGTCAGCTTCCTGAACGCCTGCTTCACGGATTGACTTAGGAATACCCAGTTCAGCTTTCAGGCTTTCCAGCCATGCCAGCAGCTTCTCGATCTTCGCTGCAGTGCGGTCACCAGGAGCGCTCAGACCCAGGTGATCAGCGATTTCTGCGTAGCGACGACGAGCCTGTGGACGGTCGTACTGGCTGAATGCAGTCTGCTTGGTTGGGTTATCGTTCGCGTTGTAACGGATAACGTTAGAAATCAGCAGGGCGTTCGCCAGACCGTGAGGAATGTGGAACTGTGAACCCAGCTTGTGCGCCATGGAGTGACACACGCCCAGGAAGGCGTTAGCAAACGCGATACCGGCGATGGTGGCAGCACTGTGCACACGCTCACGGGCAACCGGGTTTTTAGAGCCTTCGTTATAGGACGCTGGCAGGTTCTCTTTCAGCAGTTTCAGTGCCTGCAGAGCCTGACCGTCAGAGAACTCAGACGCCAGTACAGAAACATAGGCTTCCAGGGCGTGAGTTACCGCATCCAGACCACCGAATGCACAGAGTGATTTCGGCATCTCCATAACCAGGTTGGCATCGACAATCGCCATATCCGGAGTCAGCGCATAGTCGGCCAGTGGGTATTTCTGACCGGTTGCATCGTCGGTTACAACGGCAAACGGAGTCACTTCAGAACCGGTACCGGAAGTGGTGGTGACGGCGATCATTTTCGCTTTCACGCCCATTTTCGGGAACTTGTAGATACGTTTACGGATATCCATAAAGCGCAGCGCCAGTTCTTCGAAGTGCGTTTCAGGGTGCTCGTACATTACCCACATAATTTTGGCTGCGTCCATTGGGGAGCCGCCGCCCAACGCGATGATCACGTCTGGTTTGAAGGAGTTTGCCAGCTCTGCGCCTTTACGCACAACGGACAGGGTAGGGTCAGCTTCAACTTCGAAGAACACTTCAGTTTCTACGCCAGCTGCTTTCAGAACAGAGGTGATCTGGTCTGCGTAGCCGTTGTTGAACAGGAAGCGGTCAGTCACGATGAGCGCACGTTTGTGGCCATCAGTAATCACTTCATCCAGCGCGATTGGCAGGGAGCCACGGCGGAAGTAGATAGATTTCGGAAGTTTATGCCACAACATGTTTTCAGCTCGCTTAGCAACGGTTTTCTTGTTGATCAGGTGCTTAGGACCAACGTTCTCAGAGATGGAGTTACCACCCCATGAACCACAACCCAGAGTCAGGGAAGGCGCGAGTTTGAAGTTATACAGGTCACCGATACCACCCTGAGAAGCAGGGGTGTTAATCAGGATACGGGCAGTTTTCATCATCTGACCGAAGTGAGCAACACGTTCTGGCTGGTTATCCTGGTCGGTATACAGGCAGGAGGTATGACCGATACCGCCCATCGCAACCAGTTTCTCAGCTTTAACGACCGCGTCTTCAAAATCTTTCGCGCGGTACATTGCCAGGGTCGGAGACAGTTTTTCGTGCGCAAACGGCTCGCTTTCGTCAACGATTTTCACTTCGCCAATCAGGATCTTAGTGCTGGCTGGAACGGTGAAACCAGCCAGTTCAGCGATTTTGTACGCTGGCTGACCGACGATGGCGGCGTTCAGTGCGCCATTTTTCAGGATGATGTCCTGAACAGCTTTCAGCTCTTTGCCCTGCAGCAGGTAGCCGCCGTGGCTGGCGAAGCGTTCGCGAACGGCATCGTATACGGAGTCAACAACAACAACGGACTGCTCGGAAGCACAGATTACGCCGTTATCGAAGGTTTTAGACATCAGTACAGAAGCGACAGCACGTTTGATATCGGCGGTTTCGTCGATAACAACAGGGGTGTTACCCGCACCTACGCCGATAGCCGGTTTACCGGAGCTATAAGCTGCTTTAACCATACCTGGACCACCGGTCGCAAGGATCAGGTTGATGTCCGGGTGGTGCATCAGTGCGTTAGACAGCTCCACAGAAGGCTGATCGATCCAGCCGATCAGATCTTTCGGTGCACCTGCAGCGATCGCCGCTTGCAGAACGATATCCGCAGCTTTGTTGGTTGCATCTTTAGCACGTGGGTGTGGAGAGAAAATGATTGCGTTACGCGTCTTCAGGCTGATCAGCGATTTGAAGATAGCGGTAGAAGTTGGGTTGGTAGTTGGAACGATACCGCAGATGATACCGATTGGCTCAGCGATGGTGATGGTTCCGAAGGTGTCATCTTCTGACAGGACGCCACAAGTCTTCTCATCTTTATAGGCGTTGTAGATATACTCAGAAGCAAAGTGGTTTTTAATCACTTTATCTTCAACGATACCCATACCGGATTCGGCAACGGCCATTTTAGCGAGAGGGATTCGAGCATCTGCAGCAGCCAGGGCGGCGGCGCGGAAGATTTTATCAACCTGTTCTTGGGTGAAATTGGCATATTCACGCTGGGCTTTTTTTACGCGCTCTACAAGTGCGTTAAGTTCAGCGACATTAGTAACAGCCATAATGCTCTCCTGATAATGTTAAACTCTTTTAGTAAATCAGCTGCTCGACAAGAAAACAGTATAGTCAGCGTCATTGCCACTTGCTTTAATTACGTAAAAACAAGGTGTTAACGTTTTTATCTTTCCCCTGATTTACTAAAAGAGCCTCCTATCAGTAGCCTGGGTTCAGACTCTGCATCTCCGTGGTGGCGTAATCAAGATTACTCACTTCTGAGTACCGAAAACATGATCTGTATCAATTTATCCATAAGCTGATACCTTTCAGCAGGGGTATTTTGGGGCATTTCGTCAGATGTTAAATAATTGCAAAAGTAATTGAACCATAAGCACCTATAAAGTACACAAATATTTAACAGTGCAACATCACTATATTTAGCATTAATGTGATGAAAGGCAGGCATAAAAGGCGTATCTTCTGCGCGGTTATTGTTGTTGCCACATTTTATATTACGTCTTGCTTATCAGCGGAGCTAACAGTGAGCCTATCGCTCTTTGATTTTCCAACCTATTTTAAGTTTTTCATCGGCCTGTTTGCGCTGGTGAACCCGGTGGGCATCATCCCCGTGTTTATCAGTATGACCAGCTATCAAACCGCTGTGGCCAGGAATAAAACCAACCTGACGGCAAATTTGTCGGTGGCAATCATCCTGCTGACCTCGCTCTATCTTGGCGATTCAATATTGCAAATTTTTGGCATCTCCATTGATTCGTTCAGAATTGCTGGCGGGATCCTCGTGGTGACTATTGCAATGTCAATGATCAGCGGCAAGCTGGGTGAGGACAAACAAAACAAGCAGGAGAAATCAGAAACCGCCATCCGCGAGAGTATTGGTGTAGTACCGCTGGCGCTGCCATTAATGGCGGGACCGGGGGCAATCAGCTCCACTATCGTATGGGGAACGCGCTACCATAATCTGATGCATCTGGTTGGCTTCTCGGTAGCCATCGCGCTGTTTGCGTTCTGCTGCTGGGGGGTATTCCGTCTCGCACCCTGGCTGGTGCGTCTACTGGGGCAGACCGGCATTAACGTTATTACCCGAATTATGGGTCTGTTGCTGATGGCGTTGGGGATCGAATTTATTGTTACCGGTCTGAAATCCATTTTCCCGGGTTTACTCAGTTAGCCATTTCAAACGAAAGAGCGGAGCCTGTGGCTCCGTTTTTTTTGTCATTATCAGCAAATCATATAATGAAAGTTGAAAATCGCTCTATCTATAATAAATTTTATTAATAATTTTGTTGTTATAACTTTCAATAACTTGCCTTCCATCACCCTCCTGTGCTGGTCATAATCCGCGCAATGCGACTGTTATTTTACTCACACGATACTCTGGGGCTTGCTGCAAGATTACTGAGATGATATTAGTAATTTGCTGAATGATTTAGATGAATGTGCTAAATAATAGACAGTTGTTAATTTTTTGTACAAATAACGGTTCGTCTCTGGCAGCGCCAGGCAGTCATCGACAACATTTTCAACATCCCATTGAATAGCGGTAACTTTTCCCGCTTTTGATGCGCGGCAGGGTAGCCCACAGCGTTACGGTAACTTTCGTAAAAGAGAATTGGTTAACAAATTTGCAAAATGTATTGGCACCTAAGTAAGCCATTTGGTACTTTCCGGCCATTCCATTTCAGCGTAATTCCTTTAGTTGAGAATCTTTTTCATTAACGATTCTGACCTATAAGAATTAATACACGCCTCGACAGGGGAGGCGTGTCACAAATCGACGCAAGGCGGCCAGACGAGTCGCCAGTAATAGTAAAGTCGGTGATAGCAAGAAGTAAAAAAACGCCTGACGGCAGCATAAACTCCTACGTTGTCAGGGAACCCCAAAAAGGGGAATTAAACAGGCTGGTAAAAAACCAGTAATTATAAAGAGTGGAGTATCAACACAATGTCCATCATCACAAAAAAAAGTCTGGTCGCTGCGGGGATCTTAACTGCGCTAATCGCAGGCAACGTTGCAATGGCTGCTGACGTACCTGCTGGGGTCCAACTGGCGGAGAAGCAAACGCTGGTCCGTAACAACGGTGCTGAAGTCCAGTCTCTGGACCCGCACAAAATTGAAGGTGTACCTGAGTCTAACGTTAACCGCGATCTGTTCGAAGGTCTGCTGGTCTCTGACGTAGACGGCCACCCGGTTGCGGGCGTGGCTGAAAAATGGGAAAACAAAGACGGTAAAGTCTGGACCTTCCACCTGCGTAAAGACGCAAAGTGGTCTGACGGTTCCCCGGTCACCGCACAAGATTTCGTTTATAGCTGGCAGCGCCTGGCGGATCCAAACACCGCCTCTCCTTATGCGAGCTATCTGCAGTATGGCCATATCGCCAATATCGACGACATCATCACCGGCAAAAAACCGGTTACCGACCTCGGCGTAAAAGCGATCGATGACAACACCTTCGAAGTGACCCTGAGCGAGCCGGTTCCGTATTTCTATAAGCTGCTGGTTCACCCGTCCGTTTCCCCGGTTCCGAAAGCCGCGGTTGAGAAATTCGGCGAGAAGTGGACTCAGCCTGCCAATATCGTGACCAACGGCGCCTATAAGCTGAAAGCCTGGGTTGTTAACGAACGTATCGACCTCGAACGTAATACCAACTACTGGGATAACGCAAAAACCGTTATCAATCAGGTAACCTACCTGCCAATCTCTTCTGAAGTGACCGACGTTAACCGCTATCGCAGCGGCGAAATCGACATGACCTATAACAACATGCCGATTGAACTGTTCCAGAAGCTGAAAAAAGAGATCCCGGCTGAAGTACACGTTGACCCGTACCTCTGCACCTATTACTACGAGATCAACAACCAGAAAGCGCCATTCAATGACGTTCGCGTTCGTACCGCTCTGAAACTGGCACTGGATCGCGACATCATCGTTAATAAAGTGAAAAACCAGGGCGACCTGCCGGCGTACAGCTACACCCCACCGTATACCGATGGCGCAAAACTGACCCAGCCAGAGTGGTTCGGCTGGTCACAGGAAAAACGTAACGAAGAAGCGAAGAAACTGCTGGCCGAAGCCGGTTATACCGCTGAGAAACCGTTGACCTTTAACCTGCTGTACAACACCTCTGACCTGCATAAGAAACTGGCTATCGCCGTCTCCTCCATCTGGAAGAAAAACCTGGGTGCGAACGTGAAGCTGGAAAACCAGGAGTGGAAAACCTTCCTCGACAGCCGTCATCAGGGCACCTTTGATGTGGCGCGTGCAGGCTGGTGTGCGGACTACAATGAACCGACCTCCTTCCTGAACACCATGCTGAGCGACAGCTCGAACAACACTGCGCACTATAAAAGCCCAGAGTTCGACAAGCTGATTGGCGATACCCTGAAAGTCACTGACGAAGCGCAGCGTGCTGACCTGTATGCGAAAGCAGAACAGCAGCTCGATAAAGACTCTGCAATCGTGCCGGTTTACTACTACGTGAACGCCCGTCTGGTGAAACCGTGGGTAGGTGGATATACCGGGAAAGACCCGATGGATAATATCTACGTTAAAAACTTGTATATTATCAAGCATTAATGGCAATGAGTGGGGCGGGCGATGCCTGCCCCACGGTGTCTACTCATCGTAATACTATATAGGCACACGCCAGAAGGTACGGGCAATGTTGAAATTTATCCTACGTCGCTGTCTTGAAGCGATCCCAACGCTATTTATTCTTATAACGATCTCCTTCTTTATGATGCGTCTCGCGCCGGGAAGTCCTTTCACCGGTGAACGTACGCTGCCACCAGAAGTCATGGCGAATATCGAAGCGAAATATCATTTAAACGATCCTATCTCCACCCAGTATTTCAACTATCTGAAACAGCTGGCCCACGGTGATTTTGGTCCGTCATTTAAATACAAAGATTATTCCGTAAACGACCTGGTAGCTTCGAGCTTCCCCGTTTCGGCAAAATTAGGCGCCGCGGCATTTTTACTGGCCGTTATTCTTGGCGTGACGGCGGGCGTTATTGCCGCGCTTAATCAAAATACCAAATGGGATTACGCTGTGATGGGGGTGGCAATGACCGGCGTCGTCATACCGAGTTTTGTCGTCGCACCCTTACTGGTAATGATATTTGCCATCACCCTGAAATGGCTGCCCGGCGGCGGCTGGAACGGCGGGGCGCTGCAGTACATGATCCTGCCGATGGTGGCGCTGTCTCTCGCCTATATCGCCAGTATTTCGCGTATTACCCGTGGTTCGATGATTGAAGTGCTGCACTCTAACTTCATCCGTACCGCCCGTGCGAAAGGGCTGCCGATGCGCCGCATTATCTTCCGTCACGCGTTAAAGCCAGCGCTCCTGCCGGTGCTCTCTTACCTGGGCCCAGCATTTGTCGGGATCATCACCGGTTCAATGGTTATCGAAACCATCTATGGTCTGCCGGGAATCGGCCAGCTGTTCGTTAACGGCGCTCTTAACCGCGACTACTCTCTGGTATTGAGTCTGACCATTCTGGTTGGCGCGCTCACCATCTTCTTTAACGCGATCGTCGACGTGCTGTATGCCGTTATCGATCCGAAAATTCGCTACTGACACTGGAGCTCGCCATGATGTTAAGTAAGAAAAACAGCGAGGCGCTGGAAAACTTCAGTGAAAAACTCGAAGTCGAGGGGCGTAGTCTCTGGCAGGATGCCCGCCGTCGCTTTATGCACAACCGTGCCGCGGTTGCCAGCCTGATTGTGCTGGTGGTTATCGCCCTGTTTGTGACGCTGGCGCCGATGCTGTCTCAGTTCACCTACTTCGATACCGACTGGGGCATGATGTCCAGCGCGCCGGATACCGAATCGGGCCACTACTTTGGTACCGACTCCTCCGGGCGTGACCTGCTGGTGCGTGTGGCCATCGGTGGACGCATTTCGTTGATGGTCGGGATCGCGGCGGCCTTCGTTGCGGTAATTCTGGGGACTTTATACGGATCGCTGTCCGGCTACCTCGGCGGTAAAGTCGACTCGGTGATGATGCGTATTCTGGAGATCCTCAACTCCTTCCCGTTTATGTTCTTCGTCATCCTGCTGGTGACCTTCTTTGGCCAGAACATTCTGCTGATCTTCGTGGCCATCGGCATGGTGTCGTGGCTGGATATGGCGCGTATCGTTCGCGGTCAGACCCTGAGTCTGAAGCGCAAAGAGTTTATCGAAGCGGCGCAGGTCGGCGGGGTCTCTACCGGCAATATCGTGGTTCGCCACATCGTGCCGAACGTGCTGGGCGTAGTGGTGGTGTATGCCTCCCTGCTGGTGCCGAGCATGATCCTGTTTGAATCTTTCCTGAGCTTCCTCGGCCTGGGTACCCAGGAGCCGCTGAGCAGCTGGGGTGCGCTGTTGAGTGATGGCGCCAACTCTATGGAAGTTTCACCGTGGCTGCTGCTGTTCCCGGCGGGTTTCCTGGTGGTGACACTGTTTTGTTTCAACTTTATCGGCGATGGCCTGCGTGATGCCCTCGATCCGAAAGACCGTTAAGGAGTGCCGCCATGACTATTATTGAAACGGCATCTGCCCCACAAGCGCATCAGCAGAGCAACCTTCTGCTGGATGTGAAAGATCTGCGCGTTACCTTCAAAACGCCCGATGGCGACGTGACCGCGGTAAACGATCTTAACTTCAGCCTGCGTGCTGGCGAAACGCTGGGTATCGTGGGTGAATCCGGTTCCGGTAAATCCCAGACGGCGTTCGCGCTGATGGGCCTGCTGGCACAAAACGGTGTTATCGGCGGATCTGCGCTCTTTAACGGCAAACAGATCCTTAACCTGCCGGAAAACGAGCTGAACAAGCTGCGCGCCGAGCAGATCTCGATGATTTTCCAGGATCCAATGACCTCCCTGAACCCGTACATGCGTGTGGGCGAGCAGCTGATGGAAGTGCTGATGCTGCACAAAGGGATGGGCAAAGGCGAAGCCTTTGAAGAGTCGGTGAAGATGCTGGATGCGGTGAAAATGCCGGAAGCGCGTAAGCGCATGCGCATGTTCCCGCACGAGTTTTCCGGCGGGATGCGCCAGCGCGTGATGATCGCCATGGCCCTGCTGTGCCGGCCAAAACTGCTGATTGCCGATGAACCCACCACCGCACTGGACGTGACCGTTCAGGCGCAGATCATGACCCTGCTGAATGAGCTGAAGCGCGAGTTTAACACCGCGATCATCATGATTACCCACGATCTGGGCGTCGTGGCCGGGATCTGCGACAAGGTGCTGGTGATGTATGCCGGTCGTACTATGGAGTACGGTAAAGCGCGCGATGTGTTCTACCATCCGGCGCACCCGTACTCTATTGGCCTGCTGAATGCGGTACCGCGTCTTGATGCGGAAGGGGAGTCGCTGCTGACCATTCCAGGCAACCCGCCAAACCTGCTGCGTCTGCCGAAGGGCTGTCCGTTCCAGCCGCGGTGCCCGCACGCGATGGAAATCTGCAACAGCGCTCCGCCGCTGGAAGAGTTTGCCCCAGGCCGTCTGCGCGCCTGCTTTAAGCCGTACGAGGAGCTGGTATGAACGCGACCGACGAAAAAAGAAATGTTCTGCTCGAAATCGCCGATCTGAAGGTGCATTTCGACATCAAGGATGGCAAGCAGTGGTTCTGGCAGCCAGCCAAAACCCTGAAAGCGGTGGACGGCGTGACCCTGCGTCTGTACGAAGGGGAAACCCTCGGCGTGGTGGGTGAGTCGGGCTGCGGTAAATCCACCTTCGCCCGTGCCATTATCGGCCTGGTGAAAGCCACCGACGGCAAAGTGGCCTGGCTGGGTAAAGATCTGCTGGGGATGAAACCGGATGAGTGGCGCGAAGTGCGCAGCGACATCCAGATGATTTTCCAGGATCCGCTGGCGTCACTGAACCCGCGTATGACCATCGGTGAGATCATCGCCGAGCCGCTGCGCACCTATCATCCGAAGATGCCGCGCACGGAAGTGCGTGACCGCGTTAAGGCGATGATGATGAAAGTGGGCCTGCTGCCTAACCTCATCAACCGCTATCCGCACGAGTTCTCTGGCGGCCAGTGTCAGCGTATCGGTATTGCCCGCGCGCTGATCCTCGAGCCGAAACTGATCATCTGCGACGAACCGGTCTCCGCCCTGGACGTGTCCATCCAGGCGCAGGTAGTTAACCTGCTGCAAAAGCTGCAGCGAGAGATGGGCCTGTCGCTGATCTTCATCGCGCACGACCTGGCGGTAGTGAAGCACATCTCCGATCGCGTCCTGGTGATGTATCTCGGCCATGCGGTTGAGCTGGGCACCTATGATGAGGTCTATCACAACCCGTTACACCCCTACACCAAAGCGCTGATGTCTGCGGTGCCGGTGCCGGATCCTGACCTCGAGCAGAATAAAACTATTCAGCTGCTGGAAGGGGAACTGCCGTCGCCGATCAATCCGCCGTCGGGCTGTGTGTTCCGTACCCGCTGTCCGATTGCCGGGCCGGAGTGCGCGAAGACGCGTCCGGTGCTGGAAGGCAGCTTCCGCCATGCGGTCTCCTGCCTGAAGGTCGACCCGCTCTGAGTGGATAACAGGTAATAAAAAAGGCTGCATTTGCAGCCTTTTTTTATTCGCGCCAGATTTTTACTCACGCCAGAGTATGTGGCACAGCTTGTGGTCTTTCTCGCGACACAGAAGGACGCGGGCAAAGATGTCGTTGATCTCACCGCCGTCGGTATCCGCCAGGCCAATCACCACCTCGGCGAAGAAATCCGGGTTCAGGTCGAAATCGACATGTTCAGCCCAGTCTTCAGACGGGTCGAACAGCTCGGCACCGCCACGCTCTTCAAACTGCAGATTAAAGAGAATGACGTCAGCCGGATCGAGATTATCGACGGCCAGTTCAAGAAAGATATCGTAGGCCTGCTCGAGCGTTTCGTCTTCGGTCAGGCGATTGTTCAGATCCATTTCCATGATGACTACCTTTTAACATCGTTGGGCACGTTTTACAGCAACGGACTAAAGAAGTAAAACAGTCGTTCGGCAATTCGCTGCCACAGCGGTCTTTTCATCCACAAACGGGCATCCAACAGGCGGGAGCGGGAGATATAGTCGTCCTGCACGGCGGCCAAATCGCCGCCAAAACCGGCATCGTCGATCACCAGGGTGATCTCAAAGTTGAGCCACAGGCTGCGCATATCCAGGTTCACGGTTCCTACCAGACTGAGTTCGCCGTCGACCAGCACGCTCTTGGTGTGCAGCAGCCCACCTTCGAACTGGTAAATCTTCACCCCGGCCGCCAGCAGTTCACTGAAGAACGCCCGGCTGGCCCAGCCCACCAGCACCGAATCGTTCTTGCGCGGCAGGATGATACTCACATCGACCCCACGCTGGGCGGCGGTACAGATGGCGTGCAGCAGATCGTCGCTCGGCACGAAGTAGGGGGTGGTCATGATCAGGTATTCACGGGCGGAATAGGCTGCGGTCAGCAGCGCCTGGTGGATCAGATCTTCCGGAAAGCCCGGGCCGGAGGCAATGGTGTGGATAGTGTGTCCGCTGGCCTGCTCAAACGGCATGATGTTGGCATCCGGCGGCGGAGGCAGAATGCGTTTGCCGGTTTCGATTTCCCAGTCGCAGGAGTAGACAATCCCCATCGCGGTGGCGACCGGGCCCTCCATGCGCGCCATCAGATCGACCCACTGGCCCACGCCGGCATCCTGTTTAAAGAAGCGCGGGTCGACCATATTCATGCTGCCGGTATAGGCAATGTAGTTGTCGATCAGCACCATTTTGCGGTGCTGACGCAGATCCATCCTGCGCAGGAACACACGCATCAGATTGACCTTTAAGGCTTCGACCACTTCCACACCAGCATTGCGCATCATTGATGCCCAGTTGCTGCGGAAAAAGGTCACACTCCCGGCGGAGTCGAGCATTAAGCGGCAGTGGATACCGCGACGCGCGGCGGCCATCAGAGATTCCGCTACCTGATCGGCCATGCCGCCGGGCTGCCAGATGTAGAACACCATCTCAATATTATGCCGCGCCAGCTGTATATCGCGGATTAGCGCGTTCATGACGTCATCGGAGGTGGTCATCAGCTGCAGCTGATTGCCTTTCACCCCGGCAATGCCTTGGCGGCGTTCGCAAAGCTTGAATAACGACGCGGCGACGTCACTGTTCTCTTCGGCGAAGATATGTTTGCAGGATTTGAGATCGTTAAGCCACTTCGCAGTCGAAGGCCACATCGCCCGTGCGCGCTCTGCCCGACGTTTGCCGAGGTGAAGTTCGCCAAAGGATAAATACGCAATAATACCGACCAGCGGCAGGATATAGATAATCAACAGCCATGCCATGGCAGAAGGAACGGCTCTGCGCTTCATCAGGATGCGTAATGTTACCCCCGCGATGAGCAGCCAGTATCCCAGAATGAGCAGCCAACTCACCACGGTGTAGAAGGTTGTCATAATAAAAAATCCTTTTGAAAGCGTATTGTTATGAGTTTACGCGTCAGGATTTTTCTGGCAAATAAAAACGCCAGATAAAAGCACTGGTCTGACGCAGGCAAGGGACTATAATGAGCGTTCTGTTTTGGGAAGAGTTGTTAACATGAAGCGCAGTAGAACAGAAGTAGGGCGCTGGCGCATGTTGCGACAGACAGGTCGTCGCAAAGCGCGTTGGCTGGAAGCACAATCCCGCCGTAATATGCGTATCCACGCCATCAGAAAGTGCAGTATGAACCGTCATCGCAATGCGTTGCTGTTCGCCGTTCAGGATTACTGAATGACACAAGGGCACCCTCAGAGGTGCCCGATGTTTTTATATGATTCGCTATTTCGAAAAGGAGGATGAGGTGTTTGCGGATTTGGGTGTACTGAATTTCTGGACTTATGTCGTTGGGGCTATTTTTATCGTGCTGGTGCCAGGGCCAAATACCCTGTTTGTCTTAAAGACCGGTATTGGTCACGGCGTGAAAAAGGGCTATCTGGCCGCCAGCGGCGTGTTTATCGGCGATGCGGTGCTGATGTTTCTGGCCTGGGCGGGCGTGGCTGCGCTGATCCAGACCACACCGATGCTGTTTAATATTGTTCGCTATCTTGGGGCATTCTATCTGTTATGGCTGGGCGGCAAGATGCTCTGGTCAGTGATAAGGCATAATCAGCAGGGCGAAGCGGGCGGTCTTGAACCAGCCAAAACAATAATGAAACGCTCGCTGGTGCTGAGCATGACCAACCCGAAGGCGATACTGTTCTATGTCTCGTTCTTCGTACAGTTTATTGATGTTCAGGCGAAGCATACCGGCGTAGCCTTTATGATCCTCGCGGTCACGCTGGAAATCATCAGTTTTGTCTATATGAGCTTCCTGATCTTCTCCGGAGCCTTTGTGACGCGCTACCTGAAAACCAAAAAGAAACTGGCGAAGCTGGGAAATGGCTTGATTGGTTTACTGTTTGTTGGGTTCGCGGCGCGGCTGGCATCGCTGAACTGACGAGAAAAGGCTCCCTTTGCGGAGCCTTTTTTTATCCTAGAAAACTTTTTTAAAAGGCTTCACCACGACGTTATCATACACGCCTGCTGCCACATAGGGGTCGTCCTGGGCCCAGGCCTGTGCCGCTTCGAGAGATTCAAACTCGGCAATTACCGTCGAGCCGGTAAATCCTGCCGCACCCGGATCGTTGCTGTCTACGGCAGGCATTGGACCTGCGGTCAGTAATCTGCCTTCGTCATGCAGCAGCTGTAAGCGCGCAAGATGGGCAGGGCGTACGGAGAGGCGTTTTTCAAGAGAATCAGCAACATCTGCAGCAAAAATCACATAAAGCACAGCGGAGCTCCTTAACCGATAAAAGTGGGAATTACGTTATGTGAAAGTACAGGTGACTGCAACGCAAAGATAGCGACAATGTTAAAACCCTTCTCAACACGTGCCTTTTTTCGCCAGCTGAACGGTTAAATCGGGCGAAGTTTAACTGGCTTATTGAATATGATTGCTATTTGCATTTAAAATCGAGGCCTGGCTTTTTAACTGAAACGATTATGACTTCAATGACCCTTGATTTACCTCGCCGCTTTCCCTGGCCGACGCTGTTGTCCGTCGGCATTCACGGAGCCGTCGTGGCGGGTCTGCTTTACACATCGGTACATCAGGTTATTGAAATGCCAGCGCCCGCGCAGCCGATTTCTGTGACCATGGTAACACCTGCGGAGCTGGAGCCCGTGCAGGTGGCGCCACCACCGGAACCTGTTGCAGAGCCTGAACCCGAGCCGGAACCGGAACCTGAAATCGTTCCTGAACCGCCTAAAGAAGCGCCTGTAGTGATTCATAAGCCGGAGCCCAAGCCAAAACCGAAGCCAAAACCAAAACCGGTGAAAAAGGTGGAGGAGCGTCCGAAGCGTGAAGAGCGCCCGGTTGAGCCTCGCACCACCCAGCCCGTTGAGCGAGCGGCCCCGGCTCGCCCGGTCATGAACTCTTCGCCCGCCACCGCGAAGCCGGTAGCAGCGGCCCCGGCAGGTCCACGCGCGTTGAGCCGTAACCAGCCGCAATACCCGGCGCGAGCTCAGGCATTACGTATTGAAGGCCGTGTACGGGTGAAATTTGACGTCACCGCCGACGGACGCGTGGATAATGTGCAGATCCTCTCCGCGCAGCCATCGAATATGTTTGAGCGTGAAGTGAAAACCGCGATGCGCAAATGGCGTTACGAAGCCGGTAAGCCAGGCAGCGGAATGATCGTGAATATTGTCTTCCGCCTGAATGGCGGGGCACAGATGGAATAATAAAAAAGCCTCCCCATCGGGAGGCTTTTTTTATGCCTGAGGTAACGGGCGAGGTTTACCTTCGCTGTCCACCGCCACATAAATAAACAGCGCTTCGGTGGCTTTATAACGCTGACCGATAGGTTCTGAAGAGACCTTCTTCACCCACACCTCGATATTTATCGACACCGAGGTATTCCCACGCTTCACGCAGCGCGCGTAGCAGCAGACCACATCTCCCACGGCCACAGGGCGTAAAAAGGTCATCCCGTCGACCCGGACCGTCACCACGCGGCCGTGCGCAATCTCTTTAGCGAGGATGGCCCCGCCCATATCCATCTGCGACATCAACCAGCCGCCAAAAATATCGCCGTTCGCATTGGTGTCGGCGGGCATTGCAAGTGTGCGTAAAACCAGTTCACCCTGAGGGGCTTCTTGTGTAGTCATTCTTTTCTCTGCTTGTAACGATGTGGCCAGCGCGTGAGTTGTGCTGGCCGGAAGATCAGTTCTTATCATCCTGCGGCATATGACGATAGATGTAGATACCGCTCAGCAGGGTGAAAATCAGCGTCAGTGCGGTCAGACCGAACACTTTGAAGTTGACCCAGATATTCTGTGGCAACCAGAAGGCGATATAGATATTCGCCAGGCCACAAAGAATAAAGAACACCGCCCAGGCGATATTCAGACGTGACCAGACGACCTGCGGAAGCGCCAGCTCTTTACCCAGCATGCGCTGAATAAGGGGCTTTTTCATGACCCACTGGCTGAACAGCAGCGCACCGGCAAACAGTACGTAGATGACGGTCACTTTCCACTTGATGAACTCGTCGTTGTGGAAAAAGACCGTCAGTCCGCCAAAGAAGGCCACCAGCACGAAGGTGATCAGGGCCATCTTTTCCACCTTGCGGTAGCGCACCCAGCTGTAAATCAGCACCACCGCGGTGGCGACGATCAGGGCAGTAGTGGCCGCGTAAATGTCATACAGCTTGTAGAAGGCAAAAAAGACAACCAGGGGTAAAAAATCAAGAAACTGCTTCATTCTTCGATTCCATCATCAGCGATGGCCTGCGCGTGATGCCCAGGCCATCAGAAAAATTACTGGCGGATTAACGTGTACAGGCGGAACAAATAGACGAGCAGGACTGCGGAGATCAGATTGCTCAGCGTATTTGCCACCACAGCACCGACGTTAGGCGTCAGAACGGCAAGATTCGGTGCAAACAGCAGCAGCAGGGTTTTAGCCAGCAGCCAGCTCATCACCGCCGGGGCAACCAGACGCATATTAGACCATGCCAGCCGGATGCTGCTACGCATGGCGACAAAAATCCCCATGCGGTCCTGTACTACCATCACGGGCGCGAAGGCAAGCACGATGGCCAGCAGCACGCCCGGCACTACCACCAGCATAATCCCTAACTGCACCAGCATGGTGGTTAAAAAGATCAGGATAAACAGTTTTGGCAGCAGCGGCGCGCTGGCCCCAATGGCCCGTAGTGCGCTGACGCGCTGTCCGGCAGACACCAGCTGGATCATCAGCAGCACGCCGCCGGCGAGAATGGCATTACCGATTAAGCCTGAAAAGGTCGAGGCCGCCGAAGCCCGCAACAGGATCTGCTGCTGCTCAGGGGTCATGTTCTGCACCATCTCAAACAGCCCGACGCTGCTGGCAATCTGATCGCCTTCGCTCAGGCTGGCAATCTGCTCCTCACTCGGCGAAAAGGCATGACCAAGTACCACCGTGATAAATGCGCACAACAAGGCAATCAGTAAAAAGGTAAGGAACTGATTGCGGAAAAAATTCCCCGTGTCACGGTAGACAGACTTCGCCGTGATAGACATGCACTCTCCTTGAGTATTGCAGGTGTTAATTAGCGGGCAATTGTACCCTGGATAACTGTACGGTGGCAGTATCAAGCCTTGTATGGAAAAGCATATCTTTGTAAAGCGCCCGTAATCCCCCGCTGTAATTTTGCGCGGTTGTTATCGCACTGTGCTCTGTTTGCCTGAAAAAGCAAAATTGATCCAGGCGGCTACTACCAATTTTTGCCCGCGACCGAAAAAATTAATTTAGATCAATGAATGTTAAATCTCTGAATTCAATGTGATCCCGATTGGATCATGATTAATCATTTGTAGGTATATTCCCGTCGCCAATAAAACCATAACGAGGGAATGGATATGAAAAAAGCAGCGCTCGCAGCACTGATTCTGGGTACGCTTTCCGGCAGTGCAATTGCCCACGAAGCAGGTGAGTTCTTCTTCCGCCTGGGGACCGCCACGGTACGTCCTACGGAAGGCTCGGAAAATGTTCTGGGTTTAGGCGGTTTTAACGTCAGTAACAATACCCAGGCCGGGATGACCTTCACCTGGATGGCCACCGACAACGTCGGCGTTGAACTGCTGGCGGCCACGCCGTTTCGTCACCGGGTCGGGACGGGCCCAACCGGAGATATCGCCACGGTTCACCATCTGCCGCCCACCCTGATGGCGCAGTGGTATTTCGGCGATGCCGGGAGCAAGGTTCGCCCCTATGTGGGTGCCGGGGTCAACTACACCACCTTCTTTGATGAGAAGTTTAACGACACCGGTAAAGCGGCGGGCCTCTCTGACCTGAGCCTGAAGGATTCCTGGGGTATGGCGGGTCAGGTGGGGCTGGACTATCTGATTAACCGCGACTGGTTAATTAACGCCTCGGTCTGGTACATGGATATTGATACCGACGTCCGTTTCAAAGCAGGTGGGGAGCAACAAAGTATCAGCACCCGTCTGGATCCTTGGGTGTTTATGTTCTCGGCGGGATATCGCTTCTGACGTAAAGAAGGCCCCGAAGGGCCTTCTGTCTTTTATTTACGACCCAACAACAGGCCAAGGACAATACCCACCGCACCTGCGGCAATGAGGCCGGTAAGCGGATTATTTTTCACCGCGTCGGTAACCTCAGTCACCACGTCGCTGGCCTGTGCAGCATATTTACGTCCGGCACCCTTCAACTGATGTTTTGGTGAATCAACAAATTCACCAAACTGCTGCTGTGCAGCACCGGCCGCTTCATCCAGCTTGTTCTTGGCCTTTTCACCAGCATATTGTGCATCATTATCAAGATTATGGTCTGACATAACGTTCTCCTTTTGTAGTCAATGTAAAGCATAGACGCCACGGGGAGATGCTGAATAAAATGGGATTAATACTTAAAGGGGTGGCCTGTCACCACCCTGACATTACTTCTGGATCAGATAGCGGATAGTCGGCCCATCCTGCTGAATATCCAGCACCGTATAGCCGTGGTTTTTCGCATCGAGCGGGATGTTGTTGATGGACTGCGGACAGTCGCTCACCACCTCCAGGATCTCGCCTTTCTTCAACTGCGGCATCGCCTCAAGAGTGGCGACAGCCGGGTAAGGGCAGGGTTCACCCACCATATCGAGGCGGTAGTCGGGTACGATCTCTTTCATGCGGCTTCCTCACGGATTTCAGTTTTCACGGCAGCGCGACGGAAAAAGCGCTTTTCCTGCGCCAGCACCAGTAAAAAGGCGATCATCAGCAAAAGGTAGGTCACCAGCAGTCCCCCCAGTGGACCAAAGGTGTTGAGAAGGTTCACCTTATCCCAGTTCGTCGCCAGCGCGGGCGATAAATCATCCCAGTAATAGGCCAGCAGGGTGGAGCCAATGACGTTACCCAGACCGACCCACCAGTAGTGCACCTGGCCTTCGACCGCGCGATACATCCAGCCGGTTTCACACCCGCCTGCCAGCACAATCCCGAAGCCAAACAGCAGTCCGCCGATGACGGCATTCGGTCCAGCCCACATGATCTTCGGCTCAACGCCCAGCTGGACGTAGCTGAAGATCCCGATGGCGCTCACCGCCATCCCGGCAATGATCGCTTTCGCCATCATGGTACGGCCGGTGATCCACATGTCGCGAAACGCCGAGGTAAAGCAGATCTGCGCCCGTTCAATCAGCAGGCCAAAGCCGACGCCGAACAGCATCGCCAGCCCCAGCTTAGGCTGATTGAGTGCGGTACAGAGCGCACAGGCCAGCATGCCGAAGAAGACCAGCATCCCGAGGCGAAAACGACGGCGCGCCTGATCCGGTTTCTGGGTTAACGGCGAAGCGGCGCTCACTTTTTGCATTTTGACGGGAATTCGGAACAGGGGCAGCAGGGTAAAGCGCGCGCCAAAGTACGAGCCCACGGCGGTGGCCAGAGCAAAGAACCAGGCGTGCAGGGAGAACTGCGGGATCCCGGTGAAGAAGGCGGCCAGGTTGCAGCCCATCGCCAGACGCGCGCCAAACCCGGCGATAATGCCCCCGATAACCGCCTGGGCGATGCGGATCCGGCTGTGCGGCATGCGCAGCTTGACGTTGTTTGCCCACAGCGCTGCAGCAAAACAGCCGCCGAACATGCCGATTATCATCATGCCGTCGATGCGGGTGAGCGGAGTACCTTCAAGGTGAATCAGTTTGTAATAACCCCACTCTTGGGTGTGAACGCCAGCCAGCTGCAGCAGTTGTCCGCCCCAGCGGGTAAATTCGCCGGTGACCGCCCAGAAGGTGCCGGTAATGCCGAAATAGTAGGTGGAGAGGATCCCCGCAGCGATAACCGCAGGAACAGGTGACCAGAACTTAATTAAATAAGCCTGCTTAAAGTGGTGCCATGACATAGTTAAACCTCTGAACTCAGAAGGATTAAGGAGGAAGACTTATAAGACGGGGGGATAATACGCCGGGAAACTATTTTGGAAAGTGTTAAATGCGTTAAAGCTCGAAGGGATCAATTTATGCATGAAGCCGTCTGGCAAAACCAGACGGCGATTCCATTATTGCGGACGGGTGGCTGCTTTCATGGCACTGACGAAGGATTTCAGCTCGCTCAACATCTGCTCGGGCTTATCGACGTTGTTCTCGATAATTTTGACAATCGCTGAACCGGAAATAGCCCCGGCAGCTCCGGCACCCAGTGCGGCAGTAACCTGCTCAGGTGCCGAAATGCCAAAGCCCTGCAGCGGCGGTGCGGCGTTGTATTCCGCCAGTTTTTCCACCAGATGGTGCAGCGGCAGGGCGGCTTTGTTTTCCGCGCCCGTTACGCCAGCACGCGACAGCAGATAGGTATAGCCGCGACCATGAGACGCGATCTGGCGCAGCAGTTCGTTGTCGGCGTTTGGCGGACAGATAAAGATCGGCGCGACGTTATGACGCATCGCCGCCTGGCGGAACGGCGCAGACTCCTCAACCGGCACATCGGCGACCAGCACCGAATCCACGCCCACGCGGGCGCACTCAGCGTAAAACTCGTCGATCCCACGGTTAAAGACCAGGTTGGCGTACATCAGCAGGCCAATGGGAATAGCCGGGTATTTCTGGCGAATGGTCGCCAGCATCTCGAAGCACTGGGTGGGTGTTACGCCTGCGGCAAAGGCGCGCAGGGTGGCACTCTGGATGGTCGGGCCGTCAGCCAGCGGATCGGAGAAGGGAATGCCCAGCTCCAGCGCGTCGGCACCCGCCTCAACCAGGGCGTCGATAATCTTCAGCGACTGCTCAGGAGAGGGGTCGCCCAGCGTTACGAAGGGAACAAACGCGCCTTCCTTGCGGGCCTTAAGTTCAGCAAACACGTTATCGTAACGTTCCATCAGATTTCCCCTCGTGCTTTCAGAATATCGTGAACGGTGAAGATGTCTTTATCACCGCGACCGGAAAGGTTTACCACCAGCAGCTGCTCTTTTTCCGGGTTGTCCTGGATCATTTTCAGGGCATGGGCCAGGGCGTGGGAAGACTCCAGCGCCGGGATGATCCCCTCCTTACGGCACAGGGTTTTGAACGCTTCCAGCGCTTCGTCATCGGTAATAGAGACGTACTCGGCGCGACCAATGCTGTTCAGATAGGCGTGCTGTGGTCCGACGGACGGAAAGTCCAGACCGGCGGAGATGGAGTACGACTCTTCGATCTGGCCTTCGTCAGTCTGCATCATCGGCGCTTTCATGCCGAAGTAGATGCCCACGCGACCGTGTTTCAGCGGCGCGCCGTGTTCACCGGTTTCGATGCCGTGGCCGGCAGGCTCAACGCCAATCAGCCCCACGCTGGTGTCATCGATGAAATCGGCAAACATGCCGATGGCGTTTGAACCGCCGCCCACGCAGGCAATCACCGCATCCGGCAGACGCCCCTCTTTTTCGAGGATCTGCGCTTTGGTCTCTTCCCCGATCATGCGCTGGAATTCACGCACGATGGTCGGGAACGGGTGCGGACCCGCAGCGGTGCCCAGCATATAGTGCGCGTTTTCATAGTTACCGGACCAGTCGCGTAGCGCTTCGTTACAGGCATCTTTCAGGGTGGCCGAGCCGCTGTACACCGGGATCACTTCCGCGCCCATCAGACGCATACGGAAGACGTTAGGTGACTGACGTTCAACGTCTTTTGCCCCCATGTAGATACGGCATTTCAGACCGAGCAGGGCGCTGGCCAGCGCCGACGCCACGCCGTGCTGTCCGGCACCGGTTTCGGCGATGATTTCAGTTTTACCCATCCGTTTTGCCAGCAATGCCTGGCCTAACACCTGGTTGGTTTTATGCGCGCCGCCGTGGAGCAGATCCTCACGCTTCAGATACAGCGTAGTGTTGGTGCCCGCCGTCAGGTTACGGCATTTGGTCAGGGCCGTTGGACGACCGGCGTAGTTTTTCAGCAGGTCGGTAAACTCAGCCTGGAAGAGCGGATCTTTTTGTGCACTGACAAAGGCTTCTTCCAGCTGGCGCAGGGCGGGCATCAGGATCTGCGGCACATACATGCCGCCGAACTCACCAAAATAGGGATTTAATAATGTGGTCATCTTCTCTTCCTTAATATGCACGCAGCGTTTTGAACACCGAAGCCAGTTTGCTGGCATCTTTTATGCCCGGCTGCGACTCAACGCCTGAATTAAAATCGAGACCTGCGCAGCCTGCTTTGGCGGCTTCAACGCAGTTGTCCGGGCTTAAACCACCGGCGAGCAGGACGTTATCCAGCTTCTCACCGTTGAGCAGCGACCAGTCAAAACGCTGCCCGGTTCCGCCCTGGCCGTTATCCAGAACATATTTATCAACATGATTGAGCGTGCGCGGCGGCAGGGTGTCCGCCACACTCAGGGCTTTCCAGATTTGCACCTGCGGTTTCAGCGTCTCGCGCAGGGCATCGATATAGCTCTGGTCCTCGCTACCGTGCAGCTGAACGGCGGTGAGGGAGAGCTGGTCTGCAACCTCTGCCACCCTGTCGATCGCGGCATTACGGAACACGCCCACGTACTGTAAGGGGGCTGCGGCGATTACCTCGCGCGCCTGCGAAACGCACACATTGCGCGGGGAGGTATCAACAAAGATCAGCCCGCCATAGATAGCGCCTGCTTCATAAGCCGCTGCGGCATCCTGCGGGCGCGTCAGGCCGCATACCTTATTTTCACCCAGCAACACGCGACGTACCGCCGCGCTGAGATCGTCCTGCTCCATCATCGCCGAACCAATCAGGAAGCCGTTGGCGAAATGGCTCAGCTCGCGAACCTGGGCATAATTGTTGATGCCGGACTCGCTGATCACCGTCACGCCTGCGCCCAGACGCGGCGCCAGTTGGCGGGTGCGGTTCAGGTCGATGGAGAGATCGCGCAGGTCGCGGTTGTTGATGCCGACGACTTTGGCCTCAAGCGCGATAGCACGCTCCAGCTCCTCTTCGTTGCTCACTTCGGTCAGCACGCCCATCTTCAGGCTGTGCGCCACCGCAGCGAGCTGGCGGTACTGTTCGTCATCCAGCACCGAGAGCATCAGCAGGCAGGCATCGGCCTGATAAAAACGCGCCAGCCAGATCTGATACGGGTCGATAATAAAGTCTTTGCACAAAATCGGCTGCGGCGCGATGCCGCTGACGATGGGCAGAAAATCAAAACTTCCCTGGAAATATTTCTCATCGGTCAGCACCGAAATCGCCGAAGCGTGGTGCTTATAGATGGCGGCGATCTTCGCCGGGTCGAAATCGTCGCGGATCACCCCTTTTGACGGCGAGGCCTTTTTGCACTCCAGGATAAATGCGGTGCGCGCGCCCTGCAGGGCATCATAAAAACGACGGCTGCTCGGCACCACGTCATTCTGGAAACTGGCGAGCGGCTGCTGCTGTTTCCGCGCTTCAACCCAGATGGCCTTATCGGCAACGATTTTCGCTAATACGGTCTGCATTGTTTATCCTCTTGCCGCTAATGCGGTAACCCGGTCGTAGGCTGCGCCAGAGCGCAACACTTCAATCACTTTCTGCGCGTTGACCTGTAAATCTTCTTCGCCGTGCAGACGCATCAGCATGGCGACGTTGGCGGCAACAGCGGCCTCATGCGCTGGCTCACCTTTACCTTGTAACAGGCGGGTCAGAATGTCACGGTTTTCTTCCGGGGTGCCGCCTGCCAGCTGTTCCTGGTGATACGGCGTTAAGCCAAAGTCGGCCGCTTCAAGCTGGTAGCTTTTGATCTCACCGTTGTTCAGTTCGGCCACCAGGGTCGGTGCATGCAGGGAGACTTCATCCATCCCGCCGCTGTGCACCACCGCCGCCCGCTGATAACCCAGCACGCGCAGGGTTTCGGCAATCGGCAGCACCAGTTCCGGGCTGTAGACGCCAATCAGCGCCAGCGGCGGGTGCGCCGGGTTGATCAGCGGCCCGAGCACGTTAAACAGGGTGCGGGTTTTCAGCTGCTGACGCACCGGCATCGCATGGCGGAATCCGGTGTGATACTTCGGCGCGAACAGGAAGCAGACGCCCAGCTCATCCAGCGCATCGCGGGATTTCTCCGCGTTCATATCCAGATTGATACCGAAGGCGGCCAGCAGATCCGACGAGCCGGAACGGCTGGAGACGCTGCGGTTACCGTGCTTTGCCACCTTCAACCCGCAGGCTGCAGCGACAAAGGCGCTGGCGGTGGAGATGTTGATGCTGTTGCTGCCGTCACCGCCGGTGCCGACGATATCCGCGAACAGATAGTCCGGGCGCGGGAACGGGGCGGCGTTTTCCAGCAGGGCGGTGGCGGCACCGGCAATCTCCTGGGGCTGTTCACCACGCACTTTCATGCTTACCAGCGCGGCGGCCAGCTGCTCGGGTTTCAGCTCGCCGCGTACCACGGCGGAGAACAGCTGGTGGCTCTCCTGCTGGCTCAGGGTCTGCGCCTGATAAAGTTTTTCCAGGATCGGCTGCAGGCTGTTGGTCTGCTCCAGTTTCTGCAGCGCCCAGTTGAGGGTCTGCTCCAGCAGGCGAGCGCCCTGGGAGGTCAGAATAGATTCCGGGTGGAACTGCATGCCGCAAACCCGGTCCGCATCGTGACGCACGGCCATCACCATCCCGTTGTAATGGGCGTTAATGGTCAGGCCCGCCGGGATGTTGCTGCCCACCAGCGAGTGATAGCGCGCCACCGGCAGCGGGTTCATCAGCCCGGCAAACATCGCCTGACCGTCATGTTCAATGCTGGAGGCTTTACCGTGCAGGATCTCTCCCGCCTGGCCGACGTAACCGCCGTAGGCCTCAACAATCGCCTGATGGCCCAGGCAGATCCCGATGATCGGCAGTTTGCCGCGCAGACGGGTCAACAGCTCCGGCATACAGCCCGCTTCACTTGGCGCGCCCGGCCCCGGGGAGAGCATCAGCACCGGGTTTTGCATGGTGGCCAGACGGTCGATTAAGGTCTGAGCCGGAACATGGTTACGGTAAATCACCACGTTGTGACCGTTAGCACGCAGCTGATCCGCCAGGTTATAGGTAAAGGAGTCGATATTATCGAGCAGCAGAATGTCAGCCATCAGAAAATCTCCTGTGCGTGATGGGCAGTCGCAATGGCGCGCAGTACTGCGCGGGCCTTGTTACGGGTTTCGTCAGCTTCAGACTGCGGAACAGAGTCGAGAACGATGCCCGCGCCCGCCTGGACGGTGGCGATCCCCTCTTCGACGTAGGCGGAGCGGATCACGATGCAGGTATCCAGATCGCCGTGGGCGGTAAAGTAGCCCACCGCACCGCCGTAGCTGCCGCGACGACGGCCTTCGGCCTGGGCAATCAGCTGCATGGCGCGAACTTTCGGCGCGCCGCTCAGGGTGCCCATGTTCATGCAGGCGCGGTAGGCGTGCAGCACGTCCAGATCCTGACGCAGTTCGCCCACCACGCGGGAAACCAGATGCATCACGAAGGAGTAACGGTCCACTTTGGTCAAGTCGGCGACGTAGCGGCTGCCCGGGGTGCAGATACGGGCCAGATCGTTACGGGCCAGGTCAACCAGCATCAGGTGTTCGGACATCTCTTTCTGGTCGGTGCGCATCTCCAGTTCGATGCGGCTGTCGAGGTCGCGATCCAACGAACCGTCGGCACGACGACCGCGCGGGCGGGTACCGGCAATAGGATAGATTTCAATCTGACGGCTGGTGGCGTCGTACTTCAGAGAGCTCTCCGGCGAGGCGCCGAACAGGGTAAAATCGTTATCCTGCATAAAGAACATGTACGGGCTCGGGTTGCTCTTCTTCAGCACGTCATAGGCCGCCAGCGGGGACGGGCAGGGCAGGGAGAAGCGACGGGACGGCACTACCTGGAAAATCTCGCCGGCGCGAATGGCTTTCTGCATCTGACGGACCACCACGCCGTACTCATCGTCCGTCTGGCTGACGTCGCAACGCATCTGCTCCACGCGCTGCACCGGCAGTTCCGGCGGGGCTTCATCCATCTGCGCCTGCAGCTGGGCAATGCGCTGCTCCAGACGCTGCTTCTCCGCCAGAATCGGGGTGAACAGGCTGGCCTGAATACGGGTGTACTTTTTCTGGTGGTCGATCACCAGTAAGGTTTCCGCCAGATAGAAGCAGTAGTCCGGGCAGCGGTTTCCCTGCTCAAGCTCAGGGAGATCTTCAAAACCGGCCACCAGGTCGTAAGCAAACAGCCCACCAAAGAACATCGCTTCGCGCTCGCTTTCCGGCACATTAACCAGGTTTTGCAGCAGGCGGAAGGCATCAAACACCGACAGAGAACAGAGGCGGGCATCTTCATCCAGCAGCTGGCTGACCGGCGGGAAATGCAGGATGCGCTGGTCAGGGCGATGTTCATTCTCAATGCCTGCAGGCAGGACATCGTCCAGCAGCGACAGCAGGGCCGCACCGTTTTCAGAAAGCGCCTGCAGGGTTACTGTATCGCCCAGCGCGGTGATGCGCAGGGCGCTGTCGACCAGCAGCAGACTTTTCAGATCGTCTTTACTGTCGATATCCGCAGACTCCAGCAGCAGAGTGGCGGGACGCGCGCCGCACACCTGATGGAACAGGACGGTGGGGTTGTGGCGATACGCCGCCTCGCGGGTCAGCAGTTCGAGGTTCGGTTTGGCTGTTTGCATTATGTTGTTCTCTTTATTCTGTTCATAAAAAAGCCCGCTCAGTGGCGGGCCAGGTATCTGAATGCATGACGCAGACGTACGACACTGCCCGTTAATCAGGAAGTGCGCCACCAGCTGTGCAGAGTAAAATGTGCGGTCATTTTCAGATACCTCGTTGAGTGAACTTGCGTACTAGTTAACTAGTTCGATGGCTTATTGTCAACCCCCCGATTTCAGAATTTCACCACATACCGTTATTATGGCCGCGCAGATATTGACGAGCAGTGACGGGAGCCGCTTTGAGCGACACGAATTACGCAGTGATTTATGATTTACACAGCCACACGCAGGCCTCTGACGGCCTGCTTACGCCTGAAGAGCTTGTCCATCGCGCCCATGAGATGCGAGTGGGCACGCTGGCCATTACCGATCACGATACCACCGAGGCCATTGCAGCCGCGCGGGCAGAGATTACCCGCAGCGGATTGCCCCTGACCCTGATAACCGGCGTGGAGATATCCACCGTCTGGGAAAATCATGAGATTCATATCGTCGGGTTAAACATCGATATTGAAAACCCGGAGATGCGCGCGTTTCTGGATGAGCAAAAAATGCGGCGCGTGCTGCGGGCCGAGATGATCGCCGAACGCCTGGAGAAAGCCCATATTCCCGGTGCCTGGGAAGGGGCCATGCGGCTGGCGAAAGACGGGGCGGTGACCCGCGCCCACTTTGCCCGTTATCTGGTGGAAGCCGGTAAGGCAAATAACATTGCGGATGTATTTAAAAAATACCTCGCCCGCGGGAAAACCGGATACGTTCCTCCCCAGTGGTGTACAATAGAACAAGCTATTGATGTCATTCATCATTCTGGCGGCAAGGCGGTACTGGCCCATCCGGGGCGGTATAACCTCTCCGCCAAATGGCTGAAACGTCTGCTGGCTTACTTTGCCGAACACGGCGGAGATGCGATGGAAGTCGCCCAGTGTCAGCAGGCACCCAACGAGCGCAGTCAGCTGGCTGAATATGCCCGCCAGTATGGACTCCTTGCCTCCCAGGGCTCTGATTTTCATCAGCCTTGTCCCTGGATAGAGCTGGGACGCAAGCTCTGGTTACCTGCTGGCGTCGAGCCGGTGTGGCAACTCTGGGAGCAGCCAACGCCAATTGAAGAGAGGGTAGTATGAGCCAATTTTTTTATATCCATCCTGACAATCCGCAGCCGCGTTTGATTAATCAGGCCGTGGAGATCGTGCGTAAGGGCGGGGTTATCGTCTATCCAACCGATTCCGGTTACGCGCTGGGCTGTAAGATCGAAGATAAATCCGCGATGGAGCGTATCTGCCGGATCCGCCACATCCCGAACGGGCATAACTTTACCCTGATGTGCCGCGATCTCTCTGAGTTATCCACCTACTCCTACGTGGATAACGTCGCGTTTCGGTTGATCAAAAACAACACGCCGGGCAACTACACCTTCATCCTTAAAGGGACGAAAGAGGTGCCGCGCCGCCTGCTGCAGGAAAAACGCAAAACCATCGGGATGCGCGTGCCGTCCAACCCGATTGCCCAGGCGCTGCTTGAAACCCTCGGCGAGCCGATGCTCTCCACCTCGTTGATGCTGCCGGGCAGCGAATTTACCGAATCCGATCCGGATGAGATCAAAGACCGCCTCGAGAAGCAGGTGGAGTTAATTATTCACGGCGGCTATCTCGGCCAACAACCGACCACGGTAATTGATTTAACGGAAGATGCGCCGGTCGTGCTGCGTGAAGGCGTGGGGGATGTTAAGCCTTTCCTGTAACGGTGTAAGCCGCTATACTACGCGGCCATCAGTTTAGCGGTAATTTCTCCGCTATAATGACCCTATTCGACGCCTGTGAAGGCGTATAAGATAAATATTAATTCATTTGAAATCAATGAGTTAGTTTATTTTGATTAGTGGTTGTTACCAGCTTGCGTAACAACCATTAGCCACATCTCGATTCTCATCATGAGTTTACACCTTTTCCTTCGTTTTTTGCTCAACAACTCCGTATGTAGCTGTATCGCAAAAGGGCCTTTATAGCTTCTATTGTCTAAAATCACGGAAAAGGGCCAAAGGCTGGATCTCTCCAGCCTTTGGCATCATCTCACTTTTTTGAAGACAAGCAGGATCAGAGGGACGCAGACAGCGAAACCAATGATAGAGGTTAAAGCCGAATCAGAGTGATTTTGCGATAGCTCCTTAACAAACCAGGTGCATTGAGAAGGGGTAAATTCTCCGCCTTGGCTCATTGTCTCTGAAAAGTTAAGAGCGAAGACCAGATCGAAATAAAGCACGATAACGTAATACGCTACGCAGATCAGCGCGATACTCATCCACCTGATCCAGAACTTCTTATTCATCATCGTAAGTGCTTCCCAATGAACCGCCTACTGTACCGCCTGAGTATGGGGATGTTGAGCCTACAACAGCAGCGGAATTGGCAGCAGATTGTTCAATTTTTGCACTCCCTCCCATTGGTTGAGGGCTTTTGTTCTCGGTGTTAGGGTACTGCTGTTTGAATGTATTAGTCATTTCGACAACGAGCATTGAGGAGAAGTCTGCACTCTTTGATTGAAGATAATTTTGCAGTGATACCGGAATAGTAAAATCTTCTTCTATGTTGATTGGTAGCTGTGTTGTCGTGGATGTGTAACCGTGATCGAATAACTTTGAGCCAGCAAACTTTATCCCCTCAACTGAGTGGGTGGTACAGTTGCTACCAGTCACATCATACTTATCAATCGTGCGGCCTCTTCGCTTTGTACCGTCTTGCATGTTTGGCGTTTGAATTGGTGCTACACCGCTAATCCAAAGGTTTTCGAAGAATTTACGGATTCTTTTAGGATCAGCATCATCAATGCGGAAAGCACGAGCACCCATTTCATAAAGTTCGTATCGGTAATACTTTCGCGCATCTTCATCTTGGAAAAAGTCTAAAATCCCATCCCCAGTGAAGGTACTTTTATCAGTGCGTCCATAGCGACCATAGGTGTAGAGATAGATGCTGTTATGCTCATGCACCGAAACGAAAGCATGACCTGCACTTGTGGTTTCAGTCCAGAGGTAAACGCCGTTAAGTAGCGGGTTATCTTCTGGCTTGCAGATGTCAGCGAAGCTATTTTGCTTCTTCGCTGCCTGTGCATGTTGTTCAGGATCTGACTGTGGGAGAAATGTTGATGTAAGGATCTTTTCTGTGATACCTGAATGTTTCAACGAAAATAGGGTATCTTGTTCATAACGGTCAGGAATAGTAGGGACGAACGTGGCCTTACACGGACAGGAACTGACGCTGCCCAGTGTTCCCGCCAGTCTTCTACCATCGGCCCACGTTTCAGATGTGCCTCCTAATATTTTATATGTCCCCGGATGATTGCCGCATGACACCAGGTCACCTTCCCGCGCTCCGGCTACACCATACCAACTTAGCGTTTCATCCCCAGTTAGTATCTTCCCTCTGCAGGTAGTCGGGTCACCCACCCGAAGGTAAAAACCCATTGCCATAAATCCCTCTATTCTTAATGGATATTAACGAGGTGACTATTTTACATACAATTACTTCATGAGCAATAATGGTCGAACTAAAGTAAAATTGTAGCAAAGGCTCGTTCACTCTTTTCGGACAAGAGGGATGTTTAGGGAAACCAGGTTCATAACCAATGATTCATGGCCCAGACTATCAGCAGCCAGACTTAAACAAATGAAACGTGAAGAAGCATTCCTTTCGAAGTTAATGTAATATGGCAGGTCACGTTTGTGCGGGTGTACTAAATGAGACACCCTTTAATGTAATAAGTACTTACATGACAATGAGATGCTTTTTAAGTTAGCTCATTATTTCATAAAGTACACCAGACGCCTGTGAAGGCGACACCTGAAGGAAGCTCAATGAGCGAGAAATTACAGAAAGTGCTGGCCCGCGCCGGCCACGGTTCACGCCGTGAAATCGAAACCATTATCGCAGCAGGTCGTGTCAGCGTGGACGGTAAAATCGCCACCCTGGGCGATCGTGTTGACATCGTACCTGGCCTGAAAATTCGTATCGACGGCCACCTGATCTCCGTGAAAGAGTCTGCCGAGCAGATTTGCCGCGTGCTGGCTTACTACAAGCCGGAAGGTGAACTCTGCACCCGCAACGATCCGGAAGGTCGTCCAACCGTGTTTGACCGCCTGCCAAAACTGCGCGGCGCGCGCTGGATCGCGGTAGGTCGTCTGGACGTAAACACCTGCGGTCTGCTGCTGTTCACTACCGATGGTGAACTGGCAAACCGTCTGATGCACCCAAGCCGTGAAGTGGAACGTGAATACGCGGTCCGCGTGTTCGGGGAAGTTGACGACAATAAGATCCGTGAACTGTCTCGCGGCGTGCAGCTTGAAGATGGCCCGGCAGCGTTTAAAACCATTAAGTTCACCGGTGGCGAAGGCATTAACCAGTGGTACAACGTGACCCTGACCGAAGGTCGTAACCGCGAGGTGCGTCGTCTGTGGGAAGCCGTTGGCGTGCAGGTTAGCCGTCTGATCCGTGTCCGTTACGGTGACATCCTTCTGCCGAAGGGCCTGCCACGTGGCGGCTATACGGAGCTGGATTTAACCCAGACCAACTATCTGCGTGAGCTGGTGGAACTGACCCCGGAAACCACTTCGAAAGTGGCGGTGGAGAAAGATCGTCGTCGCATGAAAGCGAACCAGATCCGTCGGGCGGTTAAACGTCATAGCCAAGTCAGCAGCAATCGCCGCTCTGGCAGCCGTAACAACAACGGCTAAAAATAAAAAACCCGGCAACGCCGGGTTTTTTGTTAATAGTCGATGCCGATTTGCGCTTTAACACCTGCATCGAAGGCGTGTTTGACCGGTCGTAACTCGCTAACCGTATCCGCCATCTCCATAATATCCCGATGACAGCCGCGCCCGGTGATAATCACCGTCTGGTGTGCCGGACGACTGTTCAGCGCCTCAACCACCTCCTGCAACGGTAAATAATCGTAGGCCACCATATAGGTGATCTCATCCAGCAGAACCATGTTCAGCGTTGGGTCCGCCAGCATACGCTTCGCATGCTCCCAGACGGCCAGACAGGCCGCAGTGTCCGTTTCGCGGTTCTGAGTATCCCAGGTAAAGCCGGTGGCCATGACCTGAAACTCCACCCCATGCGGTTCCAGCAGATTACGCTCGCCGTTTGGCCACTCGCCCTTAATGAACTGAATGACGCCCACCTTTTGACCGTGACCGACGGCGCGCGTTGCCGTGCCAAAAGCCGCAGTGGTTTTGCCTTTGCCGTTGCCGGTAAAGACGATAATAATCCCGCGCTCGTCCTGAGCTGCGGCAACGCGGGCATCAACCTGTTCTTTCAGGCGCTGCTGGCGCTGTTGATGACGTTCATCACTCATTGCGATATTCCTGGTTTACGGCCGGGTTGGGCATCAAAGGTCATGCCGGTTTTCCGGCGGCTGTCGTCGCCCATCAGCCACAGATAGAGCGGCATGATATCGGCGGGGGTTTTTAGTTTAAGCGGATCTTCGCTCGGGAACGCGCTGGCGCGCATGCTGGTACGCGTCCCGCCAGGGTTGATGCAGTTCACGCGCAGATGGCGGCTCTGGTACTCCTCAGCCAGCACCTGCATCATCCCTTCGGTGGCAAATTTCGAGGCGGCATACGCGCCCCAGTTTGCCCGGCCCTGGCGTCCGACGCTTGATGAAGTAAAGACCAGCGAGCCGGAATCGGACTGCAGTAATAAAGGAAGGAGGGCCTGGGTAAGGAAAAAGGTGCCGTTAACGTTCACCTGCATGACCTGCTGCCAGATCTCCGGGTTTTGCTCATCCATTGGGCGGACTTCGCCAAGCAGGCCCGCATTGTGGAGCACGCCGTCCAGACGCGGATACTCGGTGGCGATACGCCCGGCAAGCTCCCGGCAGCTCTCCGGGGTGCAGGTTAACAGGTCGAGAATGTACTCGCGGGTGGGGGCTCCGCCTTCACTGGCGATAGCCTGAGCAACATCGCGCAGCTTATCTTCATTACGGCCCAGCAGGATAAGGCGCGCACCGTGGCGGGCGTAGGTCAATGCCGCTTCGCGGCCAATGCCGTCGCTGGCTCCCGTGACCAGAATAATACGATTTTGCAGAAGATCTTTTTTAGGTTGATAGTGCAAGGTCACTCCTCTGGCGCGCGTTGGCGCGGCCCATGCTGTGCGGTCTCTTTTCGGCTTTATGCCCGAAAGCGCGGCTGATTACAATCAGTCTACCGGTGAGTTCGCTGTAAAATTAACAATTTGCAAATATTTCATCCACAAATAAACATTTCTGAAGACGGCTCGCAAGGGTATCGTCAGCTGAGAGACGCCTGCTGAAGGCTGTTGTACACTGAGTGAGAAAACAAGTGGTTAAACCAAGGTGGACGCGTGGAATTACTTTCTGAGTACGGATTATTTCTGGCCAAAATTGCGACGGTGGTGATTGCCATTGCGGTGATCGCCGTTCTGATTGTTAACCTGACGCAGCGCAAACGCCAGCGCGGCGAGTTGCGCATTACCCGCTTAAGCGAGCAGTACACTGATATGAAGGAAGAGATGTCAGTGGCGCTGCTTGATGCTCATGAGCAGAAGCTGTGGCACAAAGCGCAGAAGAAAAAGCACAAGCTTGAAGCGAAAGCGGCAAAGCAGAAAGCAAAACAGGAGCATCGCCCTGAAGTGCCGAAACCGCGCGTTTATGTGCTGGATTTTAAAGGCAGCATGGATGCCCATGAAGTGTCATCTCTGCGTGAAGAAGTGACAGCGGTGCTGGCGGTGGCAAGAGCTGAAGACCAGGTTGTTCTGCGTCTCGAAAGCCCGGGTGGGGTGGTGCATGGTTACGGACTGGCTTCTTCCCAGCTGCAACGACTGCGCGATAAGCAGATCCCGCTGACGGTCGCGGTGGATAAAGTCGCTGCCAGCGGAGGCTACATGATGGCCTGCGTGGCCGATAAAATTGTCGCGGCGCCTTTCTCTATTATTGGTTCGATTGGCGTGGTAGCACAGATCCCGAACTTCAATCGTTTCCTGAAAAATAAAGATATTGATGTGGAGCTTCATACGGCAGGCCAGTACAAACGCACGCTGACTCTGCTGGGTGAAAACACCGAAGAGGGGCGACAGAAGTTCCGTGAAGATCTCAATGATACCCACCAGCTCTTTAAAGGGTTCGTGAAAGAGATGCGACCCTCACTGGATATCGACCAGGTCGCCACCGGCGAACACTGGTACGGCACCCAGGCGCTGGACAAGGGGCTGGTGGATCAGGTGGGCACCAGCGACGATCTGCTGCTATCTCTGATGGAAGGGCGCGAACTGGTTGGCGTGCGCTATATGCGTCGTAAAAAGCTGATGGATCGCTTTACCAATAGCGCCGCTGAAAGCGCGGATCGTCTGCTGCTGCGCTGGTTGCAGCGCGGGCAAAAACCGCTGCTCTGAATAAAAACGCGAGGCATTTGCCTCGCGTTTTCGCATCAATCAACCAGGTGGTACTTTTCGGAGAGCACATGGGCCAGGTATTTAAACATGTTAAATACCGCCGTGCTGCGCGGGGTCGGCAGACCTTGTTCGTCCAGGAAGTATTCCCCGCTGAACACCAGCACACCATTGCGCTGTTCTACGCCTGTGGCTTCGATCCCTGCCATGGTGTCGTCATGTTCACGAATGAGTTTATTTGCTTCAGCAAGCAATGTTATGCGGTCAATTGGTTGGGTAGTTTGCTGCATTATCCACTCCTTAAACAGTGTTATTAGTCTACGCCGCAGCGGTCCCGGGAGCAAATTTTCCCCATTTTGGCGCATGTCGGGCAAGACGGACAGCGCTGGCGTGATTTGCTTTTGCATGCTAATAAAGTTGCGTAACGGATTTTATCAGGTAGAGTGTGCGCTTTCGTCATTCTGGCAACAGATTTGCTTGACATTCGACCTAAGTCTCGTCGTGCAGTCACACTGAAGCGAGAAAAAGCGCGTTATCTCAACCGCTTGTGTGACGTCGTTTTTGCGACTGAACTGAAAAGAGGGTTGATATCCACTGATGGCGTCGCTATATAACTGTCTCGTCGCCAGTGGAAGGTGAACTCACGCGACGTATTCCTGGAAGAAACAAATTAGGTAAAGGTGAATATGGGTAAAGCTCTCGTTATCGTTGAGTCCCCGGCAAAAGCCAAAACGATCAATAAGTATCTGGGTAGTGACTACGTGGTTAAGTCCAGCGTCGGTCACATCCGCGATCTGCCGACCAGTGGCTCAGCCAAGAAGAGCGCCGACTCTACCTCCACCAAAGGGGCCAAAAAGCCTAAAAAGGATGAACGTAGCGCGCTCGTAAATCGCATGGGGGTTAACCCATGGGATAACTGGCAGGCACAGTACGAAGTACTGCCGGGTAAAGAGAAAGTCGTCTCCGAGCTGAAACAGCTGGCGGAAAAAGCCGACCACATCTATCTCGCAACCGACCTTGACCGCGAAGGGGAGGCCATTGCATGGCACCTGCGGGAAGTGATCGGGGGCGATGACACACGCTATAGCCGCGTGGTGTTTAACGAAATTACCAAAAATGCGATCCGCCAGGCGTTTGAAAAGCCGGGCGAGCTGAATATCGATCGCGTTAACGCCCAGCAGGCGCGCCGCTTTATGGACCGCGTCGTGGGCTATATGGTCTCTCCACTGCTGTGGAAAAAGATTGCGCGTGGTCTTTCTGCTGGCCGCGTGCAATCTGTTGCCGTACGTCTGGTGGTTGAACGGGAACGCGAAATCAAAGCGTTTGTGCCGGAAGAGTTCTGGGAAATTGACGCCAGCGTAACGACGCCAGGCGGCGATACGTTGCCGCTGGAAGTCTCCCATCAGAACGATAAACCGTTCCGCCCTGAAAACCGCGATCAGACTATGGCCGCGGTGGCGATGCTGGAAAAAGCCCGCTATCAGGTACTGGATCGTGAAGACAAACCGACCAGCAGCAAGCCCGGCGCACCGTTTATTACCTCCACGCTGCAGCAGGCGGCCAGCACCCGTCTGGGCTATGGCGTGAAAAAAACCATGATGATGGCTCAGCGTCTGTATGAGGCGGGTTACATCACCTATATGCGTACTGACTCAACCAACCTGAGCCAGGACGCCGTTAACATGGTGCGTGATTACATTGGCGATAACTTCGGTAAGAAATACCTGCCTGAGAGCGCAAATCAGTACAACAGCAAAGAAAACTCGCAGGAAGCGCACGAAGCTATTCGTCCTTCGGACGTCGCTGTACTGGCGGAATCCCTGAAGGATATGGAAGCCGACGCGCAGAAACTCTATCAGCTGATCTGGCGCCAGTTCGTTGCCTGTCAGATGACGCCTGCGCAGTATGACTCCACCACCCTGACCGTGGGTGCCGGTGATTTCCGCCTGAAAGCGCGTGGACGTATCCTGCGTTTCGACGGCTGGACCAAAGTGATGCCTGCGCTGCGTAAGGGTGATGAAGATAAAACCCTGCCAGCGGTCAACACCGGGGATGAACTCACCCTTGTTGAGCTGACCCCGGCACAGCACTTCACCAAGCCGCCGGCACGCTTCAGCGAAGCCTCGCTGGTGAAAGAGCTGGAAAAACGCGGTATCGGTCGTCCATCTACCTATGCGTCGATCATTTCGACCATTCAGGATCGCGGCTATGTGCGGACCGAAAACCGTCGTTTCTATGCTGAGAAAATGGGTGAAATCGTCACCGATCGCCTGGAAGATAACTTCCGCGAGCTGATGAACTACGATTTTACCGCGCAGATGGAAAACAGCCTTGACCAGGTGGCTAACCACGAAGCCGAGTGGAAGAAGGTGCTGGACAGCTTCTTCAGCGACTTCACCAAGCAACTGGACAAAGCGGAAAAAGACCCTGAAGAGGGTGGCATGCAGCCGAACCAGATGGTGCTGACCAGCATCGACTGCCCGACCTGCGGCCGTAAGATGGGTATTCGTACCGCCACCACCGGTGTGTTCCTCGGTTGCTCAGGGTATGCGTTATCGCCTAAAGAGCGCTGCAAAACCACCATCAACCTGGTGCCGGAAAACGAAGTGCTGAACGTGCTGGAAGGCGACGATGCGGAAACCAACGCCCTGCGCGCCAAACGTCGCTGCACCAAATGCGGCACGGCGATGGACAGCTACCTGATCGATCCGAAACGTAAGCTGCATGTCTGTGGTAACAACCCGACCTGCGACGGCTACGAGATCGAAGAGGGCGAGTTCCGCATCAAGGGCTATGACGGTCCGATTGTGGAGTGTGAGAAGTGTGGTTCTGAAATGCACCTGAAGATGGGGCGTTTTGGTAAGTACATGGCCTGCACCAACGACGACTGCAAAAACACGCGTAAGATCCTGCGTAATGGTGAAGTGGCACCGCCGAAGGAAGATCCGGTTCCGCTGCCGGAACTGCCGTGTGAAAAGTCCGATGCCTACTTTGTTCTGCGTGATGGCGCTGCGGGCGTCTTCCTGGCGGCAAACACCTTCCCGAAATCTCGTGAAACGCGTGCGCCACTGGTCGAAGAGCTTTATCGCTTCCGCGATCGTCTGGCAGAAAAACTGCGCTATCTGGCCGATGCTCCTCAGCAGGATCCAGAGGGTAATAAGACCGTTGTGCGCTTTAGCCGTAAAACTAAGCAGCAATATGTTGCTGCTGAAAAAGACGGTAAAGCGACAGGTTGGTCAGCATTTTATGTTGACGGTAAATGGGTTGAAGGTAAGAAATAACCTTAATTTACTGTAAGTTACCTTTAAAGGGCCGGGGTTCCGGCCCTTTTTTATTGCCCGGTTATTATTTTTTGTTACGGACTATACAGCAAAGATATAAGTGATATAGTGGTTATAGTTAACCCTTTTCTTATTATCAAATCGTCTTAAGCGATTGCCCGTGTGCGCTAAATCGGATGGTCTGGCATGAAACTACAGCAGCTCCGCTATATCGTTGAGGTGGTCAACCACAACCTTAACGTTTCCTCCACCGCAGAAGGTCTCTATACTTCGCAACCTGGCATCAGCAAGCAGGTCCGTATGCTTGAAGATGAACTGGGGATCCAGATTTTCGCCCGCAGCGGTAAACACCTTACCCAGGTTACGCCTGCCGGGCAGGAGATTATTCGTATCGCCCGCGAAGTGCTGTCGAAGGTCGATGCCATTAAATCCGTTGCCGGGGAGCACACCTGGCCGGATAAAGGCTCGCTGTATATCGCCACCACCCACACCCAAGCGCGCTACGCTCTGCCGGGCGTCATCAAAGGGTTTATCGAGCGCTATCCTCGCGTGTCGTTGCATATGCATCAGGGCTCGCCGACGCAAATCGCCGAGGCGGTATCTAAGGGCAACGCGGACTTCGCTATCGCCACCGAAGCGCTGCATCTGTATGACGATCTGGTGATGCTGCCTTGCTATCACTGGAACCGCTCGATTGTGGTGACGCCAGAGCATCCGCTGGCGGCGAAAACTTCGGTATCCATTGAAGAGCTGGCGCAGTATCCGCTGGTGACTTACACCTTCGGTTTTACGGGCCGTTCGGAGCTGGATACCGCCTTCAACCGCGCAGGGCTGACGCCAAGGATTGTCTTTACCGCCACCGACGCCGATGTGATCAAAACCTACGTACGCCTTGGCCTGGGGGTAGGGGTTATCGCCAGCATGGCGGTGGATCCTGTCGCCGATCCCGATTTAGTGCGACTGGATACCCAGGGGGTGTTCGGCCACAGCACCACCAAAATCGGTTTCCGTCGCAGCACCTTCCTGCGTAGCTATATGTATGATTTTATTCAACGATTCGCACCACATCTGACCCGCGACGTGGTCGATACCGCGGTGGCGCTACGTTCGAACGAAGATATCGAAGCGATGTTTAAAGATATCAAGCTGCCGGAAAAATAATAACCTTCGGTATCTTTCCCTCGGGAAAGATACCCTTCTCAGTTGTCGTTCTGAATTAAAATCCCCTCCAGTTTTCTCTCATGCCTCATTAACCATGGGGTTACGGCGTTTTTTTCCTGAAACTGCTCAGCAAAGCTGACAAAAATAGAAAATAATTAACCGCTACGCAAATTCCACGTTTCATTTATATATTTCCGCTCAAAAGATTAAATATTTGACGCCACAGGATTCGTAAATTCGCTGGATCTTCGACTAAAGTTTCTTTAGGATTTATCTCAGTCACGATTACTTATACCAATTGTTTGGTATCAAAATGATAAGCGAAATCGATTGTATGAGGTTAGCAATGCCGTCAGGAAGTCACGAGCCGCAAAGGGACCCAGGACTTAAGCGTAAAGCCTGGCTGGCGGTGTTTCTGGGTTCCACGCTGTTTTGGGTCGTGGTGGCGTTTCTGGTCTGGAAATTCTGGGGTTAATTATGGCGGTTCAGGGGCGTAGTGAAGCAGTGAAGCCTGTGTGTCAGCAGCGTGACACGCGTCGCAAAGTCCGTAATGACGCTACAGGTAACGTTCCGGCGTCCTGGAAGTTGTCACCGCAGCAGCAAGCCTTTATTGATTTGTTCGCAGAAGACGAAGCCAAAAAACAATAATTCGTATTATCAGCGTAGCGTGATAATAATCTGATGCGCTTTTGTACTCTTTAATAAATACACATCAGCAATATCGAACTGAGGCAAACTCAGCTGTCAAAGAATAAATAAAGCGTGGTGTCGCAATGATGAATAATATATCCGGAGCTAAATACTGGTCGTGGATGGCCGCGTTTTCCCTCTCGATCCTCTTCTGGTGCCAGCTGATCTGGCTCACCCTCCAGTGAATGACGAAAGCCTCGCTCCGGCGGGGCTTTTTGTTTTCCCGCCGAATTTGTCTATTTGAGTTGTTATCAAATCGTTACGGTGACGATGTGTTATCTTTAATTACGGCCCTGATCAAAGTCAGGGTATCGCAATCCCGGTAATTAAGGAGGAGCTTATGTCGTTAACCCTACGCGAAGCCAGTAAGGACACATTGCAGGCTGAGAACAAAACCTATCACTACTACAGCCTGCCGCTGGCCGCAAAGGAACTTGGGGATATCGCGCGCTTACCCAAGTCGCTTAAAGTGTTACTGGAAAATCTCCTGCGCTGGCAGGATGAAGTCTCTGTTACGGCTGAAGATATTCATGCCCTGGCCGGATGGTTGCAGAGCGCCCATGCCGACCGGGAGATAGCCTATCGTCCCGCCAGGGTGCTGATGCAGGATTTTACCGGCGTTCCGGCGGTGGTCGATCTGGCGGCGATGCGTGAAGCGGTCAAGCGCCTTGGCGGCGATACCGCTAAAGTGAACCCGCTCTCTCCGGTCGATCTGGTTATCGATCACTCGGTGACCGTGGACCATTTTGGCGATGATGATGCCTTCGAAGAGAACGTACGGCTTGAGATGGAGCGTAACCACGAGCGCTATGTGTTCCTGAAGTGGGGCCAGCAGGCGTTCAGCCGCTTCAGCGTCGTCCCACCCGGCACCGGCATCTGCCACCAGGTCAACCTGGAGTATCTCGGCAAAGCGGTATGGAGTGAATTGCAGGATAAAGAGTGGGTGGCCTACCCGGATACGCTGGTCGGTACCGACTCACACACCACCATGATCAACGGCCTTGGCGTACTGGGGTGGGGAGTAGGGGGGATCGAAGCCGAAGCGGCAATGCTCGGCCAGCCGGTCTCCATGCTGATCCCGGACGTGGTCGGCTTCAAGCTGACAGGCAAGCTGAGCGAGGGGATCACCGCCACCGACCTGGTGCTCACCGTCACCCAGATGCTGCGTAAGCACGGCGTGGTGGGTAAATTTGTGGAATTCTACGGCGACGGGCTCGACTCCCTGCCGCTGGCGGACCGGGCCACTATCGCCAATATGGCTCCCGAATACGGCGCCACCTGCGGTTTCTTCCCGATCGATGGTGTGACGCTGGAGTATATGCGCCTCAGCGGGCGCAGCAGCGAGCAGGTCGCGCTGGTGGAAGCCTATGCCAAAGCGCAGGGCATGTGGCGTAACACGGGCGATGAGCCGGTGTTTACCAGCACGCTGGCGCTGGATATGGGCGAAGTTGAAGCCAGTCTCGCCGGGCCAAAACGTCCTCAGGACCGCGTGGCCCTGGCGGATGTGCCCAAAGCCTTTGCTGCCAGCAATGAACTGGAAGTTAACACCGCGCAGAAAGACAGGCGGCCTATTGATTACGTGATGAATGGTCACCAGTATCAGCTTCCGGACGGCGCGGTCGTCATCGCGGCCATTACCTCCTGCACCAACACCTCGAACCCCAGCGTGCTGATGGCGGCTGGGTTGCTGGCGAAAAAAGCCGTTACGCTTGGCCTGAAACGCCAGCCGTGGGTCAAGGCCTCGCTGGCACCGGGATCCAAAGTCGTCTCCGATTATCTGGCGCAGGCCCGCCTGACGCCTTATCTGGATGAGCTGGGCTTTAACCTGGTAGGCTACGGCTGTACAACCTGTATTGGTAACTCCGGGCCGCTACCGGATCCTATCGAGACGGCAATCAAGCAGGGCGACCTGACGGTAGGGGCGGTGCTCTCGGGCAACCGCAACTTTGAAGGACGTATTCACCCGCTGGTAAAAACTAACTGGCTGGCCTCTCCACCGCTGGTGGTAGCTTATGCTCTGGCGGGCAATATGAACATCAATCTGGCAACCGATCCGCTGGGACACGATCGTAAAGGCGATCCGGTCTATCTGAAAGATATCTGGCCGTCGGCGCAGGAGATTGCCCTTGCGGTTGAAAAAGTCTCTACCGACATGTTCCGCAAAGAGTACGCCGAAGTGTTTGAAGGCACGCCGGAGTGGAAAACCATCGAGGTGGCGCGGTCAGACACCTACAGCTGGCAGGATGATTCCACCTATATTCGTCTGTCACCCTTCTTTGATGACATGCTGGCACAGCCCAAACCGCTGGAAGATATTCACGGCGCGCGCGTGCTGGCCATTCTCGGCGACTCGGTAACCACCGACCACATCTCCCCGGCGGGCAGTATTAAAGCCGATAGCCCGGCAGGGCGTTATCTCCAGGGCCGTGGCGTGGAGCGTCGTGACTTCAACTCCTACGGTTCGCGTCGTGGCAACCACGAGGTGATGATGCGCGGTACCTTCGCCAATATCCGTATTCGCAACGAGATGGTGCCGGGCGTGGAAGGCGGGATGACTCGTCATCTGCCTGGAACAGAAGTGATCTCCATCTACGATGCGGCGATGAAGTATCAGCAGGAAGGCACCCCGCTGGCGGTGATAGCCGGGAAAGAGTACGGCTCCGGCTCAAGCCGCGACTGGGCGGCGAAAGGACCACGACTGCTCGGCGTACGGGTGGTGATCGCCGAATCATTCGAGCGTATCCACCGTTCAAACCTGATTGGCATGGGGATTTTACCGCTGGAGTTCCCGCAGGGGGCATCACGTAAAACGCTGGGGCTGACAGGCGAGGAGCGGATTGATATTGCGGACCTGCAAAATCTGACGCCTGGTGCAACGGTACCGGTCAAGCTGACGCGAGCCGATGGGCAAACCGAAGTTGTTGACTGCCGCTGCCGTATTGATACCGCAACAGAACTCACTTACTACCAGAACGACGGCATTTTGCACTATGTCATTCGTAATATGCTGACTTAAAAAGAAAACCAGCCCGGCACGCATACGCTGCCGGGCTGTTGATGTTATTTGTTAAGCAGATGTCCAAGCTTCGCCGCTTTGGTATCCAGATAGTGTTCGTTTTTCGGGTTACGGCCCACAATCAGCGGTACACGTTCGACGATATTGATACCGGCTTCGGTCAGGATCTCAACCTTACGCGGGTTGTTGGTCAGCAGACGTACTTCGTCCACGCCCAGCAGCTTGAACATATCCGCGCACAGGGTGAAATCGCGTTCGTCGGCAGCAAAGCCCAGCTGGTGGTTCGCTTCAACGGTATCGTAGCCCTGATCCTGCAACGCATACGCGCGGATCTTATTGAGCAGACCGATGTTACGACCCTCCTGGCGGTGATACAGCAGGATGCCCCGGCCTTCTTCCGCAATGTGCGACAGGGCGGCTTCCAGTTGAAAACCACAATCGCAGCGCAGGCTAAACAGGGCATCACCCGTAAGACACTCGGAATGAACGCGGGCCAGGACCGGCGTCTGCCCGGACGTATCGCCGAACACTAACGCCACGTGATCCTGCCCGGTTGCCAGTTCTTCAAAGCCCACCATCAGGAAATCGCCCCATGGGGTTGGCAGATTGGCTTCTGCCACACGTTTAAGCTGCATGTGATTCTCCAGAAAATGCTGACACGCCTTGTGTCTGTCGCCTGTTTGGCTGTCGGTATTGTCTTATTTTGCCACAAGCTGCGCGGGTTCACCTAATCACGCCCGGCTTAACGAACGTTAAACGCACAATCCGACATTTTTACGCAGCTGTAATTTTTCGGTTATGATTGTGAGGCTTATCGAAAAAAGGAGACGACATGCTTTCAATAGCCCGCCGCACGGCGGTTGGCGCAGGGATATTGCTTATTATGCCTGTGGCTTTATGGATATCGGGCTGGCAGTGGCAGCCAGGCGCGAATAGCGGATGGTTGAAAGCGCTGTTCTGGGTAACGGAGACGGTCACCCAACCCTGGGGGATTATCACCCACACACTTCTTTGCGCCTGGTTTTTGTGGTGCCTGCGTTTTCGTCTGCGAGCCGCCATCATGCTCTTTGCCATCCTGGCAGGAGTCATTCTTATCGGTCAGGGCGTAAAATCCTGGGTCAAGGATCGGGTTCAGGAGCCGCGTCCTTTCGTGGTCTGGATGGAAAAAACTCACCATGTCCCGGTGAACGACTTCTACAATTTAAAGCGTAAAGCGCGCGGTGAGCTCGTGAAAGAACAGCTTGCTGAACAACAGACTATTCCCACTTTTTTACGTAAACACTGGCAGAAAGAGACCGGGTTTGCCTTCCCGTCCGGGCATACCATGTTTGCTGCAAGCTGGGCACTGCTGGGAGTAGGTCTGCTGTGGCCGCGGCGGCGCACGGTGACCATCATCGTACTGCTGGTCTGGGCAACGGGCGTGATGGGAAGCCGCTTGCTGCTTGGCATGCACTGGCCGCGGGATCTGGTGGTGGCGACCCTGATTTCATGGCTGCTCATCACCTGTGCAACCTGGCTTGCCCAGCGATTCTGTGGTCCGCTCACGCCTCCGGCAGAAGAGAAACGGGAAATCGCCGACAGAGAGCAAGAAAGCTGACTGAGGTTGAAATTCTCATATTTAGCCGCAGATCTTAACGTGGCGCGACGCTTTTTCCGTTTCGCCCACGTCATGAAAATGGTAGTTTATAAGGCTGGTTACGCTATGTTGAACACTCTTTATTCGCTCAAACCACATAACGGGAAGTAATGTGAAATATTTACTCATTTTCTTACTGGTGTTGGCGATTTTTGTCATTTCCGTCACATTGGGCGCGCAAAACGATCAACAGGTAACGTTTAATTATCTGCTGGCGCAAGGCGAGTATCGAATTTCCAGCCTCCTGGCGGTACTGTTCGCTGCAGGATTTGCAATCGGCTGGCTGATTTGTGGTCTGTTCTGGCTTAAAGTTCGGGTAACGCTTGCCCGTGCCGAACGTAAAATTAAACGTCTTGAAAACCAAATTACGCCTCCGACCGACGTTCCGGTAAGTTCAGGTGTGCCGGTAGCGAAGGAATAATCTAAGATGCTGGAGTTGTTGTTTCTGCTTTTGCCTGTAGCCGCAGCCTATGGCTGGTATATGGGCCGCAGAAGTGCGCAACAAAATAAACAGGATGAAGCGAACCGCCTTTCACGCGATTATGTCGCCGGGGTTAACTTCCTCCTGAGTAACCAACAGGATAAAGCGGTAGACCTGTTCCTCGAGATGCTGAAAGAGGATACCGGTACCGTTGAGGCCCACCTGACTCTCGGTAATCTGTTCCGTTCCCGCGGCGAAGTTGACCGCGCCATCCGCATTCACCAGACCTTAATGGAAAGCGCCTCATTAACCTATGAGCAGCGTCTGCTGGCCGTACAGCAGCTTGGCCGCGACTATATGGCCGCCGGGTTATACGATCGCGCCGAAGAGATGTTTAAACAGCTGGTAGATGAGACCGATTTTCGCATCAGCGCCCTGCAACAGCTCCTGCAGATCTATCAGGCTACCAGCGAATGGCAGAAAGCCATCGACGTTGCTGAACGTCTGGTGAAACTCGGTAAAGACAAACAGCGCGTTGAAATCGCCCACTTCTACTGTGAACTGGCCCTGCAGCAGATGGGCAACGAAGACATGGACAAGGCGATGGCGCTGCTCCGGAAAGGCGCTACCGCCGATCGCAGCAGCGCGCGCGTCTCCATCATGATGGGGCGCGTCTACATGGCGAAAGGGGATTACCAGAAAGCGGTGGAGAGCCTTCTCCGGGTTATCGATCAGGATAAAGAACTGGTCAGTGAAACGCTTGAGATGCTGCAAACCTGCTATCAGCAACTGGGTATGGCCGAAGAGTGGGTGGCTTTCCTGCGTCGCTGCGTGGAAGAGAACACCGGTGCCGCTGCTGAGCTGATGCTGGCGGATGTGGTCCAGGAGCACGAAGGCAGCGACACCGCACAGGTGTATATTACCCGCCAGCTGCAGCGCCATCCGACCATGCGCGTCTTCCATAAGCTGATGGATTACCATCTGAATGATGCGGAAGAGGGGCGCGCCAAAGAGAGCCTGATGGTACTGCGCGACATGGTTGGCGAGCAGGTGCGCAGCAAGCCGCGCTATCGCTGCCAGAAGTGTGGATTTACGGCCTATACGCTGTACTGGCACTGTCCGTCCTGCCGTGCCTGGTCCACCATCAAGCCAATTCGCGGCCTCGATGGGCAGTAATTTTTAAAAAAGCCCAATATTAGTTACAACATACTTCAAGGTTTTTATCCATCTGGTCCGTGCGCGCTGTAGTCTGGCAGGATTAAAAATGGAACCTGTTAATTTTTGTGATGCGCAGGTAGAATGCACGCCGTTTATCATTCCCGCGCCGATGCGGCGCCCATCGACGAGAAGGTCCGGTCATGACGTCTGCAGCTTCATCTTCTTCCCGCGTAGTTACTGAATCTCCTGTTGTTGTCGCTCTGGATTACAACAATCGCGACAATGCGTTAGCGTTCGTTGATCGCATTGACCCGCGCGATTGTCGCCTGAAAATCGGTAAAGAGATGTTCACGCTCTTTGGCCCACAAATTGTTCGCGATATGCAGCAGCGCGGTTTTGATGTCTTTCTTGACCTTAAATTCCACGATATTCCAAATACCACGGCTCACGCGGTAGCGGCTGCAGCCGAACTGGGCGTCTGGATGGTTAACGTCCACGCTTCCGGTGGCGCGCGCATGATGACTGCGGCCCGCGAAGCACTGGTGCCATTCGGGAAAGATGCCCCCTTGCTGATTGCCGTCACGGTACTCACCAGCATGGAAGCCAGCGACCTACTGGATCTTGGCATCACGCTGTCACCGGCAGAACATGCCGAGCGCCTGGCGCGCCTGACGCACAGCTGCGGGCTCGACGGTGTTGTCTGTTCTGCCCAGGAAGCGGTTCGCTTTAAGAGCGCTATCGGCCAGGACTTCAAGCTGGTTACGCCCGGCATCCGTCCTGCGGGGAGCGACGCTGGCGATCAGCGTCGCATTATGACCCCGGAACAGGCGCTGGCGGCGGGTGTGGACTATATGGTTATTGGACGACCGGTAACCCAGTCTGCGGATCCGGCGCAAACCCTGAAAGCTATCAACGCATCACTTCATAAGGGGGCGTAATGCGCGATACAAACAGCCGCCTGGTCTATTCAACGGATACCGGGCGCATTGATGAGCCAAAAGAAGTAGCCGAACGACCAAAAGGTGATGGCATTGTACGTATTCAACGCCAGACCAGCGGGCGTAAAGGGAAGGGCGTATGTCTGGTCACCGGAATTGACGCCGACGATGCGACCCTGGCGCAAATTGCCGCTGAGCTAAAGAAAAAATGCGGATGCGGCGGGTCGGTTAAAGATGGCGTAATAGAGATTCAGGGCGACAAGCGGGATCTGATTAAGTCTCTGCTGGAAGCCAAAGGCATGAAAGTAAAATTAGCTGGCGGTTAACAGGCTACAAAAACAAATAAGCCACGGCCTGAGCCGTGGCTTAATATTCTTATATTCAGATAAAGCCAGAAATAACAGGGCATTATCAAGCGACTGCGGTGGCAATCGGTATATTATTTACTTGCTCACCTCGTGACCGATAATCCCACCAACCGCGGCACCACCCAGGGTACCCAGCGCGCTTCCGTCGGTCAGGACTGAACCACCGATTGCGCCTGCACCCGCACCAATGGCGGTATTACGGCTTTGTTTGCTCCAGTTAGAGCAAGCGCTCAGGGAAAACGCCAGCGTAACGGCCAGCATAGCAGCGGATAATTTTTTGCTGTTAAAAGTCATAATTCATTCTCCTGAAATATTGATCCACGGAAATTATTTCGCTTAAGTGGAAACCAATACCCCTCAAGCCGTTTTCCATGAAACTTGTTCGCGCAGGCGTTACAAGATCACGCAAGTGATAGTTACTTCCTGTTATATCGCTAACAATAATTTTACGTCTTTATCACTGATCCGACAGGTAAATAGTCTTAAAGGATTGCTCGGAATAGTCTCAGAGCGAAGGGCGGGAGAATGACGCCCGAATTCACGGGCGTTGAAACGGCATCAGGCAGGTTTTTTGACGATATCGACGACAAGGCCGTCATGTTGCAGTTTGGTGGTGTGCGCCTCTTTAATGCCTTCGTCGGTGATCACCCGACTGAAACGGGAGACCGGGCCCATCGTGTAAGGGTGAACCGCACCAAATTTAGAGCTGTCGGTCAGCACAATAGTCTCACCGCCTTTTTCCAGCACCGCATTGACCACGTCCGAGCGCATCATGTCCCGGCCGGTAAAGCCGGTATCAGGCTGCCAGCCGTCGATGCCGATAAAGGCCTTGCTGAAATGGACCTGCTGAACATACTGACGCGTAAGTGGGCCAACCATACTTTCGCTTTTTTTCTGGTAGATGCCGCCCAGCAAAATGACTTCGCTGCGCGTCTCCTTGAGCAGATGAGCAATATAGCTGCTCACCGTCACGATGGTGACTTCTTCTTTCTGTTCAGCCAGCGTGCGGGCGAGGAGGGCATTACAGCTGCCGTTCTCGATAAACACCGTTTCGCCATTATTCACCAGAGAAGCGGCGAACTCCGCCAGTTCACGTTTCAGCGCGTAATTGTTCATCATACGCGTCTCGACATCTTCGCTGTCCAGCGGCACGGCGTAGCCGTGGGCGCGACGGAGGTAACTCATTTTTTCCAGAAGATTGAGATCCTGGCGGATGGTGACTTCAGATACGCCGGTCGCTTTGGCCAGATCAACGACGCTTACACGCCCTGTGTCGATCACCATCTGTAATATTATTTGTTGTCGGGAATTCATAGCATCCATATTAAAACGGCATCGCCGTTAGTTGAAAACTGACATAAACACGAGAGGCAATGCGATCGTCAAACTTCCCACGGTGATTTTGGCGGTACTACAGCGGGGTCTTTCTGCTCGCCTGCGAGGGTCAGTAATTCTGATTTTAATATCTCGAGATTACGAAGAGCAGAGTTCACATCGCCTGCTACCAGAATATCCAGCACAGTATCAATACGTTGCGCAACTTTTAGTGCATCGATATCAGACATAATCTCATCCCTAAATGAAAAGTGAATAAATTCAATGATGCAGAAATTGAAGGCAAAAGAGAAGGGAAAAAGTGTGCTAACGAAAGCACATTAATGGTAGTGATATTTTCATGCTTTTTTATACAGAGGATTTTAGTAGTGGCTTAGTCTAATTCTGCGCGCAAGGCGCTTTTTTCTATGAGGAATTGGACTATGACAATTATCAATCAGGCTACCTGTAAACTGTTCACTGATTCTGTACGATTCACCCAGCTCGCCGGTTATTACGAGGAAGAGAGACGTACCGTATGGATGATGTTACGGGCCCAGCCGCGGCCCTGCTTCAATCATGCGCTGATAGAGGAGATCATGAACCTGTCGTGGCTGGTACGGCAGTCCGGGTTTGAGGTTGATTTCTGGGTTACAGGTTCGCTGGTGCCCGATATGTACAACACCGGGGGCGATTTACGCTTCTTTGTCGACTGCATCGAGAATGGTCGCCGGGAAGCGCTTCGGGCCTATGCTCGCGCCTGTGTGGACTGCGTCCACGCTGCGTCGCGGGGCTTTGATACCGGGGCGATCACCCTGTCGATGGTGGAGGGCAGTGCGCTGGGCGGAGGCTTTGAGGCCGCGTTGGCGCACCACTTTTTACTGGCGCAGCGGGATGCACGCTTAGGTTTCCCGGAGATCGCCTTTAACCTCTTCCCCGGAATGGGAGGCTACTCGCTGGTCGCGCGCCGCTCAGGCATGAAGCTGGCGGAGGAGCTTATCTACAAAGGGGAGTCGCACACCGCGGAATGGTACGAGCAACACGGGCTGGTGGACGTGCTGTTTGAACCAGGCCAGGGCTACGTGGCGACGCGCACCTTCATCGACACGTTACAACCCAAAATGAATGGCGTCAGAGCGATGCTGCGCGCCCGTCAGCGCGTCCTGCAGCTGCCGCGCAGCGAATTGATGGATATCACCGAAGACTGGGTGGATGCGGCATTCTGCCTGCAACCGAAGGATGTGGCCTACATGCAGCGGCTGGTTCTGCTGCAGGATCGCCACACCGCATCGGGCCTGCGTAAAGCCAGTTAACGCGCGTTGCGTGCCTGATAACGTTTAAACCATCGCTCGAATGCGACAGCGGGCATGGGCTTAGCAAACAGAAAACCCTGTCGTTCGTTGACGCCGTTCTTGGTCAGAAAGGCGTCTTCTTTCGCGCTCTCCACCCCTTCAGCAATCACCTGCAAATTCAGCGCCTGAGCGACCGCAACAATCGCGCGTACCAGCGATTGCGATACCGACTGCTTATGGATATCCCGGACAAACGCCTGGTCGAGCTTAATGGCATCGATGGGGAAACGCGCCAGCTGCGACAGGGACGAATAACCCGTCCCGAAATCATCAAGGTGGATCTGCGCTCCCAGCTTGCTGAACTGCTGGATCACCGACAGCGCCAGCTCTTCGTTTTCAATCAGACAACTTTCGGTCAGCTCGACATCAATCGGGCAGTACTCAAAATTCAGGTCCTTTAAGGCCTGCTTCAGATCGCTGAAAATCGTCTGATCCGCCAGCTGGCGGGCCGAGACGTTAACCGCCACGCGCAGGTTAATACCTTTGTCGCGCCATTTGGCAACCTGGCGCACCACATCGAGCATCACCCAGCGCCCCAGGGGAACGATGAGCCCGGACTCCTCGGCGTAGGAGATAAACTCCAGCGGCGGGATCAGCCCGCGCTCCGGCGATTGCCAGCGAACCAGCGCTTCGAGGGTTCTCACCTCGCCGCGCCAGGTAATTTTAGGCTGGTAGTGGATCACCAGTTGGTCATTATCCAGCGCTTTGCGCAGGTTAGTGTCCAGCCACAGATATTCAAAGACCCGCTGATTCATCTCCGGCGAGAAGACGCAGAACGTGCCGCGCCCGTTCTCTTTTGCGGTATACATCGCGGTATCGGCATTGCGGATCACGCTTTCGCGATCGGTGCCGTGCTGTGGGGCGAGGGAAATACCCAGCGAACAGCCGGTATAGACTTCGATTAAACCAATCCGGAAGGGCTGACGCAGTCGGGTGAGGATCCGCGAGGCCATGGCTTCGAGGGCACTCTGCGACGTGCCGGTTGCCAGCACGATAAACTCATCGCCGCCGAGACGCGCCAGCACCTGCCCATCCTCCAGGCAACTGAGGATCGCCAGCGCCACCGCCTGCAAAAGCTGATCGCCAAACATATGCCCGTAGGCGTCATTCACTTTTTTGAAATTATCGAGATCGAGGTAGACCACGCCGACCTGGCCATCGCCACGGGTGTCGATGGCTTCGCTGATCATATCGTGGATGGCGTTACGGTTTGGCAGGCCGGTAATGGTGTCGGTGTTGGCGAGCACCCGAAGGCGTTCCTGCGCGCGGCGCTCTTCGGTGATATCCGTACCTGAACAGATAAGAAAAATTTCGTTTTTCCCGCTGCCGCTGTGCACAAATTTATTACGAAACAGAAATAACCGTTGCCCTTTGCGGGTCTTGATCCAGCGCTCTACTTCATAGGAACTGCCGTCACGAAAAAAACCGCTGATATTGCGGCGGGAGGCAGCTGCTTCGCTGCGGCTCATAAAGAGTTTAAAGACGTTCTGGCCAATGACCTCGTGCTCTTTCATCCCGGTGTATTCTTCGCTCAGACGGTTAAAGCGTTGAATATTGCCGTGCCGATCGAGGATAACAATCACCGAGTTGGCCTCAGAAACCACCTGTTCGGCAAAGGATAAACCCTGGGCCAGATCCCGGGCGACGGAGGGGGTGTCATTCCAGGCGGAGGCGGTGCCGGCCCACTCTTTTTTAGTGGTTTTACGGCCCACGAGGTGCACCGGCACATCAGTTCCGTACAGGGAGAGCGTCATGGTGATGCTGGAGGTGATGACCGTCATCTGGCGAATGCTGTCGGCCTGCTCGTCAGTCAGCGCCACCACCTGAGTGGTCTCGGCGCTTTCGCTGGCCGCAAGATGGAGCGCATTGCTGTCCGCCGTCAGTCGCCACCAGGGACTGTGGGTGCCCATGTAACGAAACAGCAAATTTTGCTCCAGATCGTCAATCATGCTCTCTCCCAGGCGCACTTAATTGCACACATCGTGCATTTCCAGTCGGTTTAATCGCGTTAAAATAGCGGTAATGCCGAGCTAAACTTATTGTTTTTTCCCAGTATTCTTATATTAGAACGAGATTAGCAAAAAAGGATACAGACGAATGAATATTCCGTTCACACCTTATGAAGTTCAACAGATTATCGTTAATAAGTGTGATCGCTTTTCGGAATTTGTGGGGGAGAATGGTAAGGAAAAATGATGGATGTGAGGTTAATACAAAAAAATCGGCTCACCCGCAATGAGTGAACCGACCTTTAAGCATACAACAATCAGACAGCAGGGCGGGCGATAACGCTGCGTGTTTCCATGCGCACTTCAGCGATAGTCACGTCGATAACTTCGGTCACTTTATACGCCACTTCACCTTTGATCTGCACGGTGCCGTTTTCCTGGCTGCAGACCAGTTCGTCACGCACGGCGTGCAGGAACGGCGCTGGAATGAAGGCCACGGCGCCGTTATCCACCAGACGTACGCGCATGCCGCCGCGGCTGATATCGATGATCTCAGCGGCAAAACGGGTGTCGGTTCCGGCTTTGTCTTTCAGGAAGCGGGCATACAGCCAGTCACCGACATCACGTTCCGCCATGCGGTTAAGGCGACGACGCTCGGCCATCTGCACGGTAGCGTCGTCCTGCGGACGGGCAATGGTTTCGCCTTTGACGATCGCTTTAAGCAGGCGGTGGTTAACCATATCGCCATACTTACGAATCGGCGACGTCCAGGTGGCGTAGGCTTCCAGACCCAGGCCAAAGTGCGGGCCTGGCTCGGTGCTGATCTCCGCGAAAGACTGGAAACGACGGATGCGGCTGTCGAGGAAACCAGACGGCTGAGCATCCAGTTCACGGCGCAGTTTACAGAAACCGTTCAGGGTCAGGACTTCCTGCGGATCAACATGCACGTCGTGCGTTTTCAGCAGGGCCGCCAGCGCTTCGCTGTTGGCCGGGTCGAAGCCGGTATGCACGTTATAGATGCCGAAACCGAGCTTGTCGCGCAGGACGCGGGCCGCACAGATGTTGGCCGCAATCATCGACTCTTCAACAATACGGTTAGCGATGCGACGTGGTTCAGCAACGATATCCAGCACTTCGCCTTTTTCACCGAGAATGAAGCGGTAGTCAGGACGATCCTTGAACACCAGCGCATGGGTTTTACGCCATTCGCTACGGCTCAGGCAGACGCGCTGCAGCAGGCGGATCTGTTCGGCAATAGCATCAGATTCTGGCTGCCAGGTGCCGCTATTTTCCAGCCAGTCAGAGACCTCGTCATATACCAGCTTGGCTTTCGATTCGATAAGCGCGGCAAAGAACTCGATGTTCTCTTCAATCGTGCCGTCGGCAGCGATGGTCATGCGGCAGGCCAGGACCGGGCGCACTTCGTTGGCGCGCAGCGAGCATAAATTATCAGACAGCTCACGCGGCAGCATTGGGATGTTGAAGCCCGGCAGATAGTTGGTAAAGGCACGGATTTTGGCCGCGTTATCAAGCGGTGTACCTTCAGCGATCCAGGCCGTAGGATCGGCAATCGCTACGGTTAACAGCAGTTTGCCGTCAGCCTGCTCTTCAACATACAGCGCATCGTCCATATCTTCGGTGCTGGCGCTGTCGATGGTAACAAAATTGAGGGCGGTCAGATCGCGACGCTCCAGACCTTCGTCCAGCATCTCTGTCGCTGCGCCCTCCGGGGCCTCTTTTTCGAGGTTATGGCGTGCGAGAGTGACCCACCACGGCACGAAATGGTCGTCGCCGAAGGTAATAAACTGGGTCAGTTCAGCATAAAAACCGCGATCGCCCTTCAGAGGATGACGGCGCATTTCTGCCACGGCCCAGTCACCTTCTTTGAAATCATGGGTCACGCCACGCTCAGCGCGGCAGGGGATGGCGTCTTTCAGCAGGGGATGGTCCGGAACGATGGACAGACGGTCATCTTTTCTCAGTACCTTACCCACAAAACGGGTCAGGAAGGGTTCAATTAATTCTTCAGGCTCGGCGGATTCACGATCCTTTTCGCTATGGATCACGGCCGTAATACGATCGCCGTGCATCACCTTCTTCATCTGCGGAGGCGGAATGAAGTAACTTTTCTGCGCATCGACTTCAAGGAAGCCAAAGCCTTTTTCCGTGGCTTTTACGACCCCTTCAGCGCGTGGCGTCTGGGAATGCAGTTGCTGTTTAAGCTGCGCTAGCAGCGGGTTGTCCTGGAGCATAGTGATCTATTTTCGTAGCCATATGAGCGGCTGACAGTTTTACGCGAATCTCACTGTTACAGCAAGCGCTCTTTAGGTCATTAGTGTGGTTATTCGCCCCTGCCGATGGCGATTTTCAGACGGTTCAGCCAGCCGCAAAAAGCGCTCCAGGTAAGCAGGTTGATGGCCTGTACCGGCGGCTGCCCGTCATTCGTCAGCGGGGTAAACTGCGCGGCGCTAAACTGGTCCGGCGATCGCGCCAGTTGCTCTACGGCACGCTTTACCGACTCGTCGTTTTCATATTCTGCGTGAATGCCACTGACCAGAATTTCACCTGTTTGATCGAGGATTGCCGGTTCATGACACAACACCGGCGTAAGCTGCTGCAGTAGCGGCTCCTCCTGCCAGCGTTCAAGGGACGCCAGCTGCTCTGGGCTGGCCTGACATCGCTCGACCCCCGGTACGGCGGGCTGCCATGTATTCAAAGTGTTATCGTCGGGCAGGGCGTGAGGCTGAATGTGGTGTCCCGGCAGCCAGCGAACAGGGTGGCCGAGCAGAGCCTGAAAGACTGCCACCACGCGCGCCTGAAAGCCGACAAAGCCGATAATCTGGTTGATGGTGACAATGTCATACACCGTCAGGCCCACTTCATCGAGCCCCTGCTGCGCTTTGCTGTCGATCACGTCCGGCGAGCTGGCAAGCTGGCGGGCATACTGAGTGATTTGGGCGAGGCGGCGATTGCTTTCACGGGAGGAGTCGGGGCCGGGGAGCGGGGCGAGGAGGGCGGCGTAGTGGTTACACAGACGCTGCACGCCGCAGACCTGCGCCACGGTCAGGGCGGTGCTGAAACGGTCATATGCGCTCAACGTACGCAGTCGGGTAACCGTCAGGGTACGCGGGAAAAAGAGGTCGCACAGCGTCCGGGCCGGGGTTAACCAGCGTTCACAGGCGGCAAGCAGCGTCGCTGGTAAAACGAGGTTCAGCAAAAAGCGATCCGCGACCTGAGCGGCTTCGGGAACCAAAGGCAGGACTTCCGTCGGGCTGCTACTGGACTGGGTCTCATGATACCAGTGGCCTTTGCCAGAAATACGGCGTTGTTCCATGTGCGTTCCTTGATCTCAAAATGGCGATCAATATCCTGGCGTAAGGTGGATAAGCGGAAAAATATTGTTAGGTGATAACAAATAGCGGAACGGAATAACGAGGGGAAAGCGGTGGCGGGATGGGAGGCAAACCTTCCCGCCGGAGCGGGAAGGTTACGAACTTATTTGATTTCCAGCTCGTTCATTGCAGCGATGTTGAAACCGCCGTCAACGTGAACCACTTCGCCGGAGATGCCAGCAGAGAGGTCAGAGCACAGGAATGCCGCGGAGTTACCCACATCTTCGATGGTCACGGTGCGACGGATTGGGGTAACCGCTTCGCAGTGTGCCAGCATTTTACGGAAGTCTTTGATGCCGGAAGCAGCCAGAGTACGGATTGGACCTGCAGAGATACCGTTTACGCGCACGCCTTCTGGACCCATCGCGTTCGCCATGTAGCGTACGTTGGCTTCCAGAGAGGCTTTCGCCAGACCCATCACGTTGTAGTTAGGGATTGCGCGCTCAGCACCCAGGTAGGACAGGGTCAGCAGGGCAGCGCCTGGGTTCAGCATGGAGCGGCAGGATTTTGCCATCGCTACAAAGCTGTAGGAGCTGATGTCGTGTGCGATTTTAAAGCCTTCACGGGTGACTGCGTTCACGTAGTCGCCGTCCAGCTGGTCGCCCGGTGCAAAGCCGATGGAGTGAACGAAACCGTCAAATTTCGGCCAGGTTTTTGCCAGCTCAGCGAACATGCCATCGATGCTTTCATCTTGTGCAACGTCGCATTCCAGAACAATGCTGGAACCCAGCTGCGCGGCAAACTCTTCTACGCGGCCTTTCAGCTTGTCGTTCTGGTAGGTGAATGCCAGCTCAGCGCCTTCGCGATGCATAGCCTGTGCGATGCCGTATGCGATGGACAGTTTGCTGGCAACGCCAGTCACCAGAATACGCTTACCGGAAAGAAAACCCATAGCTCTTAATCCTTATATTCATTGTTGTGGCGGCCGTCATCTGTTTGGACAACCGTCGTTAAAACGCGGCGATAATAGCATGTGTCGCGTACAGTGTTAATCCGACCACTCCACACGGGGCTGGTCAGCGATCTTTTCGCCAGGCATCGGCGGTTAAGGCTTCGCCAAAATGGCCGGCAATTAAACGTTTGGTCAAATCGTGAAGCGGTGCGGCCAGCACCGAGGCGGTACTGCCGCGCTCCACTACCGAGCCTTCATGCATCACCAGCACCTGATCGCTGATGTGCTTCATCATTCCCAGATGCTGGGTCACGTAGATATACGAGATACCCTGTTTTTCCTGCAATTCCAGCATCAGGTTGATTAACTGTGAACGCATCGACATATCCAGCGAGGCCAGCGCTTCGTCGGCGATGATCACTTTTGGACGCAGGATCAGCGCGCGGGCCAAACCCAGACGCTGTTTCTGGCCCGGTGCCAACATGTGCGGATAATAGCTGACGTGATCGGGCAGCAGCCCAACCATTCGCAGGGTCTCGATAATCTGTTTACGCCGCGCCTCCGGCTCAAGGTCGGTATTCAGACGCAGCGGAAAATCGAGGATCTGCGAGATACGCTGGCGCGGGTTCAGCGACGTGGACGGATCCTGAAAAATCATCCTGATCCGCTGGCTGCGGAACGAGTAATCGCCAAATTTCAGCAGATGGTCGTCAATCAGCACTTCACCATCGGAAGGCTCGATCATCCCGGCCAGCATTTTCGCCAGCGTTGATTTCCCGGAGCCGTTTTCACCGATGATCGCCAGAGTCTGCTTTTCGCGCAGGGTAAAGCTCAGCGGCTTTACCGCTTCGACGGTCTGGCGGTGGAATAAGCCGGTGCGATAGCGAAAGGTCTTACTCAGATTGCGCACTTCCAGCAGGGTTTCGACCATGTCACTCTCTCTCCATGTTCAGCGGGAAATGGCAGGCATATAGATGGTTTCTCGCCCCGGCCAGGCGCGGGGTTTCAATGCATTTCCGCTGGGCATACGGACAGCGCGGTCCCAGTCGACAGCCAATCGGCAGGTGCTCCAGCAGCGGAATAGCGCCCGGCAGAGTATTCAGGCGGCTTTTATGCGGCATGGAGCTGCCAAAATCGGGGATCGCACGGATCAGCGCCTGGGTATAAGGGTGATGCGGTGTGGTGATCAGGTCTTCGCTGCCGGCGGTCTCTACTGTCTGCCCGCAGTACATCACGTCAATCTTGTCCGCCCATTTGCTCAGCATCTGCAGGTCATGGCTGATTAGCAAAATGGTGGTGTTATTGTTCTGGTTAAGCCGGGTGAGCAGGCGGAAAATTTGCGCCTGGGTGGTGGGTTCCATGGCGTTGGTCGGTTCGTCGGCGATGAGCAGGCGCGGCTGGTTGGCCAGCGCAATGGCGATCATCACTTTCTGACACTCACCGTCGGTCAGCTCATACGGGAAGCTGCGCATGGCGTCTTTGTGATCCTTGATCCCCACCCGGTGTAACAGCTCGATGGCCCGGCGTTTGCGCCAGCCAAAACGCTGCCACCAGCGGCCCTTATAGGTCCAGCCGGGGATGTTCTGCATAAGCTGTTTGCCCACACGCTCCGACGGATCGAGACAGGATTGCGGCTCCTGGAAAATCATCGACACGTTGTGACCTACCAGCTTACGCCGCTCGCGAGCGGAAAGGCGCAGCAGGTCGATATCATCGAAACGCATACGGTCGGCGGTGACGCGCCAGTTATCTTTCGCCACGCCGCAGATCGCTTTCGCAATCAGGCTCTTGCCTGAACCTGATTCACCCACCAGACCGCGGATCTCGCCCTCGCTCAGGGTAATGCTGACGCGATCGACCGCTTTGACCCAGCCTTCGCCGGTTTTAAATTCAATCGTCAGATTGCGAATATCCAGTAACGGCATTATTCCACCCCCGCCACAATGGCGCGACGGATCCCGTCGCCAAGCAGGTTCACCAGTAATACGCTAATCATAATTGCCGCACCCGGCAGCATCACCGTCCAGGGCGCTACGTAGATCAGTTCCAGCGCGTCGCCCAGCATTGCGCCCCATTCCGGAGAGGGCAGCTGTGCGCCAAGATCGAGAAAACCGAGGGCAGCGATATCGAGGATCGCCATCGACAGGGCGCGGGTAATTTCCGTGACCATCCCGGAGGCGATATTGGGCAGCACCGCAAACCACAGAATATTCAGGGTGGTAGCGCCATCAAGACGGGCGGCCACCACATACTCTTTTTCCAGCTCATCATGCACCAGGCTGTAGACCGAGCGCACCATGCGCGGCAGCAGCGCCAGCCACACCGCAAACATGGCGTGGGTCAGATGCGGTCCAGCAAAAGCCACCACGATAATCGCCAGCAGCAGCGACGGGATCGACAGCAGCGTATCAAGAATATGGTTCGTCACCGCCGAGCGCAAACCGTGGGTCGCGCCGGCAACAATGCCTAACAGCAGACCACACAGCGTGGCAGCCAGCGTGACCACAAAGGCACCGCCCACCGTTGGCGCAGCACCGCTCAGCAGACGACTTAACACATCGCGCCCGAGGTCGTCGGTACCGAGGAAGAAGGAGACTTCGCCGTAGCGCGACCAGGACGGTGGCAGCAGCTGATAGCCGAGGTACTGCTGGTCGATGCCGTAAGGCGCAAACCAGGAGCCGAGGATGCACAGCAGCGCCAGGCCGCCGCAGCCGTACAGGCCGATCATCGCCGTGGTGTCGCCATAGAAGTTACGCCACACGGTGCGCAACGCACCGGGCGTGCGCTTTTCACTGTATACGCTATCGTAAGGCATACCATTCCTTATGTTTCAGCGGGTTAGCCATAGCGCCCAGAATATCGGATATCACATTAACGATGATCACCAGCGCGCCAATCACCATTACGCCCGCGGAGATCGCGGCATAGTCCTGCTGGCGAATGGCGTTGATCAGCCAGCGACCGAGGCCGGGCCAGCTGAAGACCATCTCGGTGATCATCGCCAGCGTCAGCATGGTGGAGAACTGCAGGCCAAGACGCGGGATCACCGGCGGCAGAGCATTATGCAACACGTGGCGACGTAAAATGGTAAACCGCGACAACCCGCGCGTGGCGGCAGCTTTGACATAGTTTTGATCAAAGACTTCGCTGGTGCTGATGCGCATCAGGCGGATCACCTCCGTGGTCGGTGCCACGGCCAGCGCCAGCACCGGCAACACCATGTGGCGCACGGCGCTGATGATCATCTCATGCCGCCAGACCGAATCTGAGAGCCAGGCGTCAATAATGGCGAATCCGGTCACGGTTTTCACCGCGTACAGCAGGTCAAAACGCCCGGACACCGGCAGCCAGCCCAGCGTCAGGGAGAAAAAGAGGGTCAGCAGCAGCGCCAGCCAGAAGACGGGAACCGAAAACCCGAGCAGGGCGAACGCGCTGATCAGCTTGTCCTGCCACTTGTTGCGGGTGATCCCGGCGAGCATTCCGACCGGGATCCCCACAACCAGCGCAAAGCCGAAGGCCAGGATGCACAGCTCCATGGTGGCGGGGAACACTTCTTTCAGCTGCTCGGCGATGGGCTGGCCGTTAATGCTGGAGACACCGAAGTCCCAGTGCAGCACCCCTTCAAACCAGAACCACCACGCGTTCCACAGGGAAGCACCCTGGAGCGGCGCGTGAGGGGTAAAGTAGCTCAGACTGAAGCCGACAAAGGTCAGGAAGAGGAGGGTGATCAGCAGCAACAGCAGCCGACGTAAGGTAAAAATAATCACGGTTTTTTCACCTCTTCCTGGTTCACGCGGGAGACGCCGGCAAAGGACGCATTACCAAACGGGCTGAGCACCAGACCTTTAATATCGTAACGGTACGCCTGCAGACGCAGGGACGAGGCCAGGGGCAGCACCGGCAGCTCTTTGGCGAGAATAATTTGCGCTTCATCATAGGCATCGATGCGCGCCGCCAGCTGCTGGGTCGACAGCGCTTTACGCAGGATGTCGTCAAACTCGCGGTTGCACCAGTGGGCGTAGTTGGTCTGGGAATCAATCGCCGCACAGCTCAGCAGCGGACGGAAGAAACTGTCCGGGTCGTTACTGTCTGTCGCCCAGCCTGTCAGGGTCAAATCATGGTTCATGTCCATCAGGCGCGCCTCCTGAAAACGGCCTTCTACCGGGATAATCACGACTTTGACCCCCACCTGCGCGAGGTCTGCCTGCAGCAGCTCGGCGGTTTTCAGCGGGCTGGGGTTCCAGGCCTGGGAGCTGGTGGGCACCCACAACTGCAGGGTGAGGTTTTCAGCCCCCAGCGCCTTCAGCTGTTCGCGTGATTTATCCGGATTGTATTCAGTAATTTTAGCCTCGCTATCGTAAGCCCACGAGGCGCGGGGCAAGATTGAGGCGGCAGTTTCGGCGGTACCGTAATAAATGGACTGCATCAGGCGCTGGTTATTGATCGCCAGCGCCAGAGCGTGACGAACGGCCGGGTTGTTCAGCGGCGGCTTGTTGGTGTTAAAGGCCAGATAGGCGATATTCATGCCCGGGCGCAGGGTCAGACGCAGGCGCGGATCGTCGCGCAGGATGGTCAGCTGGCTGGCGGCGGGCCATGCCAGAACATCACACTCGCCGGTGAGCAGTTTCGACAGACGTCCGGTTCCGCCGGAGCCTAAATCCACCACCACCTGCGGCATCAGCGGCGTGCCGCGCCAGAATTTCTCATGGCGCGCCAGACGCACGTACTGCCCGGCCCGGTACTCCTCAACCTGGAACGGCCCGGTCCCCACCGGCTGGCGGTCCATCAGCTCCATTTTATCCTGCAGGGTCAACTGGGTGGCGTACTCAGAAGACATCACCGAGGCGTAGTGCGTCGCCAGATGCCACAGGAAGGAGGCATCCGGGCGCGCCAGGGTGAACTCCACCGTGCGATTATCCAGTTTGCGCACGTTCTTCACCGTGTCGGCAAACTGCAGGCTGTCGAAGTAGGGGAAGTTGCCGCCATTAACGTAGTGCCACGGATGGTTGCGGTTAAAAATGCGCTGGAAGGTGAAGACCACATCATCCGCATTGAGTTTGCGGGTGGGCTTAAACCACGGTGTGGTCTGGAAGCTGACATCATCGCGCAGACGAAAACGGTACGTGGCACCGCTGTCCAGCACTTCCCAGCTTTCAGCCAGCTCCGGCACCAAACGATAGGTATAAGGATCCACATCCAGCAGGCGGTCATAGAGCTGGGCGGCGAGGGTGTCGACGATCAGGCCGCTGCTCGCTTTTTGCGGATTGAAGGTATTGACCTGCCCACTTACGCAGTAGACAAAGCCGCTGTCGCGAATATCCGCGCTATCCGCCTGCTCAGGCGCGGCAAAGGCCTGGCTACTGAGCAGACCGAGCGCAATCAGGGATGAGAAAACCAGACGCATAATTTTTAAGGTTTTTAGTGACGATCTGCAAAGTGTATCGCACTTACACCTGCTTCGTAAAAATGTCTGCGAATAGGTGCTGAATATCTCAGCGCATCTGATGCTTTTTGAGCAATGCCCTTAACTGATGGTAGGTCAGGCCCAGCAGTTCAGCCGCGCGTTTCTGATTAAATTTCGCCTCGCGCAGGCTCTGTTCCAGCAACTGCTTCTCCTGTTCCTGCTGGAACAGTCGCAAATCCAGCGGCAGAGTGGGGCTTGCAGATTGAGGTTTACTGACAGGCGACCGCGCGGGACGATGAAAAGGATCGATCACAATCTCATCCAGCTCGGTTTCGCTGCTGCCGTGGCGGTAGACGGAGCGCTCAACCACGTTTTTCAGCTCACGAATATTGCCCGGCCAGCGGTAGTCCAGCAGCGTTTCCCGGGCGTGCTGGCTGAAGCCGGGAAACAGCGGCAGACCCAGCTCGCGGCACATCTGAATGGCAAACTGCTCGGCCAGCAGCATGATATCGCTGCGCCGTTCGCGCAGCGGCGGCAGGTTGACGACGTCAAACGCCAGCCGGTCCAGCAGGTCGGCACGGAACCTGTCCTGCTCGACCATCTCCGGCAGATTGGCGTTCGTGGCGCACACCAGGCGCACGTTTACCTGCAGCGGCTGGCTGCCGCCCACGCGCTCCAGTTCGCCATACTCAATGACCCGCAGCAATTTTTCCTGCACCAGCATCGGGGCGGTCGCAAGCTCATCCAGGAACAGCGTGCCGCCATCGGCGCGTTCAAAGCGGCCGGGATGGCGACGCTGCGCGCCGGTAAAGGCCCCCGCCTCGTGGCCAAAGAGTTCGGTATCGAGCAAATTTTCATTCAGCGCGGCGCAGTTCAGGGAGATAAAGGGTCCATCCCAGCGCCCGGAGAGGTAATGAAGGCGGTTGGCAATCAGCTCTTTACCCGTGCCACGCTCGCCAATAATCAGCACTGGCTTATTCAGCGGCGCCAGCCTGGAGACCTGCTCCAGCACTTCGAGAAAGCTGTTGGCTTCCCCCAGTAGTGTGTCTTTGAATTCAGCCATGATGAAATTAACCACTTATTGGTGTGATTCACTAAGCGAGAGTAGGGCGGAATGGGCGAAAAAGCAATCACCTCGCGTAAAATCAACAAGATAAAAAACTGGCACGGGAATTGTATTAGCTAAACAGCAGGGCTCAGCCCGATAACAGAAAATGTGAGGATTCAATTATGGGTATTTTTTCTCGTTTTGCCGACATCGTGAACGCCAACATCAACTCGCTGCTGGAAAAGGCGGAAGATCCGCAGAAGCTGGTCCGTCTGATGATTCAGGAGATGGAAGATACGCTGGTCGAAGTGCGCTCAACCTCTGCCCGGGCGCTGGCCGAAAAGAAACAGCTGACGCGCCGTATTGAACAGGCCACCGCCCAGCAGGCCGAATGGCAGGAAAAAGCGGAGCTGGCGCTGCGCAAAGATAAAGAGGATCTGGCCCGTTCTGCGCTGATCGAAAAACAGAAGCTGACCGATATCGTCGCTACCCTGGAGCAGGAAGTGACCCTGGTGGATGAAACGCTCACCCGCATGAAGAAAGAGATTGCGGAGCTGGAGAACAAGCTGAGCGAAACCCGCGCCCGTCAGCAGGCCCTGACGCTGCGTCACCAGGCCGCCAACTCTTCGCGCGACGTGCGCCGTCAGCTCGACAGCGGCAAGATTGACGAGGCGATGGCCCGCTTCGAGTCCTTTGAACGCCGTATCGATCAGATGGAAGCCGAGGCGGAAAGCCACAGCTTTGGCAAACAGAAAACGCTGGATCAGCAGTTTGCCGATCTGAAAGCGGATGATGAAATCAGCGAGCAACTGGCCGCACTGAAGGCCAGAATGAAACAAGACAATCAATAATAACGACTGCGGCGCCTGCTGGCGCCGCCACTCATAAAACAAGGAGTAGACATGAGCGCGCTTTTTCTTGCCATTCCGCTGACCATTTTCGTGCTGTTTGTCCTGCCGATCTGGTTGTGGCTGCACTACAGTAACCGTTCTTCCCGGGGAGAGCTGTCGCAAAGCGAACACCAGCGCCTGGCGCAATTAACTCAGGACGCAAATAAAATGCGCGAACGTATTCAGGCGCTGGAAGCGATCCTGGATGCGGAACATCCGAACTGGAGGGATCGCTAATGGCTCTGAACCTGAATAAAAAATTATGGCGTATACCCCAGCAGGGGATGGTACGCGGCGTCTGTGCCGGGCTGGCGCATTACCTCGACGTGCCGGTGAAACTGGTACGCGTGGTGACGGTGCTCTCCATTTTCTTTGGCCTGGCCTTTATTACCCTGGTGGCCTATATCATTTTATCCTTCGTGCTGGACCCGATGCCGGACGGCGCGATGAGCGATGAAAATGCCCCCACCAGCAGTGAATTACTGGATGCGGTGGATGCCGAACTGTCGGCAGGCGAAAAGCGCCTGCGGGAAATGGAGCGGTACGTCACCTCGGACACCTTTACGCTGCGAAGCCGTTTTCGTCAGCTTTAACTGAGAGACCTGATATGAACCAACGCTGGCAACAGGCCGGGCAGCGCGTTAAGCCGGGCATGAAAATCGCAGGGAAGCTGGTATTACTGACCGCACTGCGTTACGGTCCCGCGGGCGTAGCGGGCTGGGCGATTAAATCGGTCGCCCGTAAGCCGGTAAGAATGTTGCTGGCCGTCGCGCTGGAGCCGTTACTGAAGAAGCTCGCGACCCGCGTTTCCCGCCGTTATTTCTCCTGATCTCCCATTGAATGAGTCCTTTCCTTAATCCGGAAAGGACTTGTAACGCTTTTCACCGTTTTTCCCTCTTTATTTGCGGCAGTTCACATTAATGCGCTGAGCTGGTTTGCGAACCTCTTTTTCTGCCTGCTGGTCCGTTGACAGACATTTTTCATGGGAGTAGATTGCCATTCCGTGGGACCGCTACCATGGAAAACAATGTGAACACTAAAATTAACGATTTAATCAGTTTGGTTTACGGGGGTTCTTTTTCTGAAGCGCACCTGGCTGTGCTGTTTGAGAAAATCGAAAAAGCTTGCTCTGTAATTACTGAAAAGCGTAAAACGGGTTGGGATGAAAAAGATGTTGTCCTGATTACCTATGCCGATCAGTTCACTGCGAAAGGGAAGGGAGCACTGCCGGTATTTACCCAATTTTATAATGAGTGGCTGGCTCGTTCCTTTTCTCATGTCCATCTTCTGCCTTTTTATCCCTGGTCTTCTGACGATGGTTTTTCCGTGATTGATTATCACGCCGTCGCCCTTGAAACTGGAACATGGAATGATATTGCTGAATTAAAGCAGTCAACTAATTTAATGTTTGATTTCGTGTGCAACCATATGTCGGCAAAAAGTCAGTGGTTTGCAAATTATCTTAATCAAACGCCTGGCTATGAAGATTTCTTTATTTCAGTCGATCCTGAAACCGACCTGTCGGCTGTCACGCGCCCCCGGGCATTGCCGCTGTTGACGCCTTTCACCCTCCATGACGGAACCGTCCGACACCTGTGGACCACCTTCAGCGAGGACCAGGTCGATCTCAATTTCGCCTCGCCTCAGGTGCTGATCGCAATGGTGGATGTGCTGCTTCATTACCTTGTTGAAGGGGCGAGCTATATCCGTCTGGATGCTGTCGGGTTTATGTGGAAGATACCAGGCACAAGCTGCATTCATCTTGAGAATACCCACCGTCTTATCCAGCTTTTCCGCGCCATTTCTGACAGGGTGGCGCCGGGCACGGTGCTGATCACCGAGACCAACGTACCGCACAAAGACAACATCTCTTACTTTGGTGATGGCGAAAATGAAGCGCAGATGGTGTATCAGTTCTCATTACCTCCGCTTGTCCTGCATGCCGTTCATCGTCAGGATGTCCGGGCTCTTTGCGAGTGGGCTGCATCGCTGAAGCTGCCTTCGCAGCAAACTACCTGGTTCAACTTTTTGGCGTCGCACGACGGCATAGGTCTCAATCCGCTACGCGGTATCTTACCTGAGACCGAAATTCTCTCTCTGGTAGAACTACTCCAGAATGAAGGTGCATTGGTTAACTGGAAAAATAATCCTGATGGCACGCGAAGCCCGTATGAAATAAATGTCACTTATCTCGATGCGCTAAGCCATAAGGAGAGTGACAATCATCAACGCATAGCCCGATTTATACTGGCGCACGCTGTGCTATTAAGTTTCCCTGGCGTTCCGGCAATCTATATTCAGAGTATTCTTGGTTCACGTAATGATTATGGCGGAGTTGAGCGTCTGGGATATAACAGGGCGATTAACCGCAGAAAATACGTTGCCGGGGAAATCGACGGCGAGCTCGTTGATCATAATAATATCCGACATGGTATATATCATAAATTAAGCGAGTTAATCGCGCTGCGCCGGGCGGAAAAAGCATTCCATCCGGACAGTGAAGCAATGTTTGAAACCGTCGGTGAGCATATTTTTAAGATTATTCGCACCGCAACGAACGGCGAGCGCATTACGGCCTTGTTTAACTTCAGCAATCAATATCAAAACCTTTATACAGATATTAATACCGGCAGGGAATTGATCGCCGGAAACGCTATTAACGGTACTACTTTGACCCTTAATCCATGGCAGGTCATGTGGATTAAAGAAAACTAAAAAGGACCTTAAAAATGAAAATGCCCAGGATTGTGCTGATATCAGCACTGGTTTCGTGCGCCCTGTTAACAGGCTGCAAGGAAGATAAAAAAACGTCGGTCACCATCGAGTTTATGCACTCGTCGGTGGAACAGGAGCGTCAGGCAGTTATCACCAAACTGATTGAGAAATTCGAAAAAGAGAATCCATCCATCAGGGTGAAACAGGTCCCGGTGGAAGAGGATGCCTACAACACCAAGGTGATTACCCTGGCTCGTACCGGCGCGCTGCCTGAAGTGATCGAAGTCAGCCATGATTACGCCAAGGTCATGGACAAGGAGCAGTTGCTGGATCGCGTGGCGATCGGCGAAGCCATTAAAGCCGTAGGCGAAAACACTTTCTACGACGGCATCCTGCGGGTGGTGCGCACGGAAGACGGCGAAGCCTGGACAGGGGTGCCCATCAGCGCCTGGCTGTCCGGCGTCTGGTATCACAAAGATGTCCTCGCGGCTGCGGGCATTGAGGAGCCACATAACTGGGAAGAGTTGCTGAAAGCCAGCCAGAAGCTTAACGATCCGGCCAAAAAACATTACGGCATCGCCCTGCCCACCGCGGAAAGCGTCATGACGGAGCAAGCGTTCTCGCAGTTTGCCCTTTCGGGTGGTGCAAACGTGTTTAATGCTAAAGGCGATGTCGAAATCGATACACCGGAAATGGCCAACGCGCTGGCGTTTTATAAACGTCTGGCAGCCACAACCATGCCGGGCTCGAACGACGTTATGGAGATCAAGGACGCCTTTATGAACGGCTCTGCGCCGATGGCCGTTTACTCCACCTATATCCTTCCGGCGGTCTACAAAGATGGAGATCCCGCCAACCTTGGGTTTGTCGTGCCGACAGAAAAGTCTTCCGCCGTCTACGGCATGGTCACGTCGCTGACCATCACCACCGGACAGGCCGAAGAAGAGACCAAAGCGGCAGAGAAGTTTGTCATCTGGATGGAGCAGGCTCAAAACGCCACGGACTGGGTGATGATGTCTCCGGGCGCCGCGCTGCCGGTGAATAAGCTGGTGGTCGGTACCGATACCTGGAAAAACAACGAGGTGATTAAAGCTTTTGGCCAGTTGCCTTACGAACTGATCTCGCAGTTCCCGAATGTGCAGGTGTTTGGCGCGGTGGGCGACAAGAACTTCACCCGCATGGGCGACGTAACGGGGTCCGGCATCATCAGCTCTATGGTGCATAACGTGACGGTGGGGCAACAGGACCTCAACGCAACGTTAAGCAACAGTCAGAAGCGACTGACTGACCTGATTTCACAACGATAGGCGCGCTGCGGAAGGGAATTATGAAGACGTTGTTTTCTGGTCGTTCAGATATGCCTTTCGCCATGCTGCTGTTGGCCCCCAGCCTGATTTTGCTGGGGGGCCTGGTGGCCTGGCCAATGATTTCCAACATTGAAATCAGTTTTTTACGCTTGCCGTTAAATCCGCGGGTGAGCGCCGTGTTTGTCGGGCTGGATAACTACATCCGCATCCTGAGTGACCCGGCCTTCTGGCACTCGTTATGGATGACCTTCTGGTATACGGCGCTGGTGGTGATGGGCAGTACCGGGTTAGGGCTGGCCGTCGCCATCTTCTTTAACCGGGAGTTTCGCCTGCGCAAAACGGCGCGTTCACTGGTGATCCTCTCCTACGTGACGCCGTCGATTTCACTGGTGTTTGCCTGGAAATACATGTTCAACAACGGCTACGGCATTGTGAACTACCTGGGGGTGGATCTGCTGCATCTCTATGACCAGGCCCCGCTGTGGTTCGACAACCCGGGCAGCAGTTTTGTGCTGGTGGTGCTGTTCGCCATCTGGCGCTATTTCCCGTACGCCTTTATCTCGTTCCTGGCGATTTTGCAGACCATCGATAAGTCGTTGTACGAAGCGGCAGAGATGGACGGAGCCAACGCCTGGCAGAGGTTTCGCATCGTCACGCTGCCGGCGATTATGCCGGTGCTGGCCACGGTCATCACCCTGCGAACCATCTGGATGTTCTACATGTTTGCGGATGTGTATCTGCTGACCACCAAGGTCGATATTCTGGGCGTTTATCTCTACAAAACCGCCTTTGCCTTCAACGACCTCGGGAAAGCCGCCGCTATTTCTGTGGTGCTGTTTGTGATCATCTTCGCCGTCATTCTGCTGACCAGAAAAAGGGTAAACCTCAATGGCAACAAATAAACGCGTACTGGGCCGTATTGGTTTTTATCTGGGGCTGGCGGTGTTTTTGATTATCACGCTGTTCCCGTTCTTCGTGATGCTGATGACCTCATTCAAAAGCGCGAAGGAGGCGATATCGCTGCACCCGACCATTCTGCCGCAGGCGTGGACGCTGCAGCATTATGTCGACATCTTTAATCCGCTGATCTTCCCGTTTGTGGATTACTTCCGCAACAGCATGGTGGTGTCGCTCACCTCGTCGGTTATTGCCGTTTTCCTCGGCACGCTTGGCGCGTACGCCCTGTCCAAACTGCGTTTCAAAGGCCGGGCGACCATCAATGCGAGCTTTTACACCGTCTATATGTTCTCCGGCATTTTGCTGGTGGTGCCGCTGTTCAAAATTATCACCGCGTTAGGCATCTATGACACCGAACTGGCACTGATCATTACCATGGTGACCCAGACGTTGCCGACGGCGGTATTCATGCTGCGCAGCTATTTCGACACCATTCCGGACGAGATAGAAGAAGCCGCGATGATGGATGGCCTCAACCGGCTGCAAATCATCTTTCGCATCACCGTGCCGCTGGCCATTTCGGGGCTGGTCTCGGTCTTTGTCTACTGCTTCATGGTGGCGTGGAACGACTATCTGTTTGCCTCCATTTTCCTCTCCAGCGCCAGCAACTTCACCCTGCCGGTTGGGCTGAACACGCTCTTCAGCACCCCGGATTACATCTGGGGGCGGATGATGGCGGCCTCGCTGGTGACGGCACTGCCGGTGGTGATCATGTATGCGCTGTCTGAACGTTTTATTAAAAGTGGTTTGACCGCCGGTGGCGTTAAGGGCTGAGGCGGCCAGGTTAATCAAGGAGTAGGTCATGAAAAAGTTAGTAGCGACAGCGCCTCGTGTGGCAGCGCTGGTGGAGTATGAAGATCGTCCGGTTGCGGCACACGAAGTAAAAATTCGCGCCCGCTTTGGTGCCCCGAAACACGGCACCGAAGTGGTGGATTTTCGCGCGGCAAGCCCCTTTATTGATGAAGAGTTCAACGCGGAGTGGCAGATGTTTACCCCGCGTGAAGAGGGCGCGGCCCGCGGGATCGAATTCGGCAAGTTCCAGTTGGGCAATATGATTGTGGGCGAGATCGTCGAATGCGGTGCTGATGTGACGGCGTACCATATCGGCGACAGCGTCTGCTGCTACGGGCCATTGCAGGAGACGGTGATCGTCAATGCCGTCAACAACTACAAGCTGCGCAAAATGCCGCAGGGCGCCTCGTGGAAAAATGCCGTCTGCTATGACCCGGCGCAGTTCGCCATGAGTGGCGTTCGCGATGCCAACGTGCGGGTAGGGGATTACGTGGTGGTGGTCGGTCTGGGCGCGATCGGCCAGATTGCCGTCCAGCTGGCAAAAAAAGCCGGGGCTTCCGTGGTCATCGGGGTCGATCCTATCGCCCACCGCTGCGATATCGCCCGCCGTCACGGGGCGGATTACTGCCTGAATCCGCTGGGTGCCGATGTCGGTCTGGAGATCAAAAGACTGACCGGCAAGCAGGGGGCCGACGTGATTATTGAAACCAGCGGCTTTGCCGATGCGCTGCAATCTGCGCTGCGTGGCCTGGCCTACGGTGGAACGATCTCCTATGTCGCCTTCGCGAAGCCCTTTGCAGAAGGGTTCAACTTAGGACGTGAAGCCCATTTCAATAATGCGAAGATCGTTTTCTCCCGCGCATGCAGCGAGCCAAATCCGGATTATCCGCGCTGGGACCGCAAGCGTATCGAAGAGACCTGCTGGGAACTGCTGATGAACGGTTATCTCAACTGCGAGGATCTGATCGACCCGGTGGTGACGTTCACGACCAGCGCGGAGAGCTACATGCAGTATGTCGATCGTCACCCGGAACTGAGCATCAAAATGGGCGTCACTTTCTAAGCTAAGGAGAGCAGTTAATGAAAATCGCAACGCAAAACCAGGCCTTTTTCCCGGCCACCATTCTTGAAAAATTCCAGTACATCAAAGGCATGGGGTTTGATGGCTATGAGATCGACGGCAAGCTGCTAGTGGACAATCTCGATGAAGTTAAAGCGGCCATCAAGGCCACCGGCTTACCTGTGACCACCGCCTGCGGCGGCTACGACGGCTGGATGAGGTGGCGGCACGCACCGGGACCACCGTCTATCTGGAGCCGCTGAACCGCTACCAGGATCACATGATCAACACCCTGGCCGACGCGCGTCGCTATATCGAAGAGAACGCCCTCAAACACGTTGAGATCATCGGCGATTTTTATCATATGAACATTGAAGAAGACGCGATAACGGATGCCCTGCACCAGAACCGGGATCTGCTGGGCCACGTGCACATTGCCGATAACCATCGTTATCAGCCGGGCAGCGGCAGCCTGGACTTTGCCACCCTGTTCGATCAGTTACGCGCTGACAACTATCAGGGTTACGTGGTCTATGAATGCCGTGTGCGTGCCGACGATCCTGCCCGGGCTTATCAGGACTCACTCAATTATTTGCGTGAATGCTAAGGATGAGCAGCGTGATGAGTGCTTCAACACCTTTGCCTCTGCGCGTCGCCATTATTGGCGCCGGGCAGGTTGCAGACAAAGTGCATGCCTCGTATTACGCCACCCGCAGTGATGTTCAGATGGTGGCTGTCATGGACAGCCGCCTCGAACAGGCTCAGGCGTTTGCACAGCGACATGCTATCCCTTCGGCATGGCAGGACGTGCACGAGATGCTGCGGGAGGTCAAACCCGATGTGGTGAGCGTCTGTTCACCTAACCGCTTCCACTTTGAACACGCTATGGCGGCGCTGGAGGCCGGATGCCATGTGATGTGTGAAAAACCGCCCGCCATGACGCCGCAACAGGCCGATCGGATGCGCATCGCATCGCGCAAAGCGGGAAAAGTGCTGGCATATGATTTCCACCACCGTTTTGCGCTCGACACGCAGCTGCTGCGTGAGGCAGTGCTGAACGGGACATTCGGTGAAATTTACTTCACCACGGCGCAGGCGCTGCGCCGCTGCGGTGTGCCGGGGTGGGGCGTTTTTACCAACAAATCGCTACAGGGCGGTGGGCCGCTGATCGATATCGGCATCCATATGCTTGATGCCGCCATGTATGTGCTGGGTTTCCCGGCAGTCAAACGGGTGACGGCGCACAGTTTCCAGAAGCTGGGGAACCGTAAAAACAGCGGCCAGTTCGGTGAGTGGGATCCCTCGCAGTTCACCGTGGAGGATGCCCTGTTTGGCACCATTGAGTTCTGCAATGGCGGCGTGCTGCGTCTGGACACGTCGTTTGCGCTCAATATCCGCGAGCAGTCGATCATGAATGTCTCATTCTGCGGTGAGAAAGCCGGAGCAACGCTGTTCCCGGCACACATTTATAACGACGAGGCGGGGGTTTTACATATCCTGAGCCAGCGTGAAGAGGCTGACGATCGGCGCCATTTACGCAGCATGGAAGCCTTTGTCCGTCACGTGATGGGAGAGCCGGTGATGATCGCCGATGCCGAGCAGGGGCTGGTTATCCAGCAGTTAGTCGCTGCGCTGTATGAAGCGGCGGAAAAAGGGGAAAGCGTGACGTTATGCTGAACCTGTCTCTCTTAACCGATCCGGCGTTTTGTCCACACAGCCTGAATAAATACGCGTCCATCATGGCCTGCGGTAACGGCTATATGGGCATTCGCGCCACTCATGAAGAAGAATACACTCAGCAAACCCGGGGGATGTATCTTGCGGGTCTGTATCATCGCGCGGGGCGTAACGAGACCTGCGAGCTGGTTAATCTTCCGGATATTACCGGCATTGATGTTGAGCTGGATTGCGAGAATTTTACCCTGCTGTCCGGGGAAATCCTGAGCTGGCAGCGCGAGCTGGCCTTCGCTAACGGCGAACTGCATCGCAGCCTGATCTGGCGCTCACCTGAAGGCAGGCGCTATCGTCTGGAAAGCCGTCGCTTTGTGTCACTGGATGCACTACCGCTGGTGGCGATGCAACTGTCGATCACCCCGCTGGACGCGTCCTCGCAGATTGTTTTAAAAACCGGCATCGATGCGACCCAGACCAACAGCGGCAGGCAGCATCTGGATGAGATCTCGGTCAGGGTATTTGATCAGCACTACCTGCAGGGGGTGTATGAAACCCAGGATCGCACCGCTGAGGTGGCGATCTCAGCCTGTTGTCGTCTCTCAAACGACAGCGACAGCTGCTTTACCGCCAAAAATCGCCGCATCACCGCGCATCATGCGTTGACCGCCTCGCCGGGGGAAACTGTCACTCTGGAGAAACTGGTGTGGGTGACTCACCGACGCGACAGGGCGCTGTCTACGGAGACTTTCGCCCGTAATGCTCTGGCCGATCTCCAGGCCTGCGCGTCACAGGGATACGCTACACTGCTGGCGCGTTCAGCCAGCGCCTGGGAGAAAGTGTGGCGCGACAGCCGGGTGGAGGTGGCTTCGACGCAGGAGTGGGATCAGAGGGCGCTGGACTATGCCGTCTGGCATCTCACCGCCATGACGCCTGCCCATGACGAGCGAAGCAGTATCGCCGCCAAAGGGCTCACCGGCGAAGGGTATAAAGGGCACGTCTTCTGGGATACCGAAATATTCCTGCTGCCGTTCCATCTCTTTACCCGTCCGCAGGTTGCCCGCAGCCTGCTGCGCTATCGCTGGTTAAACCTGCCGGGAGCGCGGGAAAAAGCCCGTCGTAACGGCTGGCCGGGTGCGCTGTTCCCGTGGGAGAGTGCCGCAAGCGGCCAGGAAGAGACGCCGGAGTTCGCGGCAATCAACATCCGCACCGGGATACGCCAGAAGGTGGCCTCCGCGCTGGCTGAGCACCACATCGTGGCGGATATCGCCTGGGCCGTTGTCGCTTACTGGCAGGCAACGCACGATGACGACTTCATGCTCAGTGAAGGGCTGACGCTGCTGATGGAGACCGCATCGTTCTGGATGGGGCGCGCCACAGAAGCCAACGGGCGTCTGGAAATTCATGATGTGATTGGCCCGGATGAATACACGGAGCACGTCAATAACAACGCCTATACCAACTATCTCGCCTGGCATAATGTCGCCAGCGCCCGCCGGTTCATGACGATGTTCGGCCGTGAGGACGCGCGCTTTACGGTAAACGCTAATCGCTTTCTGACGCGTTTATGGTTGCCGGAGGCAAATGCTGAGGGTGTGCTGCCTCAGGATGATACTTTCATGGCGAAACCGGCTATCGACCTTAGTCGCTATAAAGCGAAAGCCGGTAAACAGACCATCCTGCTGGATTACTCGCGTGCAGAAGTGAACGAGATGCAGATCCTCAAGCAGGCGGATGTGGTGATGCTCAACTACCTGCTGCCGGAACGCTTTACGCCCCAGCAATGTGTCGCCAATCTGGCGTTCTACGAGCCACGCACTATCCACGACTCTTCATTGAGCAAGGCCATTCACGGGATTGTTTTTGCACGTTGTGGCGATACCGAGCGGGCGTACGCCTTCTGGCGTGACGGCGTTGCCATCGATCTGGGCGACGATCCGCACAGCAGCGATGAGGGGATCCATGCTGCCGCAACAGGCGCTATCTGGTCCGGGGTCATTCAGGGTTTTGCCGGCCTGCAGGTGGTGGAAGGGGAGTTACACCTTGCGCCGAAATTGCCTGCCCACTGGCGCAGGCTCACTTTCCCGCTGCGCTGGCGCAACGCAAGGCTGTGCGTCACCTTTGAGGACGATCTCTTAACGATCGACACCACGGCACCCGTCACGTTAACCCTGTGGGGAAAAAACCTTAACGCCTCGGGGCGGCAGGTATGGTCTTACAAGGACTTTATGACGCCCGTTACTGGGACCGCTACCACGGAGGGTGGACATGATGCTTAAGGCTGTTGTTTTCGATCTGGATGGGGTGATCACCGATACCGCCCATCTTCATTTTCTGGCCTGGCGTGAAGTGGCGCAGGAGGCTGGCATCACCATCGACGAGACCTTCAACGGGGAGCTTAAGGGGATAAGCCGCATGGACTCCCTGGTGCGGATCCTGCGACACGGTGGGAAAGAGCAGGCGTTTGACCACCCGCAGCGCCTGGCGCTGGCGAGTAAGAAAAACGATCTCTACGTCCGGTCGCTGGCTTCGCTGACCCGTGAGTCACTGTTGCCGGGCATCCGCGAGGTGCTGGCCGAGATCCGCGCGGCGAACGTTCTGATTGGGCTGGCCTCCGTATCCCTTAATGCCCCGGGGATCCTGCAGGCGCTGGGGATACGACAGGCGTTTGATTTTTGCGCCGATGCTTCCCGCATTGCCCGTTCCAAACCGGACCCGGAGATCTTCCTCGTGGCCTGCGCGGGGCTGAAGGTGCGTCCTCAGGAGGCTATCGGCGTTGAAGATGCCGCAGCTGGCGTAGCGGCAATCAACGCGGCGGGCATGTTATCGGTGGGGATTGGGCCCGGGCTGGAGCATGCGGGGCTACAACTTCGTTCAACGCGGGAATTGACCTGGAAATGTCTGACCGATTTCTGGGCCTCCCGGACGGTATTGATAAGGAACTAACAATGGCTCAACTGTCCCTGAAACATATTCAGAAAATCTATGATAACCATGTCCACGTGGTGAAAGATTTCAACCTCGAGATAGAGGACAAAGAGTTTATTGTCTTCGTCGGTCCCTCCGGGTGTGGAAAATCAACGACCCTGCGTATGATTGCCGGGCTGGAGGAGATCAGTGCCGGTGAGCTGGTGATTGACGGTGTCTGCATGAATGATGTCCCGGCCAAATCCCGGGATATCGCCATGGTATTCCAGAACTATGCGCTCTATCCGCACATGACGGTCTACGACAACATGGCCTTTGGCCTGAAGATGCAAAAAATTGCGCCAGCGGTCATCGAAGAGCGGGTTAACTGGGCGGCGCAAATCCTGGGCCTGCGCGATTACCTCAAGCGCAAACCGGGCGCCCTCTCCGGCGGCCAGCGCCAGCGCGTGGCGTTGGGCCGGGCGATTGTGCGCGAAGCCGGTGTCTTCCTGATGGATGAACCGCTCTCGAATCTTGACGCCAAGCTCCGCGTGCAGATGCGCGCTGAAATCAGCAAGCTGCACCAGAAGCTCAACACCACCATGATCTACGTCACCCACGATCAGACGGAAGCCATGACTATGGCGACCCGGATTGTGATCCTCAAAGACGGCATCATTCAGCAGGTGGGGGCGCCGAAACAGGTTTATAACGAGCCAGCAAATATGTTTGTGGCGGGCTTCATCGGCTCTCCGGCAATGAACTTTATCCGCGGTGCGATAGACGATCGTTACTTTGTCACCGAAACCCTGCGTCTGGCGATCCCGGAAGAGAAACTCGCGGCGCTGAATAGCCAGGGCTACCAGCGTAAAGCCGTGGTGTTCGGCATCCGTCCGGAAGATATTTTCACGCCACAGGGTGAGGGCGAAAGCATTGCCGCCAGGGTCAGCGTCGCGGAGCTGACAGGTGCAGAATTTATGCTCTACGCCAGCGTAGGCGGGCATGAACTGGTGGTCCGGGCGGGTGCCGCAAATGACTATGCCGCAGGGGATAATATCGGCATCCGGTTCGATATGAATAAGTGCCATTTCTTCGACGCAGAAACGGAAGTGGCAATCCGATAATAAAAGCGTTTGCCGGGAATATCCATTCCCGGTTTTTTGTTTGTTAATTATATAGGGAATATATTAATGAGTACTCTATTGAGAAGTGCTGCGCTTGTACTGTGCGCAGGGGTTAGCTGCGCACAGGCAACAGAAACAAAACACTGGGATTTTAATATCGGCGCAATGTATGAAATTGAAAACGTCGAAGGTCAGGGCGACGATAAAGATGGATTATATGAGCCCTCCGTGTGGTTTAATGCCACATGGGATGCCTGGACAATTTCACTGGCGATGTATCAGGAAGGGCCGGTCGATTATAGCAGCATGACCCGCGGCAGCTATTTCGATCGACCTGAGGTTGAATTACGCTATCGCGTTATGGGGACCGATGATTTTGTTCTCGGCCTGACCGGCGGCTTCCGTAATTACAGTTATCATTTCAAAGATGAGCATGGCGCGAAAGATGGCACTGCCAATATGCAGCGCTACAAAATTCAGCCTGACTGGGATCTAAAATTAACCGACGGCTGGCGTTTTAGCGGCTGGTTTGCCATGTATCAATTTGCCAACGATCTGGAGAAAACCGGTTATTCTGACAGCCGTGTCGAAACAGAAACTGGCTTTACCTGGACTCTCAATGAAACGATTTCTGCCAGAGTTAACTACTATTTAGAGCGTGGTTTTAATATGGATGGTTCGCGTAATAATGGCGAATTTTCCACTCAGGAAATTCGCGCCTATTTGCCGATTTCGTTAGGCAGCACTACCCTGACGCCTTATACCCGTCTGGGGCTGGATCGCTGGTCAAACTGGGACTGGCAGGACGATCCCGATCGTGAGGGGCACGACTTTAATCGACTGGGGCTGCTCTATGCCTATGATTTCAGCAATGGTTTATCCATGACGCTGGAATACGCGTATGAATGGGAACACCATGATGAAGGTGAGAGCGATCGCTTCCACTACGCCGGGATTGGCGTGAACTACGCATTCTGACAGGTTATACACCAGGGGCGATCGCCCCTGGTGTTAGCGCAGTGACTCAGCCCAGGAAAAATGGGTGTCCACGAGCACCTTATGCGGCGCGGGCTGGCCTGCGATACGCCTGAACAGAAGGTCACAACTCTCTTCACCCAGTTTGCGCGTCGGGATATCAAAGCCGCCAGGTGCAGGGGTCAAAATGAGCGACAGCATGGGGTCGCTGTAACCCGCCACCGCAAGCTGCTCGGGGATCTTAATATTTAACGCATCCGCTGCGCGATAGAGGCTGAGTAGCTTCATGCTGTCGGTGGCAAATACCGCATTCGGCGGGGGGGCCGAAGACAACAGCAGAATAGCCGCCGCGAGCGCGCTTTCGTGGGTATAACCGCCGTCGATCACCCATTCAGGCTTAATAGCGACCTGATGTTTTTCGAGAGTGGCTTTATATCCTGCAAGACGGTCAATAGAGACGTGATAATCGAGAGGGGCATGCAGGCAGGCAATATCACGATAACCTTGTTTAATAAATGTCTCCGTCAGCGTGGCGCTGTCATGATAATTATCGGTATCTACGGAGTAGATATTCTGATAGTCGCCTTCCACTTTACCGATAACCACCACCGGAATACCATAAGCATCCAGTCTGGAAAAAAAGGACTCATTTGCCGGTGAACTCAGCATGATGATCCCTTTAATCATTTTCTGTTTTATTTTGTTTTCACATTTCAGCAGATCGTCTTCACTGCTTTTTGATGTCTGCAAAATAACGTCAAAACCTTCCTGCTCCGCTTTTGCGGTAATGACATGAAGCACATCAGAGAAAAAAGGATTGCCAGCGGTAGTTTTGGTGGAACGGGTTGAAATAACCATAATGGCATCGAAGCCGGAAGAGGTCAGGGCGCGGGCGAGTTTATTGGGTTCATAATTTAATTCTGCAATCGCCTTGAGCACCTTCTCGCGGGCTTCGGGTGAAATATTGGTTTGCTTATTCAGAACTCTGGACACGGTTGATTTTGAAACGCCAGCAACTCGCGCAATATCATAAATGGTGGGTGACATACACCTTACTCGCTCCTGAAAGACAGCAATTTGGCTCATCTTACTGGAGAGAAAACGGCAATAGCAATAATTATGAATTGATAATCAACGATCTGCCCCCATTTATTGTATTCTGAAGCAAGTGATTTCAGAGTTCCACGCAATGAAGGACGGCGATGAAGCGACTTAAAAACGAACTCAATTCTCTGGTTAATCGTGGGATTGACCGTCATTTGCGCCTGGCGGTCACCGGACTGAGCCGCAGCGGCAAAACCGCCTTTATCACGGCGATGGTCAATCAACTCCTTAACCTGCATGCCGGAGCGCGTTTGCCCCTGCTGAGTGCGGTGCGCGAAGAGCGTCTGCTCGGCGTGAAGCGCGTGCCCCAGCGCGACTTCGGCATTCCCCGTTTTACCTACGACGAAGGGCTGGCCCAGCTGTACGGCTCGCCGCCGACCTGGCCGACGCCCACCCGCGGGGTGAGCGAAATCCGTCTGGCGCTGCGCTTTCGCTCCAACGATTCGCTGCTGCGTCACTTCAAAGAGACCTCGACTCTCTATCTGGAGATCGTCGACTATCCTGGCGAATGGCTGCTCGATCTGCCGATGCTGACCCAGGATTATCTCAGCTGGTCGCGGCAGATGACCGGCCTGTTACAGGGGCAACGTGCGGAGTGGTCCGCCCGCTGGCGTTCGCTGTGTGAGGGGCTCGATCCGCTGGCCCCTGCCGACGAAAACCGGCTGGCGGCGATCTCTGAAGCCTGGACCGATTATCTGCACCAGTGCAAGAAAGAGGGCCTGCACTTCATTCAGCCTGGCCGCTTTGTGCTGCCGGGGGATATGGCGGGCGCGCCGGCGCTGCAGTTTTTCCCGTGGCCGGACGTGGACGCCTTTGGCGAGTCAAAACTTGCCCAGGCCGACAAACACACCAACGCCGGTATGCTGCGCGAGCGCTTCAACTATTACTGTGAAAAAGTGGTCAAGGGCTTTTATACCAACCACTTTTTACGCTTCGACCGCCAGATTGTGCTGGTGGACTGCCTTCAGCCGCTCAACAGCGGACCGCAGGCCTTCAACGACATGCGCCTCGCGCTCACCCAGCTGATGCAGAGCTTCCACTACGGGCAGCGCACGCTGTTCCGGCGTCTGTTCTCCCCGGTGATCGACAAGCTGCTGTTTGCCGCCACCAAGGCGGATCACGTCACGGTAGATCAGCACGCCAATATGGTGTCGCTCCTGCAACAGCTTGTTCAGGATGCCTGGCAGAACGCCGCGTTTGAGGGCATCAGCATGGACTGTCTGGGGCTGGCTTCGGTGCAGGCCACCCAGAGCGGCCTGATTGACGTTAACGGCGATAAGATCCCGGCGCTGCGCGGCCATCGTCTGAGCGACGGGGCCCCGCTGACGGTCTATCCTGGCGAAGTCCCCGCCCGGCTGCCCGGTCAGGCGTTCTGGGAGAAGCAGGGCTTCCAGTTTGAAGCCTTCCGCCCGCAGACCATGAATGTTGACCAGCCGCTACCCCATATTCGCCTGGATGCTGCGCTGGAGTTTTTAATTGGAGATAAATTGCGATGACCGAACCCTTAAAACCGCGGATGGATTTTACCGGCACTCTGGAAGAGGAAAATCGCGAAGCCTTCAAGGCGGCACAAACCTTTGATGACGCCCAGGCCGGGAACTTTGCTCCGGTGGTGACCGATATGCTTCCGGCCGAAGAGGGGCAGGCCGAAGCCGTCGTTGAGGCTGCACTGCGGCCTAAACGCAGCCTGTGGCGCAGAATGGTCAGCGCCGGATTGATGCTGGCGGGCGTAACGGTGGTGGGTCAAGGCGTGCAGTGGGCGGTTAACGCCTGGCAAAACCAGGACTGGGTGGCGCTGGGCGGATGCGCGGCCGGTGCCCTGATTGTCGGGGCGGGCGTGGGCTCGATCGCGACCGAATGGCGACGTCTGTGGCGGCTGCGCCAGCGTGCCCACGAGCGGGATGAAGCGCGGGATCTGCTGCACAGCCACGGCACCGGTAACGGGCGGGCATTTTGTGAAAAGCTGGCAAAACAGGCCGGGCTCGATCAGTCTCACCCGGCGCTGCAGCGCTGGTACGCAGCCATTCACGAAACGCAAAACGACCGGGAAGTGGTCTCGCTGTATGCCCATCTGGTGCAGCCGGTGCTGGACAGCCAGGCGCGGCGGGAGATCAGCCGCTCGGCGGCAGAATCGACGCTGATGATTGCCGTCAGCCCGCTGGCGCTGGTGGATATGGCCTTTATCGCCTGGCGCAACCTGCGTCTGATCAACCGCATTGCCACGCTGTATGGTATTGAGCTGGGTTATTACAGCCGCTTGCGCCTGTTCCGCCTGGTGCTGCTCAATATGGCCTTCGCCGGGGCCAGCGAACTGGTGCGCGAGGTGGGGATGGACTGGATGTCGCAGGACCTGGCTGCCCGTCTATCTGCCCGTGCGGCGCAGGGGATTGGCGCAGGATTGCTGACCGCGCGGCTGGGGATCAAAGCGATGGAACTGTGCCGTCCTCTGCCGTGGACAGAGAACGATAAACCCCGGCTTGGCGATTTCCGTCGGGAATTAATCGGCCAGCTGAAAGAAACGCTCAATAAAAAACCGCAATAACGTCCCTTCCTCGAACAAAATTCCGTCACCACGCTCACAGGCTGTCAATATTTGTTGACAGCCATCTTCCCGATTACGCATATCTGGCTTATCATTTCAGGGTTACCGGCTTATAGAGTGATTTTCCCATGCGTCTCGAAGTGTTTTGTAAGGACCGTCTCGGCCTGACTCGCGAGTTACTCGATCTCCTTGTTTTGCGGAGTATTGACCTGCGCGGAATTGAGATTGACCCAATCGGGAAGATTTACCTGAATTTTGCTGAAATTGCCTTCGATACATTCAGCAGCTTAATGGCTGAAATCCGCCGTATCGCTGGCGTTACGGATGTGCGCACCGTGCCATGGATGCCCTCCGAACGTGAACATCTGGCGCTGAGCGCGCTGCTGGAAGCGATGCCTGAGCCGTTTTTATCCCTGGATCTGAAGGGCAAAATTGACCGGGCAAACCTGGCGAGCTGCCAGCTGTTTGCCCAGGAGCCAGAGAAACTAAGCAACCACAACGCCGCCCAGCTGATCCCTGGCTTCAATTTCCAGCGCTGGCTCGAGAGCAGCCCGCGCTCGACCCACAGCGAGCATGTGATCATCAACGGACAGAACTTCCTGATGGAGATCACCCCGGTTTATCTGCAGGGCGAAAACGACGACAGAACCCTGACCGGCTCGGTGATCATGCTGCGCTCCACGGTACGTATGGGGCGCCAGCTGCAGAATCTGTCCAGCCAGGATATGGGTGCCTTCAGCCAGATAATCGCCGTCAGCCCGAAAATGCGTCACGTGGTGGATCAGGCACGTAAGCTGGCGAACCTCACCGCGCCGCTTCTTATTACCGGCGATACCGGCACCGGCAAAGATCTGCTGGCCCATGCGGTGCATCAGGCAGGTCCGCGCGCGGCCAAACCTTACCTGGCGCTGAACTGCGCTTCCATTCCGGAAGATGCCGTTGAAAGCGAACTGTTTGGCCACGCGCCGGAAGGTAAAAAAGGCTTCTTCGAGCAGGCCAACGGCGGCTCGGTGCTGCTGGATGAGATTGGCGAAATGTCGCCGCGCATGCAGGCGAAACTGCTACGCTTCCTTAATGACGGCACCTTCCGTCGGGTGGGGGAAGATCATGAGGTGCATGTGGATGTGCGCGTCATCTGCGCCACCCAGAAGAACCTGGTGGAGCTGGTGCAGAAGGGCGTGTTCCGGGAAGACCTCTATTACCGTCTGAATGTTCTGACCCTGAACATCCCACCGCTGCGCGATTGCCCGCAGGACATCATGCCGTTGACCGAGCTGTTTGTGGCCCGCTTTGCCGACGAGCAGGGCATTCCTCGTCCGAAGTTCTCGGCGGATCTCAACACGGTGCTGACTCGCTACGGCTGGCCGGGAAATATCCGTCAGCTCAAAAACGCGATCTACCGTGCCCTGACCCAGCTTGAAGGCTATGAACTGCGACCGCAGGATATTTTACTGCCGGATTATGACGCCGGAACGGTGGCAGTAGGGGAAGAGGCGATGGAAGGATCGCTGGATGACATTACCAGCCGCTTTGAACGCTCGGTGCTGACTCAGCTGTATCGTAACTATCCCAGCACCCGTAAGCTGGCGAAAAGGCTGGGCGTGTCTCACACCGCCATCGCCAACAAGCTGCGCGAGTACGGTCTGAGCCAGAAGAAGGGTGATGAGTAAAGATAAAAAAGCCTCCGCAGGGAGGCTTTCTTTTTGTCGTTACGCTTTCAACGCTTCGAGCGCGGCAGCATAGTCCGGCTCGGTGGTGATTTCGTTCACCAGGTGGCTGAACACGACGGTGTCGTTTTCGTCGATGACCACAACCGCGCGAGCAGCCAGGCCTTTCAGCGCGCCTTCGGCGATGCCCACACCGTACTGCTCCAGGAATTCCGGGTTACGCAGGGTCGACAGAGTGATAACGTTGCTCAGGCCTTCAGCACCACAGAAACGGGACTGAGCGAACGGCAGGTCGGCAGAAATGCACAGCACAACGGTGTTGTCCATTTCGGTCGCCAGCTGGTTGAATTTACGCACGGACGCGGCGCATACGCCGGTATCGATGCTTGGGAAAATATTCAGCACTTTACGCTTGCCGGCAAACTGGCTCAGCACGACGTCAGACAGATCTTTTGCCACGAGCGTAAACGCCTGCGCTTTGCTGCCTTTCTGAGGAATGGATCCTGCAACAGAAACCGGGTTGCCCTGGAAATGAACGAGTTGTGACATAGTTATCTTCCTGTTTACATATAGTTAACGTCGCCGTTAGTGTATGTCATCAGCCGATAGCACAGCAAACCCTATTTACGCGAAGCCGCTATACAGGAGTGAGTGATGAGAACCCTCAAGGTTTATGAAGAAGCCTGGCCATTACATACGCCGTTTGTTATATCCCGGGGAACCCGGAGCGAGGCCCGTGTGGTGGTGGTCGAAATAGAAGAAGAGGGTGTCAAAGGGGTGGGAGAGTGCACGCCTTATCCCCGTTACGGCGAAAGCATCGACTCGGTGATGGCGCAAATCATGGCCGTGGCTCCCGAACTTGAGCGTGGTCTGACCCGGGAAGCGCTGCAAAGTTTGCTGCCACCCGGTGCGGCACGTAACGCCGTTGACTGCGCCCTGTGGGATTTAGCCGCGCGTCAGCAGGGGATCTCTCTGACGGCGCTGGCGGGGGTGACGCTACCGCAATTGCTGGTCACCGCACAAACGGTGGTGATCGGCGAACCTGCACAGATGGCGTCCAGTGCCAAAGCGCTGTATGACGCCGGGGCGCGCCTGCTGAAGGTGAAGCTGGACGATCGTCTGATCAGCGAGCGGATGGTGGCCATTCGCGCTGCCGTACCGCAGGCCACGCTGATCGTCGACGCCAACGAATCCTGGCACAGCGAAGGGCTGGCCGCTCGCTGCCAGCTGCTGGCGGATCTGGATGTCGCCATGCTTGAGCAGCCTTTGCCATCGGGAGAGGATGCCTCACTGGCGAATTTCATCCACCCGCTGCCTATCTGTGCTGATGAGAGCTGCCACACGCGGCAGAGCCTGCCGACGCTGAAAGGGCGTTACGATATGGTGAACATCAAACTGGATAAAACCGGCGGTATCACCGAAGCGCTGGCGCTGGCCGCCGAGGCGCGCCAGCAGGGCTTTTCACTGATGCTCGGCTGTATGCTCTGCACCTCGCGGGCGATTGGCGCCGCGCTGCCGCTCGCCAATGAAGTGAGGTTTGCCGATCTCGATGGCCCGACCTGGCTGGCGGTGGATGTCTCTCCAGCGCTGCATTACAGCACCGGCGTTGTTCATCTCTGAGGCTCCCAGCGCAACAGTTCGGTCATCGCCTTCAGATACTTTTCGCTGGCCTCATCAGAAGAGATTGGCGGGAATTCGGCGGTGATGCAGTGCAGGCTTAAATCGGCGCACCAGCTGCCAAACGAGCCTGGCGTTTCATAGCCGACGCTGGTCACCAGCGGTAGCGAGAAGGCATCCGCCAGCCAGCGACCAAGGGCCGTGTGGGCCGGATCTTCAATGCAGGCCAGCGGATCGTGAAATGAAACAACCCAGGCCGGATGCAATTTATGGATCAGATTACACAGCGCCTGGGTTTCCGGCTCTGAACCGGGTTTTTCACCCGTCAGCAGCACCACGTCCCGATCTGCGGCTGAGCTGTTCCAGCGATAGACCGTCTCGCCTTCCCGCCAGTTGGCCGCCGGGAAGTTACGGTTCAAATCCACGCCACGGGCATTGGCGCGTAACCCCAGCTGGCAGCCGTCCGGGTTAACGGTTAACACCACATGGTGGCGGCGAAGTTCCGGGGCAAGGGTGCGCAGAGCGCAGGAGAGAGTCACAATCGATGAATTTTCATCCCCGTGGGTACCGGCAATGATCAGGCCGCTGTTGCGATCGGCCTGCGGGGCAGGGAACCAGATTAAAGGTGCGCCGAGGAAAGAGCGGCCATAATGTTCGGTTCCCGGCGGGAAAGCGCCACGTTCCGTTCTTGGGCGGGTATGTGACATAGTCGTTCCTGGATCAGAGTTGTATTACTGGCAGTGTTGTGCAAAACACACGGTTTTTCAAATAGTTTCAGCCTGGGTATAAAACCGGCACATCTCAACTTTCCGATGGAAGTTGTTTGCATTTCCCTGTTCTGAAACAAATAATTACGCATCTGCTCGTTACCCATCATTTCAAAGGGGATCTCATGAAGCATCCGGTTTCGTTGATTTATTCTACCTTACTGTTGTGTGGCCTCTCTTCTTACTCCTTTGCGGCGGACGTTCCCTCCGGAACGTCGCTGGCTTCAAAACAGGAACTGGTGCGCCATATCAAAGATGAACCTGCTTCCCTTGATCCCGCGAAAGCGGTGGGGTTGCCTGAAATTCAGGTGATCCGCGACCTCTTCGAAGGCCTCGTGAATCAGAACGAAAAGGGCGAACTGGTGCCGGGTGTCGCGACCCGCTGGCAGAGTAATGATAACCGCGTCTGGACCTTCACCCTGCGCGAGAATGCGCAGTGGTCTGATGGAACGCCGGTTACCGCTCAGGATTTTGTCTACAGCTGGCAGCGTCTGGTCGATCCAAAAACCACGTCGCCTTTCGCCTGGTTTGCAGCGCTGGCCGGGATAGTTAACGCCCAGGCCATCATTGACGGTAAAGCACCGCCGGATAAGCTCGGCGTGACGGCGGTGGATAACCGAACCCTGCGCGTGCAGCTCGACAAGCCGCTGCCGTGGTTTGCCAACCTGACGGCGAGCTTCGCCTTCTACCCGGTAAAGAAAGCCAACGTGGAGAGCGGCGCGGAATGGACCCGTCCAGGCGCGCTGGTAGGCAACGGTGCCTACATCCTGAAAGATCGGGTGGTTAACGAGAAGCTGGTGGTCGAGCGCAACACCCATTACTGGGATAACGGCAAAACCGTACTGCAAAAAGTGACCTTTGTTCCGATTAACCAGGAGTCCTCAGCCACAAAGCGTTACCTGGCGGACGATATCGATATCACCGAGTCGTTCCCGAAAAACCTTTACCAGAAACTGATGAAAGAGATCCCGGGCCAGGTTTACACGCCGCCGCAGCTGGGCACCTACTACTACGCGTTTAACACCCAGAAAGGCCCAACGGCGGATGCCCGGGTGCGTCTGGCGCTCAGCATGACCATCGACCGGCGCATCATGGCCGAGAAAGTGCTGGGCACTGGCGAGAAACCGGCGTGGCACTTCACCCCGGACGTGACCGCAGGCTTTACCCCGGAGCCATCGCCGTTTGAGCAGATGAGCCAGGAAGAGATGAACGCTCAGGCAAAAACGCTGCTGCAGGCGGCGGGCTACAATGCGCAAAAACCACTGAAGCTGACGCTGCTGTACAACACTTCCGAGAATCATCAGAAAATCGCTATTGCGGTGGCGTCGATGTGGAAAAAGAACCTCGGCGTCGATGTGAAGCTGCAAAATCAGGAGTGGAAAACCTATATCGACAGCCGAAATACCGGTAATTTCGATGTGATCCGCGCCTCATGGGTCGGGGACTACAACGAGCCGTCAACGTTCCTTTCACTCCTGACCTCAACGCACACCGGCAATATCTCCCGCTTCAACGATCCGGCGTATGACAAGGTGATTAATCAGGCATCGATGGAAACCACGGAGAAGGCCCGTAATGCTGATTACAATACGGCAGAAAAAATCATCGCCGAAAAAGCACCCATTGCGCCGATCTATCAGTACACCAACGGGCGTTTGATCAAACCCTGGGTGAAAGGGTATCCGATTAACAACCCTGAAGATGTGGCGTACAGCCGCACGATGTATATCGAGAAGCATTAATCGATATCAGAAAATGCGTATAAATCTTAAAATGGCGCTGCTTCAGCGCCTTTTTTTTGCCCTTATTTCTTTATATTTGGTTAATTATAATCATCATCAATTGCAATAAAATTAGCAATTCAAAATAAATATAATATACATATCTCTTTGTGGATTGTTTTTTATTTATTTGTGAAGGTGCGTCTTGTGTTATTAATATGAAAAGGTCAGGTAGTAATACTTGCAATTTTAATTACAGGCTGTTGTAGGGTCAATGTCCAACTTTGGAACAATAGTTAGTTGATCCTCTGTAATTGTGTGTTCTAATATCTGTGCGTGAACAAATGTAATTTTACTCGACAACTATTCCTTAAGGAAAAGGGACCGCTATGGCTGATTCGTTCCAGAATGAAGTGCCTAAGGCACGAATAAATTTAAAACTGGCTCTTCATACCGGAGGCGCGCAGAAGAAAGTTGAATTGCCACTTAAAATTCTTACGGTTGGCGATTTCAGTAATGGTAAAGAATCACGCGTTCTATCTGAACGTGAGAAAATCAACGTCAATAAAAATAACTTTGATAGCGTACTTTCAGAGTTTAACCCGGAAATTAATCTGGCCGTACAGAACACGCTGACGGGAGAGGGTGCGGAAGAGAATATCCAACTTCAGTTCTCCAGCATGAAAGATTTCGAACCTGAACAGGTTGCCCGCCAAATTCCACAACTGCGCGCGATGCTGGCGATGCGCAATTTATTACGCGATCTCAAATCCAATCTCCTTGATAACGCCACTTTCAGAAAAGAGCTCGAGAAAATTCTTAAAGATCCAGCGTTGTCTCAGGAATTGCGCGACGAAATGAGTGCACTTGCCCCGAAATAAAGTGTGGACACGTCTTTTAATGGATTAACCGGGAATATGCTGATGTCTTTAAATACTGAAAATGGCTCTGTTCAAGGGCAAACTACCGTACTGGAAAAAGAGGGAGTTTATGCCTCTCTGTTTGAAAAAATTAATCTGACCCCGGCGTCCAGCCTGGGAGATATTAATGCGTTTCTGGATGATGCTGCGCTGGCCGAGGCCTCAGCGGGTGAGCGCCTCACGGCCGCGATGCAGGTATTTATGGACTGTATCCGTAAATCCGGCCAGCAGGTAGATAAGCTCGACAAAACGCTTATCGATCACCATATCGCGGAGCTCGATTATCAAATCAGCCGCCAGCTGGACGCGGTGATGCACCATGAAGAGTTCCAGAAAGTAGAGTCATTGTGGCGCGGCCTGAAGCAGCTGGTCGATAACACCGATTACCGCCAGAACGTGAAAACTGAAATTCTGGATGTTTCCAAAGATGCGCTGCGCCAGGACTTTGAAGACGCGCCGGAGCTGATTCAAAGCGGACTATACTGGCACACCTACACTGCCGAGTACGACACCCCAGGCGGTGAGCCAATTGGCTCCGTGATCTCTTCTTATGAGTTTGACGCAAGCCCGCAGGACGTGGCGCTGCTGCGCAATATCTCTAAAGTGTCTGCCGCGGCGCATATGCCGTTTATTGGTTCTGTTGGACCAAAATTCTTCCTGAAAGAATCCATGGAAGAGGTGGCTGCGATAAAAGATATCGGCAACTATTTTGATCGCGCCGAATACATCAAATGGAAATCTTTCCGCGACACAGACGACTCCCGCTATATCGGTCTGGTGATGCCGCGCGTGCTTGGGCGTCTGCCCTATGGCCCGGATACCATTCCGGTGCGCAGCTTCAACTACGTTGAGCAGGTCAAAGGCCCGGATCACGAGAAATATCTCTGGACCAGCGCGTCGTTCTCTTTTGCTTCCAATATGGTGAAGAGCTTCATTAATAACGGCTGGTGTGTGCAGATCCGTGGCCCGCAGGCCGGCGGTGCGGTGAAAGACCTGCCAATCCACCTGTACGATCTCGGTACCGGCAACCAGGTGAAAATCCCGTCTGAGGTAATGATCCCGGAAACCCGCGAATTTGAGTTCGCGAATCTCGGCTTTATCCCCCTGTCGTACTACAAAAACCGCGATTATGCCTGCTTCTTCTCGGCGAACTCCGCCCAGAAACCGGCGCTGTACGATACCGCCGATGCAACGGCCAACAGCCGCATCAACGCGCGCCTGCCGTATATCTTCCTGCTCTCCCATATCGCGCATTACCTGAAGCTGATTCAACGCGAAAACATCGGTACCACTAAAGACCGTCGTCTGCTGGAGCTGGAACTTAACACCTGGGTACGCGGCCTGGTCACCGAAATGACCGATCCGGGCGACGAACTCCAGGCCTCGCATCCGCTGCGCGACGCGAAAGTGGTTGTGGAAGATATCGAAGATAACCCAGGTTTCTTCCGCGTGAAGCTGTATGCGGTGCCGCACTTCCAGGTTGAAGGGATGGACGTGAACCTGTCTCTGGTTAGCCAGATGCCGAAGGCTAAATCATAAGCTAAGGCAGGAAGCCAATGAAAACGGAACAACCGTTATGGGGCAGGGGCCAGATGGTCTCTCCCCAGCATTTCCAGCAACAGGCTGCGTATGCGGCCTGGTCCGCGGAATGCATCGCCCGGCTGGGTCTTTCCTGTCCGTGGGGAGTAATTAATGCAGCCTTCGAAAAGGATGCACTGAAACTGGGCCGACTGCAGGCCCGTCATCTGCACATCCGCTTCCCCGACGGGACACTGATTGACACGGATAATGCTGATGACCTCCCACCGGTGCTGGCGCTTGAAAGTGAATTACAGGGCGTAGTGGTGGTACTGGCGCTTCCGCTAATGAGGGCTAATGGCGGCAATTGCCTAAAACCCGATGAGGTGGCTGAGCGGCCTGTTCGCTATCGCCAGCGCTGGCGGGATGTCCGTAACGCTTTTGGGGACGATACCCGTCAGATTGCGGTAATGCGGCCAGAACTAACGTTGCGTTTCGCCCATCAGAACAACAGCGATTACTTGACCTGTCCGGTTGCCCGCCTGCTACAGGATTCGCAGGGGTGCTGGGTATCCGATGAGACGTATCTTCCGCCACTGCTGGCCCTGCAGGGCAGCCGCTGGATGGTGACTCAACTGGAGCAATTGATGACGCAACTGCGTGTCCGTCTGAGTCGCTTGATGGCAATGCGCCGGGAAAGTAACGAGCGTATGGCGGATTTTGCAGTGGCCGACGTGTCTTTGTTCTGGCTGCTCAACGCCCTGAACAGTGCGGAGCCCGTGCTGGGACAATTTCAGCGTCACCCGCAAATTCCGCCTGAGCGTCTGTATCCGGAACTGGCACGTCTGGCGGGCAGCCTGCTGACCTTCTCGCTGGAGCATCAGGTGAATGCGATTCCGGTCTGGCAGCATGAGCAACTGAATAACGTATTTCCACCGCTGTTTGATTTACTGAGCGATCTGCTGGAAGCCAGCTTGCCGTCACGGGTAGTAGCGATTGAGCTTGAGCATGATGCCCGGCTTCACTTCTGGCAGGCTCGTTTGCATGACCCGCGTCTGCGCGAGGGGGCTGATTACTATCTCTCCGTGCGTTCACAGATGTCAGTAGCACAACTGCAGGAGCAGTTACCGCGTCAGTGCAAAGTTGGCAGCCCCGATCATGTCAGAAGTATCGTCAATTCATCGCGGGTGGGCGTACCTCTCACGCCACTGCGTCATGTACCGGCAGCTATCCCGTTGCGTCTGGAAAACCAATATTTCAGCCTTGATGTCTCTCATCCTCTGGCCACCGAAATGCTCCAGGGCGGCATCTGTATGTTTTACGTTCCGGGAATGCTCGGCGAACCTGAACTTGAACTCTTTGCGGTACTAAGAACATGAGTGAGCATAAACGCGGCGCTGATGCGCCCATTGATATTGATGCCCTGCTGCAGGACACCTGGCTGCAGGTGATCAGCCTGCGTCACGATCCGACATTCCATGATGGAGAAGGTCGTACATTGTGGGAGCGCTGCATTGCTGATGTCGGGCGTGTGCAATGTGAACTCAAAGCTAGCGGTCTCGATGAGACCAGTTGTCAGCATATTCTCACCGCACAGTGTGCCCTGCTCGATGAGGCAGTGAAAGGTCGTGGTGTGGAGGATGATGCCTGTGTGCAGTGGTATGACATTCCCCTGCAGGGGCATTTCCTTGGCACCATGGACGCCGGCGACACGCTGTGCGATCGAATGCGCGATTTGCTGCGCGAACCGGCTCCTGACCACGCTGTCGTGACCTGTTTCCAGCGGGTCATGATGCTCGGATTCCTCGGCAGTTACCGTTCACTGAATGACCCGGATCGCCAGAAACTCGTCAACGCACTCAGTGAACACGTTACGCCGCTCAGCTACCCACAAACCCACCCCGTACTGGCAGAAAGCCATACCGGGCGGGGGATAATGGGCGGTTGGCTGGCGTCATGGCCCGTACGTATTGGTCTGAGTGTAATGGTAGTCGCTGCACTCTGGTGGGGGCTGGATCGCTGGCTGGATCAGATGCTGCTGACCCTGTTGCCGGGGGCAGTGAAATGAGTCCTGCACAACAGCGCGCGCTTGCGTTGTGGGCCGCCCTGCTGAGTGCTGTGGTCTGCCTGAGTTTTCTGCCGGTTTCCAGGCTGGTTTCTGTACTCATTCTGCTGGCGATCCTGGGGCTTATCATGGCGTTCTGGTACGTTGCCGACCGTCGTCTGGAACACAGTATCACTTTGTGCCATTTGGATGACCTCCCGGAAGCGACTTATCGCCAGCCTGTTGTGCTGGTATGTGGTGATCTGGCGCTGGCCTGGCCACATTCGTCACCGGTACTCACTGTCACACAGGGATGCTGGATCCGCGTGGAGGAGAATCAGGATCTGGCGCACGCCGCCCGTCAGATACTGTGGTTACGTCCTGACTGGGGACGTCAGCTGTCGGTGATGGTCAGTGTCTGCCCACAGAAACATGCTGAAAGCGAGTGGCTCACCAGTCGATTACTTGCACTGCGTTGGAAAATCAACCAGTTGCGTAAAGAAACCGGACATTCTGTGCCGCTCATTCTGAATGGTCAGATTGGCAGCGCGATGACGAATGACATGCTCTGGCAGGCGGCTATTTCGGGTGAGGGGATGAGGGTCTGGCGTGAGTATGCAGCCCCAGGCTCCATCGCCACGTGGGTCACTACCGGCGGAACGTCAGCGATGCAGCAGCAGGTGCTGATGAACAGCCTGATGAATTGGTTCTATCAACATGTCCAGACCGTCTTTATGGATGAGAACCCCGATGTGCCGGCCATCGTCCCTGCCGCGGTATTGTGGGGAATGGGGCCGATCCTTGCCGGAAGCCTGGCCACATCGGCCTGGACGGTGTGGCTTTCCCGTCACACCGCGATGCAGCAGGTGGCTGGCTGGCAGCCGGTGGGGACGGACAGTACGGTTATTTCCCCATTCCCGGATTTTATCCTGCCGCTGCTGCCGGAAGGGGGCGGACTCACACCTCGGGTCCGTACCTGGCGCTGTGTCCTTGGTCTTTTCACCCTGGCAGCCATTGCTGCGCTGCTCAGCAGTGGCTGGAACAATCGCCAGCTGCTGCATCGCGTGAGCTTCGATATCTCCCGCTACAACAGCATCTCCATGAATGATTACGGTCCGAAAGCCAACGCCGTTGCGGTCCTTCGCGAGGATGCGGCGCTGCTGGATGACCAGGCGCGTAATGGCGTACCGGCCCGGCTGGGCCTGGGTCTTTATCAGGGGGGACGTATGCGCATACCGGTGCTGGAAGCGATCCGCTCGTATGTGCCACCACCTCCACCGCCCAAACAGCAGCCGATCCCTAAACCGGTACCGAAAATTGTGAGGCTCGACAGCATGTCGCTGTTTGACACCGGCAAATGGGCCCTGAAACCCGGCTCGACGAAGCTGCTGGTGAACTCACTGGTCGGGATTAAGGCGAAGCCAGGCTGGCTGATTGTGGTGGCGGGCCACACAGACAGCACCGGGAATAACAAATCCAATCAGATGCTTTCCCTGAAACGTGCGGAGTCTGTTCGCGACTGGATGCGGGATACTGGCGACGTACCGGAGAGCTGTTTTGCGGTGCAGGGCTACGGTGAAAGCCGACCTGTCGCCAACAACGACACGACAGAAGGCCGTGCGCTAAACCGCCGTGTCGAAATCAGTCTGGTACCCCAGGCGAACGCCTGCCAGTTCCCAGACAACACACCCGCGCCATTGGAGGACGATGGCGTTTCAATAAATCAAATGGAGTAATTAACATGGCAATTCCTGTTTATCTTTGGCTGAAGGACGACGGCGGCGCGGACATTAAAGGTTCTGTGGACGTTCAGGATCGCGAAGGCAGCATCGAGGTTGTCGCTCAGGAACATAACCTCTATATCCCGACCGATAACAACACCGGCAAACTGACTGGTACCCGCATCCACACCCCGTTCCTGTTCACCAAGGAAATCGACTCCTCCAGTCCGTACCTGTACAAGGCTGTAACCACCGGTCAGACCCTCAAGTCTGCGGAATTCAAGTGGTACAGAATCAGCGATGCAGGTCAGGAAGTGGAGTACTTCAACACCAAACTTGAAAACGTGAAAGTGGTGAAGGTTAACCCGCTGATGCATGACATCAAAGACCCTTCCAAAGAGAAGCACAACCATCTGGAACAGATTGAGCTGCGCTACGAAAAAATCACCTGGACTTACAAAGACGGCAACATCATTCACTCCGATTCCTGGAACGAACGCGCTACCGCCTAATCCCGATGCGGACAGATTCTTCTGTCCGCAGTTTCTTTGCTGAAGACCTGATAAGCGGGTCTTCAGCAAAGAAAAACACAATGTGCCTGCCTGACCTTATGCGCTTTGGTTTCCTTCTATCAGGAAAAGCGATGGGCGGTAGCGTGTCCGGAACTGATAAAGAGAGACTCTCATGGAAAATCCAGCCATCCTGTTACGCCGTCTTAATCCCTACTGCGCCCGCGCGATGGAAAGCGCAGCCTCCCTGTGCCAGACCCGTGCCCATGCTGAAATCCTGCCTGAACACTGGCTGTTGAAACTGCTGGAACAAGGCGAGGGCGATCTTACGGTCCTGGCTCGCCGTTATGAGTGGGATATGGACGCGATTTGGCAGGATTTACTGGCTTTTATGGACGCGTTACCCCGCTCGGTACGCAGCCGTCCGCAGCTATCTGAGAGCATTCAGGTGCTGATGCAGGATGCCTGGCTGCACGCGTCGTTGGCGGGTGAGGAACATATGCGTAGTATTCATTTGTTGATGGCCCTGGTGGAAAAACCGAAACAGGTACGCTGTGATGGTCTTTGGCCGCTGCTGACGCTGGCGCAAAGCCAGCTTGAAAGTCTGCGCCCGTTGCTGGATGCGCAATCGGATGAGCGTCCGGAAGTGCAAAATGAAGCGGCGCTAGCGAAGGGCGGCGAGGTAGAGTTTGTAGGCCGTGCGGTAGGTGCAGATATAAAAGAGGGCGAACTGAACCCGGCACTGCAGAACGCGCTGGATAAGTTCACCCTCGACGTCACCTTCCGTGCGCGTGAGGGCAAAATCGATCCGGTTTTTGGCCGCGACAATGAAATCCGCCAGATGGTCGATATCTTGTCCCGTCGCCGCAAAAACAACCCCATTCTGGTCGGCGAACCCGGTGTGGGTAAAACGGCACTGGTGGAAGGGCTGGCGCTGCGTATCGCTAAAGGCAACGTCCCGGACAGCCTGAAACTCGTCAGCATTCGAACCCTCGATCTGGGGCTTTTGCAGGCAGGTGCCGGCGTTAAAGGGGAGTTCGAACAGCGGCTGAAAAATATTATTGAAGCAGTTCAGCAGTCCCCGTCCCCGGTGCTGCTTTTTATCGACGAAGCCCACACCATTATCGGCGCGGGCAACCAGGCTGGCGGGGCTGACGCCGCTAACCTGCTGAAACCGGCTCTTGCCCGCGGCGAACTCAGAACCATCGCTGCCACCACCTGGAGTGAGTATAAGCAGTATTTTGAGCGCGATGCCGCACTGGAGCGCCGCTTCCAGATGGTGAAAGTGGACGAACCGGATGACGATACCGCCTGTCTGATGCTGCGCGGCCTGAAATCCCGCTACGCTCAGCATCACGGCGTGCATATCACCGACGAGGCCGTAAAAGCCGCAGTCATGCTTTCGAGACGCTATCTCACAGGACGTCAGTTGCCGGATAAGGCGGTAGATTTGCTGGACACCGCCTCGGCGCGGATCCGCATGAGCCTGGATACCGTGCCAGAACAGCTGACCCGTATGAAAGCTCAGCTTACGGCGCTGGATATGGAGAAGCAGGCGCTGCTGGAAGATCTTGCAATGGGTAAAACCACTCATGGCGAACGTCTGGCAACCATCGAACAGGAAGAAATACGCATTATTCTGGAGCTTGACGCCCTGGAAACGCAGTATGGCCAGGAATTGAAGCTGACAGAAGAACTTCTTACCTGCCGCGCTGACATCTCCCGCCAGGCAGAGATCGCTGACCTGCAGAACCAGTTAAGTACTGTTCAGCACAGTAACCCGTTACTGGGCCTGGACGTGGACGCGCGCACCGTCGCCACCGTAATTGCCGACTGGACCGGCGTGCCGCTCTCCTCATTGATGAAGGATGAGCAGACGGAACTGCTGAGCCTGGAGGATAACCTTGGGAAAAGGGTAGTCGGACAGGACGTAGCCCTGAACGCCATCGCTCAACGTCTGCGCGCCTCAAAAACCGGACTTGCGCCAGAAAATGGGCCGCAGGGGGTATTCCTTCTGACCGGCCCCAGCGGGACCGGCAAAACCGAAACCGCGCTGGCGCTGGCGGATGAACTCTTTGGCGGTGAAAAAGCGCTTATCACTATCAACCTCTCGGAATACCAGGAGCCGCATACTGTCTCTCAGCTCAAAGGCTCTCCGCCGGGGTACGTCGGCTACGGCCAGGGCGGCATCCTTACCGAAGCGGTACGCAAACGCCCGTACAGTGTGGTGTTGCTGGATGAAGTGGAAAAGGCGCACCGGGACGTGATGAACCTGTTCTACCAGGTGTTTGACCGCGGCTTTATGCGCGACGGCGAAGGGCGTGAGATTGACTTCCGCAATACCGTGATCCTGATGACCTCGAATCTCGGCAGTGACTACATCATGCAGATGCTGGATGAGCAGCCGGAGGCGACAGAATCGGACCTGCAGGAACTGCTGCGTCCGCTGCTGCGAGATCATTTCCAGCCTGCGCTTCTGGCACGCTTCCAGACGGTGATTTATCGCCCGCTCTCACAGCCTGCCATGCGCACGATTGTGGAGATGAAACTCGGCCAGGTGAACCAGCGTCTCAACCGCCACTACGGTCTGGTCACTTATATCGACGAGGGCCTGTATGATGCGCTGACCGCCGCCTGCCTGCTGCCGGATACCGGGGCGCGTAATATTGACAGCTTGCTCAATCAACAAATTCTGCCGGTGCTGAGTCAGCAGTTGCTGACCCATATGGCCGCCAGACAGAAACCTCAATCGTTACGTCTTAGCTGGAGCGAAGAAGAGGGGATCGGACTTGAGTTTGACATGGCGCAAGGAGTGCCCGCATGAGCAACCATCCCCCCATCAGATTCAGCCACAGCCACCACCTGCTGGCAGTGAAAGACTGCGAGTCAGCGCCCGACGTGCTGGCCTTTGAGGGCAGTGAGGCCCTGAGCAAACCGTTCCGCTACCGGATAGAATTCACCAGCGCTGACCATGCCATCAGCCAGGAGATGATGCTGATGAAGGCCGCCTCCCTGACGCTGCAGGCCCCGGTGGACCAGGGTTACGGCATCAGAATCCAGCAGCCGGTGCGGGTGATTCAGGGCATGGTCACGGGGTTTGCACGCCTCGGCACCTCAGAGGATGAAACCCGTTACGCGCTGATCCTGCAGCCGCGCCTGGCCCTGCTTGACCGGTCGCACCAGAACGCCATCTACCAGGACATGTCGGTCCCGCAGATTGTGGAAAAAATCCTCCGCGAGCGCCACGGCATGCGCGGCCAGGATTTCCTGTTCTCGCTCTCAAAAGAATACCCGCGCCGGGAGCAGGTGATGCAGTACGGCGAGGACGACCTGCACTTTATCACCCGCCTGCTGGGCGAGGTCGGTATCTGGTTCCGCTTCACCACCGACACTCGCCTGAACATCGACGTGGTGGAGTTCTGTGATGACCGGCAGGGTTACGGGGAAGGCCTGACGCTGCCGTCGGTGCCGCCGTCAGGGCAGCACGCGCAGGGTGTGGACTCGGTGTGGGGGATGGAGAGCCGTCACCGGGTGGTGCAGAAGCAGGTCAGCACCCGGGACTACAACTACCGCCAGGCCACGGAAGACATGAACACGCAGGTCGACGCGACCCGCGGGGATGCGACCACGTACGGGGATGCGTATCACTGGGCGGATAACTACCTGACGGCGGGTAATACGTATGACCGCCATCCGGCCCCGGAGTCCGGGGCGTTCTACGCCCGCATCCGGCATGAGCGCTACCTGAATGGCCAGACGCAGACGCATGGCATCACCAGCTGCCCGACCCTCTCTCCGGGTCAGGTACTGAAGGTCACCGGCGGTCATGAAGTGGCAGAGGTATTTGCGCAGGGCGTGGTCATCACGGCAATGCACAGCCATGCCCGGCGGGATGAGGATTTTGGCGTCAACTTCGACGGCATTCCGGACAGCACGGATTTTGATTTCCGCCCGGCGCCAGGCCGCCGTCCGGTGATGGCCGGCACATTGCCGGCACGTGTTACGAGCACCACCGAGAACGACACCTACGGGCATATTGATAAAGACGGCCGCTACCGCGTCAGCATGCTGTTCGACCGGGACAACTGGGAAAACGGGTTCGAGAGCCTGTGGGTGCGCCAGTCCCGCCCGTATGCGGGAGATACTTACGGTCTGCATCTGCCGCTGCTGGCGGGCACCGAAGTGGCGATTGGCTTTGAGGACGGCAACCCGGACCGGCCATACATTGCCGGGGTGCTGCACGACTCGGCCCACGGCGACCATGTCACTATCCGCAACTACAAGCGTAACGTCCTGCGCACTCCGGCGAACAACAAAATCCGCCTCGACGATGAGCGCGGAAAGGAGCACATCAAGGTCAGCACGGAGTGCGGCGGCAAGAGCCAGCTGAACCTGGGGCACCTGGTTGACAGCGAAAAACAACAGCGCGGGGAGGGGTTTGAACTCCGGACCGACAGCTGGGGGGCGATAAGGGCGCAGAAAGGGATATTTATCAGCGCTGATGGCCAGGCGAAGGCGCAGGGCGAGGTGCTGGAGATGGGGGTTGCGCTGAGCCAGCTGCAAATGGCCCTGAAGCAGGCCGAAGCCCTGAGCAGTGCAGCTGAAACAGCCAGAGCTGAACTGGCTGATATCCGGGCCCAGAAGGCGCTGCTGGAGCAGACGCTTACCGGGCTGAAACAGTCTGCGTTATTGCTTTCTGCCCCGGCGGGCATTGCACAGAGTACACCGGAGAGTGTGCAGCTGTCGGCGGGTGAAAATGTTATCAGCACCAGCGGTAAACATACTGACTTCAGCGCACTGAAAAGATTTACCGTGGCGGCCGGGGAAAGAGTGAGTTTGTTTGCCCGGAAGCTGGGTATCAAAATTTTTGCCAGTAAAGGAAAGGTGGAGATACAGGCACAGGGGGATGAGATGACGCTGGATGCGCTGAAAGATATCCGCATCAGCAGCAGCGAAGGCAGGCTTGTCATCCGCGCGAAGCAGGAAATTATACTCACCAGCGGAGGCGGTTATATCCGTATTGCTGATGGCGTCGTGGAGTGTGCGGCGCCGGACAAAATCATCCAGCGGGCGGCGGTGTGGCAGAAGTTCGGCGGGCAGAATCTGAGCCAGGCGGCGCAGGGCTGGGAGAGCAGCGAATTTGAAATGGGGCCTGAAGTACGGTGGCCCTATTCTGATAAACCTGTTGCGGGTCAAAAAATCAGCCTGACGCACAGCGATGGCACCGTGCAGGAGTTAATGACCTCTGCATCCGGACGAGGGGAAAAGCAAAACATGGTGGACCTGGCATCAATGCAGATAAACCTTAAGGATGAGGACTAACAGATGATTGAAGCCAGTGAAAGCAATAGCGTCCTGCTGGGGTACGACAAGTTTGGTCATCCCCTCTATAAGGTCATTGCCACGCCCAAAGACAAGGAGCAATGGGCCAAACTTTATAAATTGCCGGACAGAGTCATCCCCATTGTGTTTTTACCGGGGGTAATGGGGAGTAATTTGATGAACCCCGATGATGGTAAACCGGTATGGACCGTCAACGGTACTGCAAGCATGTTACCTTGGATTGGAAGGGGACCAGCGAAAAGAAAAAAATTACTGGATCCCACCAAAACCGTGGTTGATCCCAGCGGGAAAATCGAGACTGAAAGCCCGGAAGAGCGCCTGTTATTTAAATCTCGCCGGGAAAGAGGCTGGGGGGAAGTGGGGGCGATGAGCTATGGCACTTTCCTCCCCTGGCTCCAGGAGGCGCTAAACGATAACCAGGCAATGTTAAAAAATAAGACCAGCAGTAATGGTAGCCTGACCTTGCGTGAGAGGTTACTGGATAAAGCATTGGGGGCAGAGATCGGTGAGACTAACCTGACCTCTGAGGAAGTGGCATTGAGCTATCAGTACCTGTTTCCTGTCCATGCTGTGGGCTATAACTGGCTTCAGTCGAATGTGGATTCAGCGAAAATGCTGGCCAAACGTATTGAAAAGATTATTGGCGATTACAAAGCAAGCGGACGCAAATGCGAAAAGGTGATCCTGGTGACCCACTCAATGGGAGGACTGGTTGCCCGCTACTATTCGGAACTGTTGGAAGGTGATTATGGACAGAAAAATATTCTGGGTATCGTGCATGGAGTGATGCCGGACCGCGGTGCGCCGATGGCCTATAAGCGTATGAAAGCGGGAGAGGCAGGGGCAGTTGGTTTAGTGATTGGCAGTAGCGGGGGGGAAATGACCCCTGTACTGGCACAATCACCGGGTCCTTTACAGCTCTTGCCTGGCAAGGCATACGGTATGGGATGGTTTCATATTGAGGGCCTTAAGCAGCCTTTGCCTAAGACAGATCCCTACACCGAAATCTACACACAAAGGTCTGCGTGGTGGGGGTTATGCGAAGAACGCTTTATTAACCCGGATAATAAAAATATGGATAAACGACAACTAGATAAGGATTGGTTATCTTTCAAAAACATTCTTTTTACAGATGTTCAGATGTTTGTAGAGGATCTTAATGGGCATTATCATGAACATACTTATGCCTTTTTTGGAAATGACGGGAAGAAATACCCCTCTTATGCAGAACTGCACTGGAAGGACATAAGTGGAATACATACCCCGGAAGCCTACCGCTCGCAGGTCAGCGAACAGGGGGAAATCTTCTACCCGGCGGACAAATTTAACCAGACCGTCCGCTATGCTACGCTGGAAACACCCGACCAGCGGTATGTTACCCGCAAATATGAATTATCACCTCCTGCGGAAGACGGCGACGGCACTGTGCCGGTGAGAGCGGCACTGATCACTTCTCCAAAGTTAAAAGCCCAACTCGGTGTAGGCGTAGACCACGAGGGGGCGTACAAATCTGACAACACCATGGATGCGCGCTGGTTTACTCTTCGCTCAATTATAAAAATTGCACAGCGGGTGAAAAATACAGGGCTTGCTTACCATGAATAATATAAAACAAAAAGCAATTATACTGGTCGCCTTCATCGTAGCGGGATATGAATTGTATGAATATTTTCGCCCTTATGACCCATCGCCACAAACACTGACATCATCACAGCAGGTAGCCATGAACAAAATAAACGCCGAAATGAAACCTTACTGTGTTGGTCGCTATATGCTCGACCTGCCATCATCCTTTACGGCTTATAATGACTCTGCGCCGCTGGATAATAATATCTGGGCAGCGGTGATTTCCCGGCCTGAGGATACCTATAAAACCTATCTTGCAACAAAGAAGATGTATCATCCTGGTTTTGTGCAGTTAATCGCATTACGTGAAAAGGCTTTACGAGAAAGCGAAACTATTGACGCACAGGATATGCCCTTTTTGAAAAAAGTCTGGCCGTTACCCGCGGGTATGGATGGTGTGATTTTTGAAAGGAATGAAAACGAAAGTGTTGCGGACGCAATGCGTATCCTGGAAGGGTATTTATATACTAATGGCGTGGTTATTAAATTTCAGAAGCAGACCATTAATGATTCGAGTTCTATTTATAATGAGCAACGAAGGGGGCGTCCAGCCAGAAACTATGTCACGAGTGATGTCAGCCAGATGCAGTTGTTGATGGCGAGAATCAGCGGCAGGGATAATGATGCCATTCCGACGAAGCCTGGCTCCTGTATTACTCATGCGTTTGTTGCCG